>JAXLWJ010000001.1:0-291789 GCA_046328535.1 Anaerolineae bacterium
AGCGAGCGCGGCGCAGGTCCTCCGCGCCGACCCGGCCGACAGCTTCAGCTTCACCCACGACAAGATCCGCGAGACGCTGCTGGGCGGGCTGAACCCGGTACGGCGGCGGCGGCTGCACCAGCGCATCGGGGAGGGGCTGGAGGCGCTGTACGCGGCTCAGCGCGATGACCACGCGGCGACGCTGGCGTATCACTTCGTCGAGGGCAAGGATTGGCCGCGCGGCCTGGCCTATTCGCGGCAGGCGGCGGAGAATGCTGAGGCGCTGTTCGCCCACGACGAGGCGATCCAGTTCCTGGCGATGGCGCGGGGGTGCGCGATGGCGCTGGGCGACCGCGAGGCAGAGGCGGCGATCGCCGAACGACTGGGCGACATCTATGCCATGCGCGGCCCGGCGGCCTCTGCTGTCGAGTATTACACGACAGCCTTAGAGATGACGCAAGCGGGGGCGAAACGCGCTGTCCTGAAAGCGCGCATTGGCGCCGTCTACGCGGAAGCCGGCGACATGCGTGGCGAGCCGTTCTTCCAGGAGGCGGCGCACGAGCTTGACCCCGCGACCCAACCGATTGAGCTGGCGCGAGTGCTGTCGTTCCTGGGGCGGTTCCAGCATCACCACGGCCAATTGCGACGCGCCATCGCGCTGCTCGAGCAGGCGCTGGCGATGGCTGAGCCACTCGACGACCCCTTCACACTCTGGACGACATTCTCGCATCTCGCCGGCGCCTATGAACATCTGGTCCGTTGTCAGGAGAGCATGGCATGGGCGCGACGGTGCATTCTTCTCGGCGAGGAGCGGAACCACCCGCTCGCTGTTCAAATGGGCTTTGGGTATCTTGCTGAGAACTCGCTCATCATGGGCGATTGGCAAGCAGGGCTGAATTACATCTCACAGGAACGCGCTTTGTCGCAGAAAATCGGGGCGTTAGGGGCGTGGGACTGGACACATTTCTATCACGCCTGGCGGCGCCACTCTCTGGGCGAGTTGGCTGAGGCTCGCGCGAGCATCCGCGTCGCCTACAAGGCAGCTAAAGAAGCCGACGACGTGCGCGGCGCGGCTGTTTTCGGCGCTCGCCGCGCCCAGATCGAGGCCGACCTTGAGTTGGACGATAGCGCGCGGGCCTATATCGCCGAGGCGCTGGCGACGGCCAGCACATCCAGCAACATCAAGATGCACTGTATGGCGCGGTGGGCCGCTGCCTACTTCCACGTTGGGCGCGAGGACTGGGCGGCGGCGGCGGCCGTTCTCGATGAGGCTGTAGACTACGTATCTGGCACGGATCATCGCCTGGGACCGTTGCACTTCGGGCCGACGCACGCCGAGGCGTACCTGGGGCTTGGCCGTGTGGATGAGGCGGCCCGCATGAACGACGAGCACCTGGCCCTGGCCCGCGAGGCCGGGTCGCGCCACTTCGAGGCGCTTTCCCTGCGGGTCCAGGGGCAGATTCGCGCGGCGCAAGGGTTGTTCGACGAGGCCGCAGCGTCCTTCGCCGCCGCTATCGCCATTCTGGAGTCGAGCGGCGCGCGGCTCGAGCTCGGCCGCGCCCACTACCACCGCGCCCGCCTGCGCCGCGACCTCGGCCGCGCCGATGATGCCCGCGCGGACCGCGCCCGCGCCCGCGACCTCTTCGCCGCCTGCGGCGCTCCCCGCGACCTGCGCCGCGCCGAGGCGCTGCTCGCGCCATAGGCGGGTCTGGACTGCGGCCCGAATGCCGACTGATGAACACGGGCCATGGCGGGGACGTAGTAACGACTTCAGTCGTTTCCCAGGCGAGAGAACGACTGAAGTCGTCACTACAGGACTGCCGTTATGCGTGTGACACATCAATCGTCTGCGGGGGTTATTGTGGGATGAGTAGAGAAATACGGGGCTTACGCGAGCAGGCAAGGTGTTGGACCACGAAAGGCGCGAGAGGAATCTCAGGGGGCGGGGTGGCGGAGGATGACGGTGACCTCGCCGGGGCCGTGGACGCCGACCGACAGCGTCTGCTCGATGTCGCCGGTGCGGCTCGGCCCGCTGATGAACGTCAGGCCGCTGATGTCGGGGCGGCCGTCGCGGACGTGGTCCGCCTTGAAGCGGGCGACGAGGTGCGGCATCGTCGGTACGAGGCGCGCCGGGTCGAGGACGGCGATGTGCGCGGGCGGCAGCAGGGTCGCCACGCGGGGGTTGTGCGGCCCGGCCAGCATCGCCAGCGTACTCGTCTCGGCGATGGCGTAGTCCGCGCCGCTGAGGACAACGTCGGCCCGCGCGATGACCTCGCGCTGCGCCCGCCGCTCGTCGGCCGAGGGCGTCGTGCCCGGCGCGAAGCCGACGACCGTCACGTCGTAGCCCGCGTCGGCCAGGCGCGGCGCGAAGGCGAGGGCGTCGGCGTGGCGCGTCACGATGACGGCGCGCGCGCCCCTGCCCTGGAGGATGTCCAACACCGCCGCCAGAACTGCGTCGTCGGTCGCGGCCCAACGCACGGAACCGCCGACGGCGGTTAGCGCCGCGGCGAACTGCGCGGTCAGCTCGTCGGTCGCGGGGGGCGGCTCAGCGGGCGGCGTGGGGCGCAGGTCCGGCCCGGGGTTCCACGGCCAATGCCAGGCCTGCCTCGCCTGCCGCATCCTCGCCAAGAACTGTGTCCCCGTTGTCCTGTCCGACATAGCCTACCTCTCACACGTCCTCGTGCGCGTCCGCTTCTCAGCGGCGGCGTCGGTGTCACCCCGACGAAGGAGGGGTCTGGACTGCGGCCCAGATGCTTCGCTTCGCTCAGCATGACAATTGAAGGCTATTTTCAGGGTAGGCGCAAAGGCGCAAAGGAAGAGAAGAAGCCGACTGAAGTCGTTACTACATTTCCATCGCCCCCGCGTCTCTACGTTCTCGTCCTCCATCCGGCTCGCGCGCCAGGCGCTCCCAGCGGGCGTGGAACGGCTCGGCGGCGGGCAGCGGGAAGTCGCGGTACTTCGTCCAGCCGTCGAGCACCGGCAGCGGCGCGTCGGAGATCTGCTCGCCCTTCGCCAACGGTTTCAGGATGGCCCGCCCCCACGCCGCCAGGTTGTATAGCGCCGGCGTCTGCGCGCCGAGGCGGTACAGGGCGAAGAGGGCGCGCTCGGTCCACGGGGCGCGCGGCCGCTCGCCCGCCTCGCCCTCGGCCTCGATGCGCCGCAGCTCCACCAGCATGCGCGGCAGGTCAATCTCCACCGGGCAGGCGTCGCGGCACGCCCCGCACAGGCTCGACGCGTGGGGCAGCTCCTTGAAGCGGTCGAAGTCGAACAGCAGCGGGCTGAGCACCGCGCCGATGGGGCCGGTGTAGACGCCGCCGTAGGCGTGGCCGCCGATCTCGTGATAGACGGGGCAGGCGTTGAGGCAGGCGGCGCAGCGGATGCACAGCAGCGACTCGCGGAACGTCGTGCCGAGGATGCGGCTGCGCCCATTGTCGAGAATCACCAGGTGGAACTCCTCCGGGCCGTCGGCGTCGTCGGGACGGCGCGGGCCGCTGACCGTACTGACGTAGGAGGAGATGAGCTGGCCGGTCGCCGAGCGCGTGAGCATCTTGAGCGTGGCCGCCCACTCCTCCCACGTCCCGATGACCTTCTCCGCGCCCATCATGGCGATGTGGACGCGGGGCAGGCCGGTGACGTAGCGCCCATTGCCCTCGTTCGTGACGATGCTGACTGTGCCGCTCTCGGCGATGGCGAAGTTGACGCCGGAGATGCCGACGTCGGCGTCGAGGAAACGCTGGCGGAGCTGCTCGCGGGCAATGCGCGTTAGCTCGGGGATGCTGGCGTCGGGCGAGACGGGGCGGCCCAGGACGCGGCTAAACAGCTCGGCGACCTCGGCTTTCGTCTTGTGGATGGCGGGGGCGATGATGTGGCTCGGCGTCTCGCCAGCGAGCTGGATGATCCACTCGCCCAGGTCGGTCTCGACGACGGTGATGCCGGCGGCTTCGAGGGCGTCGTTGAGGGCGATTTCCTCGGTCAGCATGGACTTGGACTTGGTGACGACGCGGGCGTTGGCGGCGCGGCAGATGTCGAGGACGATGGCGTTGGCCTCAGCCGCGTCGGCCGCCCAGTGGACGTGGCCGCCGTTCGCCGCCACGTTGTCGGCCAGGCGTTGCAGAGTCTCGTCCAGGTGGTCCACGGCGCGGCGGCGGGCGGCGCGAGCCGTGTGCCGCGCCGTCTGGTAGTCGCCCAGCCCTTGCCAGGTCAGGATGCGCCCGAAGTAGAAACGCTGCGTGGCGCGGGCGAGCGCCTGGCCGAGGGAGGGTTTGGCGAGGGCGTCGCGGACGCGCTCATCGAACGGCTGGCTCGGGTAGCCGTGTTCAGCCATGACGCGCCTCGACGTTGGACAGGATTGTCGCCAGGTGGACGACCTGGAACGGCAAGCCGAGCTTGCGCAGCCCGCCGCCGATGTTCATGATGCAGCCGGCATCGGTGGTCACGACGGTGGGCGCGCCGGCCGCTGCGATGCGCGTGATCTTCTCCTGGAGCATCGCGCCGGAGATGTCGGGCATGCGCACGGCGAAGCTGCCGCCGAAGCCGCAGCACCAGTCGGCGTGGCTCATCTCGACAAGCTCCAGCCCACGCACGCGGCTCAACAGGCGGCGAGGCTGCTCGCGGACGCCGAGGCTGCGCAGGGCGTGGCAGGCGTCGTGGTAGCTCACGCGGCCCGGCCACGTTGCGCCGACATCCTCGACGCCGAGGACATCCACCAGGAACTCGCTCAGCTCGTAGGTGCGGGCGGCGACGGCGGCGGCGCGGCGCTGCCAGCGCGGGTCGTGCTGGAACAGGCCGACGTACTCCCGGCGCACCATCGTCGCGCACGAGCCGGCCGGCGTCACGATGGCCTCGCTGCCCTCGAACACCTCGATAAAGTGGCGGGCCAGGTCCTGGGCGTCGCGGTGGTAGCCGCTGTTGAAGGACGGCTGGCCGCAGCACGTCTGGCCGCGCGGAAACGTCACCTCGACGCCGAGCCGACGCAGGATGCGGACGGTATCCTCGCCGACCTGGGGGAGGAAGTTATCGGTCAGACACGAGATGAACAGGGCAACGCGCATGTCATTTACGGTAATGGCTGGCGTTGGATGTCCAGGACGCCCCGCGTGCTGAGGCCCGCGTAGCCGCGTACGAGATGCAGGACGATGGTTGACGCGAGGCGGCGGGCCAGGTCGTCGTTCAGCGGCTCTCGGTAGTCCTTCACGATCTCCGGCTGGACGTTGACGAGGCTGTTCACCAGGCGGTCGTCGGCGACCTGCATGTTCTGGCTGGCGCTCGCCGGCTCCAGCAGCAGCGTCGGCGACTTCAGCCCCTGGATCTCCTGCCACGGCAGCGCGTCGTTGAGGCTGCGCGCGCCGGCGAACGGGGCCAGCAGCGTCAGCGACGTGATGCGGTCGGGCTGGGCAAGGGCGGCGCGAATGGCGGCGCGCGCGCCGTCGGCGTGGCCGACGAGGTGGAGCTTCTTCATCTTCATGCCGTCGGCGAAGGTGAACACGTTCTCGGCCAGGCGCCCCTCGCTGTCGGGCCACGTCAGCGCGACGCTGTAGTAGTCCCAGGGCATGAGCTTCGCCACCTTGTGCCAGAAGTCGTCGGCGCGGGCGAGGAACAGCACGGGGACGGGGCCGGTGTAGAATTGAGCGTAGCCCACACTGCGGCCGTCATGGTAAACGCTAGGCATAGCGCCTCCTCCAGCAAATCCATAAGCTCAATATTATGACTTGATTACAGGTATGCCGAGATCTTTGCATATCTTCCGGGCCAGATCGTCGCTAATCTCTGTATGCCGTGGCACCGCTGACCTCGTGTTAAGCGCGGGATTATGCCACCAGGAGTGCCGCGCACCCTCCCGCAACAGTTCACAGCCGTGCCTCTGAAGATAGCGCAGAAACTCCCTACGCTTCATACGGCGATGCGTTCTTCTTCGTAGTCTTGTCCGGCTGCCTGCCGAGCCTCGTGGCGGTTGAACTCAAGCGCCTCCTGGAGCGTAATGCGCAGGGTTTCCAGCAGTTCCTCGCGCGATGCTTCCTGGCAGTTGACGCCCGGTACTTCCTCGATCCAGCCGATCCACCAGCCATTGTCCTGCTTAATCACCGCCGTGTAGTTATTCTCCATCCACTACCTCCACCTCATTTCAAGATAAGCCCCGGCTGTCAGGCCAAGTGGAACGAGGCAGCTACCATCCTGGCAAGGTGAGACTTCGCATTAGAAAGTCGCGCTGGCGCACGAAGGACGCGGGGTCGGTCTGCGGCGCTTCGAGAAACAGCGGCCCAGCGTAGCGCGTCGCGTCAATCGCCGCGAGAAGGGCCGGCCAGTCGAGCGTTCCCTCGCCCACCGGCAGGTGACGGTGGCCGAGGGCATAGTCGTTGACGTGGACGTTGGTGAGGCCGTCACCCATCGCCGCCACAACCGCCAGCGGGTCTACCCCCGCCTCACCCGCCTGGAACGGGTCGAAGGTGAAGCCGACCGGCAGGCGCGCCTGCGCCACCCGCGCAATCTCGGCCGGGCCGCGCATCCAGCAGCGGCTCACGTTCTCGATGCTGAGCACCACGCCACTGTCGGCCGCCCGTTCCCCCATCGCCCCGGCGACCTCGAAGAACTCGGCGATGCTCACCGTCTCGGCCTCCTGCGCGCTCACGCCGTGCCAGTCAATGCAGACCGCGCCCAGGCTCGCCGCCATGTGAACCACCTCGGCGAACAGCGCCACCGCCTCGTCGCGCTGGCGGCGGTAGGGCGCCCAGAAGCCAAAGTGGCGCGAGTGAACGTGGATGGCGTGGACGCGCACGCCGTGGTCGGCGGCGCGGGCCTGAAGCTCGGCCAGGAAACGCGGGTGATACTCGCCAATCGTCTGAAGGAACACCTCGGCGACGCCGAAGCCCGCCTCGGCTGCGACCCGCAGCCCGTCCTCCGTCGCCGTATGGGGGTAGAGAGCCGCCGTCGAGAGGCCGACTGCCCCGCCGCGATAGTGGCGGCCTATGTTCAACGGGCGTCCTCCACGCGCGGGCGTCGAGCAACACAGAATACCCGCGTCGCCTCACCGTCCTCGTCCTCCAGGGTGTCGGCAATCTCCCAGTCGGTGAACCACGTCGGCTCGATAAACCCGACGCGGGTCACCCACCGATCCACCGCTTCCGGCGGGTAGCCGCGCTGGTAGTGCGTCTCGCGGATGCGCTCGAACGCGCCATCGGCGCGGCGCACGAACGCCGTCACGGTGAGCGTCCCCACCTGGGTATCCGGGTTGTACTCGTTCTCGTGCGCCTCGAACACGTCGTCGGTGTTCTGGAGGATGTACGCTTCGTCGGCATAGAACGTCTCGATTGCCGACGCCGTCAGCAGGTCGAAGATGACCAGGCCGCCGGGCCGCAGCGCGCGAAGCATGGCGGTCAGCGCCTTCCGCACATCGGCCGGCGTCAGCATGTAGTTCAGGCTGTCGCCGAAGCACAGCGCCAGGTCGAAAGCATCGCGGTACGGCAGAGCGCGCATGTCGGCGACCTCGAACGCGGCCTCAACCTCGGCCGCTGCCGCCTTCTCGCGCGCAATGCTGACCATGGCGGGCGCCAGGTCTACCGCCGTGACCGCGTACCCCCGCTGCGCCAGGCCTAGCGCCAGGTCGCCCACACCGCAGGCTACGTCAAGCACGGCTTGCGGCGTCTCGCCCATGCGCGCCAGGAGGTCGGGCAGGAACGCCGCCAGGCGGGCATTGTACTCGCGGTGGCCGGACGACGCGGCAAAGACTTCGGCGTAGCGCTCGTACATGATGGCAGTCGCCCGCTTCCCCTCCGCCAGCCCCTACTGGAACAGCTTCGCCAGGTGGCGGTCGAGGGTCAACTGGGTTAGCGAGCCGACCTGCCAGCTCTTCACGACGCCGTCGGCGTCCACGAAGTACGTCGTCGGGTAGGCGCGGACGCGGTAGGATTGGCCGATCTGGCCCGTCGCATCGAGCACTACGGTAAAGGGAAACTTCTTGGTATCCACCCACGGCTTGACAACGCTCGCCGGCTCCATCTGGTTGACGGCCAGCACGACCAGCCCCTTGTCCTGGTGCTGCTCGACGGCCTTCGACAGCAGCGGCATCTCGACCTGGCACGGCCCGCACCACGTCGCCCAGAAGTTTACGATGACGGGGTGGCCGCGGAAATCACTCAGGCGCACCTCCTGCCCGTCCACGGTCTTCAGCGTGAAATCGAGGGCCGCCGCGCCATTTGCGGGCGCTCCACTCGCCGCCGGGCTGTCGCTAGGGGCAGCGGCCGACGGCGCCGGCTCGATCTCCGACGACGGACGCTGCGGCTGGGCGGGGCGAGGCGGCGCGACCGGCACGACCGAGCGGCGCAACGGCCCCAGGACAGCTGCGGTCGTCGCCACCCCGATCACGCACATGCAGCACACGAGGAGGACGGCGCACCCGACGAGGACCCACAGCCACGTATTGCGGCGGGGCGGTGGCGCGCCCGCGCCCTGAACCGGCGTGACAGGTGGGAGAGGCTCAGCGGGCGGCGGTTCGACAGGCGGCAGCGCGGTCTGCTCCGGGGGAACGGGCGGTTGAGTGGCGACAGGAGGCTCGCCCGGCTGGAGCGGCATCTCGCCGACGGTGGTCGGCTCGACACTTTCGCCGGAGACAGTCATTTCGGGCAGAGGCTCGGTCGGCTCGTCTGGGCGCGGCGCGGGGTCAGTCATCGGTGTCTCCTGCGGGAGCTGGCGGCGACGGCGATCAGGATGCTGCTGGCAGCGATGCCAACGAGCAGAAGAACCCCCAGGCAGCCTTTGCCGCCCGGCGGTGTCCCCACGCTCTCGGTGGGCGCATGCGGCGCGTGCCCCTCCGGGACAAAGTCCTCCAGCGGCATGCCGCCGATGAGAACAGGTTCCTCGATCATCTCTTCATGCAGATCGTCGCCGTCACTTGGGGCGCTCTGCGAAGGCTCGCCTGACCTGGGATCTATCATGACCCTCTCCTGAGTGGTGGGCGTGAGAACAATTTGTGTCAGTATAATCGAAAGCGTCAGGACGCGCAAACATGGAGCCGCGATGGGGACTCAGGCGGTTTCTGGCAATTCGCCCGGCGTTCCTATAATATGAGTGAGGAACTACGAGTTGGCCGATAGACCTGAGAACGCTCGGAGCGCCGCCAGGTCTTCCCTTTGCCGCGAGGAGATCGCATGCGCCACACGAAAATCGTCGCCACGCTCGGCCCCGCCACGAACAGTCTCGACTCCCTCCGCGCCCTTGTTCACGCCGGTGTGAACGTTGTGCGGCTCAACATGTCCCACGGCGACCACGCCGAACACGCGGACCGCATCGCACGCATCCGCCACGTGGCGGCAGAGATGGGGCAGATGATCGCCTTGCTGGCCGACTTGCAAGGCCCCAAGCTTCGTATCGGCGAGCTGGTGGGCGGCGAGGCCGAGTTGCAGCCCGGCGCCCCGTTCACGCTGACCACCGAGAGCATCATGGGCGATGCCTCAAGGGCGACCGCGCCCTACCCGGAGCTGGCCCACGACGCCAAACCTGGCAACCGCATCCTGCTCGCCGATGGCAACCTGGAGCTGGTTGTGACAGGCACGACGCCGACGACCGTCGAGACGACGGTCGTCCACGGCGGCACGCTGCGCTCGCACCAGGGCGTGAACCTGCCCGGCGTCGAGACCAGCCTCAGCTCCCTGACCGACAAGGACCGCCGCGACCTGGCGTTCGTGGCGCAGCAGAACGTGGACTACATTGCCCTCTCGTTCGTCCGCCACCAGCGCGACATTCAGGAGTTGCGGTATGCCCTGCTGGCCCTGAACGCGAAAATCCCCATCATCGCCAAGATCGAGAAGGTCGAGGCCCTGGAGCACATTGACGCTATCATCGCCGCCGCCGATGGCATCATGGTGGCGCGCGGCGACCTGGGCGTCGAAGCGCCGCCGGAGCGCGTGCCGGTCATCCAGAAGATGCTCATCCAGAAGACGCGCCTGGCCGCCAAGCCCGTCATCACTGCCACACAGATGCTCGAATCGATGATCCACAGCCCGCGCCCGACGCGCGCCGAGGCCAGCGACGTGGCGAACGCGATCCTCGACGGCACGGACGCGATCATGCTCTCGGCGGAAACGGCCATCGGGCAGTTCCCGGTCGAAGCGGTGGAGATGATGAGCCGCATCGCGCGCGTGACGGAGCCGACGCTCCACTGGGAGCAGTTCGTCCCAACGCAGTGGCGCGGCGGCAACAACATCTCCATCACCGACGCCATCTCCCTCGCCAGCATTGACATCGCCGCCGAGCTGCACGCCTCCGCCATTCTCGCGCCGACGGCCAGTGGCATGACGGCCCGCGCCGTAGCCCGCTGGCGGCCGGCCATGCCGGTCATCGCCGCCTCCCACGACGCGACGGTGGCGCGGCGGCTGGCCCTTGTGCGGGGTGTCATCCCCATCGTGATCGGGTGGTGTGACACGAGCGACGATATCGTCGCCCGCACCATCACCGGCGCGTGCGCTGGCGGCTACATTCACGATGGGGAGTGCATCATCGTTACATCGGGGATGCCGGTCGGCATTCCTGGCCGCACCAACTCACTTCAGGTGCAGATCGTCGGGGAACAGAAACGGGACCCGTAAGGGTCCCGTCGAGGGATTAGCCGGTGGGCGCGGGGTCGGGCGGCGCGGCGCTGGCCTGCGGCGTGACGCGCCGCGTGGCCGTCTCCGACATGTGGCCGCAGTAAGGGCAGACATCCCACTCCAGCGCCAGCAGGCGGCTGCACTCTGGGCAGGGTTTGCGCAGTGGCGTGTAGCACGTCGGGCAGAGAATGTAGTCCTTCTCTACGCGGCTGTGGCACTTGGGGCAGGTCACGCGCTCCTCCAATGCCTGGAGCAGCGCCTCCTCCTCCAACGCCCGGTCGTACTGCTCGGCGAGCGACTGCTTCGGGCGCATGAGCAGGTACATTAGCAGACCGAGCACCGGGACGACCGTCACGAGCGCTACGGCCAGGATGATGAGCAGCCAGTCGCGGCTGCGGCTGCGAATGTCCTGGTACGTCCACACGATGATCGCCAGCCACAGCGCCGTCAGCACGACGCCCATGCACAGACCGGCGAGTTGCAAGAAAGCGCTGATGCGCTCGAGTATTCCCGTAAAATCAATATCAATCTGAGGCATTCCTACGTCCTTCGATTATAGATACCGGCATTATACCCAGGCCGCCGATGTCCTGCAAACATTGCGCCGCTTGCGCCCCCTCATTCGAGCTTGACTCCCACCCCAATCTCCACCACAATAGCGCCTTCCCCAGGAATGACATCCCCGAAGGAGACGCTATGAGGATCTCTGACATGAATTGGATGCAGGTCGAAGATTACCTGCGCAACGACGACCGCGCCGTCCTGCCCCTGGGCAGTACCGAGCAGCACGGCTACCTCAGCCTGAGCGTAGACAGCATCCTCGCCGAGCGTCTGTCCATCGAGGCCGCCGCGCCAGTCGGCGTCCCCGTCTTCCCGGTGCAGGCCTACGGCGTCACGCCGTACTTCCGCGCCTTCCCCGGTAGCATCTCCCTTCGAATCGGGACCTACCTGGGCGTTGTGCGCGATATCCTGGACTGCATGGCGTCCCAGGGCTTCCGCCGCATCCTCATCGTCAACGGCCACGGCGGCAACGCGCCCGCGCAAGCCTATCTCGGCGAGTGGATGGCCGACAACCCCGGCATCATCGTCAAGTTCCACAACTGGTGGAACGCGCCGAAGGCGTGGGCCGAGGTGCAACGCATAGACCCGGTGGCGTCCCACGCCTCGTGGATGGAGAACTTCCCGTGGACGCGCCTGGCCGATGTCGCGCTGCCGGAGACCCAGAAGCCCATGTCCGACCTGGGCCGCCTGCGTCAGCTCCACCCCCAGGCCCTGCGGGAGTACCTTAAGGACGGCAACTACGGCGGCCTCTACCAGCGTTCCGACGACGACATGCTCGCCATCTGGAACGCCGGCGTCGAGGAGACGCGCGCCCTCTTGACCGAGGCGTGGGGGTAGGCCATGCGATTGCTCATCTGGGGCGCGGGCGCCATTGGGGGGACGCTCGGCGCGTATCTGGCGCGGGCGGGGCATGATGTCACGTTCGTGGACCGGGCAGCGGAGCACGTCGCCGCCATTCGCACCAACGGGCTGCGCATCAGCGGCCCCATCGCGGAGTTCACCGTTGGGGCGCCCGCCGCCACGCCCGACGAGCTTGCGGGCCAGTGGGAAACTATCGTCCTGGCGGTCAAGGCGCAGGACACGCGCGCGGCGGCAGCGGCGCTCGCCCCGCATCTGACGGCCGATGGCTGCGTCGTCTCCGCCCAAAACGGGTTGAACGAGATGGTCATCGCCGAGGTCGTCGGCCAGGCGCGCACGATGGGCTGCTTCGTCAACTTCGGCGCGGATTACCTGGAGCCGGGCCTCATCCTCTACGGCGGGCGCGGCGCGGTGGTCCTAGGCGAGCTTGATGGAGAGATAACGCCGCGCCTGGCGCAGCTCCACGGCGTCTTCCGCCAGTTCGAGGAGAACGCCATCGTCACCGACAACATCTGGGGCTACCTGTGGGGCAAGCTGGCCTACGGCGCGCAGCTCTTCGTCACGGCGCTGACGGACGACTCCATCGCCGACGCCCTGGCTGACGAGCGCTACCAGGCCGTGTACATCTCCGTCGCCCAGGAGGTGATGCGCATCGCCCTGGCGCGGGGCGTCACGCCGATGGGCTTCAACGGCTTCGACCCGCTGGCCTTTCTGCCCGACACGCCGCGCGTTGTGTCCATTCAATCGCTACGGGACATGGAGGCGTTCAACCGCAAGTCGGCCAAGAGCCACAGCGGCATCTGGCGCGACCTGGCGGTGCGCCGCCGCAAGACCGAGGCCGACGCCCAGCTCGGCCCCATCGTCACCCTCGGCGCGGAGGTCGGCGTTCCCGCGCCTCTCGTCGCCCGCACCATCGAGATGATCCACGACATCGAGGCCGGCCGCCGCGCCATGAGCCGCGCCAACCTCGACGAATTAGCGGCGCTTCTGCCAGCCAAGACCTGAGACACATCTGCTACAGAGACACAGAGAACACAGAGAGAAGGAATAGAATACTGTCTGTCCTCTGTGTCCTCTGTGCCTCCGTGGCATTCTTCTTTGAAGGGACATATGACCGCTTACACAGACTTCCAGGCGCATATCGCCTCGATCAACGACCTGCTTGTGACCCTGTCCGTCCTCCAGTGGGACGCGCGCACCCAGATGCCGTCCGGCGGCTCCGAGACGCGCGGCCACCAGATGGCGACCCTCTCGGCCCTCGCCGCGCAGCAGTTCGCCGGGGAGACGACAGCGCGTCTCCTCGACGCGGCCGAGGCCGAAGTCGAGGGTGACGACCCCGACTCGTACCGCATCCGCGCCGTGCGGCAGACGCGCGACGCCTACGACATCGCCCGCCGCATCCCCGCCACCCTCGTCAGCGAGATGGCGTCCCACGAGGCTGTCGCCCAGAGCGTGTGGGAGGCGGCGCGGCCGGCCAACGACTTCGCCCGCTTCGCGCCCTACCTGGAACGCACCGTCGAGCTTCAGCGCCGCCTGGCCGACGCCATCGGCTACGACGCCCACCCCTACGACGCCCTGCTCAAGAAGTACGAGCCGAGCATGACCGCCGCCCGCCTCGACGACCTGTTCGCCGCGCTGCGGGCGCGCAGCCTGCCACTGCTCAAGCGCATCGTGGACAGCGGCGTGATGCCGCGTACCGACTTTCTGGCGCGGGAGTACCCGGAGGCGCAGCAGCGCGCCTTCGGCCTGGAGATCGCCCAGCTCTTCGGCTACGACCTGCGGCGTGGGCGGCTGGACAAGTCGTCGCACCCGTTCGAGATCTCGTTCACCCGCGAGGACGTGCGCATGACGACGCGCTACAACGAGCGCTTCCTGCCCGCCGCCACCTTCGGGACGTTCCACGAGACCGGCCACGCCCTCTACGAGCAAGGCGTCGCGCCGGAGCTGACCCGCTCCGCCTTGACCACCGACCTTGTCAGCCTCTATGCCGTCGGCGGGGCGAGCTACGGCGCGCACGAGTCCCAGTCGCGCCTGTGGGAGAACCTGGTCGGACGCAGCCGCATCTTCTGGCAGCGCCACTTCGGGCGGCTCCAGGAGGTCTTCCCCCAGCAGCTCGCCAACGTGACCGCCGAAGAATTCTACCGCGCCGTCAACACCGTGAGGCCGAGCCTCATCCGCGTCGAGGCCGACGAGGTGACGTACAACCTCCACATCATGCTGCGCGTCGAGATCGAGATGGCGCTGCTGGACGGCCGCGTGCGCGTCGCCGACCTACCCGACGTGTGGCGGGCGAAGATGGCGGAATACCTCGACGTCACACCGCCCGACGACCGCCTGGGCGTGCTCCAGGACATCCACTGGTCATCCGGCAACATCGGCTCGTTCTGCACCTACACCGTCGGCAACGTCATGTCGGTACAGCTCTTCCAGGCGGCGCGGCAGGCGGTTCCCGCTCTGGACGACGCGCTGGCCGCCGGCGACTACGCCCCACTACGAACCTGGCTCACCGAGAACATGTACCGTCACGGCCGCGCCTTCGGCGTCAACGAGCTGCTGACGCGCACGACCGGTCGCCCGTTAGACGTGGACCCCTATCTCACCTACCTCGAAACCAAGTACAGCGACCTGTACCCCGGCGGAGGGAGCGCGGCATGAACATCTCCTTCGAGGGCCAGACGGCCATCGTCACCGGCGCGGCCCACGGCTTCGGCCGCGCCATCGCCCACCGCCTCGCCGAGCGCGGCGCGTCCGTCTGGGCGTGCGACATCGTCGCCGAGGAGCTGGCCGAGACCGAGCGCCTCTGCCGCGAGGCGGGCGGGCAGTGCCAGACGCGCGTCGTGGACGTGACGCGGCAAGACCAGGTGGACGCCCTGGTGGCCGAGGCGCTGGCGGCGACGGGGCGCGTGGATATCCTGGTCAACGACGCGGGCGGCGTGCTGGGGCAGGTGGGGCAGCCCATCGAGCATGTCACGCCGCAGCAGTGGCAGGCCATCTTCGACGTGAACGTGACCGGCGCGTGGTATATGTCCCAGGCGGTCGCGCCGAGCATGAAGGCCGCGCGCTACGGGCGCATCGTCAACATCTCCAGTGGCGCGGGCCTGGGGGTGAGCCTGACCGGCATCCAGGCGTACGCCTCGGCGAAGGCGGCGCAGATCGGGCTGACGCGGCAGCTCGCCCACGAGCTAGGCGCGTGGAACATCACCGTCAACAACATCGCGCCGGGCTTCGTGCGCTCGAACCCGACGACAGAGCGGCAGTGGGAGTCGTATGGCGTCGAGGGGCAGGCGGCGCTAGTGGAGCGCATCGCGCTCAAACGCCTCGGCTCCGCCGACGACATCGCCTTCGGCGTGCTGTTCTTCGCCTCCGATTACGCCGGCTGGGTCACCGGCCAGGTGCTCTCGGTGGACGGGGGAAAGTAAGCTATAATTGGAACAGATGTGAAGGCCATCGAGCTTGCTGGGGAGTTTGAGGCGTGACAAATGCACGAAACGCAGCGCATAGCCGTGACGGCCCACTGTAATTCGGGCAATTCGTGAGCGAGGGGATCGTATGGCAAGCATCGAGCTGCATCTGGACGCGGAGGTGCTGGACCGGGTCGAGCGCCTGGCGCAGGCGTGCGGCTCGACGGTGGAAGAAGTCATCACCGAGCTTATCGAGCAAGGCGTGCAGGACAATCTCGGCCCGGAAGCCCTGGTGACCGAACTGCGCGTGCAACGCCAGCTCGAAGCGCTGGAGCACGTTCGCCAACACAGAGACGCGATACTGGCTGCCCGCGGCGGCAAGCCGCTTGAGCTAGACGTCGTGGAGATCATTCGGCAGGTGCGGGAAGAGCAGGCCCATCATTTCGCTCTGTGCATCAACAATGAGGGTTACGAAGCGTCCCTCGAGGTTGGCAAGCTCTACCGCATCATTCCGGACGTCGACGCAGCAGGGCATGGCTATATTCGTGTGGTTGATGAAAGCGGCGAGGACTATGCCTATTTAGCAGCGCGCTTCTTCCCATTGGAGTTGCCCCTGGCAATTGAAGAGGCGCTCATCAGCGCCGCGTAACTGTACTCTGGGTTGACGAAGTGGATTGGCGGGGGATAGAGGCTACTTGGCTCTATCCCCCGCCAGCGTTATACACCCTCCCTCAGCCCAATAGCGCGCCCATGCCGGTGACCAGCACCACCGTCGAGCGGGCGCCGGCGACGTACCAGCGCGTGTTCGCCGCCAACGCGACCGGCGGGTCGCTGATGTCGTCCGGCGACGGGTTGCACGTGTCAATGAAGCGCCGCCACGTCTGCCCCGGCGCCAGGTGCGGCAACTCGAACTCCAACGGCTCCCAAAAAGCGTTGAGAATCACATACATGTGCTCGCCTTCGGCGGCGTTGATCAGCTCGAACGCCAGACAGCGCGCGTTCGGGCCGAAGTCCGGATGGCCGAGATGCTGGCCGTGCCAGTGAACCTCGGTGCCGCCGGGCGAGACCCAGAACGTCTCGTCGCGGAACAGGCGGCTGCGGAGGTGGAAGCGCAAGAGGAGCTGCACGAAGCGCAGCACGTCGCCGTGGCGCGCCACATCCTCCCAGTCGAACCAGCTCGTCTCGTTGTCCTGGCAGTAAGCGTTGTTGTTGCCGTGCTGCGTCCGCCGCACCTCGTCGCCCATCAGCAGCATCGGTCGCCCCTGGGCGATGAGCAGCAGCGTCAGGATGTTGCGCACCTGGCGCGCGCGCAGGAACTCGACATCCTTGTTCGCCGTCGGCCCCTCGATGCCGCAGTTCCAGCTATGGTTGTCGTTCGTGCCGTCGCGGTTCTCCTCGCCGTTCGCCCAGTTGTGCTTCTCGTTGTAGGACACGAGATCGTTGAGGGTGAACCCGTCGTGGCTCGTGACAAAGTTGATGCTGCGGCTGGGGTCGCGGTCGAGCTTCTGGAACAGCATCGGGCTGCCGCTGATGGCGTCGCCGAGCAGCGTCGTCATGCCCGGATCGCTCTTGGCGAAGCGGCGCACGGTGTCGCGGAACTGCCCGTTCCACACCGCCCACTTCAGGCCGATGAACGTCCCCACCTGGTACAACCCGCCGGCGTCCCACGCCTCAGCGATGATCTTCGTTCCCGCCAGCACCGGATCCGACTCGATCTCCCACAGGATGGGTGGGTCGCTGAGGGGCTGGCCGTCTACGCCGCGCGACAGAATGGACGCCAGGTCGAAGCGAAAGCCGTCCACGTGCATGTGCTCGACCCAGTAGCGCAGGCTATCCATGATGAGGCGGCGGACGATGGAGTTGTTGGCGTTGAACGTGTTGCCGACGCCGCTGTAGTTGATGTAGTCGGCGCGGTTGTGGGGGTTGAGCAGGTAGTACGTCGAGTTCGCCATGCCGCGATACGCCAGCGTCGGCCCGTTCTGGTCGTCCTCGGCGGTGTGGTTGTAGACCACGTCCAGGATGACCTCGATGCCGGCGCGGTGCAGCGCCTTCACCATGTCGCGGAACTCGTCCACCGGCCCCGTCGGGTCGTGGCGCGCGCTGAAGGCGCGGTGGGGCGCGAAGTAGGCGACCGGCTGGTAGCCCCAGTAGTTCGGGCGCGGGTAGGGCGCGGCCTGCGGGTCGAATTGCTGGACGGGCATCAGCTCGACCGCCGTCACCCCCAGGTCCACCAGGTAGGGGATCTTCTCGATCAGTCCGGCATACGTGCCGCGCTTCTCTGGGGCGACGCCCGAGTTTGGGTTCGCGGTGAACCCGCGCACGTGCATCTCGTAGATGACCGACGCATTGCCGTTGCGGTATAGTGGCCGGTCGCCTTCCCAATCGTAGCCGGTCGGGTCCACCACGACGCTCTTCATGCCGTAGGGGATATTGTCGAAGCCGTACCACGCCGCCGCGCCGCGCTGGTAGTTGGTGTAGGCGACGGCGCGGGCATAGGGGTCAATCAGCAGCTTCGACGGGTCGTAGCGCACGCCTTCATCGGGCTGGTACGGCCCGTGGACGCGGTAGCCGTAGAGCTGGCCCGGCCGCGCGTCTGGCACGAACACGTGCCAGTAATAGAACGTGCGATGC
Organism: Anaerolineae bacterium; assembly: GCA_046328535.1. Taxonomy (GTDB): domain Bacteria; phylum Chloroflexota; class Anaerolineae; order Epilineales; family JAHCIE01; genus JBDHWG01. The sequence goes on from JAXLWJ010000001.1 coordinate 18,008, forward strand.
GGCTCAGGGGTGAGGCGAATGCTGCGGGCCGGGGCGCGGTCCTCCGCCGTGTCGAACAGGAGAAGCTCGACCGCTGTCGCGCGACGGGAGAACAGGGCGAAGTTGACACCGTGGGGGTAGACGGTCGCGCCTAAGGGGTAGGGCTGGCCGGGTTGGACGTCGGGCATGGGTGACACAAGCTTTCTGGCAGAAACGGCTGGCGCAGGATGGGGTAATTCTACCACGAATCCTGCGCGGACGCTCTAAGTTACGAACCCTTCACCTGCCCATCCCTGCTCGGCTCTGCTTCTGCGTTCGGCGTGAGCGCAGTCGCCTTCTTTTGGTCGCCAGCGCGCCGCGCTGCCCATGCCACCTTGGCGTTCTGCCACGTGAGATAGATGCCCGCAGCCAACACACCGACAATCAGCAATTCGCGCCAGTACGCAAGCGTGAGGAGGACGAGCGTCACGAGGGCCAAGATCAATGTGATTGCCGCGATGACATCAGCAACACGGCGCTGGAACACGGCTTCAATCACGGCGAAGATCACAACCACCGAGATTAGGGCGTTGATCCAGTATGAGACACCGAGGAACAGCAACACGACGAAGGTGACCAGAAGCAAGCCGATGCTTAGCGCCGACCAAATCTCGCCTGCGCGCGCGAAGCGCATCGACTCGGTAGTCATCGGCGCCTGCATCAGACCAATGTGGGCGCGGGGATCGTCCTTGATGCCTGCGTCAAGGCGCTGGAGACGAACGGAAAGCGCGCTCGTCAAGGTCATGTTTCGCGCTTGTTTGAGGCGCAGGCCCTGTATCTCTTCACCTAGCGCAACGATCGCCTCATCCATGCCTCTGGCGTCTTTGCCCAGGTAGGAGAAGCCGTTTAGCGCCGTTCGCTCAGCGCCCTGCCGTTCCAGATCGCCTTGCTTCGCCTGAAGCTCCCGCGCGATTTCCTGCTGGCGCGCCGTGAGGCCGTCGAGCTCCTTCTGCAGCACCGACTGCTCAGCGACCGGCGTCGGCACTTTATCGAGGCCGGCGAAGCCCAGCGGATCGTACCACACATAGCGCGGCGTGCCGTCGCGGTTGTACATTGGCCCAGCCGGGGCGTTCTCGCCCCCAACGGGGTCGCGCGTGAACAGGCCCCACAGCCCGTGATAGTCGGTCAGCCACGCCGGCGGCGGGTCGAGAAGCACAGGCTGCCACTCATGGTCCTGGCCCGGGCCGACGGAGACGCCGTCGCCGCGCACGTACTCGACGAAGGGTATGGTCAGAAATGGCGCGCTGTCGTCAACCTCGTCGCCCTGCCCAAACACCCGATTCCACAGGCGCCGCATAGCCAACACATAGCGCGTAAGCGACTCCGTGCCGGGCGCCTCCGACTCAATCAGGTACTCGCCCGGCCGGTAGTAGGCGGCGTGGGAACCTGCGCCGATGTAGACGACGGGGTGCGTCTCCCCGACAATGTCAAGCTCTTCCCTGTCATCCCAGCGGCGCCGCAAGTCGTCCCCGCTAAAGTCGTGGGCCGCGTAAAGCACCCACTCCGGCTTCAAGGCGCCGTCCTCATCCTCGTACAAGAATACCCACACGTTCTCCCAATCGGCTTCGTGATCGTTGACGCCGTCGAAGCTAGAGCGCCAGTCGTCGTAGTGGTAAAAGAACCAGTAGTTGAGGCCGATCCAACCTTCCTGGCGCACGACGCGGCCATAGTAGATGAACTTCTGACCGGCCGCCAGAATCCGTTTGGACTGTTCCTCGGCAATCGTCGCCGTAGCGCCGGAGACCTTGCCGCGCAGGATCATGCTCAACGAGAACCCGGCGTCAATGAGGCGCGGGAGCAGTCCGACGCGGGCGAGGCGGCCAATGCCTGGGTCAAACCCGTTAGCGAGGGCGCGGAATTGGAGGTCGCCTTGCTTGAGCGCCTGGCCGACGACGTCACCCAAGGAGAGGGGTTGCACGAAACGCAGATACTCCACCGTCCCGAAGGGGAAGGAGCGCGGCTGCGCCAGAGCCTCTAGCGTAAGCTGGCCGGCCGGAGTGAGCAGCTTGTCGGAGCGGTTCGGCACAGCCGCCCACAGGCTCGTGTTCGCGACGTAGGTGTCCACATCCGTCGGGTAATACAGCTCGCCCTTCGTGAACCGCAGAACAGGCTCATATTTGCGGAGAAGCTCGTAGTCGGCGAGGTTACTGCTGACGGATGACATTGGCTGCTGCATCTCTGGCCTCCATCTGCTTGAAAACCCGGCGCACCTCGCGCTGGTTCAGGAGGAACACCGCCAGGACGGGAATGAACAGGCCGTACGTGACTCCGTTCCCAGAGAAATAGGCGTATAGTCCGAGCAGCAGGCGCGCCCCGAGCAGGCCGATGGCCAGGCGCCACGCCCACGGACGCGAGTGCCGCAGGCCGCGAATAGAGATGAGGCCGACGATGGCGACTATCATCAGCATGAACGCCATCTGCACCTGGGTAGCACTCTCGGGGGACGCCATCGCGGTAGAGAAAGTTCCGCGCAAATCATCGAGTCTGATTCCCGCTGCGATGAGATAGCCGATGGCGCTCACGATGACGACGGCGACTTCGATGCTATAGACGAGGATAGCCACCGTCACCGACAGTGGCCTCTGCTGAGTTGGTGCTTCCATAGGGGCCTCCCCTCCGAGGCAGAAAGACAGGGCGATGATGCGCTCTATCACGCAATCAACACGAGGAAGAAGGTTGACGTAAGCCCTCAACGCCTATTATACTCCCATTCATGTCACGACGCACCCTCATCTTCGTCTTGTTCACGCTGGCCTACATCCTGTCCTACTTCTTCCGCTCAGCCAACGCGGTCATCGCGCCGGAGCTGAGCCGGGACCTGGGACTGGACGCGGCTCAACTCGGCTTCATGACGAGCCTGTTCTTCGCCGCCTTCGCCGCCGTTCAGCTCCCCCTCGGCGTCTATCTGGACCGCATTGGCCCGCGCTGGGTCACGCCCGGCCTGATGCTCATCGGGGCCGTCGGCGGCCTGATCTTCGCGTCCGCGACGTCGTTCGGCGTGTCGGCCCTGGGGCGGGCGCTCATCGGCGTTGGCATGGCGGGTATCCTGATGGGCGCGCTCCGCGCGTTCAGCGTGTGGTTCTCCCCGCAGCGCTTCGCCACGATCTCCGGCGTGTTCGTCGGCATCGGCGCGACGGGCGCTCTGCTCGCCACGCGGCCCCTCGCGCTCCTGGCCGCCGCTGTCGGCTGGCGGTCGGCGTTCGTTCTCGGCGCGGCCATCACCGCTGTCGTTGCCGCCGCCATCATGGTCTGGGCGCGCAACGCGCCGCCCGGCGTGGACTGGCGCGGCGGCGACAGCGCGGGCGGCAGCCTGCGCACCGTCCTGGCGGACCGGCGCTTCTGGCGCATCGCCCCCCTTATCTTCTTCATGTCCGGCGCCCTGTACGCTTTCCAGGGCCTCTGGGCCGGCCCCTACCTGTTCGACGCCATCGGCCTGGACAAGCTCGAAGGCAGCAGCATCCTCCTGGCCCTGGCGCTTGGGGCCGTCGTCGGGTTCCTGACGTCGGGTTGGTTGTCGGATCGCTTCGGCGTGAGCCGGGTCGTCGTCACGAGCGCCACCATTCTGGTCGCCGATCAGCTCCTCCTCATCGCGCGCCCGCCGCTGGCCGTGGTGACGGTCGCCTTCGTGGTGTACGGCCTCACCGCCGCGCCCCACATCATGCTCATCACCCAGGCGCGCGCCCTGTTCCCGCCGGCCCTCGCCGGGCGGGCCATGTCGGCGACCAACTTGTTCGCTATCGGCGGCACGTTCATCTTGCAATGGTGGATGGGGGGCATCATCGGGCTGTTCGCGGCGGACGCGGCTGGCCGCTATCCACCGGCCGCCTACGGGGCCGCGCTCCTGTTCCTGGCGGTCGGGGTCAGCTTAGCCCTGCTGTGGTATCTGCCCCTGGCGCGGCGCACGCGCCAGCCCGTCGCCACGCAGTAATCCAATGCGAGAGCTTACACTTGCTCAGCAGGAGGCTGTCATTGCGAGACCCCAATGCCGTGTGGCGGCATGCGCCGACACAAGAGCACTGCCAGGCCGTCATTGCGAGCGTCAGCGAAGCAATCCCCCGCCGTTGTGATAGACGCTCCAGTCCAGGCATAGCGTCTCGTTCAGCGAGCGTGAGATTGTCCATGAAGACCTGCTATGAAAGTTGGTTCGGGCTACGTCGTCGCCTGCCGACGCCACCGACTTGAGTCGGTGGCTGAGTGGACGAAGCCTGCTCAAGCAGGCTCGGATGGGCAGAACGCCGCATAGCCAGCCTGCTTGAGCAGGCTTGAGCGTAGCAGACGCCGATTTCAATCGGCGGCGCCGCTAGGCGACAGCCAACACTTTCATCCGTGAGGATGCGCCGCAGGCGGCAGCGGGGCTGCTCAGAAACTTCAGGCCCTGCTGTCATGCTGAGCGAAGCGAAGCATCTGGGCCGCCGCAGTCCAGACCCCTCGCTTTGCTCGGGGTGACAGCCTAGACGTTTCTTGTGTCGGCGCATACCGCTACGGGCATGGGGGTCTCGCAATGACGGCGTGTCCTATGTGTTCTGGGCAGCGACTGCGCGTCTGTCACGCAGCGGGAGGTTGCTTCGGCAGCAAGGCCCGCCTCGCAACGACGGCACAGTCTGCATAAGTAGTGAGAGGTACTCTTGAACGAAACCCGCGACCCGCATGACGACCTCCTGCGCCCGGTGAGTCTGCGCGAGCTAGCCGGGCTATCGGTGAAGCTCGGCCTGACGGCGTTCGGCGGGCCGGCGGCGCACATCGCCATGCTGCGGGACGAGGTCGTCGCGCGGCGGGCGTGGATGACGCCCCAATATTTCCTCGACCTACTCGGCGTCACCAACCTGCTCCCCGGCCCCAACTCGACCGAGATGTTCCTGGCGACGGGCTACAGCGTCCAGGGGCTGCGCGGCCTGCTCGTGTCAGGCGTCCTGTTCATCCTCCCCGCCTTCACCCTGACATTGATCTTCGCCTGGCTCTACGTCGCGTATGGCGCGACGCCGGCCGGCGTGTGGTTCCTCTACGGCGTCAAGCCAGTCATCATCGCCATCGTGCTACAGGCGCTGTGGAACCTGGCGCGCACGGCCATCAAGACCGTCTTCCTGGGTATTGTCGCCGCCGTCGTCCTTGCCCTCTACCTGCTCGGCGCGCCGACGCTGGCGCTACTCGTCGGCGCGGCCGCGCGGGTGATGCTGGTCGAGAACGCGCAGCGGCTGAGGAGACCCCCCTCTCATCCCCCCGCCAGCGGGGGGACAACCCACCCTCTACCCCCCGCTGGCGAAGACCAGGCCCATCTTCCATCCCCCGTGGACGGGGGGGCAGGGGGGTCTCCACCGCCTGCAGGCGGGAGGTTCAAGGGCGAACAGGTGAGAGGCGGCGGCTCGCCCCCCACCAACCCCCGCCTCGCTGCGCTCGTCTCCCCCTTCCTCCCCCCACCTGTGGGGGGAGGAAGGGGGACGGGGGGATGGAGGAGGGACGCCACATCCCCACCTTAAGAGGGCCTGTCCGCCCTTGAATGTCGGGGGGCCAGGGGGGTCTCTAGCCCTGGCCCCCTGGCTGCCGACGCTCCAACACGTCGCGTTCCAGGCGCAGGCTGCCGTCGCCTACACGCCCTGGCTCCTGTTCTGGCAATTCCTGGTCATCGGCGCGACGATCTACGGCTCTGGCTACGTCCTGCTCGCCTACCTCAACAGCAGTCTGGTGGACACCTACGGCTGGCTGACGCAACAGCAGCTCCTCGACGCCATCGCCGTCGGGCAGTTCACGCCGGGGCCGGTGTTCACCACTGCGACGTTCATCGGCTACATCGTCGGCGGCGTCCCCGGCGCCGTTCTCGCCACAACCGGCATCTTCCTGCCCGCCTTCGTCTATGTCGCCATCGTGAATCCCTTCGTTCCGCGGCTGCGCGGCTCGCCGTGGGTGCGCGGCATCCTTGACGGCGCGAACGTCGCCGCCGTCGGCCTGATGGCCGGCGTCGAGATCACCCTAGCGCGGGCCGCGCTGATAGACGCCATCACAGTGGCGATTGGCGTTGCGGCATTCGTTTTGCTGGTGCGGTTCCGGGTGAACTCGGTATGGCTCATCGCGGGCGGCGCGCTCGTCGGTGTGGTGGTGGGGCTGCTGCGAGGGTGGAGCGGCTGACGAAAGAACAGAGAACTCGCCACAGAGGCACAGAGGACACAGAGGATTATGCGTGCAAACTACTTGATATTCAACTTTGGAGGGCCATCGCCGCCCGATGAAGTCATGAATACTGAGGGATACAACTCATTCCCACTGGGAAGTGTCGAATATGTGCGTGAACAATTCGCTCGCTATTTGCCAGAAGCGTGGTGGAATGACGAAGATCCGACAATTGCTTCGGTAGTTGACCAAACGTACCTCATCGACTTCTATGCGAGTCCCAACGATGACGGTCTGGTCTACAACATTGGCGTCTTCCCCTATGGAACGGCACGTGCCGGGCTCTTCATGCGCCGCGTATGCCTTCCTAACGGCTGGTGGGTCTTCGCCGCGGGTTCAGGGGATTGGATTCCACCGGGAGATTTGGGCGAGAACACCTAGTTTTTGTTCTCTGTGTCCTCTGTGCCTCCGTGGCACCCCCATCTCAGACGGCGACGAGCTGGATGTACATGCCAAAGGGGGTGGCGAAGTAGGCGAAGCGGCCGGTGCGGCGCTCGCCGAGCTGGACGCCAGGGTTCATCTCCATCAGGCGGACGCCTGGTTGCTGCGCCAGGAACGCGACGGCGGCCTCCAGGTCACTGACGCTGAGTGCGAGATGCCGCGCCCCGACATCGCTGTTCTTCGGCATCGTGGTCTCAGCATCCGGCGCCGTCGGCTGGAGCAACTCGACGCGGCTGCCGTCCGGCGCGCGCAGGAAGCATACCGTCAGCGTCCCACGCGGGTGGATGTCAAAGAAGCGCGCCATGCGGTCGTCGTCCGCTGATTGGAGCGTCGTCGGCTGCGACTCGATCTCGAAGCCGAGGACGTTGACGAAGAAGTCGCGGGCGGCGCAGATATCTGGCACGGCGTAGCCGACGTGGTTGACGCCGACGAGGGACGGCATGGCGCCCTGGGGTTCGCTGGGCATGGGTGTCCTCGCGTATACTATCATAGGTTCCATATCAATTGAGCGCGTATCCTATCGCAGCGCAAAGAGCTTGTCAAGCACAAAATCATTCTCGCAGGAGAGACGACATGCAGCACTGGTGGCAGACCGGCATCATCTACCAGATTTACCCGCGCAGCTTCATGGACGCCAGCGGTGACGGCGTGGGGGACATTCCCGGTGTCATCGGACGCCTCGGCTACCTCACCTCCCTGGGCATTGACGCCATCTGGCTCTCGCCCATCTACCCCTCGCCCATGGCCGACTTCGGCTACGACATCTCGGATTACACCGACGTCAACCCGCTGTTCGGCTCGCTGGCCGACTTCGACCGCCTGGTCGAGCTGGCCCACGCGCGCGGCCTGCGCGTCATCCTGGACCTCGTCCCCAACCACACGTCGAGCCAGCACCCGTGGTTCCAGGAGAGCCGCGCCGCCCGCGACAACCCCAGGCGCGACTGGTACATCTGGCGCGACCCGGCCCCCGATGGCGGCCCGCCCAACAACTGGCAGAGCTTTTTCGGCGGCGACGCCTGGACGTTGGACCAGGCGACGGGCCAGTACTACCTGCACCTGTTCCTCAAGGAGCAGCCGGACCTGAACTACCGCAACCCGGCCGTGGTGGAGGCGCTGCTGAACACGATGCGCTTCTGGCTCGACCGCGGCGTGGACGGCTTCCGCGTAGACGTGATCTGGCTCATGATCAAGGACGACGAGTTCCGCGACGAGCCGCCCAGCCCGACGTACCAGCCCGGCCGGCCGGACCGCCACCGTCACGAGCACATCTACACCGAGGACCAGGCCCTCGTCCACGACATCATCCGCGCCATGCGCCGCGTCCTCGACGGCTACGAGGAGCGGATGATGGTCGGCGAGATCTACCTGCCCTACGAGCGCCTGATGACATACTATGGCGCGGACATGGACGAGTGCCACATGCCGTTCAACTTCCAGCTCATCGAGAGTCCGTGGAGGGCGGACATCGTGCGCGGGGTGGTGGAGGCTTATGAGGCGGCGCTGCCGAAGGGCGGCTGGCCGAACTGGGTGCTAGGCAACCACGACCGCTCGCGCATCGGCGCCCGCGCCGGGCGCGATCAGGCCCGCGTGGCGATGATGCTCCTGCTCACTCTGCGCGGCACGCCGACCTGCTACTATGGCGACGAGATCGGTATGGTGGACGTGGACATCCCGGTGGAGAAGTGGCAGGATCCAGCGGGGTTGCAGCAGAAGGACATCAAGGGCGAGTCGCGGGACCCGGAGCGCACGCCGATGCAGTGGGACGGCGGCCCGAACGGGGGCTTCTGCCCGCCGGACGTCGTGCCGTGGCTGCCCCTCGCGCCGGATTACCGCGCGGTCAACGTCGCCGTCGAAGAGAGCGAGCCGCGCTCGATGCTGCGTCTGTTCCGCCGCCTGACGGCGTTGCGGCAGGCGACCCCGGCGCTGGCCGTGGGAGATTATCGTTCGCTGGATGCGTTGGGCAAGGGCGTGTTCGCCTACGAGCGCATCCACGAGGGCGGGCGCGTTGTCGTGGCGCTCAATTTCACCGACGAGGAACGTGTGGTCGCGGTGAGGGGCGAGGGACTGTCGGGCGAGGTGTTGGTGTCCACGCACCTGGACCGCGAAGAGCCAGAGAACCTGTCATCGCTGACGCTGCGCCCAAACGAAGGGGTGATTGTGGCGGTGGGATGACATGGCGAGATTACGATGTTCATGCGACCTTGTCGGGCAAGGGATAGACAACGTCAGAGCGAAGAACATCGGCAGCATAGGCGAGCGCTGCATGGATAGACTCAAGCGTCAGGCGGGGGTGAGCGTCAAGCAGTTGCTCGTAGGTTTCGCCGGCAGCCAGCTTGTCCAAGACGGACTCGACTGTGAGGCGTGTTCCGACAATCACCGGCTTCCCCATCATTACGGACGGATCTGTTTGTATGTGTTCGCGGTACATATCGTCTCCTCCTCATCTCTGCGCACGTTCGCAATTCTATGGCCGTAAACCCGCTTCGTCAACAGGTGTAAGCCGGTATACACGGCTGAGCTTCGCCGCTCGGGCAACATCTCCGTGGCGCAGAGCCTCGCGCACTTCGTCTAGCTTATATGCGTCTTCGAGAGAGAGATAGGGAGACCACCCATCAGACGTGTCAATCAGCTCAACATCAACTTCGGCGACATACTGCCCGACGTGTACGAGTTTCGTGTGGCGACTGCTGCTCATGTTCTTCTCCTGTGTCTAGCAGAACTATATTCCGCAACGCCAGGCAGGTCAACTGAGCGCCCCTTCCGTCATTGGTGTAATTTGCCCCCCAGCGCAAGTCGTGCTATCATTCGATTCTGGGTTCGGTAGACGGCTCAGATACCTATCCTGTTCACGACCGGGCTCCCACGCGTTGGGCGCCCGTTTTTTGCGCCCCAACCCCGCCCCTGCCGAGGAGGGTTCTCATGTCCCTGGTTCGACTGCCGGCGCTGACCGATGTCCATGTTCACCTGCGCGAGCCGGGCGAAGTCCACAAAGAGGACTTCGCGTCTGGCACCGCCGCCGCTCTGGCCGGTGGTGTCACCACCGTTTTAGCCATGCCCAACACCAAGCCGCCCCTCATTGACGAGGCGGCTTTTTTGTTGGCCCGCCAGCGCGCCGAGGCCACGGCCCGCGCCGACGTCGGCGTCTACGTCGGCGCGTCGGCGGATAACGCCCCGGCGGCGGCGCGTCTCGCCGACCAGGCCATCGCCCTGAAGATCTACCTGGACGCGACCTACGGCCCGCTGCGCGTCAACGACTGGCTGCCGCTACTGGCCCACTTCCAGACGTGGCCCGCCCACCGCCCCATCGTCGTCCACGCCGAGGAGTTGAGCCTGCCGATGGCCGTCGGCTTCGCCTGGGCGTTCGGGCGGCGGCTGCACGTCGCCCACGTCAGCCGCGGCGCGGAGATTCTGTATATCAAAGCCGCGAAAGAGAAGGGCGCGCCCATCACGTGCGAGGTCACGCCCCACCACCTATTCCTCGACGACAGCGCCCTGCCGCGCCTCGGCGCACGGGGCATGATGCGGCCGCCCCTGGCGACGGCGCAGGACCGCGAGACGCTCTGGGCGAACCTGGACGTGGTGGACTGCATCGCCACCGACCACGCGCCGCACACCCTGGACGAGAAGGCGCGGCCGGAGCCGCCGCCCGGCGTTCCCGGCCTGGAGACGACGCTGCCGCTGCTGCTGACGGCGATGGGCGAGGGCCGCCTGAGCCTGGAGCGCCTGGTCGAGCTGACCCACACCAACCCCAACCAGATCTTTGGACTGCCACAGCAGCCCCACACCTACATCGAAGTAGACCCCTATGACCGGCACACCATCGGCGAGTCCGGCTTCCAGACGCGCGTAGACTGGAGCCCGTTCGCGGGCTACTCCGTGCGCGGCCGGCTGCGGCGCGTCGTCCTGCGTGGCGCGACGGCCTTCGAGGACGGCCAGGTGCTGGCCGCGCCGGGCGACGGCCGCTTCATTACCCCCAACTAGCTATCAGACCGAGTCTCTGTCGAGAAAGATCCACAGGAGGACAGAATGATTGCGACCCACCTCAAGCTCTCGGATGGCGACAGCGCCCTGCTCGGCGAGCTGGCCGGCCAGGACGTGCTCTCGGTGTCCCAGTTCAACCGCCCGCATCTCGAGGCGCTGTTTGACCTCGCCGAGCAGATGCGCGACATCGTGAGACGCGACGGCGCGACCGATCTGCTGAAGGGCAAGGTCATGGCGGCCCTGTTCTACGAGCCGTCCACCCGCACGAGCAGTTCCTTCATCGCCGCCATGGAGCGCCTCGGCGGCAGCGTCATCCCCATCACCCAGGGCGTCCAGTACTCGTCCGTCTCGAAGGGCGAGTCGCTGTCGGACACGATCCGCACCCTGGAGTGCTACGCCGACATCATCGTCCTGCGCCACCCGGAGACCGGCTCGGCGGCGGTGGCGGCGAAGGCGGCGCGCGTCCCGGTCATCAACGCTGGCGACGGAGTCGGCGAGCACCCGACGCAGGCCCTGCTCGACATCTTCACCATCAAGGAAGAGCTGGGGCAGATTGACGGGCTGAACGTCGCCATGGTCGGCGACCTGCGCTTCGGCCGCACCGTCCACTCCCTCACCCAGCTCCTGACCCTGTACGACGTATCCCTCGACTTCATCTCGCCGGAGATTCTGCGCATGCCCATGCGCCTCACCAATGAACTGCGGGCGAAGGACGTCCCGATGCGCGAGGGCGAGGACATCCACGAGATCATTGACATCGCCGACGTGCTCTACGTCACGCGCGTCCAGAAGGAGCGCTTCGGCGACTTGAGCCAGTACGAGTCGGTGCGCGATAGCTACATCATCACCCCGGAGCTGCTGAAGCTGGCGAAGGACAAGATGATCGTCATGCACCCGCTGCCCCGCGTCGGCGAGATCAGCGAGGCCGTGGACGACGACCCGCGCGCCGCCTACTTCCGTCAGATGGAAAACGGCATGTACATCCGCATGGCGCTGCTGGCCGCCCTCCTGGGCAAGCTGTAGGGCAAGGAGACCGCTCATGGACTTTCGCGCGCGCCTCGCAGCGGCCGTCACCCGGGCCGACAGCCTCATCTGCCTCGGCCTCGACCCGGAGCTGCCGGTGGGGGCAGACGCCGACGCCATCGTCGCCGCCAACAGGCGCCTCATCGAGGCGACGGCCGGCCTGGTGTCGGCCTACAAGCTCAACCTAGCGTTCTACGTCGCCCTCGGCTCGGCCGGTGTCGCCGCGATGGAGGAGACCCTGCGCCGCCTGCCGCCGAACACCATCCGCATCCTCGACGCCAAGTGGGGCGACATCGGCAACACGTCGTCGGCCTACGCCCGCGCCGCTTTCGAGCAGTGGGGCTTCGACGCCGTCACCGCCAACCCATATCTCGGCCCGGACGCCCTCGGGCCCTTCCTGGCCGACCCGAAGCGCGCGGTGTGTTCATCCTGGACCGCACGTCGAACCCCGGCGCGGCGGCCGTGCAGGAGGTGCGCGTGAGCGGCGAGCCGCTGTACCTGCGCCTGGCGCGGGACATCCCCACCTGGAGCGCCTACGGCAATATCGGCCTGGTCGTCGGCGCGACGGCGCCGGCGGCGCTGCGCGAGGTGCGCGACGCTGCGCCCGACGTGCCAATCCTGGCCCCGGGTGTCGGTGCGCAGGGTGGCGACCTGGCGGCGGCGCTGGCCGCCGGTCTGGACGCGCGCGGCGGGGGCATGTTGATCCCCGTCTCTCGCGGCATCGCGGGCGCGGCCGACTCGCACGCCGCTGCCGCCGCGCTCCGCGCCGCCGTGAACACGGCGCGGGCCAGCGCCCGGCCAGGCGCAGTGGCGGGGGGTGTCTCGCCGGAGCTGAAGGCGCTGGCCGTGGCCCTGGCCGACGCCGGCTGCCTGCGCTTCGGGCAGTTCACCCTGGCCTCCGGCCGCGTGTCGCCCTTCTACTTCGACCTGCGGCTGCTGGTGACGTACCCGGCGCTGCTCCAGCAGGCGGCGGCCGGCTACGGGCGTGTCCTGGCTGACCTGACCTACGACCGTATCGCCGGCATCCCCTACGCCGCCATGCCCATCGCCACCGCCGTGTCCCTGCACCTGGGGCAGCCGATGATCTACCCGCGCCGCGAGGCCAAGAGCTACGGCACGGGCCGCGCCATCGAGGGGCAGTTCGAGGCTGGCGAGACGGCAGTCGTCCTGGACGATGTGATCACGACCGGCGGATCGAAGCTCGAAGCCATCAAGACGCTGGAGGCGGGCGGCCTGAAGGTGCGGGATATCGTGGTGCTGATTGACCGTGAGGAGGGCGGGCGCGAGGCCATCGAGGCGGAGGGCTACCATACCCACGCCGTGCTGCGCCTCGGCGACGTTCTCGACGCCCTTGTCGAAGCCGGGCGCCTGACGGCCGACGAGCGCCGCCGCGTCTTGGAGATGAAGGCCCAGCCGTAAGAGTTTAGCAACTCTTTGCGCCACTGCGCCTTTGCGTTCCTAAGCCGTGCTGGCGCTGGAGAGCCATCTCCAGCGCCTCCGATGGGCGGTGGAGTGCCAACTCCACCGCTAGCAGGCGGTCTCCCCGCTATCGTGCTGAGCTACCCGCGATGGATCAGTCGCTGGAGGTAATGTAGCGCCTGCAGGAACAGCACGACCTGTCCGGCGGCCAGAATGGGCAGGAGGACGGTCAAGAATAGCGTCATCCGATCCACGAACGTCGTGATCGCCGCGTTCGTCTGAATGAGGTTCGCCCGCACCGTTGCGACGGATTGGGCGTAGCCGTCGAGCGCCGTCTGCGCTCCCGCCAGTTGCGTTGACATCCGCGTCGTCTCGGTGGTGATGCGCGGCGTGATGGCTGGGTCGGCGGCCATCTGCGCCAGCGTTCCGCGCAGGTTTTGCACCGACTGCTGCGCGTCGGTGATGCGCTGCGACAGCCCGTCCATCTCGTCCGACAGCGACGGCACGGTGATGAACGGGATGCGCTTGAGGGCGTCGAGGGCGGGGCCGAGCGCGGACAGCCTGTCCTTCACCCCAGCGGCCAGATCGAGGGCGCTGCTCACCTTCGGCAGCAGGTCATCGTTCACGCTGCGGGCGATCTGCGCCGAGGCGGCGCCGGCCGGGTTGGCCTGCGCGGCCGCCGCATCAATGCGCGACAGCCCTTCGCGCGCGCTCGCCAGCGCCGCGCTCTCCTCGCGCAGCCCTCCCTCCACCGTCTGCAACGTCGCCACGTTGGTCGTCAGCGAGCCGGTCACGCTCGCCTTCATCGGCTCGCGATATCCCCACACGGCAACGAGCGCGGCGACGCACGCAATGAAGCCGATGACGGCCAGCACGAGCGCCACACCGGCCCCGATTTCTTTGAGAATGCGCATGGAATGGCTCCTTCGGGTCTGTCACGCGCGTTTTGTAGTGACGACTTATGGACCTTGTGATTATTGCCGCAATCGCGCTGGCGCTGGAGAGCCATCTCCAGCGCCTCCGATGGGCGGTGGAGTCGGCACTCCACCGCGAGCGGAATGCGGCAACAAAGGGTTAAAGATCATAAGGCGTGACGACGTGCCTATCTTGTACGGGTCGCGGACGGCTAGTTTCCGGCGCGGCGCAGCGCGTCGAGGGGAATAAAGACCTGGAAGGCGTTCGCCTCGAGCGCGGCGAGGGCGTAGCGGCGCAGGACGCGGGCCACGGCCCACTGCTTGCCGGGGGCCGTCTTCACCATCAACCGCACCTGGACGGCAAAGTCGTTGTGGCTGTTCCAGCCGAGTACGTCCACCGCTCCCAGCACATCTTCCTTGATCGCCGAGTCCTCGACTGCCGCCTTCATCGCCTCCTCGAGCACCGGCGTCACCCGCGAGATATCCGTGTCGTAGGACAGGTTCAGGTCCACGACGGCGCGCGCCCACTCGCGGCTCAGGTTGGACACGGTCCGAATGTCGCCGTTCGGCACGATGGATAGCCGCCCGTTGATGTCGCGAATCTGGGTTGTGCGCAGCGTGATAGACTCGACCGCGCCGATGACATCGGCGACCTGGATGGTGTCGCCGACGCGAAACTGGTCCTCTAGCAGGATCAGCAGGCCGCCGATATAATCCTTGATAATCGTCTGCGCGCCGAGCGAGAGGGCGAGACCGGCCACGCCCGCCGCAGCCAGGACCGGCCCGAGATCCACGCCGATTGTCAGCAAGACCATCATGGTCGCCAACACGAGGATAACGGCATTCGCGGTGTGGATACTTGTGCGGATGAGGGTGTTGAGCCGCGCCCGCCGCTGCGGCTCGACCGCCGGTCCGGCAAAGCGCTCCTCGGCGCGCCGTCCACCCACCTGAACCAGCCGCAGGGCGACCAGCGCCAGGACGACGATGATGATCAGCGGCAGGACGAATCTAAAGACGGCGGACGCCGTCAATGTGACAGCCGAATCCAGGACTTGTTCCATGCCCAGGATGATAGCACGGCGCACGGCTGCTCGCAAGATGCGGGCGGCGCTTTGCGGGCGTAGTTTGTGCGCGCCGCCGGAGTGTGCTAGAATTTCGCCACTATTCGGAGTTGCTCTATCTTTGCAATTTGGTATAACGCGGGGGTGTGGGGGCCGCAGGCCGCGCGAATTCCTCCTTCCGCCGCCGCCCGGTGGAACGTTGCAATTCAGTGAACGGCAAAAGGGGGAGGATTTGGAGGCGCTAGCCCCTCCAAGCCACCCCGCCAAGAAAAGTACAAAGATAGAGGAGTTGCTTGAGCGGCTGGAAAGGAGCCGGGGATGATCGAGGTCGTCGTCGACAGCATCCGCGTGAGTCTCATCAATCAGCAGCGTATCGTCGTGCTACGCGAGAAGGATAGCGACCGCCATCTCGTGATCTGGATCGGACACGCTGAGGCCGATGCCATCACCCTCAAGCTGCAAGGGCAGGAAGTGCCGCGCCCTATGACCCATGACCTTCTCAAGAATGTCATCGAAGCTCTGGGCGGTACGCTCGACCACGTTCACATTCACGATCTGCGCAACGATACCTACTACGCGACCCTCGTCATCGAGGCGGGCGGCCGCCGGCTGGAAATCGACTCGCGTTCCAGCGACGCCATCGCCCTGGCGATCCGCGCCCAGGCGCCCATCTTCGTCGCCGATGCCGTCATGGACAAGGCCGGCATCGCGCCCACCGAGGAAGAGGAACCCACCCCGCAGCAGAAGTCCGAGGATGAGCTGGGCGTGTTCAGGGAATTCCTGGAGAGCCTGGACCTGGATGACCTGGGGGGCGAGGGGGACGAGCCGCGCAAGCGGAAGTAACAGCCTCTGTTCGCCGTTGGAGACGTCGGCCGCGTCGTCGGCCGACGCGATCGTTCATGCCGTCGGCCGCCTGTCCGACGCGCAGTCTGACTTGCCCTACGATTGTTCTCTTGACAAAACACCGTCCGCGTTCTATAATAGAACATAAGTTCTGGGCAGCGTCCCGGAGCTGGGAACTTGAGCCATGAGTGTACCCGCCGATCGGATCGTCCCTTTCAACATCGAGGCCGAGGAAGCCGTCCTGGGGTCGCTCCTCCTCGACCCCCAGGCGATTGTCCGCATTGCGGCATTCCTCAAGCCCGACGATTTCTACCGCGAGACGAACCGCTGGGTCTTCGAGGCCGTCCTGGCGCTGTATGAGCGCCGCGACGCGATTGACTTCCTGACGGTGCGCGACGAGCTAGAGCGTGCGGGGCGGCTGGACGATGTGGGCGGCGCCAGCTTTCTGGCCTCCCTCATCAACGTCGTCCCCACCGCCGTCCACATCGAGCACTACGGCCGCATCGTCGAGCGCGCCTCGACGCGGCGGCGGCTCATCACCGCCGCCAGCGACATCGCCAAGCTCGCCTACGACGAGCAGGACGAGGTCGAGGAGACGCTGGACAAGGCCGAGCAGATCATCTTCGCCGTCTCGCAGCGCAGCCTGGCGCGGGACCTGGTTCCCATCAGCCAGGTACTCAACCAGTACTTTGACAAGATCGAGTATCTCCAGGCACACCACGGCCAGGTCAGCGGCACGCCGACCGGCTTCGTGGACCTCGACAAGCTGCTCGGCGGCTTGCAGAAGTCGGACCTGGTCATCGTCGCGGCGCGGCCGGGCATCGGCAAGACCTCGCTCCTGCTCGCCTTCGCCCACTTCGCGGCGATTTCGGGCAAGGCCATCGCGCTCTTTAGCCTGGAGATGTCGGCCGAGCAACTCGTCCAGCGCCTCATCTCCAGCGAGACGGGCATTGACCAGCACCGGCTGCGCCTGGGCATGATCCGCGACGAGGAGATGCCCCTGGTCACGCGGGCGATGGGTGTTCTGGAAGCGACGCGCATCTACATTGACGACACGCCGGGCATCACGGCGCTGGAGATGCGGACGAAGGCGCGGCGGCTCCATGCCGAGCATCCCATCGGCCTGATCGTCGTGGACTACCTGCAACTGATGCACGGTGGGGGACGCAGCGAGAACCGTGTGCAGGAAATCTCCCACATCTCGCGCTCGCTCAAGGAGCTGGCGCGCGAGCTGGACGTGCCGGTCATCGCCGCCTCGCAGCTCTCCCGCGCCGTCGAGAGCCGCCACGACCGCCGCCCGATGCTCTCTGACCTGCGCGAGTCGGGCTGTCTTAGTGGCGACACACTCATCTACCTGCCCGATCAGGGCGTCTACCGGCCGATAGAGCAACTCGTCGGGCAGAGCGACTTCAACGTCCTGGCGCTAAATAGCGAGACCTGGCGGCTTGAGCCGTGTCGCGTCAGCCGCGCGTTTGCGACAGGCACAAAGCCCGTCCGCAAGCTGACAACACGCCTTGGCCGGTGTGTCCGAGCCACAGCAAACCATAAGTTCCTGACCATCGAAGGGTGGAAGCGCCTTGACGAGCTAAACGTGGGTGAACGGCTGGCAGTTCCTCGGACTGTATCAACGCTTGCTGTGGAAGCGGGACAAAGGATAGGAAACGCAAAGGCGCAGAGGCGCAAAGAAGAAGTGCTATCTGGTCTTCCCTCTGCGTCTCTGCGTCTCTGCGTTTCACCTCTTTTAGCATTGGGCGCGGAGCCAATGTCCGCCGAAGCCGCATCAAGCCCGGCGCAAAGCGACGTCTATTGGGACGAGATCGTGAGTATCGAGCCGGCGGGCGAGTGCGAGGTATACGACCTGACCGTGGATGCACTCCACAACTTTGTTGCCAACGACATCGTCGCCCACAACAGTATCGAGCAGGACGCGGACGTGGTGATTTTCATTTACCGCGACGAGTACTATAACCAGAACACCGAGAAGAAGAACATCGCCGAGATCAGCATCGCCAAGCACCGCAACGGGCCGACGGGCATGGTCGAGCTGTTCTTCATCAAGGAGCAGGCGAAGTTCGTGGACCTGGCGACGGTGAGTGATGAGTTCGCGCCCTCTGGGCCGTGGTGAGCGGAGCAAGGTCACACGCTATGCCTTTCGATGGGTTCCCGGCCGGCAAGCTGAAGGTGACGCCGATTCCCGATCTGTTCTTCAGCGAGCTGCTGCCACAGATTGACCACCTCGGCGAGCTAAAAGTTACGCTCTATGTCCTGCACAGGGTGCAGCGGACGGCGGGCCTGCGCCTCGTGCGCCGCTCGGACATGCTGGCCGACGGGGCGCTCGCGCAGGGGCTGGCGGGCGGCGGGCAATCAGTGGCCGAGACCCTGGATGACGCCCTGGAGCGCGGCGTGCGGCGCGGGACGCTCTTGCGGCTGGACATCGCCGGCGCGAACGGCACGGACCAATGGTTCCTGCCCAACAGCGAGAGCGGGCGCAAGCTCGCGGCCGACATCGAGAGTGGCGTCGTGGCGCTGCCCGAGGCGCGGCGCATCGAGCGCGTCGTTCCGGCCGACCGCCCCTCGATCTACACGCTCTACGAGCAAAACATCGGCATCCTTCAGCCCCTCATCGCCGAAGAGCTGCGCGAGGCGGAGGAGCAGTACCCGGCGGAGTGGCTGCCGGAAGCATTCAAGCGTGCTGTCGAGAACAACGTTCGCAAGTGGAGTTACGTGCGCGCCATCCTGGAGCGCTGGGCCGTAGAAGGCAAGAGTGATGAAGCCAATCGGCGAGATCCTGAAGCGGATCGGTCCCGGTACATCAGAGGAAAATACGCCGATTCTATCCAACGCTGAGTTGGAGGAAGAGGGGCGCCCACCGCTGCCGCCGAACGGCCGCAACGGCAACCACGACGACGGCGTGTGTCCCATCTGCGGCGGCCTCGGCTACGTGCGCCGCGACGTTCCCCTGGGCCACCCCGACTTCGGCCGCGCCCTGCACTGCATCTGCCAGCTAGACGCCGTGGCTCTGGCCCGCAGCAGCGAGATGCGCAGCGCCGGCAACATGGCCGCGCTGGAGTACATGACCTTCGAGCGCTTCGAGCTGGAGCCGTATGAGCTGAGCGAGAAGCGCCGCCAGAGCCTGCGCCTGGCCTACGAGGCGGCGCAGGAGTTCGCCGAGGAGCCGCGCGGCTGGCTCGTCCTCACCGGCACGTTCGGCTGCGGCAAGACCCACCTGGCCGCCGCCATCGCCAATGACCGCCTGGCCCACGGCCGCGCGGCCCTGTTCGTCGTCGTTCCCGACCTCCTGGACTACCTCCGCGCGACGTTCGGCCCCGGCGCCCAGGTGAGCTACGACGAGCGATTCGAGACCATCCGCACCGCCCCGGTCCTTATCCTGGATGACCTGGGCGCCCAGTCCAGCACGCCGTGGGCGCAGGAGAAACTGTTCCAGATTCTCAACCACCGCTACGCCTCGCGCCTGCCCACCGTCATCACGACGAACATGCGCATGGAGGACATAGACGAGCGCCTGCGGTCGCGCCTTCAGGACGAGACGCTCGTGCGCAGCATCCGCATCCTCGCCCCCGACTACCGCCGCAGCGGCACGGACCGCCTCGGCGGCGACCTGAGTACCCTCAACATTCACCGCGACCAGTCGTTCGAGAGCTTCGACCTGCGGCAGAACGAGCTGCCCCAGGAGGAAGCCGAGAGCCTGGCCCGCGCCATGCGCTGGGCAAAGCAGTACGCCGAGGACCCGCGCGGCTGGCTGGTGTTCATGGGCGCGTATGGCAGCGGCAAGACCCACCTGGCCGCCGCCATCGCCAACGCCCGCGTGGACCAGGGCGACGTGGCCCTGTTCGTCGTCGTCCCCGACCTGCTGGACCACCTGCGCGCGACGTTCAGCCCCACGAGCGCCACGACCTACGACAAGCGCTTCGAGGAAGTGCGCAACGCGCCGTTCCTCGTCCTCGACGACCTCGGCACCGAGAGCGCGACGCCGTGGGCGCGGGAGAAGCTGTTCCAGCTCGTCAACCACCGCTACGCGGCGCGCCTGCCGACCGTCATCACCACCTCGACGCCGCCGGAGGAGATGGACGAGCGCCTCGCCACGCGCCTGTTCGACACGAGCCGCTGCACCGTCTTCGCCATCCTCGCTCCCGCCTACCGGGGCGCGCGCCGCGTCGCGTCCTCTGGCTCCGGCGGGCGGCGGCGCGGAGGCGCGCGGTCCTAGCGACGTGGACTCCGCCCGCTTGCGCGACGACACGATCTCTGCCGCCGCCCGCCTCCTGGCCGACATCTTTCCCAGGGAGGCTGGCGGCGCGCTGACCCCGCCCCCGCGCCGCATCCTGGTCCTCAAGCCGTGCTGCCTCGGCGACCTCATCCTCGCCACGGCGACCCTGCGCGCCCTCCGCCTGGCCTACCCCACCGCCGTCATTGACATCGCCAGCGGCCCCGCCGGTGTTGCGGTGAAGGGCAACCGGCGGCTCGACCATGTCGTGGACATCGGCCGCGTCGGCATGCCGGGCGCGCCGCGCCGCTCTATCGCAGCGGTCGCCGGGGCGCTGCGTCCCTTTCGCTATGACACGGCTATCACCCTGGACCGCTCGCCCCTCGTCGGCATGATCCCGCTGCTGGCCGGCATCCCGCGCCGCGTCGGCCTCGACAGTGGCGGGCGCGGCTTCCCCCAGACGATCCGCGTGCCGGCGCCCCCGGACGCGCCGCGCCACGAGGCCGAGGTCTACCTGGACACCCTGCGCGTCCTCGCCGTCGGGACGGAGGGGCCACGCCTGGAGTTCTTCCCCTCAGCGGAGGACGAAGCGGCCGCCCGCGCCGCGCTGCCCCTGACCCACGGCCGCCCGCTGGTTCTCCTGCATCCGGCGGGTGGCGTCAACCCGGGCATGACCTTGCTCAGCAAACGCTGGCCGGCCGAGCGATTCGCCGCCCTCGCCGACCGCCTCATCAGCGAGGACAACGCCGTCGTCGTGCTCGTCGGCGGCCCCGACGACAGGGAGGTGAGCGCCGGGGTGCGCGCGGCCATGCGCCATGATCTGCTCGACAACAGCGGCGGCCTGACGTTCGGCGCGCTGGGCGCACTTATCCGCCACGCCGCCCTCTACGTCGGCAACGACACCGGCGCGACGCACCTGGCCGTCGCCATGGGCGCGCCGACGGTCATGGTCATGGGGCCGACGGACCCGCGCCGCTACGGGCCGTATCGCCCGACCGCGCCCGACACCGTCACCGCCGTCTGCCCACCCGACGCCCGCCCCGAGGACTATGTTGCTCTGCACCTGACAGAGAGAGAGATGGGCAACGCCGAGGCGCACAGGCGCAAAGACGAACAGAGACGTCTGACGACGGAAAGTGTCACCGTCGAGGCGGTGGTGGCGGCGGCGCAGCGCGTGATGGGAGCGACGTATGCCCTGTAGAGACGCGCCATGGCGCGTCTCTACCACAGTCACAATCATTCTCCTCCTCGCCTTCGCGGCGCGCCTGCTGAACCTGGGCGGGCCAAGCCTGTGGCTCGACGAGGCGATGATGCTGGCGCGCGCCCGCGCCGATTGGTGGACGGCGGCCGTGGGCCGCGTCAGCACAGACTTCGCCCCGCCGCTGTACCCCGTACTCCTCCACGCCTGGAGCAGTCTCGGCGTTGCAGATGCCTTCGTCCGCTTCCTGTCGGTCGTCTTCGGCGTCCTGGCCGTGGCCGTCATGTCTCGGCTTTCCCTTTGCGTCTCTGCGCCTTTGCGTTCCTTTCCTCTGGCCGCGCTCATCTTCGCCATCGCGCCGACCCAGGTCTACCACGCGCAGCAGGCCAACGTCTATGCCCTGGTCGCGCTGCTGAGCGCGCTGCTCTTTGTGACGGCGCAGAGCGCGGCGCGGGGCGAGCGGTGGGCGTGGCCGGCGCTGGCGATCCTGGCCGTCGCCAGCGCCTACACGTATTACGGGCTGGCCTTCCTGTTCGCAGGCATGTGCGGCTGGCTCGCCGCCGCGTACCTGCGCCAATCTCTCAAGGTCTTGCGACCGCGCCGCTATCCCAGGCCGCCGATGGTTGGCGTCGGCCTGGCCGTTGTTGGCGCGGCGGTCCTCCCGCTCCTGCCCATCGCCCTCCAGCGCAGCGCCGAGGGCGCGATAGCGTGGACCGGCAGCTACGCTGTGCTGAACGACTGGGCCGGTGTCAGGATTTTTGGCGCCGGGCTGGTCGCCGAGGGCATCGTCGCGCCGCTGTTCCCATACGCGCAGGTCCCGACGTGGCTCGCGCTGCTGCTCACGCTCGTCTTCGCCATCGGCGTCTACCGCCGCCCGGCCTGGGCGATCTGGGGCTGGCTCGTCCCGCTTGGGCTGGCTTACGTCGCCAGCGGCCTCGGCGTCTATCCCTTCTTCGAGCGCCACCTGCTGTTCGTCGCGCCCGTCGTCTACGCCCTACTCGCGGTGGGCCTCCTATCGCTGCGCCCGGTCGCGCTGCGGGGCATCGCCATCGCCGCCCTCGTCGTCGTCCTCGTCGCCGGCTGGCCGGCCCTCGGCCTCGACGTGGCGTGGCGGGCGCAGCCTCCCCAGGAGGAGCTGCGGCCCCTCCTCGAAACCGTCGCCCCGCAGTGGCTGCCAACCGACGCCACATACGTCGGCTACGGCGCGACGGCCGCCGCGGCCCACTACCAGGAGCTTGGCCTGCTCCCCGCCGACGCCACCATGCACATGGGGTGGTTTGCCGGCCGCGTCGGCGTTCAGGCCGACCAGGCCCTCGGCAGCGCGGCCGGCAAGTCGCGGCTGTGGGTTGTCATGAGTCACATGCAGCCGGGGGAAGAGGAGGGGCTGGCCGAGGCGCTGACGCGGCGCGGCGCTCACCTGGCGCAGCGCATCGCCGCGCCGGGCGCCGCCATCCTCCTGTTCGACCTGCCGCCCCCCGCCCACAATCAGAGCCGCGAACTTTCGACAACTGCTTACTGAGTGAGTATCTTCAGGGCGAGTCTTGCGTCTCTTTTAGTGGGTGGTCCTCTCCGCGTCCACCCTTGTCAGCAATGATCGGGCAATCACAAAGCACAAGGCAAACGGGCATGGGCGAGATAGCAGCGGCCGGGGCGTCGGCTGGACCGACGTTGCGGCACGGCATCAACGCACGACTTTCTGCGCTGTTCTGGGTGGTCTTTGGTGTGGGCGCCGCGCTGCGCCTGGTTGGGCTGAACAAGGGCATCTGGCTCGACGAGTATACATCGCTCGTCCTGGCGCGCCAGGCGGACTTCCTGGCGGCCCTGCGCCTGGACGACCATCCGCCGCTCTATTACGTTCTCCTGCGCCTGGCGCTAGCGGCGTCCGACACCGAGGCCGCCGCGCGGCTTCTGTCGGTGGCATTCGGCATTCCAACACTGCTCCTCCTGATGCTGTGGCTGCGCCGATACTCGCTGCGGGCGGGCATCCTGGGTGGACTGATCGGCGCGACAGCCCCCATCCTGCTGCGCTTCTCCCAGGAGCTGCGCTCGTACCCGATCCTGCTCTTCGCCACCGTCCTGGCGTTCTACTTCGCCCTGGCGGTTGTCACGCGGCCGGAGGAGGCCCACAACTACATCGGGTTGACCGTCGCGTTCGTCCTCGCCGTCATGAGCCAGCTTGTCGCGCCGGCCGTCGTCGTCATGGTCCTGGTCTATATGCTTGCCAGCGGTCGCGACCTGCGGCGGGCGAGATGGACGTGGCTGCTCGCCGCCATCCTCGTCCCCGCCGCCGTCTTTCTGTTCCACTACTTCGTCTTCAGCCAGCGCAGCTTCGACGGCTGGTGGATGCCGCCTCTCTCCCTCGACCTCGTGAGCAACGTGAGCCGCGGCCTGTTCGACACAGACACCTATTTTGCAGCCGTCCGTCAGGCGCAGATCGCGTTCCCCCGGATTGCGCGCCCGGTTGACTTTGCCCTCAAGATGCTGCTCGTACTCATCGTGGTGGGGCTGCCGTTCGGGGGGTGGCGCAAGACGGCTCCGCTGGCCGCTGCCACGGCCAGCTATGTCGGCCTGGTGACGCTCATCACCCTGTTCGGCCGCCACATCTTCTGGTCCCGCACGCTGCTGCCGAGCCTCATCCCCCTCGTCGCATTCGTGGCCGTTCAGACGACTACCATCCGCGTACCCGAGATTCGCCGCGCGACCCTGGCGGGCGTCGTCGGCGTGTGCCTGGTCAGTGGCGTTACCTGGGCTGGCTATGCCGGCTGGCGGCCTGTGGAGCCATACGGCCCACTGGCCCAGCTGATCGAGAACGCATGGCGGCCCAACAGCCTGCTGCTCATCTACCCCTCGTACATCGAAGGGCCAACCCTCTTCAGCGCGTCCAGCCTCCCTCGCGACAGCATCCTGTCGCTGGCCTACGACTACGATGAGCCGACCATCGAAGCCGAGCTAGACGAGCGGCTGGCCCAGGTGAGCGCGACGCCGACGCCTGGCGCGGTGTTTCTCCTCGCCCGCGACGACGCGGTCACGCAGGCGAAAGGCACGCGCTTCCGCGACCTGCAGGCAGAGCTGGCGCGGCGCTTCGGCGCGCCGGTCGAGATTGACGCCGATGGCATCATCTCCCTGCGCGTGTACCGCGCGCTTGCTTCTTCTCCTCCGGAGTCTCTACCGTAGCGCAACTGTGCTATACTAGTAGCATATGAGTAAGGTTCTGCGTCTGGCCCTGGTCCCCCTGGCCGCGCTTGTCCTGGGCGCGGCGCTCATCGTCTTCCTTGCCTGGCCGACACTCTCGCAGCTCGTCCGCTGGACGGGCGAAGAGGACCCGGCGGCGCAGATGCGCGGCATCGTCGCCCTGGCGCAGATCTGGCTCCAGGAGCGCCCGCTCCAGCTCGACCCCGACCGCCCCCTGCCCTACACGAGCCGCAGCCCCTACGGCGTCAGCGTCTTCCTGGAGCAAGAGGCCGATCCGGCCGCCGTCGCTCGAAGCCTGGACATGATCAAGGCCGCCGGCATCACCACCATCCGCCAGCAGTTCCCCTGGGCCGACATCGAAATCCACGGCAAGGGTGACTTCGAAGACCGCCGCAACGGGCCGCCGCGCTCGGCCTGGGCGAAGTACGACACCATCATGGACATGGCCGACGCGCGCGGGCTGACCGTCGTCGCCCGCCTCGACACGCCGCCGGCGTGGAGCCGCGCCGACCGCGCCGCCGATGAGACGTTCGGGCCGCCGGACAACTACGAGGACTACGGCGACTTTGTCGAGGCCGTGGTCCAGCGGTACAAGGGCCGCCTGCGCTACGTCCAAATCTGGAACGAGCCGAACATCTACCCGGAGTGGGGGCTGGACGCGCCCGACCCCGAGGCCTACGCCCGCCTCCTCGACGTGGCCGCCCGCCGCATCCGCGCCGTAGACCCGAGCATCGCCATCATCAGCGCCCCCCTCGCGCCCACGCTCGACCACAACGACAAGGCGATGTACGACCTGGACTACCTGGAGGGCATGCTTCAGGCGGGCGCGGCAAAGAACTTCGACATCCTGGGCATCATCGCCTATGGCCTGGGCAGCAGCCCGGATGACCACCGCGTCGTCTGGCACCGCACCAACTTCGCCCGCCCGCAGATCCTGCGCGACATCCTGGTGCGCAACGGCGCCGGCGACAAGCCGGCGTGGATCATGGAGATGGGCTGGAGCGCCGTGCCGGAGAGCCTGGCGGCGCCATTCGGGCGCGTGAGCGAGGCGCAGCAGGCGCGGTACGTGGTGGACGCCTACCGCCGCATCGAGGACGACTACCCCTGGGTGGGCGCGGCCATGCTGTGGTTCTTCCGCCGCCCCAACGACGAGTGGTTCAACCGGCCGGAGGGCTACTTCCGGCTCGTCAACCCGGACTGGACGGCGCAGCCGGCGTACACGGCCCTGGCCGCGGCCGCGACGGCGCCGCCCGCGCTCCACAGCGGTTTCCAGCACATCGCCGCGCCGGGCTTTCACTGGCAAGGTCCGTGGCGGCCGGTGGCGACGAAAGACGCGCTGCTGGGGAGCTGGATGCAAGGTTCCGACGGCGCGGAAGTCTCCTTTCTCTATGACGGAACGGCGGCCACGCTCGTCACCCGCGACGGGCCGACGGCGGGCAGCCTGGACATCAGCGTGGACGGCGGCGCGGCGCAGCGGGTGGACCTGACAGCGCCGACCGAGGCGCGCCGCGAGATCAGCCTGGCCGCGCACCCGCTGCCGGGGCCGCACACGGTGACGCTGCGCGTCGTGGGCGGCGAGGCCGTGATCGAGGGGGTACGCGTGGAACGCAATGGCGAAGTTTGGCTGCGGATGGGCTTGTTAGGGCTGTCGGCCCTGCTCGCCGTCCTCGGCGTGAGCTATGCCGCGTGGCGAGTGTGGGGCGTCAGACATGTATAACCGGCTGTTGAGCGAAACCCTATTTGCGTTCGTGGATGTGGAGACGACGGGGCTGCGGCCGACCGACGGCGACAGGGTCTGCGAGATCGCCATCATTCGCACCGTCGGCGAGGCGGAGGTCGAGCGCTTCGTCAGCCTGGTTGACCCTGGCTGCCCCATCTCGCCCGGCGCGGCGGCGGTGAATGGCCTGACCAACGCCGACGTGCGCGGCCAGCCGCGCTTCGCGGCGCTGGCCCCCCGCGTCGCCGCGCTGCTCGAAGGCGCGGTCTTCGTCGCCCACAACGCGCCCTTCGACCTGCGCTTCCTCGACGCCGAGATGATGGCTGCCGGCTATCACCCGCTGGGCAACACGTGCGTGGACACCCTGGAGCTGGCCCGCTCGCGCTATCGCCTGCCGAGCTACAGCCTCGCCAACCTGGCGGCGCGGCTCGGCATCGAGGCGCGCGACGCCCACCGCGCCCTGGCCGACGTCCAGACGACGCGCGCCCTGCTCAACCGCATCATTCACGACACGCGGGCGAAATATCTGGCCGACCTGGACCCGAGCATCGCCGGGCTGCCCCTCGACGTGGCCCCCGTGCCGTCACCGCTCATCCAGGCGATTCGCCAGCGCCGCCGCGTGCGCCTGGTCTACGAGTCGTCCTCCGGGGTGACCGATCGCCTCGTCGAGCCGTTCAGCATCCATGTGCGCGGCCAGATCGTCTACCTGTCGGCCTACTGCCACCTGCGCCAGGAACGGCGCACCTTCCGCGTTGACCGCATCCGCACGATGACGTTCGATGGCGAGGACGCGGTTCGCTAGATGCAAGCGCCCGCGCCCCCCGCGCCGCCCCAGCCCGCCGGAACCCCGCCTGCCCAGGCGGCGTCGCGGCGTTTCTGGTTCCAGCCGCGCCTGGGGAGTTGGAACCGTTGGCTGACCCTCGGCGCGCTGCTGCTCGGCTTCGCGCTGCGCGTCGTCCGCCTCGGCGACCAGAATATCTGGTGGGATGAGGGGCTGGCGACGTGGGCCGTGCGCCAGGGCTTCCTGGCGACGACGCGCTGGACCGCTGGCGACGTTCACCCGCCCCTGTACTTCTGGACACTGTGGCCGTGGGTGCGGCTGGTGGGCGAGAGTGAGTTCGCGTTCCGCTTCATCACGGTCGTCGTCGGCACGCTCACTATCGCCGCCGTCATCGTCCTCGGCCGCGCCCTCGCCGGCCCGTCCGTGGGCGTTCTCGCTGGCCTGCTCCTGGCGACGGCGCGCTTCCACATCTGGTGGTCGCAAGAGATGCGCATGTACGCCCTGGCCGGGCTGATGTCTACCCTCGCGCTGTACGCCCTGGTGCGATGGTGGCGGTCGGGGGAGCGCCGCGCCTGGCTGGGCTACATCCTCGCTGCGACGGCGGGCCTGTACACCATCTACCTGTCCGTGGTCATGCTGCTGGCCGCCAACCTGTGGGCGCTGGGCATGCTGGTAGCCGCCTGGCGCCGAAAAGCGCCGGGGGTGGGGCGCCGGCTGGGCGCGTGGGTTGCCGCCCAGATCATCGTCGTACTGCTGTTCGCGCCGTGGCTGGCCTACGCCCTGGGCAAGATGAGCAGCTGGTCCGTGGCGGAGCCGGTGAACTTCGCCTTTGTCGCCCAGCTCCAGGCGACTCTGCTCACCCTCGGCATTTCCACCGACATTGACCGCGTCTTGCTGCCAGCGCTCGCGCTGACGCTCATCTTCGCCGCCGGCGTCATCCTGCTGCTGCGGCGGCCGGCCGCTCGCGCCGGCGTCGCCCTCCTGCTGCTTGTCCTGGCGCTCCCGTGCCTCATCATCTTCCTGCTGGCGCTGCCGCGTGGCCTGTTCTACAACCCGCGCGTCGAGGCGCGCTACTTCCTGCCCTTCGCCCCGCCGGTCTACGTCCTCTTCGCCTGGAGTCTGTGGGCGCTGTGGCAGTGGCGGCGGGTGGCGGGCTGGGTGGCGGGTATCGCCGTCGCCGCCGCCATCTTCTGGACGCTGCCGCAGTACTACGCCCCGCGCTACCTGCGCGACGATCTCCAGGGCATGGTCCAGGTGTTGCGCGCCTATGCGCGGCCAGAAGACGCCGTCGTCCTCGTCTCCGGCAGTCGTTACCCGGTGTTCCTCTACTACTTCGAGGGGGGCATGGCCGCGAAGCCGCCGGTAGAACAGATCCCCCACAACGCCCTGACGCTGGCCGCCGACAACGTAGACCGCGAGATGCGGGCGGCGACGCGCGGCCATGACCGCATCTGGCTCGCTTCGGTCAACGGCCCGCTCCAGGACCCGGACGGCCTGGCCGACGCCTGGCTGCGCCAGCACTACAAGCCCGCGTTGAGCTACGGCTTCGACCACAACAGCCTGACGCTGTTCACCGCCGATGGCGCGCCTCCGCCGCTAGCCCAGTCGCCGACGCGGCCGCTCGATCTGCCCCTGGGCGACGGCCGCGTCACAGGCTATGACCTACCGGCGCGCGAGTACCGCCCCGGCGACACCGTGCGCGTCGGCGTCTACTGGGACGGCCCGGCCGCCGATGTGCGCGTCGGTCTCGCCCCGGTGCGCAGCGCCTGCGCCCCGAAGGACCCCGGCTGCGCCCCCTGGGTGGCGCGGCCGGTGCGGCTGCCCGACGGCCCGGCGCGCGTCCAGGTCGAGTTGCCGGTGCTCCAGTTCATGCAGCCGGCCCCGTACATGGTGGTCGTGGATCGCGGCGACGAGCGAGCGGCGTTCGGCCAGCCCCGCGTCAGCGGCAGCCAGACGCCAGGCCTGCCACCGCTGCGCGGCGACTCGCGGGTCGGCGACGACATCCGGCTGCAAGGCGTCCGCATCGTCGGCGCCAACGGCCGCGAGGTCACCCAGGCGCGCCCAGGCGACGCGGTCTACGTGGACCTGTACTGGGCGGCGGATGCGCCCGTGTCGGCCGATTACACCGTCTTCGTCCATCTGCTCGGCGGAGCGTTCAACCCCGCGACAGGCGGCCCGGTCTGGGTCGGCCACGACGGCCCACCGTCGGACGGCGCGTACCCAACGTCGTGGTGGGATGGGCGCACCGTCGTGCGCGACCGCCACCCGCTCGTCCTGCCGGAAGACATCCCGCCGGGCGAGTACACCCTCGAACTAGGCATGTATGGCGCGGACGGCCAGCGGCTCCCGACGGCGGGCGTCGGCGCCGACCCGGTTGGGGGCCGTATCACCGCGCCGGGCGTGACGATCGCGCCGTAGTCGCCGCCGGGCGACTCACTGTGTCTTGCGCCGCCCTCCGTCATGCCCTATAATTAGGCAGCGAAATTCCGATTGGGAGGCGATTTCTGGTGGCCCACGCGATAGAGTCCCCTGAATACTGGCAAGCATTTTTAGTCACGAAGCGCGACCTCGACAAAATTGAGGAGGTCTTCTACGAGGATGGGTTGCCCCATACTCTCGTGGAGCTGGCGGAGCGCGTCGTCCAGGCTCGCCTCGACGATGCGGCTGCCGAGGCGGCTCGCCACGCCGGCGCGAAGCTCTACCAGCCGAAGCAAAGCTACCAGGTCGGCGAGCGGGTGCGCTTCGCGGCGCTCCACAACGCCGTCGGCGAGATCGTCGGTGTTCGGCCGGGCGAGAACCCCGACCTGCCGCCGTTCAACGTGGTTCGGGTGCGGTTCGGAAGCAGCAAGACGGAGCGCGAGTTTGCCGCCGACTACGACGCGGAGCATCCGCTCAACGTCGAGCAGCCGGTGAGCACGCCGGCCAGCGCGAAGGACTGGACGGGACACGTCGGTCGTCTGTTGGCGCAGAAGCTCGTGGAGAACCCGGAGTACATTGTCTTCGGCGACGACTGGTTCCGCCGCGACCTCATGCTCGACGTTCACATGGGCCATCTCAACATTGCCGAGGCGCTGATTGACGTTGCCGGCGAGCCGCAGCCCACCGATACCCTACTCGCCGACGTTGAGCTGCCGCCGGCCGCCCCTGCCGCCCGAGCGTTCGCCCTTAACTACGCGCTGGCCCACGACGACGACGAGCGGTTCAGCAACGTGGGAACCGCCGACGCGCCGCGCTGGGCGTTGCGAGGAGCATCGTCATCATGACCCAGGTTCGCCGCCTCATCCGCCCCACCGTTGACACCCCGTTCACGATCAGCCTCGACTGGTGGCGCCGCAACTCCCAGGACTTCAACTCCTACGTGCGCGAGGCGCTCTGCCCCGAATGCCGCCGCGAATTTCCCGCCGACGCCCCGGTCGTCGAGGCCGATTACATTGACCCGCGGACGGGCGAAGTGCGCCGCCTGAACGCCATGTGGGGCTGCCTCGTGACCCGCTGTAGCGATGACCCGGACTTCCTCACTCCCGAGTTGCCGCTGGCCTCGGCCCTGTTCCGCGCGCTCCTGGCGAACGGCAATGCCCCGCTCAGCCCCGTCGAGTTGCAGCAGGCCATTCGGCGTAGTACACCGGAGACGATTCTGCGTGTGCTAACCGGCCCGACGGCCATGCTGGGCATCATCCCTAGCCCGTGACGTATCGCTGGCGCGAATAACGGGGCGCTCCCACGTGGGAGCGCCCCGTTTCGTCGTTGACCCTGAACCCACCATGTAGCGCCGACTTTAGTCGGCTCCCGTATTGCCGACTGAAGTCGGCGCTACACTCGCAGCGACAGTATCAGGCGCTACACCGTTGAGGTTGCTTCCGCGTCGGCCCGCTCGTAGAAGAGCAGCAGCACGCTGCCATACTTGCGCTCGTCTACCAGCGCCAGCGTCTGGAGCGACGGCTCGGTATACTCCTTGGGGAATATCTGCACGACGACCTCTCCGTCCGGGGCGAGCCAGTCGGGGCGCGCGTCGAGCGCCTGGAGCGTCTTGAGCCAGAGACCCTGATACTGCGGCGGGGCGACGTAGATCAGATCGTAAGGAGCGGCTGGCGCGCCTTCCAGGAAGCGAAACACGTCGGCGCGCGCAATCTCAGCGCCGCTCGCCAGCCCGGTCAGGCTGAGATTCTGGCGGAGGATGTCAACAGCCTTGCCGGCCCGCTCGACGAACGTCACGTGCGCCGCGCCCCGGCTCAGCGCCTCGATCCCGACGCCGCCGGTGCCGGCGAACAGATCGAGGACACGCGCGTTCATGATCGTTGTGCCGAGGATGCTGAATAGGGCTTCTTTGGCGCGGTCGGTAATCGGGCGGGTTCCCTCGCCGGGAACCATCAACAGGCGGCGGCCTTTGGCGCGTCCCGCAATTACTCGCATAGCAGAGTCTTCCGTGCCACAAAAGTACAGTAGCCGGCGACAATGCGCCGGCTACCGACTATGCTGAGCAGCTCAGGTTCCCGGTTAGGGGTTGACGTTGACGCCGTTGTAGGAGTTCATGTTGTCGCCAGGCTTGACGCTGCTGCCGACTTCGTTGACCACGCAGGCAACCTTCTGAGCGCCGGTCGAGGTAACGAAGGCGGAGCCGTTGAACCGCGCGGTGCCGTTGGTAAACCACGGGCTGGACGTCTTGTTGATGTCGGCAAGCGCACCGTTCTGCTGAGCCTCGTACACGATGATCGTGCCGCCGGCCGGGATGGTGTGCGCGACGCTGGCAGTCAGGTTAGGCTTGGCGCTGAGGGTATCAGACGTGTAGGTGATGTTGACACTGGCGGCGTTGCTGACATCAGCGTTGGCGCACGTCAGCGACGTGTAGTAGCCGTAGAAGTCCGCCTGGATGAGCGGGACAGCGACCTTGGTGGTCAGCGTCGCCGTCGGCAGGGCGTTGAACGAGCCGGACGGGATCTGGCCGTCAGCGTTGGTGCTGTACTGGGTCTGGTTGACCTTCGCCACCAGCTTGCAGGCCGAGGTGATGCGTGCGCCGCCGCCGAAGCGCTGGAACTTGTCGGCCAGGTCGCTCTGGCCCGCCGCGCCTTCGTAAGCTGTGCGGGACTCGCCAGGGGCGAGGGTAAAGTTGACCAGCTTGGTCTGGCCCTCACCATTCCCACCGCCGACGAGCTGGCTATTCGCGCCACCCGTGTAGGTGATAGTGCCGGTGCAGGTGCCGCTGGTCGGGTTGGCGATGGCCAGCGAGGTGAACGTGCCGAACCACTGCCAGAAGATGCCAGGGGCCAGCAGTTCGGTGCCGGCGTCAGCATCGCCGAAGCCGTTGTACGTGAACTTGGTGCGCTTCGTCACGTCGGTCTCGTTGGCGATCGCGGCGAGGGGCTGGTCAGAGGTCACGACCGCCGAGCCGAAGAAGCGGTTGGCGAACGAGCCACTGCTGGCGACGAGGGACGCCGCGTCCTGGGTCGGGTCGAGGGTCATGGCCGCGTACTTCGGCACAGTGTACGTCTTGGCGGCGATGGTTGGGGCGCCGGCCAGGACGCCGCCGATGCTGGCGGCCTTGTACTGGACGGTCACGGTCGCGGGAGCGTCACCCACGTTCTGGATGCGGGCCAGCGAGTCGATGCCGAACCAGTTGACCTCCATCGAGGGGAGGCTGACCGTGGTCGAGCCGGCGCTGATGCCCGTGTAGTCCGAGAACGGGGCCTGGTAGACCAGGCTGCTCGTGCTGGGGTCGGACTCGATCTGGCCGACCACTGCCGCGATGGGCTGGTCGGAGCTGAGGACGGCCGAGTACACGCCAGCCGCGAGGTCCGTCTCGGACTTCTGCTGGACGTTGGCGGACGCGCCCGGGGCGATGGTGAGGTTCTGGCTCTTCACCGGCGCGCCGCCGGTCGAGCCGTAGTAGTCCACACGCACGTGGGCATCACAGCCGCTACAAGTCGCCAGGTTCATCACCTGGTAGCCTGTGTACTCCTTCAGGGTTCCCTGGGCGTACGCCGCAACGCTGACAACTGCCACAAGCATCAACGCCGCAACCAGGCCGATCATGAGTTTTCGGTACATAGTAAATCTTCCTCCGTGTTGCTGCTCAAGCATGAACGTCTCTGCCACCATTAAACTCGAAACCACGCCGCGTGTCATCACCCTGCGGGGTGAATTTCACCCCCAATTGCCCTCTACTACTTTCGGGTGAGGCCCGATTCGAGGGGCTGTTGGGGGTCTACACATCATAGACGCACGTGTCCCCACTTGGATTTCCGCCACTCCGTCACTCGTCACCCATCCCTCTCCGCCGTCGCGCACACCCACAGGCTGGAGTGACGACGCTGGCGATCGAGGGCGCGATCAACAGGCGCGCCAGCGACACGAAACGCCGCGCGCGCCGCCCGCGGCGCCAGGCCGGCCGGGCCGGCCTCGTGGCTGTCGAGCCAGGCGAGGAGGCCGGCGCGCGCGGCCAGGTAGCGGTAGCTATCGTAGCCCACGCCGAGACCGAGCGTGCCGGTCACCCGCGATGTTAGCCCCACCTGCTGTAGCATGCGCTCCAGGGTGTCGAACGTGAAATACCACACATGCAGCGGCGGAATGAGCCACCACACTGTGGGGAACACACGCGCCCGATAGCCCTCGATGTCATTGGGAACCTGCACATAGAGCATCCCGCCGGGGGCGAGCAGTCGCCGCGCCTCGCGCAGCATCCCCATTGGCTCGACGACGTGCTCCAGCACCTCGCGGATGTGGACAATGTCGAAGGCGCTGTCCGGCAGACCGGCGTGCGCCAGATCCGCGGCGATAACGTTCAGGTTACGCCGCCGCGTCAGCGCCGCCCCCGCCTGAGATGGCTCGACGCCGACGACCCGCCAGCCGCGCGCCTTGCCGGCCGCCAGCACGCCGCCCGCCCCGCAGCCCACGTCCAAAAAACGCGGCGGCGCGGCTGGTCCGCCGAGCTGACTGTACCACGCCTGGAGGTCGGCCACGTGGGCGGCCTCGTAGGCGCGCTCGTTGGCGGCGCGGAGGACCTGGAGCGCGGGCGGGCCGCTGTAGCGGCGGTAACGAACCAGGGCGTCGCTGATGCCGCCGCTAAAGTCGCTGCCGCCGAAGTAATCCTCAGCGTACAATGCCCTCAGATCGGCGTCGGTCGGCAGCGGGTCCACGCGGCCCAGCCCGCAGCCCGCGCAGCGCACGATCTGGTAGCCCGGCGCGTGGGCGGGCTTGACGCCGGGATAGGCGATCTCGCTGTCATCTGGCTTCCAGCGCCACGGTCGGGCCGCCGTGACGCCGCACGCCGGGCAGGGGCGGGGAGTATGAAGCATAGATCAGGCCGGACGGGCCAGGACATGGCCGCGATAGGCTGGGGTGACAGCGCCGGCATCGGCGCCGATGGCGGAGAGCGTGTAGCCGAGAGCGGCCAGGCGGGTGAGCGCGGGGCTGTCGCCGCCCGGTTCGCCATGCACCTCCACCAGGAGAATCGGGCGGCAGCGTTCCAGGGTGCGCGTCATGCCGGCGAGCGCCAGGTCTTCCGCGCCCTCGACGTCAATCTTGGCAAAACGCAGGTCACCCGGCGCCCCGGCCAGGTACTCGTCCATACTCACTGTCGTCACCTCGATGCTCCCACCGCCGCCGTCCTCCGCGACAATCGAGGCGGTGGCGGAGAGGGCGCGATCGTCCAGACGGCGCAGGAGTGTCGTCCCCGACTTATCCGCCACCGCCAGGCGCTCCACCTGGACCGTGGTGTAGCCGTTGAGGCGAATGTTCTCCGCCAGGACGGCGAAATTGGCGGGCATCGGCTCGAACGCCAGGACACGTCCCGCCGCCCCGACGCGGCTCGCCATGAGCAAGGTCATGTAGCCGATCTGCGCGCCGATGTCGGCCACCAGCCAGCCCGGCTGCACAATCTCTGCGATGGCGCGGGTCACGGGAAGCTCGTAGTCGCCGTAGGCCATGCCGCGGTGATACGCCAGGTCGAGGCGCATGCGGTGGCCGGCCAGGGGCGGCGCCAGGTCTACAACGGCCAGCCCCCCGCCGACGGCGCGGTCCATCGTGCGGTGCGCCAGGCCGCCCAGCGGCGAACGCATGATGGCGCTGCGCAGGCGGGGGGGCGCGCGGCGCGCCAGGTCCATCCACAGGGGCATGAGCGTTAAATCTCCGGGTAAGGCTCGGCCGTGTCGCCGCCGGACACGACGGTCGCGTCTATCAGGCCGATGCGGTAGGCCAGCATCGCCCACACGGCGTCGTTGACCGTCCACACGAGGCGGAACAGGAGGGCGGCGATGAGGGTCACGGGCAGCGGCAGGTAGGCCGTCAGTAGCAACGTAACAGACGCTTCTCGCGCCAGCGGCACGAACGGCACCAGAAAGCTGACGAGGCCGACGACCACCGAGATCGTGCCGATCAGGGCAATCGGCGCGAACTGCGCCAGGGGCACCGGGTACACGATGTTGACGATGCAGAAGAAGCCGACCGCCGCGCCGACCAGGTTCGCCGCCAGGTAGAGGACCATCCAGAACATAATGTCCCAGTGGCCGGCCTGGACTGTGATGGCGCCGCGCTTCAGGATGCGGCGGGCCAGGTTGATGAGCCGCTCCAGTGTCCCCGGCCACATCAGACCGACCATCAACGCCAGGATGAGGGCCAGGGCGGCGAGCGTGGTCGGGCCAGGCAGGGCCAGTACGCCGCCAACTCCGGCGCGCAGGGCCAACGGGACGAGGAGGATGATCGCCAGCAGGCCGCTCAGGAACACCAGGGCCGACTCGTAAACCAGCGCGGCCATCGTCAGCGACGGGTTGACCCCCAGCCGCTCGTAGAGCGCCACCCGCCCGGCGGCGTACCAGACCGTGCCGGGGATGCGCTTTGCCAGCGATGTGGTGTAGTAGATGGAGAAGTTCGTCCGATAGCTGCTGCCGCCCTGCGGCGCAAGCCGCCGCATCATGCGGTCCCAGGCGAAGAACGTGAAGGCGAGGGAGATGCTGTGGGCGATGGACGCCAGGGCGATGTAGACCGGCTGGGGCTGCCAGGGGTAGGCGCTCAACTCGTCGCGGCTGCGGTAGACGACGAGCGCCAGGACGGCCAGGACGACAACGATCACCGCTGCCGAGAGGCGCGGCATGAGGCGGCGATACGTCATCCGCCCGCACCCCGGCAGCCTCGGCCGTCGTCTGTTCGTTCGAGGACGACGACGGCCTTGGTGGCAATCACCTCGCGGCCGGGGCGGGAGTGGGCGGCGGCGTTCAGCAGATCAGCGCCGGCGCGGGGCAGCCAGCCCAATCCCCCCCATTTGTCGGCCAGACGCGGCAGGAACTTGTAGCCGGTGGGCAGCATGCTCAGGCCGACGACGCGAAACGGTAGGCGCCACAGCGCCGCATCGAACTGGGCCATGGTCATGCGGTTGACGTGGTAGAACTCCGTCTGGCCGCGCATGTCGAGCCGCTCGAAGTCGGGCATCCGCTCGTTGAGCCGCATCCGTTCTTCCAGGCGATTGGCGGCGCGGATCAGGGTCGGCTCCGAGAACAGAAGGTGGGGCCAGGGGAAGTGAACCCAGCGTTCCAGGTGTGGACCCCAGGCGCTCCAGTAGGGCGGGAAACGTAGATAGGCGCGGCCCCCAGGCCGCAGGACCCGGGCGCACTCGGCCAGCGCTGCTTCCGGCGGGACAATGTGCTCGAGCGCGTTGATGGAGACGATGAGGTCGAAAGCGGCGGCGGGCAGGGGCATGCGCGTCGCATCGCCATGCACGATCCGAACTCGCCGCGCCGCGCTCTCCGTCTCGCCCAGGGCTGCGAGCCGCGCGGCGGAGCGCGTGACCAGGCGTCGGTCAAGCTCAAGACCGACGACCTCGACTGCGCCAAGACGGCTGTACAGCAGGGACTTGCCGCCGGAGCCGCTTCCCACGTCGAGCATGCGCCGGCCGGCCGGATCGAGGGGCGGACGCCACTCGTCCAGCATCGCCTCGCCCTCGCTGTACTCCCACGCGAAATGCCCTTCCGCGTCCGACATCACCTCGACGAGGTGTTCGTTCTGCGGGAACGCGGGCGTCAGGGCGTTGAGCAGGTAGACGGCTTGCTCGCCGAGGCCGGGCATGCTACTCCTTCTCGTACGCCTGCGCGCTGGCCCACGCAATGGTGCGGCGCATCCCCTCGGCGAATGGAACCTGGGGCGACCAGCCGAGGGCGTCGCGCAGCGCCCGCGTGTCCGCTGCCATGTGCTCCTGGTCGCCGGGGCGGCGCGGCCCGCTCAGGAGCGGGTAGTCGGCCCGCGAGCGGCCGACGGCGGCGAGAATTGTATCCACCAGCTCGTTGATGCTGCGCCGCTGGCCCTCGCCGACGTTGAACACGCGATTGTACGTCTGGGGCGCTTCGATCGCGCCGAGCCAGGCGCGCGCCACGTCGTCTATGTGGACGAAGTCGCGCGACTGCTCGCCCGTACCATGAATCGTGATCGGCGCGCCGGTGAGCGCCGAGCCGATGAAAAAGCCCGCCACGCCCTGATACGGGTTGTCGAGACGCTGCCGCTCGCCGTAGACGTTGAACATGCGGAAGGCGGTGGCGTGGAAGGGCGCGGCCAGGTCGGGGCGCGCCGCCGTCGCCAGCGCGTACCGCTCCGCCGCGTACTTCGAGATGCCGTAGTACGACAGGGGCGCGCAGGGTTCGTCCTCCGGCGTCGGGACGCGGGAGGGGGCGCCGTAGACGGTCATGGAGGAGGCGAACAGCAGACGCGGAACGCGGTGTCTGAGGCACGCCTGAACCACGTTCATCGTGCCGAGGGCGTTCGTGGCGAAGTCGGCGCCGGGGTCGGCGAAGGAGCGGATGGTGGACGCCTGGCCCGCGACGTGGAGTACGACGGAAGGCGCGCCCGACGCCGCGCCGCGCGCGAAGGCTGCCTCGACATCCGCCGCGTTGCTCACGTCGCCGCGTTGGTAAGTCGCCCCGAGCGGAACGTTGGCGCGCAAGCCGGTCGTTTCGTTATCCAGGATGTGAACGGTGTAGCCTGCGGCCAGCAGACGCTCGGCCAGGTGGCTACCGATAAAACCCGCGCCACCTGTGACAAGGGCGGCGCGGGCCGATTCTGCTGTCACCACGTCTTCTCCCATCACCCGCTCTCCGCGGACCTCAGGCCGCGCGCGATGGCGCGCGCCTTGACGCCGGCCATCATCCAGCTGATCCCCGCCAGGTCCGGCCGCTGCTCGCGCAAGTCCTGCGCCGGCTGCACGGTCGCGCTGCGGACGACGCCGGCGAACAGGCGCCACGGCTGGTCGCGGTGCGCCTGGCGCACCCGCGCCGCCCAATAGTACCACCGGTCTATCATTTTCGCCAAAGTCGGGAGCGTGTCGGCGCGCTGGTGGTAGACCACGGCGTCCGGCGTGTAGACGAGGCGGTAGCCCGCCTGCCGCAGCCGAATGCCCATCTCGACGTCCTCCGCGTTCGTGCGCAGCGCCGTGTCGAACCCGCCGACGGCGAACAGAGCCTGGCGGCGGTAGGCGGCGCATAGGCCGTGCAGGTACGGCGCGTCGGTCACCGGCCGCGGTCCGTGCCACTGGCGGGCGTGGCGCGCGCGCCAGGCGTCAGCGTGGGTCACCTGGTGCGCCTCGACGCCGCCGCCGCCGACGCCGGCGATGTCCGGCGCGGTGAAGCCGGCCAGCAGCGCCTCGATCATGCCCGGGGCGGCATAGGCGTCGCTGTCCACGAACACGAGGATGTCGCCGCTCGCCGCCACCAGGGCCGTGTTGCGCGCCGCGGCGAGGCCGCGATTCACGGCGTGGGTGATGACGCGGGCGCCGACCCCGGCGGCGAGCGCGCCGGAGCCGTCGGTCGAGCCGTCGTCAATGACAAGCAGCTCGTCCGGTGGGCGCGTCTGCCGCTGGAGCGCTGCGACGGTCTCCGCGATCCAGCGCGCCCCATTGTAGCACGGAATGGCGGCGCTAATCATTGCCCGGAAGTTGACACCCCTGCCGCGAGATTGGGCAGGTAGACCTGGGCGATGCTCGGCGCGTAAAGCACCGACAGCGTGATCGGCACTTGCGGGCCAGTTGTCCCCATCGTGCTGCGCACGGTGAGCTTGACTGGGTACGAGCCATAGGGGCGCTGCCCCGACCCCGTCCCCAGGTTGACGCACACCTTAGCGTATGACGGCAGCTTGCCCTGGTAGTCCGGGTTCTGGTCCGTGCTGCTGGCGGAGAACGGGCCGGTCACCGTCACCCAGTCCTGGTCAGCAAGGGGGACGTCTACCTTCCAGGTGACCGCGCCGGTGCGCTTGTTCTCGATCCGGGCGCACTGCTGGCCGGGCGTGGTGGCGTTGATGGGCGTGATGCTCAGCGCGCCGCGCAAATCGTGGGGCGTGGCGAGCAGCGCCTTCTCGGCGTTGATGCGGCCGCAGCCCAGGTACTCGTTCCATCCGCTCGGACACGGCGTCGGATCGTCGTAGCTGTGGCTCGCGGTATCTACCTTGTCGGCGGTATTCTTGAGCAGGGCCTGGATGTTGTCCGGATCCAGATACGGGTTGACGGACTTGATAAGACCGACGACGCCCGTCACCAGCGCGGCGGAGAAGGCCGTGTCGCCGTAGACGAAAGCCGGGTCTACCCGCTCCGACGGGTCCAACCAGGGAAGATTGGGGTTGTTGATGCTGAGCATGTAGACCTGGCCCGGCGCCGCTACGTCTACGGCGAGGTTGCGGTAGGCCCGCCGGTAGCCCTGGTCGGCCTGATCGGTCGTCGCCACGGTCAGCGTCTCCGAAAATGAGGCCGGAAACAGGTCGTCGCCCGGCGGGTTGTCGGGCATATTCAGATCCACATCGCCGACGGGCGCGACGACGACGATGCCGGCCGCTTTGGCGCGCTGCACCTCCTGGTGGAACAATAGTTTGAACTGTTGATCTACCGCTCGGTTCTGGTCGAGCCGCACGGGCAGGCAGACCAGGATGACCTGGGCGCCCTTCTCCCGCGCCCAACTCATGGCGCTGATGACGTTGGCGGCGTCCGCGATTCCCTGGGGCCAGGTACGGGTGACAGGGTCGTAAGGGGTCGTGATGCGCAGCGGCATGATCTTCGCGCCCCAGTTGACGCCGAGGCCGCCGTTACTGGTGATGCCGTCGGGCCGCGCGGCGATAAGCCCGGCCAGGAATGTCCCCTCGCCGTAGTCGTCGGGAACGTCCGGCGTGTTCGTGACGAAATTCCAGCCGTGGACGTTCGGGTTCGTCGGGTCGCTCCAGACATGCCCATTGAGCTTCTCGTGGCCGATGTCCACGCCGTAGCCTATCATGGCGATCGTCGTCGCGCCGCCCGTGGTGACGTTCCACGCGCCTGTCGCTTTGATGTCCACCCAGTTCTTAGCCAGGTCGGCGCCATCCTCGGCCCGCGAGTGATCCAGGTGCCAAAGTTGCAGGTTCGAGGACTGCATCTCCGGCGAGGTAGTCACGACCTGGAACCGCACCCGCGCCAGCGGCGTCGCGCTGGATGAGCTGTCGAGGGAGGAATACAGGCGGGTTTCGTAGCAGCCCACCGGCAGGCGGTAGGAATTGGGGAGGGGCTGGGACGCCGCGTTGTAGCCGCTGACCGACACCGACCAGCCGTAGCCAAGCTGCTCCTGGGCCGGGCTGGCGCCAAACGGCCCGTAGGAGTACACCTGCACCCTGAGTACCTGGGCGTCCATGTTCTCGTAGCGGATATTGGCCCAGATCGGTCGGCCGGCGTTGAAACGCGGCCCCTGGCACGCGCCGATCACCAGCCCGTTCGGAGCGCCCTGGGTGGGGTCGGCGCCCGCCTGGCGGTCGCTGAGCCAGAAGCTGCGAATCGTGCCGCCGAAGGGGCTTGCGACGGGGCTGTCCGGCGCGGGCGTCGGGGCGTTGTCCGTTGCGCTCGTCGTCGCCGGTGCGGCCGGCGTCGAGGCCGGGCGGGCGGTCGGCGCGCTCCTCGTCTTGGCTGCGCCCGCCGCGCCCGCCGCTGACATCTGGGCTGCCGGGTTCGCGGCGGCGCCAGCGACGGCGGGGTCCGCCAGGAGCTGCGCCGCTGTGGCGGTCTCGGCGCCGACAGGCGCGGACAGACGATACAGGCCGGCGACCTTACTCAAGGGAGGATAAGTCCGCAGGATGCGGGCGACAGCGTCCTTGCCGGCGTCATCGCGAAAGGTCACCAGGACCTGGCCCGGAACGATACCGGAAGCCGCGTCTTTGCCAGCTTGAGGAAGCAGATCCGCCGACGCAATGAGCGGCAAACAGAACAGGCAAACTGCCACGAGCGCGGCGAAGCCACGTGGCAGCCCTGACACGGCTTTGTACATCTTGAGATTCTCCAACAGTCTTGTCCCCAGCTCGCGCTGTACACCCCACAGTGCGAACGGCGGCAAATTGTAGCGGACGCTCTGGAATTCGGCAATTTAGCGCATCGGCCGAGACAGCACCCCACCGCTCGAACCAATGTCTATTTATGGAGACGCCGCCGAAGGCGCGGGGATACGCGGCCGACCCAATTTGGCGGCCACCCGACCAGGTTACTCCTCCGGGTTGTCCAGCATCAGGCCGTGGCCGCGCACCGTGACGATGTACTCGTGGTTCGGGTCCACATCCTTGATCCGGTCGCGGAGACGGCGCACGAGCGCGTCCACCGCCTGCTCGGTCACGCCGCCCATCGCGTCCGCCCACACCGCGCGCACCACCTCGTCGCGCGGGCAGACCGTGTTGGCGCGCGAGTAGAGCAGCCACAGGAGATTGTACTGCGGCGCGGACAGTGGCGGCGTCAGCTCGACGCCGTTGACCAGGACCCGCTTGGTGCTCTCGTGGACGTACAGGCCGCGGCGGTGGGCCGGGGACGGCGGTAGCGGCGCGGTCGACTCGGCATCCACAAACAGGAGCTTGAAGCGCATGGCGATGCTGATTTCATCGCCGTCGGCCAAAACATGCGGCTCGCTGATGGCCTGACCGTTCACGTATGTCTTGTTCTTGCTGCCCTCGTCATAGAGGACGTACTGCGCGCCATGGCGCTCGACGCGCGCATGGCGGCGCGAGACCTCCCGCGCCTCCAACACGATGTCGCTCTCCGGCGTCCGACCAATCGTGACGACGGTTCGGTCCAGCGCCCACTCGCGGCTGTCGGCCTGGCCGGCGCGCAATATCAGCATCGGAATGTCTTTGATCGGCATGCCTTTTCCCCATCACCCACAAACCCCGCTGCGCACCCCACTTGACTCCACCCCTGGGGACGGCTATGCTTCGCACGACAACCGGCGGGAGGGTCTGTGAGCAATGCGACTGTGGTAGGGGGGATTCTACGCGCCCGCTATCGAATCGTCCAACTTATCGGTGAGGGCGGTAGCGGCGCGGTCTACGCGGCCGAAGACATGCGGCTCGCGGGGCGGCTGTCGGCCATCAAGGAGATCCGCCCCGACCCCTACGCCACGTCGGCCCAGATGTCCCAGGCGCAGACGCAGTTCCGCCGCGAGGCCATGATCCTCGCCCGCCTGGACCACCCCAACCTCCCCAAAGTGTACGACTTCTTCGTCGAGGATGGGCGCAGCTACCTGGTGATGGACTACGTGGACGGGCCAGATCTGCGCCAGCTGGTGGACGGGGCGCGGGGGCGGGGGGAATTCCTGCGCGAGGCGACAGTTCTCGACTGGCTGTCGCAGCTGCTCGATGCCCTGGAGTATCTCCACACTCAGTCGCCGCCGGTCATCCATCGCGATGTCAAACCGGCGAACATCAAACTCACGCCCCAGGGCCGCATCAAGCTCGTGGACTTCGGGCTGGTCAAGCCGCTGGACCCGGAGGACCCGCGCACCATCACCGTCGTTCGCGGCGTCGGCTCCCTGCCCTACACCCCTCTGGAGCAGTATGGCGGCGCAGACCACACCCTGCCCCGCTCCGACATCTACGCCGTCGGCGCGACCCTCTACCACCTGCTGACCGGCCGCATCCCAGTCACGGCGCAGCAGCGATTTCTCGAACCGCAGAGCCTCGTCGCGCCGCGCTCCCTGAACCCGGCCATCTCACCGACTGTCGAGAAGGTCATCCTCAGCGCCATGTCCATGCACCCGGACCAGCGCCCGTCCTCCGTCGCCGAGCTGCGGGCGCAGCTCGAGCCGGACAGAGCGGGCGACGGCGGCGCGGGGGGCCATGTTTGGGCGCGCGCCGTCCGAGAGAACTTCTATCTGGTCGTCCTGGTGGCGCTTTTGCTCGGCCTTGCCATCTTCGCCACCGCGCGCATCGCGGCCTCGCCCCCCGCCGCCACCCCCACCCCCATCACCACCACGGCCCCCTAAGGAAAGGACAACGGGCCTCGTAGGCTATCCAGGCCCGCCTGCCCGTCGAACGGGCAGGCTACGACGTGCAAGCCTGAGAGGCTACCTCTCAGCCCCTTGGGCTTCCATCCAGTAGCGCGACGCCGAACACGTCCCCTGACGACGCACTAACGCCGTTGGAGCCACAGCCAGAGCGCCGGTAGGAGCGCGAAGACCCCGCTGACCAGCGGCGCGATCCAGAGCGCGCCCGCGCGCAGGCTGCTCAACCCGGCAACGTTGATGAGGTAGCCGACCAGCCCCCACGCCGAGGCCAGCAGCAGCAGGCGCACCGCGTCATTGGGCGCAAAGGTTGCCCCGCGCTGCCAGAGGACGCACAGCGCGCCGATGCCCAGCACCGTCGCCAGGGAGAGGATTAGGCCGGCCCACCCGCCGCCGGGCGTCGCCGGCTCGACCGGCGCGGCGCTCGCCACCGGCGTCACCGTCACCGTCGGCGAGGGCGTGGCGGTGGATGTCGGCTGCGGCGTCGGGGACGGCTGCGGCGTCGGCACTGGCGTCACCGGCCCCTCCCCTTGCACCGTCAGGACCATGGGCGCTGTCGTCGAGGTGCGGCCGGCGGAGGCGCTGATTTCGAGCTGGCCGGGCCGCTCCAGGAACACTGTCGTTTCGGCGGTGCCATTCCGCGTGCCGACCTCCTGGTTGGGGAGGTAGACCGCCGCCGCGCGATAGAAGAATTGGAGATTGACCCGCGTGCCGTCCGGAACCGGGTGACCGTTGCGATCCAGGATAGGGCCAGCGCGAATTGTGATCGTCTCGCCCACCTGGGCCTTGTCGCCCGACGTCTTGTTCAGCGCGCCGATGGGGATGGGGCGACCCGAATCCGGCTCCAGCATCACGGGCAGATCATAGATGCCCGGCACGCTGACGGGCGGCACGCCGCGCGGGACGAACTCCTGGAACAGGGCGCGCACGCCGGCTTCCAGGAACGGCTGCGTTTTGCCATAGAGCGCGAAATAGGCGTTCAGCTTGCCGATCTCCGTCGCGTCGAGATAGTAGGGCGCGCCAAACGCCATGACGACGACTTTCTTGTCGCCGAGCAGGGCGCTGCGGTCCCGCAGGAACATGCGCAGCGCGTCGGCGCTGGGGTCCTGCGCCGTGTCGAACATGCCGAACACGAGCAGGTTGGCCGCTTGCAGCCGCCCCTCCAGGTCACGCCGCTGCTCGTCGGTCAGCCCGCTGCCCGCCAGGTATGCCTTCAGGTCGGCGAAGGCGATGCTGGTGACGTGATCCGGGCTGATGATGCCGGCCCCACTCGGGCCATATAGACGCAGGATGATATCCTGGATCGCTGTCGGTGAGACGAGGGGCGCGGCGGGGCAGCCCGTGCAATCGCTCCCCATTCGCCCATCGGTCACAACCAGGATGCGGTCGCCCTCGGCCGGCCGGGCGAGG
The DNA here is from genome assembly GCA_046328535.1 of Anaerolineae bacterium. Lineage (GTDB taxonomy): Bacteria > Chloroflexota > Anaerolineae > Epilineales > JAHCIE01 > JBDHWG01. The sequence goes on from JAXLWJ010000001.1 coordinate 62,628, forward strand.
CGCGTGGCGTTCTCCCGCGTCGGCGAGACCAGCGTGACCGCATCGCGGGCCACGTTGGTGATAACCCGTTCGTCGCGCCCAACCCGCTCAGCGGCGCGGCGGTCGTCTACCAGCACGTTTGGCGCGGTGAAGCTCGAGTAAATCCGCCGCTTGAGGAGGAGGATGCGCTTGAGCGAGGTGTCTACGCGCTCCCGAAACTGGGGGTCGGCGCGGTACTGATCGCGGAAGAACTCGATCGCCATCCGCATGTTCGCCAGCTGCTCCGGCCACTGGTCGTGGGCGCTGAAGCGCGCCAGGTAGAGGACATCGTTGCCCGCCAGGAACGCATCGCGGGCGATGCGCTTCTGGTTGAATGTCTCCTGCTTGGGGTCGTAGAGCTTGCGCACCGCTGGCGCGCCTAGCGCGTCGCTCACGAGGATGCCGCGCTCGCGCCACGCCTTCATGTCCGGCGAGTCGAGCAGCCGCTGCAAGCCGCCCTGGGCGTCGAGGCTGATAGGCTGCCCCGGCGTTCGCTGCCACGCGCCGTAGCGAACGTGGGCCGACATCAGGGCGTCGGTCATCTCCGTCGCGCCGTTCGGCGCCGCCGAGGTCACCTGGAGGAAGGGGGCCAGGTCCACCCGCCGCAGGTCCGCCTCGGGCCGGTCCACTGTCGCGACTTCGTCGTCAGAGCTGCGGTCGCTGGCCCCGATGCCGGGGAAGTGCTGCGCCACCGTCGCCACCCGCGCCACGCTGCCCTGGTGGACACCCTGGATGTAGGCGCGGGCGTTGCGCCCCACCCACTGTGGGTCACCGCCGAATGAGCGCACCCCCAGGTCGCCGCTCTGGTTCGGGCGCGGCATCGCCAGGACATCCAGCGACGGCCCCAGGAGCATGTTGACGCCGACCGCCGACAGCTCCTGGCCCACAATGCGGCCGACATCCATGCTCGATATGTCGCTCCACGTCGCCCCGAGCGCCATCGGCGAGGGGAGGGGGGTGAAGTCGTTGCGCAACGCCGTGTAGGGGTAGCCGTCGCCTGTCTGCTCGACAGCGACGAACAGTGGCACGGGGTTGGCCGGGTTCGACTGAAGGGCAAGGTTTTGGACGGCGTTGCTCAGCTGGGCGACTTGCTGCGGCGTGTCGCCCTCGTTGCGAAAGTTGCCATTCGTCGGGCTAAGAACGACGCCGCCGATTTTGTAGTCACGGATGAGGCCGGCGATGTCGGACGCGGAGCCGGTGTCGGCGCCCTGGAAGGTGACGAGGAAAAGCTGACCGACTCGTTCCTCGACGCTCATGCGGCTGATGATGCTCTGGATCAGGGCTTCTTCGGCGCTCCCCTGCGCCTCGACGCTGGCGCGGGTGGCAAGGGCCAGGAGGGCCAGGGCGACGAGCACGACGGCGAGACGAGCGGCGGCCGATTGCCAGCCTCGTCTGTGTCCCGCCCGTGTTGTGTCCCTGCCACCGCGACCTGATCGGGTCAAAATCACACCCCCGCCTTCACAACGATCAGCCCCAACGCCCCAAGTATATTCGCAACTGCCCAACCGGTCAATGCCCACCCTACGCTCGGCAGCGTAGAGCAGCCGTAGGTCAGACGGCGGTTAGCTACCACGCGGCAGCTTGCCTCTATCTTTGCACTTTGCGGTGCAGCGGGGGTGTAGGGGCCGCAGGCCCCCACGAACCCCCTCTCCCCCGCGTCGTTCGGGGGCGCAGCCCCCACTGAAGAAGGGGAAAGTGGGTAGTTTGGAGGGCTGCGCCCTCCAAGCCTCCCGACCAGACACAAAGTGCAAACATAGAGCTTGCGATGTCGCGCGTGAAACTGTAAAAATGCCTTGTTGACGGAAGCGCGTAATTAGAATAGGATTTTCACGTCTATGTAGGTAGGAGGACACGGCATGCGACGCATCCTGATATCGCTCTTGCTTGGCGCCGGCCTGGTATGGCTGGTCATCGGCCTGTCCCGCTCTACCACGAGTGTCGCAGCCGCCGGCGACGCGACGGCGGCCGAGCGTTTCGTGCCGGGCCGCATCCTCGTCGGCTACCGCGCATCCGCCGCCGCCAAGGGCCGCGCGGCGGTCGAGGCGGTCGGCGGCAAGGTCACCGAGAGTCTGACCACCCTCAGCATTGATGCGGTGAGCGTTCCGCCGGACGATCTCGACCGCGCGCTAGCGACCCTCCAGGCTGATCCCGGCATCGCGTTCGCAGAGCGCGACCCGGTCGTGCGCCTTTCGAGCCGGTCGGGCGCCTGGCAGCCCAACGACCCCTTCTTCAAGGATCAGTGGGGCCTTGTGCGAACGGGGATTCCCGCCGCCTGGGACCTGACGCGCGGCAGCCCCGACGTCGTCATCGCCGTCCTGGACACCGGCGTGGACGCGGCGCACGAGGACCTGCGCGGCCAGCTCGTCGCCGGGTATGACTTCGTGCATAACACCCGCACCCCGGACGACGACAACGGCCACGGCACGCACGTCACGGGCATCATCGCCGCTGCCGCCAACAACGGCGTCGGCATCAGTGGGGTCGCGCCCGGCAGCCGCGTCATGCCTATCAAAGTGATGTCGGCGCTCGGAAACGGCAGCCACTTCGTTATTGCCCAGGGCATCGAGTACGCCCTCGCCAACAACGCCCGCGTCCTCAACCTGAGCATGGGCGGCGACACCCCGTCCCAGACGCTCAAGCAGGCCATTGACCACGCCTGGCAGGCGGGCGCCCTCGTCGTCGCCGCCGCCGGCAACGACAACACAGACAAGCCGAGCTACCCGGCCGCCTGGCCGAACGTGATCTCCGTCGGCGCGCTCAATACCGACGACACCCGCGCGCCGTTCTCGAACTACGGGCCGACGATCTCCCTCGTCGCGCCCGGCGTGGCCATCCTGAGTACCCTGCCGGATAACCGCTACGAAGCCTGGCCCGGCACATCCATGGCTGCGCCCTTCGTCAGCGGCGTCGCGGCGCTGCTGTGGTCACGCAACGCCACGCTCACCAACGCCCAGGTCCACGACCGCCTGATTAACACCACCGAACGCCTCGGCGCTTCGATCTATGACCCCAGCGGCCACAACGCCGAGTTCGGCTATGGGCTGGTCAATGCCGCGCAGGCTGTGGGTCTTGACATCGCCCTGCCCACGCCCGGCGCGACACGGCCGACGCCGACGCCGACGACCTGCCCTATCTCAGGGCTGGGGACGGAAGAGCAATCGCTGCTGGACGCGATCAACGCGGCGCGGCTGGCGGTGGGCATGCCGGCGCTCAACCTGGACATGCGTCTCACCACAGCCTCGGAGCAACACAGCCGCGACATGGCCGATCACAATCGCCTGACCCACACGGGGAGCGATGGCTCATCGCTGCAAAGCCGTATCGTGACGGCGGGCTACCCAATGTCCTCCGCCAGCGAGCTTGTCGCCGGGGCCGAGCCAAGTCCGCGCAACCTGGTTGACCTCTGGACCAAGAGCAGTGATTACAGCAACATTCTCCTCGGCACGTGGCAGGATGTCGGCATCGGCTTCGTGATCCAGCCGGACACGGACTACTACTACTTCTGGACGGTTACGCTGGCGAACCACCAGCCGAACGCGCCCCTACCTACCCCCGTCCAGCCTCTCTGCCCCACGCCAGCGCCCGGCAGCCCGACGCCCACGCGCACGCCGCTGCCGACCCGCACGCCGACGCCCACGCCAACGCCCCAGGGTCTCTTCACGCAGCAGATCTCGCCCGCGCCCGCTAGCGTCGGGTGGGTACGCAGCGATGCGCCAGATACCAACTTTTTCGGCGACAACGACACCTTTACCGGCAGCCTCAGCGGACGCCTGTTCCACGGCGCAGTCCAGTTCGACCTGTCGGGCCTGCCGCCGAATGCCCGCATCCAGCGGGCGCAGTTGCAGCTCACGGGGCGCGACGCCCAGAACCGCCAGGGAGGGAACTGGACGATCCAGCTTCTGACGTCTGACGCCGACTACGGTTGGGCCACCCACGGCTATGCCGTGATCCACGGTCTCGTCCCGCACAGTACCCTGGGGACACTATCCGGCGGCGAGATTGGCGAGGGTGTCACTAACAATCTCGATTTCAGCGTCGGGCAGGTTCTCGAGCTCAATGCTCGCCTTGCCTCTACCCACCTCGTCTCGTTCCGCTTCGATGGGCCGACGGTTGGCAACAGTCTGTTTAGCTGGGACACCGGCTACGGGTCGGGCAGCACGCAGTCAGGGCCGGTACTGTGGGTCGGTTACAGCCTCGATGGCCCGCCGCCGCCGCCCACCAGGACCCCCACGCCGACGAACACACCCGCGCCGACGAAGACGCTGGCCCCGCCGCCGCCCACCCCCGTTCCGACGCTTGGCCCGAACCGCGACGTGACCATCCAGATTCCGCCGCTGCCGGCGTATGCCGGTTGGGTGGTGAGTTACGAGGGGCGCGGCAACCACCTGGGCGACGACGACATGTACGTGGGGGTGTACGAAGGGGCGCAGTACCTCGGCGCGCTGCAATTCGACCTCTCGGCAATCCCGCCCGGCGCGCAGGTGAACTGGGCGACCCTGTTCCTGATGGGCCGGTCGAGCCGCTATACGAGCGCTGGCGGCGACTTCCAGACGACGCTACTCGCCGCCAGCGCCGACTCGCTGTGGCCGGGCGTGACCTATCCGGCGTTGCAGCGGGCGTCCGCCGCCGTCACGTTGCCGCCGCTACTCCACGGCGAGGAGCTTCTCGTCGGGCCGGCGTATTTCTACCGCTTCGATACCGGCGCGCTGTCCGAGCTGGGCCGACGCGCCGGAACGACGCGGCGGCTCTCCTTCCGCCTGGAAGGGCCAGCGGCGGGCGCCGACAACCTGTTCAGTTGGAACAGCGGCGCAGACGGCGCCGGGCCAATCCTCACCGTGAATTACTCCATGCCTGCGGCGGGCAAACAGCCCAACAAGTAATAGCGAGCGCGCCACGGGAACCCCGTGGCGCGCTCTTCATGTTCGAGGGCGTTACGTGTTTTGTAGGGACGACTGATGCTCCTGAACTCGTTGCCACATTCCGCTGGCGGCGGAGTGACAACTCCGCCGCCTCTGGGAGGCGCTGGAGATAGCTCTCCAGCGCCAGCGTAATTGCGGCGACAATTCGGTAAGGTTCATCAGTCGTTCTGCGGCCGCTGTCTTACTCTCCCGTGGCGGCGACGGGGTCCTTCGCCTGGCAGCCTCCGCCAGGATTTTGCCTGCCGCACACTGCCCTCTTCAAGATGGCCGGTAGATAGATGCTGTACGTTGGCTGCCCCTGGTCCTTGATGGTAATCACCAGCGCCTGGGACGGCAGTACGATGACGGGCGGCACCGTCCCCGGCACGTTGCCGGTCACGTCCACCGTCTTGCCCACGCCGCTCGGGATCGCGGTGAGCTTGGCCTTCGCCTTGCCGTTCGACGTGATGACCTGCGTGTTCAGCGCGTTGCCCGGGCTAGGCTGATCCCACACGGCGCGGTCCGCTTCCAGCAGGGTCAGGTTGACCGGCGTTCCGTCGGCGACCGGGTTCCCCTGAGCATCCTTCACCGTCGCCTCGACGTAGGTGTAGGGCAGGTAGGGGGCCTGGTTGGTGTTGACGTACAGCGTCGTGCTGTAGCCCTGGCTCACGTCCAGGCTCATCGAGGCCGGCGCGCCGACGATGGTCACCGGCAGCTGGTCCTGCGCCGACGTGCCAGGCACCTGGGCGGTGATGGTGGCGCTCCCACCGGTCGAACCGGCGGTGAACGTCGTGCGGGCGATGCCGTCTAGCGTCGTGGCGGAGACGGGGCTGAATGTCCCCGCGCTGTTCGTCACGGTGAACTGGACGGGCGTCCCGTCCGCGACGGAGCTGCCCTTCGCATCCGTGACGCGCACCTGGAGGTCGGTCGAAGCGTCGCGCTGGATGATGAGCGGGCGGCTCGCGATCTGGAAGGCCAGCGTCGTCGCGGGGCCGACAATCGTCACGTTCGCGGGCGAATCGGTGCCGACAAGCCCGGTGACCCGAACGACCGCGCTGCCCGAGTGCGTGTCGGCCTGGAGCGTCGAGAAGGCCAGGCCGTGCAGACCGTTGGCGGAGCTTGTCGTGGTCGAGACCGGATTGAGCTGGCCGATGGTCGTCGCGAAGGTCACATTGACGCCGTCCGGCACCGGTAGACACTGAACGTCGAGAACCGTAGTGCGGAGCTGCGACGTGTGGACTGTCGAGGCGGTGACGTCAACCGTGTAGATGGTGGAGGGCGCCGCTGTCGTGACCGCGTGGGCGGCAATCGAGCTGGCGTTGCCCACCTGCCACTCCCACGTATCGCGGCGGCTCGCCGGCTGGCCGGGCGTCATGACCTGCAACACGACCGAGGTGTAGGTGCGGGGGATAGCCTGGCCTTGCGAGTTGGTGTCACACGCCTCGATCGCCGGCACGGCCAGGTTCGACAGGCCGTTGAGCTGGCCGTTGGCAGTAGCGATGGACGAGGCGGCGCTCGCCGTCTTCTGCTTGATCGTCTGGAGATTGCTGTTGAAGTTGGCGACAGCGGTGGAACAGGTCTGAGACCCGGCCGGCGTACACGCGCCGGCGTCCACGATGGCTTTGCCAAAGCCGACGGCCGCCGTCAGGTCGGCCGAGGCTTGCGTGAGCAGCGGGATCGTGGACGTGGGGATGTCGGTGAAGGTCAGAATACGGTCGGCGGCGAGCCGCGCCTGCGTCGCTTCCGCCATGACAGCGCTCACGCTATTCAGCGCGTTGCTCTCAATTCTGTCTGTCGCGGCTGGAATGGCATTGGCATCCGCCGCCGCCTTTTGCGATTGCGTCGTCGCAATGGTGCGATAGGTTGTCATCATCTGGTCACCGCTGACCGAGAATGGCTCGGTCGCGCTGCCCGTGTAGGACGTGCTGGTCTGGAACGTCTTGCTGTAGACCTCCAGGCCAACCGGGTCGAGTACCGAGATGGTCGTCGAGCGCGCGACGGGCGCGCTGTTGTTATCTCGAATCTCGTACACGACCTGGCCGTTCACGACCTTGACGCCTCGTGGGAAGAGGCTTTCCGGTTGATTGCCCTGCACCATTCGAATCGTGACATTGTCCACGGCCTGGGCCGGCTCTACGGCCAGCGCCGACGCCGGGGCGCCGAACACAAGCCATAGGGCTGCCAACACTAGCCCAAGGGCCAGCGTGGCGAATGCAGCTACTCGCATTTGTCCAATCCTCCTAACAAGTGAGTGAATGGGGATATTTGGGCGGAGCCTTCTGTCGGCCGGCGGCGGGGGGGCCGACTCAGCCAACGGGCCAACAGGTCGGGCGTTGAGAGAGGCTTTGGCGTCCGCGGAAGCGCCTCCGCTCGTCTCCTCCCACCGTTCCTGTCGGCCACGAGGGTTCCGAGAACCAACGATTTGTCTCCACAATCCTTTCGCTAGGCGCGCTCTACGTTCGGCGTCTTACCCAGAGGGCCGCGCCGCCGAGGGCCGCCGCCACAACGACAAGGCCAACGATGAGCAGCGGGAACCCGCCCCGCTCCGCCTGGCCCAACACCCGCGACGCGCCGCCGGCTTCCGGCGTCAGCCGTGACAGGTCCACGCCGCCGGCGAGCTTGGCCGCCGTCGCCGTGGCCTGCGCCGCCGTGACGGGTGTGCCGCTGCCTGGGCGTGGCGTCGCATTCGGCGTCGCGCCGCTCGGAGCAGCGCCGACCGCCTTCTGCGCCGCCGCCGCCGGTGTGGCGCCGGCCGCCGCGGCCGCGGCCTGCCCGCCGAGGGCAATCGCCGTCGCCTGCGGAGGCGGGGGAGCCGCCGTGACCACGCTCGCGCCGCCCGACTGTCCGGCCGCGCTGGCCGCCGCTGCTGCGCCGGCGGACGCGGCTTGTGCCGCTGCGATGGCCGTGGGCTGCTGAACGCTCTGGGCCGGCGCTGTCGTGGCCGTTGGCTGCTGGCTGCTCTGGTCCGGCGCCGTTGTCGCCGTTGGCTGCTGGCTGCTCTGGGCGGCCGTCGTCGCCGTCGGCTGCTGGCCGCTCTGAGGCGCTGTCGTGGCCGTCGGCTGCTGGTTATTCTGGGTCGGCGCCGGCGTCGGTGTCACAGTGCGGGTCGGAACGTTGCCCGGCCGGGATTCGGTCGCCACGGGGCGGCTCGTCGGCTGCGTCGTGGCGGTCGGCAGCGCCACGGCGCTCACCGTCCACTGCAACGACTGGCCGGCGACCGCGCCGTTCAACTCGATGTTGGCGGTGCGGGTCGAAGATGAGAACGGCACGTCATCGGCAAGCACGATGTTCGTCTGACCGTCGAACTTGCTCAACCCCGCCTTGAGCTGGTTGGCGGCATCGCTCGCCGACGAGTTCGCCTGCGAATAGTTGGGCGAGCTGGCCGAGAGCGCCTGTAGCGTCTGGTTGAGGGCCTGGTCGGCCTGATCGAGCGGAACGTAAGACGCGGGAATAAGGCCCCCATAGCGCTGAAGGCTCTGGATCGGTGAACGCATCTGGCTGACGACCTGTTTCGCCTCTGACAGCGCCTGACTGCTCTGACTCGCAGCCTGCACTTTGTTGCCCAGGCTTTGCTGATCTGGATCGGCCAGCTTGCGTAGATTGGCGAGCAGTTGGTCGCCCGTCACTTTCCACGTGACTGACCCGTTGCCACTGTGCGTCTCAGATGGTGGGCTGTATTCGTTCCCCACGGCGTCTGCCAGCTTGAGCTGCATCTGCGTGTTGGCCGGCAGGTTCTGGTACTCCACAACGACGCTGAAATCCTTAGAACCGCTCGGCACGGTGCAGACCCGCTGGGCGCTTGAACCTGTACAGACGCTGGAGCCATCTGACTTCAGAATATCGAACCTGGTGATGACGTTGCCCTGCGCCTGACCGATGCCAGTCCAGACCAACCCCGTCACAAGAGCGATTGCTAGAGCGAATAAACGCTTCACGTACCCCGTCTCCTTTCAGTCACCACGTAGCATCCCAGCCTACTCGATTGGCGCGGCTCATTTATCAGGGCGCGGCGCGGTCATGAAGCCACGCACCGCCCAGATCACGAGCGCCAACAAACCGAGCGCGAGGATACCGGCCCCGATCAACAGCGGCATTGACACCCCGGCGTCGGCGTTCACCGTCGCAGGGGCGGCCGACGCGCCGGCGGGCGCGACCGGGTTGGGGGCGCTCGCCTGATTGGCCGGGTTAGCCGGGTTAGCCGGGTTGGCCGGGTTGGCCGGGTTGGCCGGGTTGGCCGGGTTGGCCGGCGCGGCCGCCTTGGCTGCGCCTGCCGGCGCGGCCGTGGGCTGGGCCGGCGGCTGGCCGACGTACCACTCGTTTGTTTCTGAAAGGAAGAACTGGCCCTGGACGCCGATAGAGGCGTTGGTCACGTAGGCCCCATCCGGCAGCGGGTCGCTAGGCTTGATCTCGATGTTCTCTCGCCCGGCGCCGGAGTACTTCTTCGACGCAACGTAGATGGTCTGGCCCTTGGGGTCGTACACCTTGACCTGGATTTCGGTGTCGGCCGCGTCCTTGTAGTCGAACACGACGAATACCGACTGGGTCCCGGTCGGGAAGACCTCCAACGGCGTCCCGTTGGCCGTCTGGCTCATCCACACCTTCTGGATCGAGCGCACAGGGCCATCTTGCTGGCCCGCCGGGGCGGCCTGCGTGGCCGACGCGGCCAGGGCGAAAACGACAAGGGTTAGCAGCAGAGTGATACCTCGGTGGCGCATGTGTGTTTGTGTCCTCCTCTGTGTGTGGGCAGCGCCGGGCGTCATTCTGCCGCTCTGCCCTAACTAAACACGCGACTCCTTAAAGTTATATTAAGACTGGTTTAGCCGACGATTAACCCCCACGAAATTGTGAAGATTGTGAACCGGGGGTGTTTCGAGACACAAGGAGAGGGGGAGCTCGGCGGGAGCCCCCCCTTGGCTCGTGTGTCTTGGCGGGTCCCGTTATCGGGGAACGCCGAATGAAACTACCCACGCGCAGTCCCGGAGGTACAGCGGCGGCCCGAGAGGTTGCACGGCGGCTAGCACCCTCTAAAACGCAGCGGAGTGCGTGGAGATACGGGTAGGGGCTGCCGCCGACAAATCTTGCGCCCTTGTCCCCCGCGTTACTCGCCGGCCCAGCCGACGGCCAGCAGCGGCAGATAGACGGTGTGGGCCGGCCCGCAACACGTCGTCGGCGTGGGTGTCGGTGTCACTGTCGCGACTGTCGCTGTCGCCGTGGGTGTCGGGGTCGCCGGCGTGGTTGCCGCCGTTACCGTCGCCGTCGCCGTTGGTGTGGTCGGCGTCGCCGGCGTGGTCGAGCCTGTCGGTGTGACTGTCGTCGTCGCCGTCGGTGTGGGCGTGAGACTGGCGAGAGGCGTTGCGCTGGGCGTTGCCGTGGCGCTGGCCGTGGCGGTGGGCGTGCTCGTCGGGACGCTGGCGCGCCACTTAGCGCGCGCCAGGCGCTGTGTCCCGTTGCGCAGCACGTCCAGGTACTCGGCCTCGATTGTATCGCCGTCGCTCACCTTGAGCGTCTTCGTCGTCGGATCGCTGGCGAGGCACGCGGTGCAGAAGCGGATGTTCTGGCCCGAGGCGATGGTGTTGTACACGGTCGAACCTGGCACAACAGGCTTGAGTTCCACCTGGAACGCATACGGGCTGCTCGTGCTCGATATGAGCGCCCAGACGCTCGGGTATTGGTCAAAGTGCGCTGGCAGGTCCACGTCGAACAGGTAGAGCGCGGCCGAGCCGGCGGTGCCGACATACGTCCCACCCTCGCGGTCGAAGTAGAGCTGCACGGTCGGCGTCGGCGTCAGCGTTGGCGTGGGCGTGAATGTCGGCGTGGCCGTCGCCGTCCCCGTTGCGGTCGCGGTCGCCGTTCCCGTCGGGGGCGCCGTGGCGGTGGGCGGTAGCGTGGCCGTCGCCGTCCCCGTCGGTGTCGTGGTGGGCGTCCACGTCGGCGTGGCCGTCGCGGTCGCTGCCGGTGGTTGGGCGCGCCACGTGCCGACGCGGATCAGGTCCTGGTACTGCACGATGATGCGGTCGCCATCCTTGACCTTGAGAATATACTGCCCGACGTCGTTGCCGGCGCAGGCCGTGCAGAAACGAACCGCCGGCGTCATGACCAGGTGGGTTGGGCTGATCGCAGTGACCGGCACGAACAGCGGGCTTGTTCCCAGCGGCGTGCTGTCGCTGCGGACGGCCACCATGCTGGTAGAGGACGACGTCACGAACAACTCGACGGTCAGGTAATCTGCTTCGGTGTAGAACACGCCATCCGGCTCGTGGCCGGGGAAGGCGATCCCCGGCGTCGGCGTCGCCGTCGGGCTGAGCGTCACCGTGGGGGTGCGCGTGGTCGTCGCCGTCGCCGTGGGGGACGCGGTCGCGCCGGGCGGCGGCGTCGCGGTGATGGTCGGCGTCAACGTCTTGGTCGCGGTGGCGCCGGGCGTCGCTGTGCGCGTGGCGGTCGCCGTACTGGTGGCGGTCGCTGTGCCAGTCGCGGTGCTGGTCGGCGTTGCTGTCGTTGTTGGCGTCGCCGTCGCCGTTCCCGTGCTAGTCGGCGTTGGGGTCAAGGTAGGTGTGAAGGTCGGCGCGGGAATAGCGTATGACAGGCGCAGCACCGGCCGCTGGGCATTGCCGCACGTGGGTGTGGTGACGAGGCCGCACCACGTGAAGATGCTGTTCGCGCCGCTCTGAGGCCCATCGAGGCGGAAGGTCACGCGGCCCGTCGCACTCCGCCTCCGCGCGATCTCCGCGCGCTGGCTCGCGTCCAGCACGAAGGTGTTCGTCGCGCCGACGTTGAGGTCGCCGGTGGTGAGGGTCGTCGGCGAGAGCATGACCGCCGCCGCGTGAATGTCGGCGAAAGTCGCCCCCGCGAGCGGGGCGGTCTCATCGAAGGATGCCCCCGACTTCGTGGGCATCAGCCCCAGCTGCCAGGTCGCCGTGATGTCCGAGGTGTAGTCCGTGCGGCCGGTCAACGAGACGGAGGCGTCCGTCACGATGGCGTTCGCCGGCAAGCTGGCGAGACTGAACTGGACGACGCCGTGGTTGATATTCGCGCCGTTGGCCCAGATGCCGGTCCACAGATCACCCGGAATCTGGTTGGTGTTCGTGCTGACATAGCCTACGTCGGGGCTGTTGGCGTAGATGACTGTCGCGCCCGGCTGCGGCGTCGAAGTTGGCACGGCTGTCGGCGATGGGCCGCCCGGCGACGGCGTCTGGGTGACGGTCGGCGTCAGGGTGCGGGTCGGCGTCGCCGGGGTGACGTTCGGCGGCAGGGTGAGCGTAAGCGTTGGCGACGGCGTCGGCGTCAGGCTCGGCAGCGGGGTCAGCGTGGCCGTCGCCGTCGAGGTAGGGGTCGGTGTCGGCGGCTGCGCCCATGTCGAGGAGGCCGTCGCTGGCGTGATCATGATCGGTCCGGGGTCTTCCGGCCGCGTGTACGCGGCCGTCAGCGTTGCCCCGTCAGTCACCGGCAGGCCGACCGACGGCGGGTCCTGGGCGTTGCGGAAGGTCAGCGATCCGGTGAAATACGGGCTGCGCGGCGCTGTGCGCGTCAAGGTCACCATCTGCTGGCCGATCGCGACGCCATCCTTCGAGCTGGTCACCGCAACGATCACGCTGGGTATGTCCGCGTCGCGCAGGAACGGGTCCACGACGGTCAGCGTCGCCGGGCTACTCACGCCCTCATAGCGATTGCTGTCGAACAGCACCACCGTTCCGACCGTCCACTCCCACTCCCCGACAACGCCGGGGAAGATGGTGGGCAGGCGCAAGCGAGTGCGGTACGGCTGGCTTCCGTCCACGTTGAACTTCGAGACGTCCACGGGAAAGGACGTGATGCCAACACCAGGGTGTTGCCCAGCCGCCCCGCCCCCCACCGGCTGCTCGAAGTTGTAGAAGTCGCGGATCTCGACCTGGTACGGGTATGGCGGCGCCGTGCCGGCGAGCGCGTTCTGGCACAGGTTGACCCACAGCGTCTTGTTCTGGAACTCCGGGGCGAAGTCGTGCTGCGGCGGCCCGCCGCGCACCTCGCTCATCCATACCCGGGCCACCTCGCTGGGCGTACCCGGCACCGGATAGGGGCAGTCCACGGGCTGGATCGTCGGACTGGGGGTCGCCGTCGCCAGCGGCGTACTCGTGACCGTCGCCGTCCGTGTCGCCGACGGCGTCACCGTCACCGTCGCCGTCGCGGTTGTGGTCGGTGTCGCGGTTGGCCCGGTGGTGGCCGTCGCGCCCGGCGGCGGAAGTGTGCCGCCTCCACCCGGTAGGGTCGGCAGGCCCTGCGGCTGCGGCGCGGCCGCCACGGGCTGCTGCGACGGCGCCAATGTCACGACGGCCAGACAGGCCAGGGTCAGTACCAGCACAAGCAAGCGGCGGAACATAGCGGTCACTTTCTAGAACGCGGCGGCTCGTCCGCGGCCACGTGGGACGGAGCAAAGGCCGTTCGTCGCATCTACGCAAAGCCGCATCACGATCCTGCAAACAGGAGCGGCAGATACAGGCTGAACGGTCGCGGCGGCGTGGGCGTAGACGTTGGGGTCGCGGTGAACGTGGCCGTCACCGTCGGTGATGGTGTTCGGGTCAGCGTCGCCGCGGCTGTCGCCGTCAGCGTTGCCGCGACCGTCGGCCGAAGCGTGGACGTCGCGGTCGCGGTGGGGGTCAGGGTCGGCGTGTCTGTTGGTGTCAGCGTCGCCGTGGCCGTCGCCGTGGCGGTGGCGGTTGGTGTGGCCGTCGCTGTCGCCGTGGCGGTGGCGGTGACGGTGGCTGTCGGCGTCGGCGTGTCCGGCGGCGCGACGTCATACCAGGTAGACACGCCGGTGTAGCGCGGGTTCACGGATGGGTATAGCACGTTGATGGTCGTGGACGACGGGTAAACGCGCACGCGCGGCGACGGGTCGTTGCCGCTCTGATTGCACGATTCCCAGCAGAACGCAACGTCCTCGTTGGCGACGTAGAGGTTCGGCGTGTTGGGGTCCTGGATCAGGGTCAGAACGGCTGCGCCGCCCCACGGTCCGATGGTCACCGCCTTGGCGTACACGACGCTCGTTCCCGCCAGCGTTGGATCGTAGATGGCGATTTTCATCGTGTCGGCCAGCCCGACGTAGTACGGCTTATCGAAGCGCACCTGCGGCGTCTGGCTCGTCGGCGTGGGGCTGGGCGTCGGCGTGTCGGTCGGCGTCGGTGTATTGGTCGGTGTGGGCGTGTCGGTCGGCGGCGGCGGGGTCGCCGTCGGCGTGAACGTCGCGGTGGGCGTGAACGTCGGGGTGCGCGACGCCGTCGGCGTGGGCGTGCTGGACGGCGACGGCGTCGCTGACACCGCCACGGTCGCGGTCGGCGTCAGCGTCGGCGCGGTGGACACCAGGCACGTCGCGTCTTTGAAATCAACGACGAACGGGGCCGGCCGCAGCAGCAGATGGACAAGCTGGCTGCGCGTGGCGTAGTTGGCGGCGGTGACGCTGATGGTGTAGTCGCCCTCAGCGACGCCGGAATAGATTGGCCCGATGCTATACAGGCCGTTGCCGCCGGTCGTGTTCGAGCGTGGCGGCGAGACGCCTTCCAGCGTCACCTGGGCGTTGTCCACCGGCTGCGCGGCGCAGTTCTGGACGACGCCCTGGACGAGTACCTGCGGCGTTCCGCTGGCTATGGTCGCCGTCAGCGTCGGCGTCGGCGATCCGCTCGGCACAGTCGCGGTCGGCGTGGGCGACCGGCTGGCCGTGGCCGTAACGCTCGGCGTCGCGGTCGCTGGCGCGCCGATGACATAGTTGAGCTTCAACACCGGCGCGGGGTACGAGCTAGACTGCGGCCCGCTGCTCCAGCCAAAAACATTGCTCCCGAACGACCAGGTCAGCGGACCGGAGACGCGGAAGACGACGCGGCTTTGCGCGGCAAGCTGGGCGGCCACGCCGTTGACGGCGTCCGTGCTGAAGAAGAGCTTGTTGGGCTTGCCCGTCCCCAGGTCAGACGCCCCCAGGGGTGGGGTGAGCGTCGCGATGGTGTTGGCGGTGAACACATCGCTGAAGGTCATCGTCGCGCCGATGCTGTGGCTGCCATAGTCCACCAGCTCGACTTTCCAACTGCCGGCGGGCGAGGGGTCGAGGAGGTCGGGGAACGAGCCGGTCATGGTCAGGTCGGCGTTCACGAGGCGGGCGCCGGCCGGTAGCGTCGGCGTGAACTGCATGATGCCCAGGAACACCGGCGCGTCGGCCTCGCGATAGCCGACGTACATCGAGACCTGGTCGGAGCCGAGGCGCGCCGTGCCGTTCTTCGGCCCGGTGACGTAGCCGATCTTATCGGGCGCGGGCGTCGCCGTCAGCGTCTGCGCGCCGACGGGGAAGGTGGATGTCGGGGTGGGCGTCCGCGTGGGCGTGCTGGCCGGAACGGTCGCGCCCGGCGTGCCGGGATTGCCGCCCGGCCGCCAGAGCGCCGTCGTCTCCAGACCGAGGCTGGCGTATCTCGCGTGGATGGTGTCGCCGTTCGCGCCGACGTAGAGCGTCGCCGCCGCCCCGCTGGAGCAGTCCGGCTGATCGCAGAAGGTGAGGTCGGGGAAGCCGTTGAACCCGGTGTCGAAGCGGCCCGTGTTGAAGCCGGTCTCCTTCAAGAGGATGTCAATGCCCTTCGGCGTGCCGTTCTCCGACCAGACGTGGACCGTCACCGTGTCTGCGCCGTTGATGTTCAGGTTGGCCGACTTATCGTACACTTCGATGCGCGCCGGCGTATTCGGGCCGTAGCCGTAATACGTTGTGTCGTTGAACTTGATGTTCGCCCCGATATCCCACTCCGCGTCGCCGTAGCGGGTCCACGCGCCGTTGGGCGGCGCGAGCTGGTACGACAGCCGCGTGTGGTACGGCCCGGCGACGGCCGGCAGTGAGCCTGTCGCCGGCGTCCACGGCAGCGAGATGATGCCCCACGCCGCCTGGTAAGAGCCTTCCAGGCGCGGCGCCTGGGGCGCGCCAAAGTCGTTGAACGTCTCGATGCGAAAGGCGGCGTCGGCGGTGAACCAGATGTTGACGTAGATGAGGGTTGTGCCTTCGGGGAACTGGGTCTGCGCGGCGCCGAGCGGTTGCGAGCTAACCCAGATGAACGGGCCTTGCGACTGATGCGAGTCCAGGGTCGGCGTCGGCCCGCCGGTGGCGGCGATGGGTGGGTTGACAGCCGTCGCGGTCGGCGGGGTGACGTCGTTGGGGCTGAACGCCGCGTTCGCCGCGTCGCCCAGGGTCAAGATCACAAGCGCGCACGTAGCCAGGGCGACGGCCCAGATTATGGTGATGTACTTCTTCACGGCAAACCTTCATCTAGAGGTGGAGTGAGCGTCTGCGACAATGCCGATGGGAGATAGGAGGCCAGGGTCTAAGCGACCCCGTCTCCTATCTCCGCGTTTAGCCATCTGTTACCGTGATGTATGACGCCGACCTGGCTTATCGGTTACGGCGCGCTGGGCTTGGGTTGCTGAATCTGGGAGATGATGTCCACAACCCGCTGCTTCGCGTCCTGCGGCGCGAGGTTGTAGGCGGTTTGCGCCTCAGCCAGCGCGTCCGAGCCGCGCCCAACCCGCTGGTAGACCAGCGCCAGGTTGAGCCGGTTGACCCAGCTATTCGGCGCCAGATCGGCGGCCTTCTTGCTGGCCGCGAGGGCCTGGTCGAGTTTGTTGCTCTTTACATAAATCTCGCCCAGGGCGCTATAGGCCGGCGCCGCGCGCGTCGAGTTCGGGTCGCTCGCCAGCCCCTTCAGGTATGCCTGCTCGGCGTTGTCCATCTCGTTGCGCGACTGGTACAGCCGACCCAGGCCGAACTGCGCGTCCGGGTTCCGCGGGTCGAGCTGGAGCGCCTGGTTCAGCGCCGCCATCACCACCTCGTCGGACTGGCCGGCGAGCTGCGACGCCAGCGCCCACTCGACGTAGTAGTCGGGCGCGTTCGGGTTGATCTGCGTCGCCCGCTGGTAGTTCTGGGCGGCGCGCGCCAGCAAGTTGTTGCGCCGTGTCTGGTCGGCCGTGCTTTGCGCCCAGAGCAGGTAGGCGTGGCCGACGTTGAAGCGGGCGTTCGCATCGGCCGGCGTCAGCGAGGCGGCGTATTCCGCCAGCTGAACCGCCTTGTCGAAGCCCTGCTCGCGCTGCGTGGGGTCTGACACGCTCGCCGAGGCCGCCGCGACGTACTCGACCATCTTGCGCACGTACTCCGGCTCGCGGTTCTGGAGCGTCATCGCGTTCTGGCCCAGGATCAGGGCCGAGCCGATGTCGCCGGTGCGGGCGTAGGCGTCGGCGCTCGCCATGTACATGTCGGCCTGGATGGGCAGGACATTGCCAAATACGATGACCGCCAGCACGACAAGCGCCAGGGCGGCATAAAGGAACATCGCCGACCCGCTGATCTGGCCGACCGGCCCGGGCGGCTTGGGCAGCCACGTCGCCAGCAGCGCCAGCGCCGCCAGCAGGAGCGCCAGGAACAGGTACAGCAGCAGCACGGAGTCGCCGTTGGCGAGGTAGATGCCGGTGCGCGCCGCCAGGACGACCACCAGCCCGACGATTGCGCCCGCCGGGATGGCCCAGAAGGCGCGCGGCGCGTTCCCGGCCCGCGCCGCCTCGGTGCGCGTCTCGAACCACAACAAGGCGCTGCCGAGGGCGATGCTCAGGAGCATGAACCAGACGATGGCAAACCCGTTGGCCTCGACGCGGAAGCCGTCGAGGGGGACGAAGGCGTAGGTCAGTACTCCCATGACGATGCCGGCCAGCGCGCCGTAGGCCGCGGCGGACGTCGGCAGGAACAGGGGCGGCGGCAGCGGGCGCGGCGCGCGCGGCGTGGGAGCGGCCGCTTTCGCGCCGGCCGCCGACTTGCCGCCAGACGCGGGTTTCGCGGCCGTCTTGGTCGCCGGGGCGGGTGGCGGCGCAACCTCGGCCTCCACCGCGCCGACGAGGCGCGGACGCGCGGCGAGCGCGCCGACAACCGCTAGAAACGCCCAAAACATGACGCGGTTAACGGGGTTGGCCGGGCCGAGGCTGATGTCTACCAGATGCCCGACCAGCGCCGCCATTAGCGCCGCCAGGAGCCACTGTCCCTCGCGGCTTACCCCCCCGCCGGCGCGGTTGCTGAACGACTGGATGAGCAGGAAGATCCACACGCCGGCCAGCAGACCCAGCGCTGTGCCGACACCGAGGTAGAGCGGCAGGCCGAGCACGACGGGCAGCAGGGCAGCGCCCGCTGTGCCGAGCAGCACGACCACGCCATAAAGGATGGTGTCCGGGCCGGGCGCGGCAAGTCCGAGGCGGCGGAAGATCAGGTAGATGGCCGCCGCGACGAGCCACAGGTAGGCGATCAGGCCCAGGGCGCCCGTCTCGATCAGGCGGTCGAAGCTCTCGTTGTGGGAACGGTCGGGCAGGAGATCGCGGCCCTCCTGGTAGTGGATGGCGGGCGAGACGTTGGCGCTCAGCGTGATAATCTCGCTCTCCGGCCCGTAGCCAAACGGGAGGCGCGCCGCCTCGCTGCCGGCCGCCCGCGCTGCGCCCTCCCACAGCAGGAGGCGGACGGCGCCCGTGCTGCCCTGGCTGACATCCATCAGCGTCGTGAGGCGGGCGAGGGGCGGCGGGGCGCTGGCGAAGGCCGCCTGCACCGGCGGGAGATTGAGCAGGCCGAGCAAGAGCGCAATCACGAGCGCGACGATGCTGACGCCGGCGACGAGTTGCCGCCGCGCGCGCACCGCCGCCAGGGTCAGGGCGAAGAACACGATGCCGACGCCGAGACCGAGCAGCGGGCCACGGCTATACGCCAGGCCGAACGCGGCGATTTGCAGCACGAGGGCGATACCGTACACGAACTGGCGCACCATCGGGCCAACGCTACTGGTCCCTGTGTTCTCCTCGCCCGTCGAGGGCGTGGACGGCAGCAGGAGACGGGCCACGGTCAGGGGGATGACCATGAGCAGGTAGCCGGCGAGGAAGATCGGGTTGCCGAGCGTGCCGAAGACGCGCCCGCCGTAGAGGCCGCGCCAGACGCCGGGCTGGACGCCAAGCCCCTGCATGACGGCGAACAGGGCCGCCGGGATACTGCCGAGGATGACGGCGGTCACAAGGCGCTCGACCTGGTCCCGCCGCCGCAAATCATTCAAAGTAAGGACAAAGATCACGACTAGCGCCAGGAAGGAGTAGAGACCCTGGCCGCGCTGGTAGGAGCCGAAGAAGCTGGCCCACGGCGTGACCGAGACGAGCGAGGCGAGGAGATAGGCGACTGCGAGCAGCAGCGTGGGCCACAGCAGAGCGCGGGGCATGCGCCCTGGCTCGCCGGCCGGCGGCCGCAGGCGCGAATCGATGACGCGTACGATCCACGCTGCGCCCATCACCAGGGCGATGGTGCGGACGAGCATCATCTTGTCGGGTTCGAAGACACGCACCGTCGCCGTTTGGAAAAATAAGGGCGTCGCCAGCAGGACGGCCAGCCAGCCGGCCTCGATGAAGCGGCTACACCACAGGCTCACTCGTGTGGGCATCGGGTTGGTACACCTCTTTCCGGTAGTCTTACACTCCGTAAGAGAGTAACGCGCCGGACGCCCCGGCGATACGGGTGGCTACAAATTGCGGATGGTGAATTCTGCCCTGTCGGGTGTTCAAACCTTTACGGAACCGGCGGGGCTTGCGGGGTATAGTAGAGGGGATTGTTTTCCGCGAACCTTAATAACTGTCTATACCCCCTGCTGGCGGTGGAGTGACAACTCCACCGCCCCTGGGAGGCGCTAGAGATGGCTCTCCAGCGCCAGCACGATACTCTATCAGAACCGTGCGTGCAGTCGCGGGAGGGAACGCTCTACGCCTGGACCCGCGCGGCCTGGGCCTGCCCGACCACATCCTCAATCTGGTCGAGGTGGCTATTGTCGTGGCGCAGGCCGCTCATGAAGCGGCGGTAACAGTTGAAAAACGGCGCGCTCTCCCAGGGCTGGTAGCCGTTGTCCACGTCGGGGTTGTCCGGCCACATGTCCAGGCTCGCCAGGCGCATGCGGCGGCTCTCCTCCAGCCGGTCGTAGCACTGCTCAATCGTTGTCACCGTCTCCCAGGGAACCTCAGCGCGGGAGCGTCCGTGGAAGGCCACGCCGCGCGCCAGCTCGGCCGCCAGCGCCGCCGACTCCTCCGATGAGGCGGTCACGTGGACGATGAGGTGTCCCAGCGTCCAGGGCAAATTGACGTCGGCGAGGTCCGCTGCGTAGGGGTCGTCGGCCTTCGGGTCAATCGGCTGGAAGACGACGTCGGCGTCCGTGCAACCGGCGATCAGCTCGCGCTCACGGTCTATCATCTTGTTGGTCCAGGCCCGCAGATCGTCTTTTGTCAGGGGCGCATCGGGCGAAGGTAGCTCAAACATGGGGTGTTTCTCCTGTTGGTGGCGTGCATGGCGCTTCATCATGCCATTATACAGACTCCCTCGTGAAGGGAAAGTTTACGGCATTCCCAGGGCGTGCTGGCAGCTTGCCCAGAAGTGCGCCTGATTGTATAATTCCTTGTCGTGCTTTAGACGTTTTCTGGACCTCTACCTTTGCGCTGTTCTTGTCGGGGTGGTTTGGAGGGGCTTGCCCCTCCGAATATTCCCTCCCGTTGGCCGTTTGCCGAACGGCAACGCCCCGTCAGGCGACGGAAGAAGGGGGATTCGCGGGGGCCACAGGCCCCCACACCCCCGCGTCGTACCAAACTGCAAAGATAGAGTGGACCTAGACAGGGTGTTGCCGTGCGACAGGCGCGTGAACGGTTGTATCGAACTGAGGCCATTGTCTTGAAGCGCCAGGATTTCGGGGAAGCGGACCGCCTCCTCACCATCCTGACGCGCGAGCGCGGCAAGCTGCGCGTCATCGCCAAGGGAGCGCGGCGAACGTCCAGCCGCAAGGCCGGCCACGTCGAGCTGTTCAGCCAGAGCCAGCTCCTTCTGGCGAAGGGGCGCAACATGGACATCGTGACCCAGGCGCAAGTGGTCACGAGCCACCCGACCCTGTACAATGACCTGCTGCGCTACACCTACGCCAGCTACATGGCCGAGATGGTGGACAAGTTCCTGGAGGAGGAGGACCCGCACGGCGAGGTGTACGACCTGCTGCGCGAGGGCCTGGCGGCGCTGGTGGCCGAGGGTAGCGATGCGCACCTCGCCCTCCTGATGCGTTTCTTCGAGCTGCGCCTGCTGGGTCTAGTGGGTTTCCAGCCGTCCCTGTTCCACTGCGCCCACTGCGGGTCGCCCCTGGCCGCCGAGGATCAATATTTCTCGGCGACAGCCGGCGGAGCGCTCTGCCCGAACTGCCGCTCGTTTGAGGCCGACGTCGTGCCGCTGCCGCTGACGACGCTGAAAGTGGCGCGCTTCATCCAGACGCGGGACTACGCCCAGGTGCGCACGATTGCCCTCAGCCCGGACGTGCAGCGCGACCTGGAGCGCCTGCTGCTGCGCTACCTGACCCACGTTCTCGAACGCCAGCTCAAGTCCGTCGAATTCCTTGACCAGGTGCGGGACCTTTCGGTGGATGCGGTATGAAGGTGCAATACGAACCTGGATCGGACATGCTGTACATCAGGCTAAGCGACGGAGTCAGCACAGAGTCCCAAGAGGTAGCCGCGGGGATCGTCCTCGACTTCGATGTGGACGGTCGTGTCCTCGGTATTGAGATCGAGGATGCAGGCAAGCTGATAGACCTTACCCGCCTGGATGTGTCCGCCCTACCCGTGACCCAACTTATTCTGACAAAGGACGCGCGCGCCGTAGCATGAGCCATACAGTGTCGGCCTTTGAGTGGCGCAACCAGATTCTCGAAGGCGACTGCCGCGACATCCTAAACCGCCTCCCGGACGGCTGCGTTGACCTCGTCGTCACATCGCCGCCCTACGCCGACCAGCGCCGCCACACCTACGGCGGCGTCCACCCCGACGAGTACGTCGAGTGGTTCCTGCCCATCGCGGCGGGGCTTCAGCGCGTCCTCAAGCCGAGCGGCTCCTTCGTCCTCAACATCAAGGAGCGGGTCGCCAACGGCGAGCGGCACACCTACGTCCTGGAGCTGATTCTGGCGCTGCGGAAGCAGGGCTGGCTGTGGACCGAGGAGTACATCTGGCACAAGCGCAACACCGCGCCGGGCAAGTGGCCGAACCGCTTCCGCGACTCGTGGGAGCGCTGCCTGCACTTCACGAAGCAGCGCCAGTTCGCCATGTACCAGGACGCCGTCATGGTGCCGATGGGCGAGTGGCGGCACGCCCGCCTGCGCAACCTGAGCGAGACCGACCGCAAGCGCGACAACTCGCGCGTGCGCAGCGGCTTCGGCAAGAAGGTCGAGAACTGGGTCGGCCGCGACATGGCCTACCCGACGAACGTCCTGCACCTGGCGACGGAGTGCAGCAACAAGAACCACAGCGCGACGTTCCCGGTCGCCCTGCCGGCCTGGTTCATCAAGCTGTTCACCAGCCGGGCGACGTCGTGCTCGACCCGTTCATGGGGTCGGGGACGACGGCGGTCGCCGCCGCGCAGCTCGGCCGGGTGTACGTCGGCATCGAGCAGGACGCGGGGTTCGTGGCTGCTGCCCGCGAGCGGCTGCGCCGCGCCGAGGCCACCGCCCAGCCGCCGCTGCTGTCGGTATAAAGTATCAATTCTATCAACTTGTGAGCGATTATTTCATGACTGCATTCAACTTCCAGGACGCCATTGCGCGCCTGAGCGAATTCTGGGCGAAGCATAACGCCCTCATCTGGCAGCCGTACAACGTCCAGGTCGGCGCCGGCACCGGCAACCCGGCCACCGCACTGCGCGTCCTCGGGCCGGAGCCGTGGCGCGTCGGCTACGTCGAGCCGTCCATCCGGCCGGACGATGCCCGCTACGGCGAGAACCCCAACCGGCTCCAGCAGCACTACCAGTACCAGGTCATCCTGAAGCCCGACCCCGGCAATCCGCAGGAGCTATACCTGGACAGCCTGCGCGCTATGGGCATTGACGCCCTGGAGCACGACATCCGCTTCGTCGAGGACAACTGGGAGTCGCCCGCCCTCGGCGCGTGGGGCCTCGGCTGGGAAGTCTGGCTCAACGGCCTGGAGATTACCCAGTTCACCTACTTCCAGGAAGCCGCCGGGACGCGCCTGGACCCGGTGTCCGTCGAGATCACCTACGGCCTCGACCGCATCAACATGGCCTTGCAGCGCGTCCGCCACTTCACCCAGATCTGCTGGACGGACACCATCTCCGCCGGCGACGTCAACCTCAAGGCCGAGTACGAACACAGCCGCTACTACCTGGACGTGGCCGACGTGGATGTTCACCGCCAGCTGTGGGACATCTACACCGCCCAGGCCGAGTACTGCCTGAAGAACGGCCTCGTTCTGCCCGCCCACGACTACGTCCTGCGCATGTCCCACACCTTCAACGTCCTGGACGCGCGCGGCGCAGTGGGCGTGACCGACCGTCCGCGTTTCTTTGGCCGCATGCGCGACCTCTCGCGGCGCATCGGGCAGGCTTACCTCGCCCAGCGCGAGGAGGAAGGTTACCCGCTGCTGCGCCTGGCGGCCGACCTGGCCGCCCCGCCCATCGTCACCGATCAGCGGCCCGATGTACCCGCGCCGGACGCCCCGGCCGACTTCGTCTTCGAGCTAGGCACGGAAGAGTTGCCGGCCGCCGATCTGGATGTGGCGCTGGCGACACTGCGCGCCGCCGCCCCCAAGGCGCTGGACGAAGCCCGCCTGGCCTACGACAGCCTCCAGATTGAAGGCACGCCTCGCCGCCTCGCCGTCATGGTCAAGGGGCTGGCCCCGCGCCAGCCCGACCGGCAGGTGGAGGTGTTCGGGCCGCCCGCCGCCGCCGCCTTCAAGGACGGCCAGCCGACCCAGGCCGCCATCGGCTTCGCCCGCAGCCAGGGCGCGGCCGTCGAGGCCATCGAGGTGCGCGAGCGCGAGGGCAAGCGATATGCCGCCGTCGTCCGCAGCGAGACCGGCCGCTCGGCGCGCGAGGTGCTGGCCGAGGTCCTGCCGAAGCTCATCGGCGGCATCACCTTCGGCAAGGCTATGCGCTGGAACCCGACCAACGTCGCCTTCTCGCGCCCGGTGCGCTGGATCGTCGCCCTCTACGGCCATAGTGTTGTCCCGTTCGAGTTCGCCGGCGTGCCGAGTGGCGCGGTGACCCGCGGCCTGCGGCCCCACGGCTCGCCGGAGATGCCCATTGCCCAGGCCGAGGACTACCTCAAGGTCATGCGCGTCGCCGGCGTCGTGCTGGATAGCGCCGAGCGGCGCCGACTCATCCTGGAGCAGGGGCAACGCCTTGCCGCCGAAGTCGGCGGGACGATGCCGGCGGACGAAGGCCTGCTGGACGAGGTGGTCAACCTCATCGAGCAGCCGGTCGCGGTGCGCGGTCAGTTCGAGGCCGAGTACCTGGACCTGCCCCAGGACGTGCTCATCACCGTCATGCGCAAGCACCAGCGATACTTCCCCGTCCTCAAGGACGGCCGCCTGCTGCCCTACTTCATCGCCGTCGCCAACGGCAACGCGGGCCACGTGGACAACATCCGCCAGGGCAACGAAGACGTGCTGCGCGCCCGCTTCGCCGACGCCGCCTATTTCGTCAAGCGCGACCGTCAGCGTCCGCTGGCCGACTTCGTCCCCGACCTGTCGCGCATGACCGTCCACGCTCGCCTCGGCACGCTCCTGGACAAGACCGGCCGGTTGGAGCGCCTGGCGCCGCGGCTGGCCGAGCGCCTGGGCCTGTCGGCGGCGGAGGCAGCTGAGTTGGCGCGGGCGGCGCACCTGGGCAAGGCCGACATCGCCACCCAGATGGGAACCGAGCTGACGAGCCTCCAGGGCGCGATCGGCCGCGACTATGCCCGCGCGGATGGTGAGCCGGACGCGGTCGCCGACGCGATTTACGAGCAGTATCTACCGAAGTCGGCGACGGACCGGCTGCCGGCCGGGCGCGTCGGCTTTGCCCTGAGCCTCGCCGACCGCCTCGACACCCTCGTCGGCCTATTCGCCGTCGGCCAGCAGCCCACCGCCAACCAGGACCCTCTCGGCCTGCGCCGCACGGCGCTCGGCGTGGCCCGCCTCCTGGCCGAGGGAACGCAGCCCCTGGGCCTGCCGGCCGTCTCTGTCGCGCAGCTTGTCGCCGACACAGCGGCGGCGCAGCCCGTTGCGGTGGATGACGCGACCCAGGCGGCGGTGCGCGACTTCATCCGCGCCCGCCTGGAGCAATGGCTGCGCGAGCAGGGCGCGCGCTACGACCTGGTCCAGGCCGTCCTCAGCGCCCAGGCCGACACGCCCGCCGGTGTCGGGCAGACGCTGCGGGAGCTGGCCGCGTGGGCGGCGCGCTTCGACTGGACGCCGTTCCTGACGGCCTACGCCCGCTGCGTGCGCCTCGTGCGCAATCATCCGGACTTGTACCCGCTCGATGCGGCCCGCTTCCAGCTGCCGGCCGAGACAAGGCTCTACGCCGCGTATGAGGCAGTGGAAGGCGAGGTGAGACGGGCCGAGACTCTGGACCAGGTGTTCACGGCGATGCGGCCCCTGGTCCCAGTGGTGAACACGTTCTTCGACGACGTGATGGTGGAGGTGGAGGACGAGGCCGTGCGCAACAACCGCCGCGCCCTCTTGCAGCGCATCGCCGCGTTACCACAGCGCTGGGCCGACCTGAGCAAGGTCGAGGAATTCTAGCGATTTAGCGCGTTCAGCTGGCCCCGCCGATCTCCCATGTGGAGCGAGAGAAAGGGGCCGAGGGGACGCGCCCATCCCCCTATGGTAGGGGGAACCAGTCTCAAGGAGAGCCGTAAATGACAAAGTACGTTTACCTGTTCACGGACGTGGGTGAGGCCGAAAAGAAAATGGGGTCGTGGGACGGCGTGCGCTCCCTCCTGGGCGGGAAAGGCGCTGGCGTCGCCGACATGACTCGCGCAGACCTGCCGGTGCCGCCAGGTTTCACGATCACAACCGAAGCGTGCAACGCCTACTACGACAGTGGGAAGGGGTTCCCGGACGGTATGTGGGAGCAGGTGCTCGAGGCGATGAAGGTCATCGAGAGCCTGACCGGCAAGAAGTTCGGCGACCCCGGCAACCCGCTGCTGGTGTCGGTGCGTTCGGGCGCGAAGTTCTCTATGCCTGGCATGATGGACACCGTGCTGAACCTGGGCCTCAACCCGGACACGAAACAGGGCCTGGCGAAGCTGACCGACAACCCGCGCTTCGCCGCCGACGCCTACCGCCGCTTCGTGCAGCTTTTCGGCAAGATCGTGCTGGGCGTGTCGGGCGACAAGTTCGAGCACGTCCTGGACGAGTACAAGCACCAGGGCGGCCAGCAGCGCCAGGACACGGACTTGAGCGCCGAGGAGCTGGACGAGATCAGCGCCAGGTTCAAGGACATCATCCAGGCCGACAGCGGCGTGACCTTCCCCGACGACCCCTACGAGCAGCTGCGCATGGCGATCGGCGCCGTGTTCGGCTCGTGGATGGGCCGCCGCGCGATTGACTACCGCCGCGTCAACAAGATCGCCGACAACCTCGGCACCGCCGTCAACGTTCAGACGATGGTCTTCGGCAACATGGGTAACGACTCCGCCACCGGCGTCGCCTTCACCCGCAACCCCTCGACCGGCGAGAACAAGCTGTACGGCGAGTACCTTGTCAACGCCCAGGGCGAGGACGTGGTCGCCGGCGTGCGCACCCCGCGCCACCTCGACGACCTGGCCGGTGAGATGCCGGCCGCTTACCAGGAGTTCAAGACCTACGCCGAGCGCCTGGAGCGGCACTACAAGGACGTGCAGGACCTGGAGTTCACCATCGAGCGCGGCAAGCTCTACATGCTCCAGACGCGCACCGGCAAGCGCACCGGCCCGGCGGCCGTCAAGATCGCCGTGGACCACGTGCACGAGGGCCTCATCAGCAAGGAAGACGCCGTGCTGCGCGTCGAGCCGGCCGCCCTGGACCAGCTCCTCCACCCGATGATTGACCCCAAGGCCAAGGTGACAGTTCTCACCACCGGCCTTCCCGCCAGCCCCGGCGCGGCGTCGGGCCAGGTCGTGTTCGACCCCGACGAGGCCGTGCGCTGGGCGAAGGACGGCCACAAAGTCGTCCTCGTCCGCACCGAGACGGCCCCCGAGGACTTCCACGGCATGGAAGTCTCCCAGGCGTTCCTCACGGCGCGCGGCGGCATGACCTCCCACGCGGCCGTGGTCGCGCGCGGCATGGGCAAGCCGTGCGTCGCCGGCGCGGGCGACATCCGCGTCAACTACAACACCAAGCAGTTCACCGCCAACGGCACGACCGTCAAGGAAGGCGAGTGGGTGACGGTGGACGGCTCCAGCGGCCGCGTCATCCTCGGCCAGGCGCCCCTGGTGGACGCCAGCCTGAGCGGCGACTTCGCCGAGTTCATGACCTGGGTGGACGAGTGCCGCACGATGGGTGTCCGCGCCAACGCCGACATCCCGCGTGACGCGCAGGTGGCCCGCAGCTTCGGCGCAGAGGGCATCGGCCTGTGCCGCACCGAGCACATGTTCTTCGGCGGTGACCGCATTGACGCCGTGCGCCAGATGATCCTGTCCGGCCTGGACTACAAGCGCCTCGACCGCGAGATCACCGCGTCGCAGGCGGCGAAGGACGATGCCCGCCTGGCCGATCTGGAGAAGCAGATCGAGGAGCCGCGCCGGCTGTACCTGGGCGCCCTCGACAAGCTGGCCGTGATGCAGCAGAGCGACTTCGCGGGCCTATTCCGCGAGATGAACGGCTACCCGGTTATCATCCGCACCCTCGACCCGCCGCTCCACGAGTTCCTGCCCCACGCCGAGGCCGATCAGGAAGACCTCGCCAAGAAGATGGGCGTCTCCACCGAGAAGGTGCAGCAGACCGTCGAGACCCTGGCCGAGTTCAACCCGATGCTGGGCTTCCGCGGCACGCGCCTCGGGATCATCTACCCCGAGATCACCGAGATGCAGGCGCGCGCCATCTTCAAGGCGGCCGCCGAGGTGCAGAAGGAAGGCATCAAGGTTATTCCGGAGGTCATGATCCCGCTCGTCGGCGACCTGAACGAGCTGTCGGACCAGGCCGGCCGCGTGCGCGCCATCGCTGAGGCCGTCCAGGAGGAGTCGGGTGAGAAGCTCGACTACAAGGTCGGCACGATGATCGAGCTGCCGCGCGCCGCGCTGCTGGCCGACGAGATTGCCAAGGAAGCCGAGTTCTTCTCCTACGGCACCAACGACCTGACCCAGACCACCTTCGGCCTCAGCCGCGACGACGCGGGCCGCTTCCTGCCCCTGTACGTCGAGCGCAAGATCCTGAAGGACGACCCGTTCCAGGTGCTCGACCAGAAGGGCGTCGGCAAGCTGGTGGAGTTGGGCGTCAAGCTCGGCCGCGAGACCCGTCCCGACCTGGAAGTGGGTATCTGCGGTGAGCACGGCGGCGAGCCGGAGTCGGTGAAGTTCTGCTACAAGGTCGGCCTCGACTACGTGTCGTGTTCGCCGTACCGCGTCCCGATCGCCAAGCTGGCGGCGGCGCAGGCTTCGCTCGGCGACAAGACCCGCGACAAGTAGCCCCTCACCCCAACCCTTTCCCCCCAGGGAGAGGGCGCTGAGAACACGACCCCCGGCCCTCTTCACGAAGGCCGGGGGTTCTTTGTTGAGCATACCCTCAGAACATCAAGATGATTGAGGGGCGACCTGGAAGTCCATCTGGTGTGGGGATGAGACTCGCCGTGAGGCGTCAAGGATCTCGAGCGACACCAGATTTCCCGCCTCATCGTAGTCCAGAATCACACCCGGCTTATCTTCGTCACTCTCAGCAACGAGAGCGCCAGATAGAACAACACTAAGAGTATCAGTTATAGGATCGTAGATGACTTTCATTATTCACCCCGCCAATACGCGGGTCATCCTGGATTGCCTCGGCGAGAAGCTCGCGCGCCGCCAAAAACAGATTAGCCACAGAGGCACAGAGGACACAGAGGAATATAAGGTAAGAACGGGGAGAGTTGTGTTCGCCGAGCGGCCCTTCTCACAAACGGTAACGGTGAACGCCTTGCTTGAGTAGCCGTGTGTTGAAGTTGATGAGCAAGGCGAGCGGCTTCCGCGTCAACCGGAGATAACTCAAGGCTTGCGCTTCGAACACGGGGTCCCAGCGTTCTACGCTCTTCAGTTCCACAATGACCTCGTTCTCGACCAGAACATCGAGCCTGTGCTCACCGACCTGCCTCCCCTTGTAGATGACGGGATAGCTGACTTGCCTTTGGTGGTTGATGCCTGCCATGCCCAGCTCGACACACAGCGCCGCTTCATACACTGATTCGAGCAGGCCGGGGCCAAGCTGCCGATGCACCTCGATGGCGCACCCTATAATGCGCTCCGTCAATCGGTTTAGTTCTTGCTCAGTCATTCGACCCTACTCTGCTTTGTAGGACGATAATTGCCACACAGGCACATAGAGCGCAGAGGGATGAAGAGGTGAGAACGGGGAGAGTTGTCTGCGCTGATGTAGTGTTCCTTATAGACAGTTTGCGTTCCTCCGTTGTTTGAACGAGTGATCTCTGAAGTTGGGGCAGAAAACCACCTGCTGTCTTCTCTCTGTGTCCTCTGTGCCTCTGTGGCATGCTCCTCATCTGCTGTCGGAGACGAGGGCGTGGCGGGTGGTGTTGGCGGGGCGGAGGGTGACGCGGACGAGGCGCGTGTAGGGTGGGGTGTCGCGGACGAGCTTGATGGTCTGGAGCGTGGCGAGGCCCTGGAATGCCAGTTGGCCGACCGTCTCGGCCTCCTGCGCCTGGGCCAGGTCGTCCATCTTCTCGGTGAAGCGAATGGTGTCTCCTTCAGCGTCGTACTCGACCCAGCGCAGCAGGAGCAGCCCGCCCGTCACGAGGGGCAGGAAGCACATCTCGTCGTTGGGTTCGGTCATGCCGGCGACCCCTGAGCCGCGCCGCTCTTCACGACGGCGGTGTGCGCCAGCATCTCGACGGCCGTCTGCCGCGTCAGGTCAGTCTCCGCGCCGAGCATGGTGCTGATCTCGCCGACGCGCTCCTCGCCGTCAATTGGGCGAATCAGCGTAGACGTGCGCTCGCCGACGACGCGCTTGGTGACGTTATAGTGGGCGTCGCCGTAGGTGGCGATCTGGGGCAGGTGAGTGATGCAGATGACCTGGTGGTCCACGTGGCCGTTGGCGGCCGTCAGGCCCCACAGTTTGCGGCCGACGATCTCGCCGACGCGCCCGCCGATGCCCTGGTCAATCTCGTCGAAGATGAGCGTCGGCACGGCGTCGCCCGACGCCAGCACCGACTTCAGCGCCAGCATCAGCCGCGACGTTTCGCCGCCGGAGGCGATCTTCACCAGGGGCCGCAGCGGCTCGCCGGGGTTGGGGGAGATGAGGAACTCGACGCGGTCAATGCCGGTCGCATCGAAGGCGTAGCGGGCGCTGCCGACCCGACAGCCGTCCTCGGCTTCGGAACGGCCTAGCTCGACATAGAACTGGGTGCGCTCCATGCGCAGCTCGGTCAGCTCCCGCTCGACGGCGCGCGCCAGGCGGTCGCCGGCTTCGCGCCGCGCCGCCGACAGTGTCTCGGCGGCCTGGCCGATTTGCTCCCGCAACCGCGCTTCCTGCGCCGCCAGCGCCTCGAGACGCTCCGAGCGGTGTTCGATGCTCTCTAGCTCGGTGGCGGCGCGCGCGGCGAAAGCCAGGATGTCGGCGACGGTGTCGCCGTACTTGCGCTTGAGGGCGTTGACGAGGCTGAGGCGCTCCTCGACCTCGTCCAGGCGGTCGGGGTTGCCTTCGATTTCGTCGCGGTAGTCGCGCATGGCGCGGCCCACGTCTTCGAGGCTGTCGAGGGCGGCGAGCAGGGCGCTTTCCTGGGCGGCGAGGCGGGGGTCGAGCTTGATGAGGGCGTGCAGGCTGCCGGCGGCCTCGCTCACGAGGTCGAGCGCGCCGCGCCCCTCGTCGCCGGGGTCGTAGAGCGTGGCATGGACCATCTCGGCCAGGTCCATGAGTTTCTGGGCATTGACCAGGCGCACGCGCTCCTGGAGAAGAGCGTCGTCCTCGCCCACTGCCAACGCGGCTTCGTCAATCTCGTCCACCTGGTAGCGCAGCATCTCCTGGCGTCGGGCCAGCTCGCGCTCGTCCCGTTGGAGCGCGGCCAGCTCGCTACGCACGGCGCGCACCTGGCGCACCAGCTCGGCGACGCGGGCGCGCTGCGGGGCAAGGCCGGCGTAGCGGTCCAGCATCTCGACATGCTGCCTGACGCGCAGCAGCGAGAGGTGCTCCGTCTGGCCGTGGATGTCCACCAGCATCTCACCGACGCCGCTCAGGACGGCGGCGGTGACGGCGCGGCCGTTCACGCGGCCCTGGCTGCGGCCGGTGGCGGTGATCTCGCGGGTCAGGATGAGATCGTCGGTGTCCTCGTCTAGACCGTACTCGGCCAGAACAGGGGCCAGGGCGGCGCGCCCCTCGTCGGTCAGGGAGAAGATGCCCTCGATGCGGGTGCGGTCGGCGCCGGCCCGCACCCACCCGCTGTCGGCGCGCGCGCCGAGGAGGATGCTCACGGCGTCTATGATGATGGACTTGCCCGCGCCCGTCTCGCCGGTGAGAACGTTGAAGCCGGGCGAGAGGCGTAGGTCCAGCCGGTCAATGATGGCGAAATCGCGGATGCTTAGCTCGACTAGCACAGGCTCCTCGCAACGCAAACACGTTTTGTCCGATTCTACTCCGAATCTGGTTCAGAAGCAAGCACAGGTGTTCTGAAATGGAAAGTGGCGGCGTCAATTGGGAACAAACGGCGCGCCAGGTAAGGCGGTGGGGCGCGGCGCGTCTGAATAGCGATAAGTTGTCTATAATTGTACGAGGCGGCGCACAAGGGTAGCTCTATACGATAGCGTGGAGATCCCCTGCTGGCGGTGGAGTGACAACTCCACCGCCTTTGGGAGGCGCTGGAGATGGCTCTCCAGCGCCAGCACGATAGGCTCTTGCACGCTAAACTGCGGAGCTACCCGCGCGAAGGCGGCGGAGCGAGAGGATAATGTCGCACAAGAAGGGGCAACGGGTTGTCGTCGCCATGAGCGGCGGCGTGGATAGCTCGGTGGCGGCGGCGCTGCTCGTGGAGCAGGGCTACGACGTCATCGGCATTATGATGCGCCTGTGGTCCGAGCCGGACCCCACGGCGGAGAACAAGTGCTGCTCGCTGGAAGCCGTTGACGACGCGCGCCGCGTCGCCTATGGCCTCGGCATCCCCTTCTACCTGCTCAACTTCGAGAGGGTCTTCAAGCAGTGGGTGGTTGACTTCTTCACGCGGGAGTACGCCGCCGGCCGCACGCCGAACCCGTGCCTGGCGTGCAACCGCCACATTCGCTTCCGCTTCCTCCTCCAGCACGCGCTCAGTCTCGGCGCGACAGCGATGGCGACCGGGCATTACGCCCGCGTAGACCAGGTGGACGGCCGCTACCGGCTGCTCAAGGGCGTTGACGCGGCGAAGGATCAATCCTACGTCCTGCACATGCTGACGCAACGCGAGTTACCCCACGTCATGTTCCCTATCGGCGGGTACACCAAGCCCGAGGTGCGGCGAATGGCCGAGGCGCGCGGCCTGCCCGTCGCCAGCAAGCACGATAGCATGGAGCTGTGCTTCCTGGCCGACAACAACTATCGGCGCTTTCTGCACGAGCACGCGCCGGACGCCCTCGCCCCCGGCCCCATCGTGTCGGCGGCGGGGGAAACGCTCGGCGCGCACGGCGGCCTGCCGCTGTACACCATCGGCCAGCGCAAGGGGTTGGGCATTGCGGCGGGGGAGCCACTGTACGTCGTCGGCACGGATGCGGCGCGCAACGCCGTCATTGTCGGCGACGCAAGCCACCTGTACCGCGAGCGTTTCGTCGTGCGGGACGTGAGCTGGACGAACGGCGCGCCCGATGCCCCGATGGCCGCAGAGATCAAGGTGCGCTACAAGGCCACGCCGACGCCGGGGGTGGTCACGCCGCTGCCCGACGGGCGCGTCGAGGTGGCGCTGGCCGAGCCGCAGCGGGCGATCACGCCGGGCCAGGGCGCGGTCTTCTACGAGGGTGACGCGGTGCTGGGCGGCGGCATCATTGACGACGACGCTGAACGTAGCGCCGACTTCAGTCGGCCCTCCGAGGTTGAGCGTAGCGCCGACTTCAGTCGGCTCCCCCCGGTGAGCGCGTGATTCCCGCCCTGCTCCTGTCCGTCCTCCTTGCCGGAGCCTACGCGGCTCTGGCGCACTTTTTGTTTGGCCGATCCTGGAGCGACATGCCGCGTTACTGGATCGCGGGGTGGCTAGGGTTTGCCCTTGCCGCCGGGCTGGCGGTTTATTTCGGCTGGGATTGGGGACGGATTGGCGCCGCGCCGGTTCTGGCGGGGACGCTCGGCGCGTGGGCTGCATTATTGGTTGCGGCCCGCCTCAAGATATGATACAATTCGAGCCATCTTGCTCCCATTGCAGGAGATCACACCGTGGACAATCGGACCTCACCCGGCAATACCCCACCCGCCGGGCCGAACGGCTCTAGGACCCCTCCCCAGGCGGGTACGCCCGAGGCGACGCGGGCAGCGCAGGAAACGGTAGCGGCGGCGATGGCGGCCGGTCAGGCGTCGTCCTCGCAGGGGGGGACGCAGGCGGCCGGGGCTGTGGATACCGCAGCCCTGTACGATGAAATGACGCAGGCCGCCTACTCGCGCTACGTGCAGACGCCGCAACAGAACTTGCGGCTCGTGTTCATGCTCGTCGCCATCATCGTCATTCTGCTCATGCTGGTCATCGTGCTGTTCGTCTTTGGGCAGCCGTTCCGCCTCCTGCCGACGCCCATCGTTCGTGACTTGCTGGTCATTCTGCTGGCAATCGAGTCGATTGTGGTGCTAGGCCTGGTGACGTGGCTGATGTTCCAGGTGCGCTCACTTCTCCTGTACATGAACACCGAGGTGAAGCCCGTCCTGGACAACGTGAACGTGACATTGACGACCATGAAGGACACGACCGGCTTCCTGCGCGAGACGGCTGTTAGCCCGGTCATCAAGACGCAGAGCTACGCGACCGGCGCGATGGAGACGGTGCGCGCCCTGTTCCGCATACCCGGCGGGCGACCTTAAGCACAGAATCGAAAGTAGCCACAGAGGCACAGAGGACACAGAGTAGAGGGGTAATTCCCTGCTCTCCGTGTCCTCTGTGTCTCTGTGGCGATCTTCTGTTCAACGCAGGGGATGAGACGCCGCTACATTTCGCCTTCGAGGCGGATGCCCTGGATCGCCAGCGGGAGCTGCGGCAGGAGATCGCTGGCGATGACGCCCGCGTCACCCAGTTCCAGGCGGGCGCGCTCGCCGGCCAGCCCGTGGACGTACACGCCGCACGCCGCCGCGTCGAACGCCGATAGCCCCTGGGCCAGGAACCCGACGATGGCGCCGGCCAGCACGTCACCGCTGCCCGCCGTGGCGAGGGCGGGGTTGGCGAAGGGGCTGACGGCCACCTGGCCGTCGGGCGCGGCGATGACCGTGTTCGCCCCCTTCAGCACCACCACC
The DNA here is from genome assembly GCA_046328535.1 of Anaerolineae bacterium. GTDB lineage: Bacteria > Chloroflexota > Anaerolineae > Epilineales > JAHCIE01 > JBDHWG01. Next base: position 96,962 of record JAXLWJ010000001.1, read on the forward strand.
CCCCCGAACTTCTCGGCCGCGCCCTTTGCCGTCGCTACGCGGTTCGCCTGCACTTCCTCCGCCGTCGCGCCGAGCAGCCGCGCCATTTCGCCGGGATGAGGCGTCAGAATGGCGCTTGACGCCGTCAGGGTCGCGCTCCAGTTCTCCGTGGTGGCGAGAGCGTTCAAGGCGTCGGCGTCAATGACCGTCGGCGGGAGCTGCGGCGCTTCCGGCGCGGTCTCCTCGGTTGCTGCGTCGGTGGCGAAGCCAATGCGTCGGGGGCGCTTTGCCTCCACCCGCTTCCCGACGAGCAACTGGTGAACGAACTCCTGCGTGCCGTTCTCCTGTCCCAGGCCGGGACCGACCAGCAGCGCCTTGTAGCCTTCGATCTTCTCCAGAATGACCTTTGCGGCGTCGGCGCGCAGCGCACCCATGTCGTGCGGCAGAAGGAGCCACGTCGTCTCGACCAGCCGACCCGCGAGGATGGGGTAGAGCATGCCGGCGACACCCAGGGTCGCCAGGCCGACGCCGACGCGGATCGCGCCGCTCCCCGCCAGATAAGCCGCGCCGGTGTAGTTGGCCGAGCCAGCGATGATGAGCGCCTTGCCAAACGTACCCTTGTGGGCGTCGGCGGGGCGGGCCGGCAGACGGTCGCGCACCCAGCCGGCTTGCATCAGTTCCACACGAACCTCCTGTGCCGTAGCGTTGTTCAGTCCAATGTCGGCCGTCGAGCGGCGGCCGGCGAGGCCAGCGCCGGGGTACTGATACAGCCCGCGCTTCGCGAAACCGAAAGTGACCGTGAGGTCGGCGGACAGCGTTGCGGGGTCGGCGGCGCCGGTGTCGGAGTTGACGCCGCTGGGCAAGTCCACGGCGACCACGCTTGCCTCCGCCTGGCGATTCTCGCGCACCCGCGCCAGGATGTCGGCCAGCTCGTCGGTAATCGGGCGGGTGACGCCCGTGCCGAGCAGCGCGTCCACGATGACCGCCGCCTCCCGCGCCAGATCTATCAGCCGCGCGTCGTCCGCATCGTCCTCGGCGCGCACGATGGGGACGTTGGCGGCGATGGCGTCGGCGTAGACCGGATCATCGGCTCTGTGCCGCCACACGTAGGCGGTGACGTCGGCGCCGACCCCGCGCAGCCGTGTCGCGGCGACCAGGCCGTCCCCGCCGTTGTTGCCGGGGCCGACCAGGACGAGGATCGCGCCCCGCGCCAGGCTATAGTCGGACAGGATGGCTTCGGCGACGGCGGCGCCGGCCCGCTCCATCAATATGGCGCTCGGCGTGCCTTCGGTCTCGGCGGCGGCCTCGATGCGGCGCATCTCTTCGGCGGTGACTAGCTTCATCGTTCCCCTTGCACACAAGCTCTATGTTTGCACTTTGTGTCCGGTGGGGAGGCTTGGAGGGCACAGCCCTCCAAACCACCCCTTTCCCCTTCTTCAGTGGGGACTGTGCCCCTGAACGACGGGGCGGGGTGTGGGGGGCCGTAGGCCCCACCCCCGCTGCACAGCAAAGTGCAAAGATAGAGAAATAAGGTGATGGCTGTATTCTAAGTGAAAAGTGGGCGATGCTCAAGAAAAGGACGGCCTCCCCGCTGCGAGAGCAGGGAGGCCGTCGCGGACCGCGGAACCGAGGGGGTTAGCGGTAGGTGATGCGCAGAACAGGCCGGGCGGCGGTTCCCGCGCCGCTGTACCAGTCCATGACGTTGTAACCCGCCGCGGGCCAGCCGTCCACGCGGAATGTGACGCGGCCCGTGACACCCTTGCGCCCGGGCAACGCCCCCGTCTGCGCGCTGTTCAACGCGAACGTGTTGACGACGCCAGACCCAACGGCGGTGGACGTTACGGCGGCGCCGACCGGCGAGCCGCTCGCGCCCTTCAGCGTGCCGTACAGGCCCGCAAACTGGCTGTCGAAGCCAGTGTCGAGCATGGTCACATACCACTGCGCCCCGCTGCCGACGGTCATGTAGGCTGTGCTCTGGCCGGGTAGCTCGAGCTGCGCCGACACGATGGTGGCGTTGGCGGGCAGGCTGTCCAGGGCGAACTGAACGAGGGCGATGTAGTCGTAGCTGCCGTAGGGGCCGCTGTAGAGGTGGGTGTCGGCTCGACGCACGCCGCTGTTGGTGAGCCACGCGACGCCGTTCGAGACCGGATTCAGGACCAGGGATCCCGGATTGCCGCCGCCCGTTGTCGGGGTGGCCGTCGGCGTGACCGTCGGGCCGGCCGGAATCGGCGTGCGAGTAGCCGTCGGGGTCGCCGACGGCGCAGTGGCCGGGCGGGTCGCCGTGGGTGTGGGAGTGTTCGACGGCGGGACGACGCCGCTGGGCCGCCCGAAGTCACACGTCCAGTAGCTATCCCAGGCGTTACCCGACGGGCCGAGGAGGTAGCCGCAGCCAATGTCGGTATAGGTGGTACTCAGGATGGCGGCGCGGTGGCCGGAGGATCCCATCCACCCTGTGACCATGTCCTGGGGCGTCTGGTAGCCCTTGCCGATGTTCTCGCCGCCGGACGAGAGCGGGTAGCCGAAGTTGATCATGCGCTGGAACGGATCCGCTTCACCGGAGCACTGGTGGGCGAAGCAGTTGTTGTCGCGCATGTACCTGTTGTGGTAGTCCGAGGCGGAATTGAGCCGGCCGTCGGTGCGGTAGGGGCCGAGGCCGTTCTGCGCGCGCTGCTGGTTGATGAGGTCAATGAGCTGCGCGACGTAGCCACTGGCGGGCGCCGGAGTCGCCGTGGCCTGCACCGGCGCCCGTGTCGGCGTGGCCGACGGGCTGGTGGTGGGCGGCGGCTGCGAGCCGGCGCTGCCGACGGCGCGGGCGGCGTTGATGCGGCCGTAGCCGAGGGGAATGGGCGCGCCCGCGTTGGTGTTGTCGGTGGTCGTTTCCAGGGCGCTGCGGATTTGGGCGTTGGTCCAGGTGGGGTGCGAGGCGGCGATGAGGGCGGCGACGCCGGCCGCGTTCGGCGAGGCCATGCTCGTCCCGTTCCACGCCTGGTAGTTCCCGCCCATGACCGTGCTCAGGATGTTGGTACCCGGCGCCGCCACGTCGGCGTTCTGCCCGTAGTTGGAGAAGCTGGCCCGCTGGTCGTTCTCGTCGGTCGCGCCGATGCCGATGACGTAGGGCGACATGGCCGGGTAGGAGGGCGACGAGGTGTTGCTGTTCCCGGCGGCGGCGATGACGACGACGCCGTGGTTCCAGGCGTAGGTCGTCGCTGCGTCGAGGGTCTGCGACTGGTACGACCCGCCGAGGCTCATGTTGATGATCTTCGCGCCGTTGTCGGTGGCCCAGGTGATGCCGTTGGCAATGGCCGAGTAGGAGCCGGAGCCGTTGGAGTCGAGCGCCTTCACGGGCAGAATCTTGGCGTTGTACCCGACGCCCGCGCCGCCGACGCCGTTGTTGGTGGCAGCGGCGGCGATGCCAGAGACGTGGGTTCCGTGGCCCTGGTCATCCTGGGGGCTGTTGTCGTTGTTGACGAAATCCCAGCCGTTGGACGCGAACTTGCCGCTGAGGTCCGGATGGGTGAAGTCGGCGCCTGTGTCAACGATGCCAATCACGACATTGTCACCGTGAGTCACGTCCCACGCGCTCGGCACGCTCATCTTGGCGATGTGATACTGGCTGCTAAGCTTCGGGTCGTTCGTCGTCTGCTGCGCCGTGCGCAGGTCATCGGCGGTCAGCACGGGGCCGACCGGCTGGCTGTCGCCGATGGACGCGATGTAGTCCGGCTCGACGTATTCCACCTCATCCAGGCCGGCGTAGGCGTCTATGATGTCCTGGGTGCTGTGGCCGGTGGGCGCCGACAGAATCTGCGCGCCGACGGCATTGACCATGCCGACGACCTGGACGCCCGTCTGGGCGTTGATCTGGGCGATGGCGCTGATGTCCACGCCCTCGCGCCACTTCACGAGGGCGCGGCCAGGGACGGCCTCATCGGGCCCGAGTCGGCTGTAAGGCTCGCCGATGGACACGCTGATGGGCGGCGGCGGGCCGGTCGGGGTGGGGGTGGGGGCGGCGGACAGAGACTGCGCGAGGTGGGGCAGGAACACGGTGTAGGCGTCGGACGCGGGCGATTGCCCAGACGCTGGGGCGGGGATGATGACGCCGAGGGTGATGGCGAGGGCGACGAGTAGACCGAGCAGGAGTCCCCAGCGGCCGAGGTTGACACGTTGCATAGCTTCCTCCATGAGGCCACACCTTGAATGCCGGCGGCGTTCAGGCATCACAAAATGACGACGCACAGGGCGCTGGTGGGCAGCCCAGGGCGCGGCGGATGTGGCCGGTGCGGCGAGACTAGGATGGTCGGGAAATGACCATACAGCAACCGTGTGACCTGGCCGGCGGCCGGGGAGGAGCCGGTCCCAGAGGGTTGCAGTACGAAGACGCGTCACGTGACGCGAATGCGACCGGGCTTGTCCGGTCGCGCTGAACATTTGTCGGCGAGCGCGCAGCAATGCGGTGGTGTAGACGGCGATGGGTCAGGCGCTGCTTTGCCCGGAATCGGGCCGCGACGTGGTCAATGTCTCAGAGGCGCTTACCTCCCGTAACAGATTCCCCCTCAAGCACGACGGTTGGCAGCCGCCGTGACGTCCCTTGAGTAGATGCGCCGCGTCATAAGGCGCGAACACCATCCAAGTGTAATACGTGAATATGACGTGAAGAGTAACGGGGCATTACGCCGGATTCGGGCGCAGTTTCGACATATTAAGGTTGGGGATTGACAAGGACCGTGGCGACGCCTAGAATTTCGCGCCAGACCTTTAGCCGCTCGAGGATACCGTGGACAATCTGCCCGATCTCACGCCGTACCTGACCGCCTACGCGCCCGCTCTGAGCCTCATCGCCATCGCGGCGTTCCTGCTCGCCCTGATTGCCCTCATCTGGGTGATCATCCTCCAGCGCCGCCTGGCGGCAGCCGACCGCTGGCGGCGACAAATGGAGAGCCTGGCGGCGTCGGATATCCCGACGATGCTGGAGCGCAATATCGAGGGGTTGAACGACGCCAGCTATCGCATCGAGCAACTCGAGGTGGCCGTGCGGGCGCTGACAGAAGGGGTGAAGTACTGCGTGCAGCACGTCGGCGTCGTGCGTTTCAACCCGTACCACGACACGGGCGGCGACCAGAGCTTCGCCATTGCGATGCTAGACGCGCACAACGATGGGCTGGTCATGACCGGCATGCACTCGCGCAACGGGGTGCGCCTGTACGCCAAGCCGGTCTCGCGGGGGCGCTCGACGTACCCACTCTCGGACGAGGAGCGCCAGGCCATCGAGCAGGCCGGCGCTAAGGTCGCCCCCGCCCCCGCCAAGAGCCAGCCCGCGCAAAACCCTGAGAAATGAAACGCAAAGGCGCAGAGAGGTAGCTCCGCAGTTTAGCATGGAAGAGCCTATCGTGCTGGCGCTGGAGAGCCATCTCCAGCGCCTCCCAGAGGCGGCGGAGTTGTCACTCCACCGCCAGCAGGGGGTCTCCACGCTATTGTGCAGAGCTACCCGCAGAGACGCGAAGGGAAGAATTGAGAGTTCTTTCTTCCTTTGCGTCTCTGCACCTTTGCGTTACTATCGCGTTCTTGAGGGACACAACAGAGAGCCGACTAAAGTCGGCGCTACGGCTTTCCTTGTGTAGCGCCGACTTTAGTCGGCATCTTCGCCTGGGCTTAGTCCTCGACGACGACGGGTAGCACCATCGGGCGGCGGCCGGTTTCCTCGTAGAGGTACTTCGACAGCACGTCCCGCGCCACCTCGGTGCGGTGGTTGGCCTTGCCGTTCTTGCGCAGCGCCTCGACGACGCGCTTGGCCGCCTCGCTCATCAGCTCGTCGGCGTCGGCCATGAACACGAAGCCGCGCGAGACGATGCCCGGCGCATCCAGCAGGCGGCCGGTCTTGCCATCCACGTGGAGGAAGACGACCACGAAGCCTTCGCGGCCCAGGATGTGGCGGTCGCGCATGACCACCGGGCCGATGTCGCCGACGCTGTTGCCGTCCACGAACACATCCTCGCTCGGCATCTTGTCGGCGATGCGGACGCCGTCCTTCAGCTCAATGATAGCGCCGTTGCGGGCGATGCAGATGTTGTCGCGTGGGACGCCCATGCTCTCCGCCAGGCGGGCGTGCAGCACCAGGTGGCGCGCTTCGCCGTGGACGGGGATGAAGTACTTGGGCCGCACCAGGTTGAGCATCATGCGCTGGTCGTCCTGCCCGCCGTGGCCCGACACGTGGACCTGGGCCTGGCTGCCGTAGATGACGTTCGCGCCGCGCTCGAAGATCTGGTTGATAATGCGGTGAACCGCCTGCTCGTTGCCCGGAATGGGGTACGACGAGAAGATGACGGTGTCGCCCGGCTCGATGTCCAGCTCGCGGTGGCGGCCGGCCGCCATGCGCGCCAGCGCCGCCGTCGGCTCGCCCTGGCCGCCTGTGGCGACGATGACCGTCTTGTTGAACGGGATATTCGCCCGCTCGTCCAGGGAGCGCAGCACACCCTCCGGAGCCTTCAGGTAGCCTAGCTCCTGCGCCATGGCCGTGTTCTCGACCATGCTCCGCCCGGCTGGCATGACCACGCGATCATGGGCGGCGGCAGCGTCCACGACCTGCTGCACGCGGCTGATGTGCGACCCGAACGTCGCCACGATGATGCGGCCCTTGATCTCGCCGAACAGCCGGTTGAAGGTCTCGCCGACGACAGCCTCCGACGGCGTGGGGCCGGTGTTCTCAGCGCCGGTGCTGTCCGACAGCAGCGCCAGCACACCCCGGTCGCCTAGCTCCACGAGCTTGGCGAAATCGGTCGGCTGGCCGTCCACGGGCGTGTAGTCTACCTTGAAGTCGCCGGTGTGGACGAGCAGGCCGGCCGGTGTGTCAATGGCGAAGCCGACGGCGTCCGGAATGGAGTGGTTGACGTGGAACGGCTCGATGGCGAAGCAGCCGACGTTGAACTTCACGCGCGGCTTGATCGTCTGGAGCTTGACCTTGCGCAGCAGTCCGGTCTCCTTGAGCTTGACCTCGATGAGGCCGCGCGTCAGGCGGGTCGCGTAGACCGGCGCGTCCACTTCGGCCAGGAGGAACGGCAGGCCGCCGATATGGTCCTCGTGGCCGTGGGTCACCAGGACGCCGCGAACGCGGTCGCGGTTCTCGACCACCCAGGTGTAGTCCGGGATGATCAGGTCAACGCCCAGGTGCTCCGGGTCGGGGAACATCACCCCACAGTCAATCACAATGATATCGCGGCCATACTCAATCGCCGTCATATTCTTGCCGATTTCCCCCAGGCCGCCCAGGGGAACAATCCTCAATACATTCTTACCCTTACCCAAACAAACCTCACTCATAGTCTAACTCTATGTTTGCGCTTTGTGTCTGATGGGGAGGCTTGGAGGGCGCAGCCCTCCAAACCTCCCTCTTTCCCCTTCAGTGTGGGGGCTGCGCCCCCGAACGACGCGGGGAGAGGGGGTTGGGGGGGGCCGCCGCCCCCCACACCCCCGCTGCACAGCAAAGTGCAAAGATAGAGGTCTAACGTGGCGCGCCTGCGCCACAGAAAAAGCCGACTCGGGAGAGTCGGCCAACGCAATCATGCTTTGATACAACCTACGCTCGATCATCACTCGTTAGAGCGCCCCACGTGAGATAATCTTACGTGGATCGGACTGTGGACCACGAAGGAGGTAGCTCCGCACAATAGCGTCGAGGCCCCCCCTGTGGTTCCCCCTTGCTGGCGGTGGAGTGACAACTCCGCCGCCTCTGGGGGCGCTGGAGATGGCTCTCCAGCGCCAGCACGAGTGGTCCAATCGCCCTTAGCTCGCGGCGACGCTCGCCACGGGCGCTTTGCCGTTGGCGGCGGCTTGCTGGGCGCCGGTCTGCTTGCTCACCAGGTCCCAGTACACGCCGCGCTGCGCCATCAGGGTCTCGTGCGTCCCGCGCTCGACGACGCGGCCGTGCATCATGACCAGCACTTCGTCGGCGTTGCGGATGGTGCTCAGGCGGTGGGCGACGACGAAGCTCGTCCGCCCCTTGAGCAGCCGGCCGAGGGCGTCCTGGATCATGGCCTCGGTGCGCGTGTCTACGCTCGACGTCGCCTCGTCCAGGATGAGGATGCGCGGCTGGGTGATGACGGCGCGGGCGAAGGCGATGAGCTGCTTTTGCCCCTGGCTCAGGTTCGCGCCGCGCTCGAGGATGGGCGTGTCGTAGCCCTCTGGCAGGGCGCGGATGAACTCGTCGGCGTTGACCAGCTTCGCGGCGGCGACGATCTCGTCCATCGTCGCGTCGGCCTTGCCGAAACGGATGTTGTCGGCGATGGTGCCGGAGAACAGGAACGCTTCCTGGAGCACCATGCCCATCTGCCGCCGCAGGCTGGCGCGCTGCACGGTGCGAATGTCTATGCCGTCCACGAGAACCGCGCCGCCCTGCGGGTCGTAGAAGCGCATGAGCAGGTTGACGATGCTCGTCTTGCCGGCGCCCGTCGGCCCGACGAGGGCGATGGTCTGGCCTTGCCGCGCTTCGAGGTCAATATCAAACAGCACCGGCTTGTTCGGGTTGTAGCCAAAGGTGACGTTGTCGAACACGACGTCGCCGTGGATCTGCGGCATCGGCTTTGCTTCGGGCGCGTCTTCCATCTCCGCCGGCTCGTCGAGCAGGTTGTAGATGCGCTCGGCGGCCGCCAGGGCCGACTGGGCCAGGGTCCACGTCTGCGAGATCGAGCGCACCGGCTCGAAGAAGCGCTGGACGTAGAGCAGGAAGGAGACGACGACGCCGACGCTGATCTGGTTGGTGACGACCAGGTACGCGCCGTAGCCGATGACGATCGCCATCGAGAGGGTGCTGAGGAAGTCCACCGCCGGGTTGAAGGCGCTGGTGATGGCGTTCGCGCCGACGTTGACGTCGCGGTTGCGGGCGTTGATCTCGCTGAACCGCTCCTGACTGACGCGCTCGCGGGAAAAGGCCTGCACTTCCTTCATTCCGGCGATGTTCTCTTCCAGCTCGGCGTTGACCCGCCCTAGCTCGCGCCGTGTCTGTCGGAAGGCGCTGCGGGCGCGCGACGAGAACTGGACGGTGACGACCCACATGAGCGGCAGAACGATGAAGCTGGCGAGGGCGAGCTGCCAGCTCAGCAGCAGCATGATGATGACGATGCCGATGAGGGACAGCAGGTCGCCGATGACGCGGTTGAGACCCGCGCCCAGGAAGTTGCTGATGGTCTGCGTGTCGTTGGTGAGGCGGCTCATCAAGTCGCCGATTTCGTGCGTGTCGAAGTAGCCGAGCGGCAGGCGCTGCAACAGGTCGAAGATCTGGCTGCGCATGCGGAAGAGTACGTGCTGCCCGACCCACGACATCTGTCGGAAGCCGACCACGTTGCCGGCGTAGGCGATGGCATACGTCGCCAGGAGCGCGACCATGACGGCGTTCAGGCCGGAACCGTTGCCGACGCTGATGAACTGGTCAATCGCGACGCCGACGAGCCAGGGCTGGGCCAGGCGCGTCAGGGTTGTCACGATCACGGACAGGACAATCCAGACGAGGTTCACAGGGTATACCTTGACGTACTCGAACAGGCGCAGCGCCGAGCTGCGCGTGTCGTGCGCCTTCTCCTCCTGAATGTCCATCATTCCCATAGGACCGCGGCCCATCATAGCGTTACCCTCTTTCCGCCGTGGCCGCGCCGGGCGCGGGAGCCATAGCCACTGCTGGCTCCTCGTCGGCGCCTTCGTCCAGGCGGTTTTCCTGGCGGCCGTGGAACTGGAGATAGTAGATGTCGGCGTAAATCGGGTTGCTCTCCAGCAGTTCGTCGTGCGTCCCCGTCGCCACAAGCCGGCCGTGGTCCATGACCAGGATCTTGTCGGCGTTGCGGATGGTGCTGATGCGCTGAGCAATCACGAAGCTCGTGCGCCCCTTCATCAGCTCGTCGAGCGCCTGGGTGATGTGCGCCTCCGTCGCCGCATCCACCGCCGATGTCGAGTCGTCGAGGATGAGGATGCGCGGGTTGAGCAAGAGGGCGCGGGCGATGGCGACGCGCTGCCGCTGACCGCCGCTCAGCCCGACGCCGCGCTCGCCGACGCGCGTCTCATACTGGTCGGGCAGCGCCTCGATGAAGTCGGCGGCAGCAGCGGCTCGCGCGGCGGCGCGCACCTCGTCCATGGTCGCGTCTGGCCGCCCGAAGGCGATGTTGTCGCGGATGGTGCCGGTGAACAAGTTCGTCTCTTGCAGGACGATGCCGATCTGGGCGCGCAGGCTCGCCAGGGTCACATCGGAGATGTTGTGGCCGTCAATGGTAATCTGGCCCTTCGTCGGCTCGTAGAAGCGCGGGAGGAGGTTGATGATGCTGCTCTTGCCGGAGCCGGTCTGGCCGAGGATAGCGATGGTCTGGCCCGGCTTCGCCTCGAAGCTCACGTCGGTGAGGGAGTTCTGCGTCGCGCCGGCGTAGCGGAAGGAGACGTTGTGGAACGCCACATCCCCTTGCACGTGGGGCAGGGGGAGGGCGCCGGGCTTGTCGCGCGTCTCGTCTGGCGCGTCGAGAATCTCGAACATGCGGTCGGCGCTGGCGGCGGCCTGGGAGATGAGCGCCGACACCATGCCGAGGCCGAAGATGGGGAAGAGGAGCATCGCCAGGTAGGTGTTGAACGCCACCAGCTCGCCCAGGTTCATCGAGCCGTAGATGACCAGCCAGCCGCCGAACCAGATGACGATGACGCTGCCCAGGCCGGACATCGTGAAGACGAGGGGAATGTTGAACGAGAAGGCGTAGGCCGCTTTCATGTTCTCACCCAGTAGGCTCGCGTTGGAGGTCTCGAAGCGCTGCTTCTCCAGCGGCTCCCGCGCGAAGGCCTTGACGACGCGCACGCCGCTCAGGTTCTCTTGCAGGATGGTCGTCACGTCGGCAAGCCGCTGCTGCACGGTCTTGAAGATCGGCTGGACGCGGCGGACGAAGCTGGCGATGATGAGGAAGGTGATGGGCATGACCGACAGCGCCGCCAGAGCCAGCCGCCAGTTCATATAGAACAGCAGGATTGCGGTGCCGACGAGCATCAGGATCGAGCTGAGAAGCTGGATGAGGCCGATGCCGGTGAACTGCCGCACCATCTCCACGTCGCTCGTGGCCCTGGTCATGAGCTGGCCGGTCTGCGCCTGGTCGTGGTAGCTGAAGCTGAGGCGCTGGAGCTTGGTGTAGAGGTCGTTGCGCATGTCGAAGGCGGCGCTCTGGCTCGCCCGCTCGCCGAGGTAGCTCTGGAAGAATTGGAACAGCCCGCGCACGACGGCAAAGGCGAGGATCGCCAACGTCAGCCATACGATGAGGGGGATGTTCTGCTGGCCGATGCCGTCATTGATGATCTTGCCGATGAGCGCCGGCGTCACCAGCGACGCCGCCGTCACGAGCAAGAGGCTGACAAAGGCGATGACGACGTCGAGCCAGTATGGACCCAGGTACTTCATCACCCGCCATAGAGGTTTCATGCTGTGTCCTCTCAAAAACCTGGCCGCACACAAAATTACTTTGATAGGCTAAATAATAGTCCTTTCCAGGCCGCATGTCAACCCGACGTTTGGTTAGGCGCGGGTCATCCAAATGGGGGAGAGACTGTCAACGGGTAAGCGGGTAGGCTCGCCGAGTGCGGCAGCTTGCCGTCGGCTGACCATCCGTTTATCCGCTACCTTGTCCGTTGACAGATCCCCCAACAGCAAAAAGGGCGGCGCACCCGCGCCGCCCTTCGTTTCCCCGCGCTATTCAGTTGGTGGTCATTGCAACTCTGCCGGCGTTCGCTCTGATCAGGGCAGGCCCCAGTAGCTACAGGTCTTGCTCATGCTCTGGACCGTAGCGCTGCGCAGGATGCGCGTGCTGCCCTGATAGACGCGGACCCAGTCGGGCCAAGTGCAGCTGGAGGAGTAGGCGCCGCCAGCTCCCCAGCTGAGGCCGATCGGGCTGCCGATGCCGTTGATCTTGGGGAAGGGATTGGCCAGACTGCAACCGCCGACGCCCATGCCGTTGGTTGTGAAGGAGCACAGCTCGGTGGTATAAGTCGGCTCATTGCCCGCATGGTCGCCGTCATCGGTGTAGCTGGCCTTCACTGTGTAGGCCGTGTTGGGAGTCAGTCCCCAGAAGTGGTACGAACCGCTCCAGCTCTTGCCGCCCATGCTGTCCGAGTCATATTCGAGGCTGCCCATACCGCCGCCGGCGAACTCGACGGCGCCGAACGTGAGCGGCCAGCGCATCTGACCCGGCGCGTTGAACTCTCCCTGCGCTGAGACAACCCCGACGACAACCAGCACAAGCGCGACCGCCACCGCGAGCACGACCACATTGCGTAGCCTGAACATAGAGTCCTCCTTGGCGACCTGGGACGGCTAATTCCCAGGTCAGAAGCAGTGGGAAGTAGGTAGGCGGAGGGAAAGCGCACCCGACGCCCCCCCTTTGACAACGTCGGTCTTGCCTCGCACTGGCGCGTGTCGCCACCACTCGCTAGAGCGGTCGCAGTCCAACTGGCGTGCCATGATGCGAAGGCGCTTGGAGGATAAATAGTCGGGGAGAAGGGGGGTAACTCCCCGACTATCCTTACCACCACCGATAATGTCAGTGCTTGACAATTTTATCGGCATGTGGTATAGTGTGTTCAGCCCTCTCTTGTGATTAAACCATGAAGCCCGTAACGATAGGTATCGGCCACGAATGGGCGAGCGATACAAAACAGCGATACAAAGAGTCTGACATCGTCCCGGATGATAGAGGGGTTACAAGATGGAACAATCACTGGGACACTGGCTCAAAGAACGCCGCAAGGCTCTCAAGCTCACGCAGGCGGAACTGGCCCGCCTGATTGGATACTCCGAGGTCTACGTCCGGAAAATCGAATCTGATGAGCGGCTGCCCACGCCGGAGACACTCGAGAAATTCGCCTTTCACCTGTGTCAGCCCCACGAGCAGGTCATCTTCCTGCGCGTGGCGCGCGGTGAGCTAGGACCGGACGAGCTGCCCGATCCGTCTCTGCCCGGTCCGCGGTGGCCGGCGGAGGCGGAGGCCCCCTACCCGCTCACCCTGCCGGCGCCTCTGACATCCCTCATTGATCGCGAGGCCGACGTTCTGGCCATCCGCGAGCGCCTGTCGCGGCCCGGCGTGCGTCTGCTGACGCTCGTCGGGCCACCCGGTATCGGCAAGACGCGGCTGGCCCTGGAAGTGGCGCGACAGCTCGCGCCGGCCTTCGACAACAATGTCTTCTTCGTCGGGCTGTCGGCCATGGCAGAGGCGGAGGGCGTCGCGCCCGCTATCGGTCGCGCCCTGGGCATTCGCAACGGCGTCAACGGTGGCCTCGTCGAGTCGCTCAAGGCGGCCCTCAGCCAGAAGAGCACGCTGCTCGTCCTGGACAACTTCGAGCACGTGACACTGGCGGCGCCCCTCGTGCAGGAGCTTCTCGAAAGCACGCCCACCGCGAAGGCGCTGCTGACGAGCCGCACGCCCCTGCACTTGCCGGGCGAGCACGAGTTTCTGGTCGCGCCGCTGGGCTGCCCGCCGCTGCCCGTCACCCTGCGCGGCGACGGTGACACCACCGCCGAATTCCCGGCGGTGACGCTCTTTCTGGAGCGCGCCCAGGCGGTTCAGCCGCGCTTCAGGCTCACCCCCGCGAACGCCGAGGCTGTCGCCACGATCTGCGCTCGACTGGAAGGCGTGCCGCTCGCAATCGAGCTGGCGGCGGCGCACGTGAAATCCCTCACGCCGCAGGCGATCCTGGATCGGCTGCAACCGTACATGTCGCGCCTGGCCGCGCCCGGCCACGCCGCGCCGAGCCGCCACCGCACCATGCGTCAAGCGATAGACTGGAGCTACGATCTGCTCGACGAGGCGGAACAGGCGATGTTCGCGCGCCTGAGCGTGTTCGCGGGCGGCTTCACGCTCGATGCCGTCGAGGCCGTGGCCGGCCGGTATGCGGCAGCGGATGGTAAGGCGGCGTTCCTGGACGCCCTGGACACCGTCAGCGCGCTCATAGACAAGAACTTCCTCCAGCACGAGGAGGGCGCCGGTCGGCAGAGCCGCTATCGGATGATCGAGATGATCCGCGAGTACGCCTTCAATCGTCTCGCCGAGCAGGGCGAGCTAGAGACGCTGCGGAGCTACCATGCCGCGTACTACCTCGCCCTGTCGGAATCCGGTCCCCCGCGCGGCGCGCTGGCCCACGAGCATCGCCATGCCCCGTGGTTGGCCGACGAGCAGCGGAATCTCGAAGCGGCGCTCGTCTGGGCGCTCGATCGCCCCCACGCCGACATGGCCTTGCGGCTGTGCGCCGCGCTCTGGCCCCTATGGCTGAACCACGGGCAGCTCCAGGAGGGGTACGCCTGGCTGCAAGGCGCCCTGGCACGCGCGAACGGGACGGCCTTGCCCGAGACGACGGCGCGCGCGCTCCTCGGCGCGGGGACTCTCGCCAGCGCCCAGGGATACTATGTCGAAGCCTCAGACTGGCTCAATCGCAGCCTAGGGCTGTGGGAGGAACTGGGCGACCAATGCTGCGTCGCGGCGACGCTGCGCGGTCTGGGGCGGGTAGCGGCGAATCAGGGCGACTTTCAGACGGCGAAGACGCGCTTCACCCAGGCGCTCGACCTGTCCCGTCCACTGGACGACATTGAGGGCATTGCGGAGGCGCTCAACTTCCTCGGGCAGGCGCAGCTCGACCTGGGCGATGTCGAGGCGGCGCGGCGATCCCTCGTGGAAGCGCTGCCCCTTGTGCAACGCCCGGACATGAGCGGCGATCGCACCCTGGTACTGCGTAACCTCGGGCGCGTAGCGGCGGCGTATGGCGATGACGCCCTCGCCAACCGCTACTTCGAGGAGGCGTTGGCAATCGCCGAGCCGGCGGGCGACGTGATCAACATCGTGAAGCTCATGATCAACATGGCGGAGACGATGCTGCGCCAGGGCGATGCGGGGGCGGCGCATGCGCGACTCAAGACATCGCTCGACCTGGCGGCGCGGGCCGGCGATCGGCGGGGCATCATGCGGAGCCTGGAAGGGTTGGCGGCGTGCGCGGCCATGCGGAACATGCCGGTACTAGAGGGGCGATTGCTGGGCGCCGCCGATCGGTTGCGTGAGGCGATGGGCATGCCGCCAGTTCCGTCCTTCTATTCGCCCTTGCACGCCGCCACGGCGGTGGGCGGCGAATTCGACGATGCGCGAGTCGAGGCCGCTGTCGAGGAGGGCCGCGCCTGGTCCATCACCGAGGCTGTGGCGGCGGCGATGAGCGTCTGACCGACAGCCCGGTGTATAGTCAGGGGACATGTTCGGCCATAGGTCCGCGCGACGCTCGACGCGTCGCGCTACTGGATGGAAGCCCGAGGGGCTGAGAGGGAGCCTCTCAGGCTTGCCTGTCGTAGCCTGCCCGTTCTACGGGCAGGCGGGCTTGGGTAGCCTATCGGGTCCATTGTCCTTGCACCAGGGTTATTTCCAGAGGAGCCACTATGCACAAAACGTTGGCGATAGGGGTCGCCCTCGCCGCCGCGTTTCTTCTATCGCTCCTGGCCGCCGCCGCGCTGTTATCAGGCGACGTCTTCGCCGACCCTGCTGCGGCCGCGTGGAGCGCTCCTCTGGCGGCCGCGACCGCGACGCCGGCCCCCGGCTGGGCGTGCTGGGTTGGAAATTCCAACGCGCCCTGTCCCACCCAGGAAGACCTGTGGTCCGTCGCGCTGGCCTCCCCAACGGATGGGTGGGCGGTGGGGACGGGGGGCGCGATTCTTCGCTGGGATGGCGCGGCGTGGAAGTCCTGGCCGAGCAGCCCGACAACCCAGTGGCTATCGTCAGTGGCGATGGTGTCGGCGGCGGACGGCTGGGCGGTGGGCGCTGGGGGGACGATTCTCCGCTGGAATGGGACCGCGTGGGCGATGTGGCCGGAGCAGCCGACGACCGAGCAACTGACCCACGTGTTCCTGCGCGCCGCCGATGATGGCTGGGCGGTTGGCGGTAACGGCGAGATCATCCACTGGAACGGCGCGCACTGGGCGCTGTCGGCGGGCGGCTTCCCGCTGCTCTGGTCCGTCTACGCGGTCTCGGCGACGGAGGCGTGGGCCGTTGGCAAGCAGAACGCGATCCTGCACTGGAATGGGGCGAGCTGGACGCGCGTCTCATCGTTCGATCCGAATGCGCCCGATCTCAGGGACGTGACCATGCTCTCGCCCTCAGAAGGGTGGGCGGTGGGCTTTCACGGCGCGATCCTGCACTATCTCGGCGGGGCCTGGCAGCCGGTCACGAGTCCCGTTCCGAATGCTCTCAACTCCGTCCGCTTTGTGTCGCCGGGTGATGGGTGGGCGGTGGGGACGAACGGTGTCATCCTGCACTGGAACGGGTCCACGTGGTCGAAGGCGGCCAGTCCGACGACGGCGTGGCTATACACGGTAGACATGCTGTCGGCGGCGGATGGCTGGGCGGTCGGCGACGGCGGCGCTCTCCTGCGCTGGAACGGGTCGCGGTGGACCGGCGGCGGCGCGGCGCTCAACGGCGTCGCGTTCGCCGCGCCCGCCGATGGCTGGGCGGTGGGCGCCGCCGGAACCGCGCTCCACTTCGACGGCTCGACGTGGACGCCCGTGACGACCGGCGTGACGGAGACGCTACGTGGCGCGGCATCTGTGTCTGCCAGCGACGCATGGGCGGTGGGCGACAACGGTTCGATTCTGCGCTGGAACGGCGCGGCCTGGGCGCGCGCGCCCGTTGCCGGCCAGGCCGTCTTCACCGACAATCTGTTCTCGGTGGCGATGGCGACGCCGAGTGAGGGTTGGGCCGTGGGTCAGGGCGGCCGCATCATCCATTGGGATGGAACGGCGTGGGCGGCCGCGCCAAAAGTCACCGCCGACTGGCTGCTCTCCGTGGCGCTGCTGTCCGCCGACGATGGGTGGGCGGTTGGCGAGGGGGGGCGTATCGTGCGCAAGACGAGCGCGGGCTGGAGCGTGTGGGCGCAAGGCCCGGTGACGGCCACGCTGTGGTCTGTGGCCTTGCGCTCGCCGACGAGCGGCTTCGCCGTAGGCGACGGCGGGACGATCCTGCGCTGGAACGGCAGCGGGTGGAGCGTCGTCGGGCAAGACGTCACCGACCGGAGTCTGCATAGTGTCGCGTTCGTCTCAGATAACGAGGCGTGGGCTGTGGGCGCGGGTGCGACAATCCTGCATTGGGATGGCGGCGCCTGGACACAGGTCGCAGCGCCGATCAACGTTGCTCTCGCGTCGGTCGCCGCAGCCTCATCTTCGGCGGTCTGGGCCGTGGGCGACAAGGGGATTGTCCTGCGCTATGGGAACGCGGCCGCGCCGCCGACAAGCACGCCGACTGACACGCCGACGGCGACCGCGACCGCGACAGCGACCGCGACGCCGTCGCGCACGAATACGGCGACACCGACAACGACGGCGACGAGCGCGATCGCCACGGCGACGCCGACAACGACAACGACAACGACGGCCCCGGCAACGTCGACAACGACAACGACGGCCACAGCGACGCCGACAGCGACGCCGACGCCGACGTCATCGGCCACCGCCGAAACACCATCAGCCACGGCAACGCCCGCTGCGCAGATCTTCCTACCGCTGGTCGCGCGTTAACGGTGTGTTCCACGGGGCGCGCAGCGGACGGGGTCCGCCGCACGGCTGCGGGGGACCCCGTTGTGATTGACGCAGCAGAGCCAGACGCTACGGCGTGATGACGCTCACATAATCGTCGCTGTTGCCGAACTGGGATGGGCAGACCTGGCCGGGCGCCGGCTTCGCGACGTTCGCCGGGTCCTTCTGGTAGGCGTCCACGGCAGGGCAGCCGACGCCGTTTCGCGCGTCGGTGTAGCTGAACCATGCCTTGCTGTTCGTAGACACGAGGGTGTTGTAGTCGCCCCAGAACTGGAGCGCGAGATTGTTCTGCGCAGTGGCGGCGGGGTCGGACGAGGCCGACGAGACCTTGACGGGCGCCGACCACGCGCCGCCGGCGGGCTTGCTCACGTACCACGCGTTGACAGCGGCATTGCCTGTACCAAAGGCGTCTGGATTGCTGGCCTTCAGCGCCTGGTAACCCACATCCACGCGGCCATTGGGGGCAACGTCGAGACCCTGGAAGAAGGCGTAGCCTTCACCCGCCGTGCTTACCGTTACCGGCGTACCCCACGTTTGCCCGCGGTCGCTGGAGGTAGCGACGACAATGCGGCCGCCGTCAGCGGTGCGGTTGGCCCAGGCGGCGTAGACCGTCCCCTTCGTCTGGTCAACACCCAGGCTCAGAAAGCTGTCGGTGCGGAAGCTGGCGCCGGGAATCGGGTCGGCGATGTCTGTCACTGGTCCGATGGGGCTGGCGGTGGTCCACTTCGCGCCGCCATCGCGGGAGATCGAGACGATCTGCTGGTTGGCCTCTTCCCACGCGACGTAGACACTGCCGTCAGGGCCGGTGCGGATAGCCGAACCCTGGCGACCACAGCCAGTGCCATTATTGCACGCGGAGGAGAGTTGCTTCGGCGAGCCAAAGCTCGCGCCGCCATCCGCCGAGATGGCGACCAGAACGGGGGCATTGCCGTTGCCGGTCACCGTGGCCGAGCGGAACTGCGTCCAGCCCACGTAGACGCGACCGAAGTACGGGCTATTGGGGTTGCGGTCGGCCCAGATGGATTCCTTGTCGTTGAAGTTGTTGGGGTTCGACTTGACCGCTGCGATCACCGGCGCGCTCCATGTCGTGCCGTTGTCGTCGGAGTACGAGACGGCGATCAACTCGGGCGCTTTCTGGTCCGGGTACGGACTCTGGCCCGTCTTGTAGGACGCCAGGGTGGCGTAGTACGCCCGCGCGCCGTTGGCATAGCTAAAGCCGCCGTTGGCGGTTGGCTTCGGCCCGTAGACGATGACCGGGTCGCCGTCCGACACCAGGGCGCTGGCCTTCCAGCCCGCCTGGTCGTCGAGCAGGCCGAGGTTTTTCCACGTTGAGCCGCCATCGGTCGTGCGGTAGACCCCGGACGTGCCAACATCTGGGAAGAACGAGCAGTCGTTGGCCGGCGCCGTCGCGCCGCGCACCGGCCCTGGGCCGCACGGCGGCTGCTGCTGTTCGTCGTTGGCGCCACTCAGGAGAATGTTGGCATTGGTCGGGTTGACGGCGATCGTGGTCTCGTTCTGCTTGTTGGTGGGGAACACGGCGGACGTGTTCGAGCCGGGGATTGGGGCGACCTGTGGGTTGTTGGCCTGCCTGTCGAAGGACTTCGTAGCCGCTTCGACAGCGATAACGGACAGCGCGAGCAGCGCCGCGGCCAGGGCCACAACGGCCCATTTTCTTAATCGCATTCAAGCCTCCTGGCTGGATAGGAGCGGCGGGGAGAAAGATACTGAACGCTAAGTATAGCGCGGAGAGCAGGCTGTGCAAGAGGAAAACAAAGCGCCCCCCTGCCAAGAACCGGCAAGGGGGCGGACAGACTCAAAATGCGCTACGCGACAATGTTCACCAGGCGGCCGGGGACGACGATGACCTTGCGCGGCTGCTTGCCGCCCAGCGCCTTCTGGATGGCGTCGCTCGCCAGGGCCGCCTCGCGCAGCGTCGCCTCGTCGGCGGTCGGCGGTATCTCGATGCGGGCGCGTACCTTGCCGTTGACCTGGATGGGAATCTCGATCAGGTCCTCGGCGGCCAGCGCCTCATCGTAGGCCGGCCAGAGCTGCTGGTGGACGCTGTATGGCTGGCCTAGCCGCGCCCACAGCTCCTCGGCGGCGTGGGGCGCGAACGGCGCCAGCATCAGCACGAACGCCTCGACGGCGCCGTTCCAGGCCGCTGTGCCGTACAGCCCGGCCTCCTTCGCCTTCAGCATGTCGTTGTTGAGCTTCATCAGCTCGGCGACGGCGGTGTTGAAGCGGAAGCCCTCCAGGTCGTGGGTCACCTCGCGGATGGTCTGGTGCATGCGCCGCAGCAGGTCACGCTCGGCGGCCGGGTCAATCGAGGCGGCCGTCGGCCGCGGCTCCAGAACCATGCTCCAGGCGCGGTTCATGAAGCGCGTCACGCCCTCGATGCCGGTGGACGACCACGGCCCGCCCTGGTCCCAGGGGCCGATGAACATCAGGTACAGGCGGACGGTGTCGGCGCCGTAGCGCTGCACCAGGGCGTCGGGCGCGATGACGTTGCCGCGCGACTTGCTCATCTTCTCACCGTCTTCGCCCAGGATGATGCCCTGGTTGTAGAGGCGCGTCATCGGCTCGCCGAAGTCTACCAGGCCAATGTCCCGCATGACCTTCGTCCAGAAGCGGGTGTACAGCAGGTGCAGGATGGCGTGCTCGATGCCGCCGGTGTACTGGTCCACCGGCAGCCAGTACTCGCCCTGCAGCGGGTCAAACGGGCCGGCCTCGTAGTGCGGACTCAGGTAGCGGTACTGGTACCACGACGAGTCGACAAACGTGTCCATCGTGTCCGTCTCGCGCCGCGCCGCGCCGCCGCACTTGGGGCAGATCGTGTTCAGGAACTCTTCGTGGTATAGCAGCGGACTCTGGCCGCTCGGCTGGAACTCGGCGTCGGCGGGCAGCACGACCGGCAGGTCCTCGTAGCGCACCGGCTGCACGCCGCACGTGTCGCAGTAGACCATCGGGATGGGCGTACCCCAGTACCGCTGGCGGCCGAACAGCCAGTCGCGCAGGCGGTATTGCACGTGGCCCTGGCCCAGGCCCTTCTCCGCCAGCCACGCCGTGACGACCTTCTTGGCGACGTCGGTGGACGTGCCGTCGAAGGCAGCGGAGTTCGCCATGACACCGGGGCCGTCGTACGCCTCGGCCATCGTCGCCCCGTCCAGTAGGCTTCGCCCTCGGGCTGGATGACGACGACGACCGGCAGGTCGAACCGGCGCGCGAACTCGAAGTCGCGCTGGTCATGGGCGGGGACGGCCATGATCGCGCCGGTGCCGTAGGTAATCAGGACGTAGTCGGCGATCCAGACCGGAATCCGCGCGCCGTTCACCGGGTTGACGGCGTAGCCGCCGGTGAAGACGCCCGTTTTCTCCTTGCCCTCGGCCATGCGCTCGATCTCGCTCTGGTGGGACGCCTGCTTGACGTAGGCGTCTACCGCCTCGCGCTGCTCGCGCGTCGTCAGCTTTTCGACTAAGGGATGCTCCGGCGCCAACACCATGAACGTCGCGCCCCACAGCGTGTCTGGCCGCGTCGTAAAGATCTCGATGGGATCACCGGCCTCAGTGTGGAACGTGACCTGCGCGCCCTCGGAGCGGCCAATCCAGTTGCGCTGCATCGTCTTGACGCGCTCCGGCCAGTCCATCGTGTCCAGGTTGTTCAGCAGCTCGTCGGCGTAGTGGGTGATCTTCAGGTGCCACTGCTCCAGCAGGCGGCGCTCGACCAGCGCGCCCGACCGGTCGCCGCGCCCATCAATCACCTGCTCGTTCGCCAGCACCGTCTGGTCCACCGGGTCCCAGTTGACCATGGCGGCCTTACGGTAGGCCAGCCCCATCTCGTACATCTTGATAAAGAACCACTGGTTCCACTTGTAGTACTCCGGGTCGCACGTCACCACCTCGCGCTCCCAGTCCCACATCGCGCCCATGGAGCGCAGCTGCTGACGCATGCGCGGGATGTTGTCGTAGGTCCAGGTGTACGGGTGGATCTTGCGCTTGATGGCGGCGTTCTCGGCGGGCAGGCCGAAGGCGTCGAAGCCGATGGGGAACACGACGTTGTACCCCTGCATGCGGCGGTAGCGAGCATTCGTGTCGGAGGGCGCCATCGCATACCAGTGGCCCACGTGAAGGTCGCCACTGGGATAAGGCAGCATGGTGAGGCAATAATACTTGGGGCGCGCGCCGTCAATGTCGGCGTGGTAGAGGCGATCCGCCGCCCACTGCGCCTGCCACTTCTGCTCGATCTGGCTCGGGTCGTAGCGCTCGCTGCGCTGCGTCGGCTTCGCGTGCGTCTGTTCCATACGAGACTCCTTCCGCCGGAAATAAAAAAAGCCCCTCGTCCGTACAGGGACGAAGGGGTTCTCCGTGGTACCACCCTGGTTGAAGGTGGAGCTGAGGGGATTCGAACCCCTGGCCTCTTCAATGCCATTGAAGCGCTCTCCCAGCTGAGCTACAGCCCCGTGCCAACCACTCGACTCCGTAACGTGGAGGGGACGGCGCCGCCTGAACGAGACCGAAACCTCGGGTCAGCGGCGCGGCTTCCAGGCGAGTTCGGCCGCCACGCTCCCACGGGGCGCACTCGCCAGGCTCACACTCGCCCCGGCTCGCTGGTGGGATGGCCTACTACTCCTGTTCACCGCCGATACAGTATGGTGTTGTGAACAAAGCAGGACAAGCCGTCGGCCTGTCCTGGAAGGTGGAGCTGAGGGGATTCGAACCCCTGGCCTCTTCAGTGCGATTGAAGCGCTCTCCCAGCTGAGCTACAGCCCCGAACAGGGACTAAGTATACCGCGAACTGCCGCGAAAGGCAACTTTCCGCTTGCCCTTAATGGGACGCGCACGCGCGTCGGGTCTTACGCAGTGGAGGGGCATCTTGGACCACGAAGGTCACGAAAGCCCGCGAAAGGCGCCGCTCAAAAGGGTGTATAATATGCAATGATACCCACTTACGTATTGACTTCCTACAAACTGGCTGCTAAGTTGGCCCTTATGTACTTCGGTTGCCCGTACCTGAACGCTGAGGTGGAGTTGACTGTGGAACGGGAGGCTCATATTGCTGAGCGGCATCCCGACCTGCTTCCAGAGTACCGCAGTCATCTCCAGGATGTTCTTGCTGATCCAGATCAAGTGCGACGAAGCGCCCGCTTTGTCAACGCGCGGCTGTTCACGCGCTGGTTCGATGATGTTCGAAGTGGCAAATACGTTGTCGTGGTCGTCGTGTCTGATGAACAGCCCCCTGAGAGGCATTGGATTGTCACTGCGTACATTGCTCGGAAGCTATCGGAAGGGGACGTCGAATGGCAGAGAAGTTGATGTTCAAGTACGACCGCGAGGCGGACATCCTTTACATTGACAAACGTGCGCCATACCCGGAGCAAGAGACGGAAGAACTGGGCGACGATGTCATCGCGCGTCTGAACCCCACCACCGGCGAGATTGAGACGCTGGAAATATTGTTCTTTTCAACGCGATTGCTTCGCTCTGATCTTGTGGAGCTGCCGATCTCCGCCGATCTACGCCGCGCTGGATAGCGGCAGCTCCACAGTTGAGCGTGGAAGGGGATATCGTGCTGGCGCTGGAGATGGCTCTGCTATGAAAGTTGGTCCGGGCCTCGTCGTCACCCGCCGACGCCACCGACTCGAAGTCGGTGGCTGAGTGGACGAAGCCTGCCGAGGCAGGCTGGCTAACGAGCGTCGCAATCTGAGCCTGCTTGAGCAGGCTTGACCGTACCAGACGCCGACTTCAATCGGCGGCGTGCCGGGCGACGACGAGGCCGTGCCTGCAGAGAGCCGACTGGAAGTCGGCGCTACAGGAGACGCGGACGCAACTTTTATCCGTGAGGATGCGCCGTAGGCGGCAGCGGCGTAGAGACGCGCTATAGTGCGTCTCTACCACTTCGCACCCTGCTGTCATGCCGAGAACCCTATGCCCGTAGCGGCATGCGCCAGCGCGAGAACATTGCCAAGCCGTCGTTGCGAGCGACAGCGAAGCAATCCCCCGCCGTGGCAAAGGGCAAGGCTATGCGGCGAAAGTGCGTCCTGTCGCCCAGCGGGAGGCTGCTTCGTCGTCCTATCGTCCTCCTCGCAGCGACGCCGTCTGTGTTCTGAGCAGTGCAACGAGGCATCTGGGCCGCAGTCCAGACCCCTCCTCCGTCGGGGTGACATTCGGAAGTTTCTTGCGTCGGCGTATGGCGTCACGGTCATGGGGGTCTCGCAATGACGGGGTAGTTGGCGCATTCGGTCACTGGGCCGCCTCATCGCGCGTCAACCCACGCCGAACGGCGACGCCAAGCGCGGCCAGGCGCGTCTCGACCTCGGCCAGCCGCTCAGTCGGAATGACGGCCAGGGCGCGCTCGCCGGCCGGGAACGGCGTGAGGAGTTCGCGGAGCGTGTCGTCCTCGCGCAACTCGTCCAGTGTGCGCCCGTCGCGCAGTTCGACGAGCGTCAGCGTCTCGATGGCGGCGTCGCCGTAGTAGCCGCCCCAGCGCCGGATGCGCTCGACGAGCGGGCGCGGCAGCGGGCCGTGGACAAGGCGCTCCAGCTCCGCCACGTAAGCCAACACAGCGTCCCGGCCCGTTCCCGCGCGGCGCACAACGCCCTCGGTGACACGCCACGCCCCGTCCTCCCCCTCGGCGACGCGCCCAAGCCGCTGCTCCAGGAACAGGCTTGGGACGGCGTGGACTGGGCGCAGTCGGCCGTCATCGTCAACAGCCGCGCTGTGATCGGCGGAGGCCGGGTCAACCTCCGCCACGGCCGGGAACAGACCTGTCGCCAAGAGTACATTCAGAAGGTCGGCGCCGCCGGCGTCGGCAAGGGCGGTTGCGGGGCCGACGGGGCGGAGGAGGGGGGCCAGATCAGGGCGGGCGAGGAGTGCGGCCAGGCTGGCCTCGTCGGAGGCCTGGAGTAGGGCGACGGGCGCGCAGAAGACGATGCGCTCGTGGTGCGCTCCCCACTCGTCCAGCGTGCGCTGCACGTTCTGTGGAATCTCGGCGCCGCTCACCTCGCGGAGGAACGCGGCGATCTCCGCCACACCGAAGCCGGTTTGCTGCGCGCGGTAGACGGAGTCGCGCGACAGGTGGTACTCGAAGGCGTTAGGGTCGGCCTTGCGGCGGTCGGCGAACAGGTCGAGGCGGGCCAGGATCTCCAGCTTGACCGGGCCGAGGGCGAGAATCTGGAAGTTCGGCTGAAGCACGACGCGCCCCTCGTGCGTGTCTTCCGGTGCGGGAGCGAGCGGTTTCGTGGCGGTACGCGGCTCGACGCCTGTGAGGGTGGGCAGAATGCGCGCCCCGGTTTCCCCAACCCGCGCAAATGACACAACCTTTGCTTGCGGCTCCGCGTAGCCCAACTCGACGATACCCGTGTCGAACAGAAAGCGTGACAACGCCGCGCGCGTGAAGTCCAGCTCAACTTTGTCAAGCTGCTTGACCATGTCGGCCATCGTCGTGCGGTACGAGCTGCCGTAGTAGTAGCTCGACCTGTAGTTCTGCTCCATGATCCGGCGATTCGAGAAGAGGAAGTTGGTGTCGGCAGCCCGGAGCCGTTCCGTCATCTCTTCCAAGTCAAACCACTTGTCCGGCGGAAGCACGGCGAGCGTCTTGAGCAGGATCGGACGCGCGCGCTTGACCTGCGGTTGGGCGCGGCTCACCTCGCCGGTCAACGGCGCCTCGCTCTCATCGAGCGCGAGCCACACCTCGATGCAGCGCGTCAGTTGCGCCGTCGTGTCCAGGGCGAAGAATGGCGGCGCGGCGGCGCTATCTGTCCCCACGGCTATCAGCCGCCCCTCTCGCGCCTCGAGCAGTTTGAACGACTGAAGCAGTCGCCGCAGTAAGTACAGGCGGCGCGCCTCCCTCTCGTTCCCCGCCTTATCGGCGCTGGCGTCCGGCGCGAGCAGCGCCGCGTTGATGGCCTTGAGGCTGCGCTTGCCCACCATGCCGTTCGCCAGCAGGGCAATCGGCGCGCGGCGGACGAAGTCCCAGTAGAGGTACAGGTCGCGCAGGAACGACTGGGTGTCCGACGTGACGATGTGTGGCGGCTGCCAGTCTTCGCCCAGCCCGACATCGGGTGGCGGCGGCGGTAGATAGCGGGCGACCTCCGAGGGAATGAAGAGCTGGTCGGCGGGATGAAACTGGAGCTTGTAGTTGTAGCCGTAACCGGCGGACTCGGGCCGGCTGAAGACCAGGCCATGCAGCGTCAGGCGCGCGACGATGTCCTGGAAGACTGTCGAGTTCGGCTTATCCGGTGATCCGATGTACTCGCCAGGCTCAACATACGCGACGTAGGGCCGATTGGAGGCCGAGACGATTGGCGGGGGCGATGCCAGGCCGCGGCGCACAGCCTCGCGCTGAAGCGAGCGCGTCGGGGCCGTGCCGCCGCGCAGCTGAAGGCGATTGAGGACGCCGCGCTCGCGTGGGTCGAGCCTGGCGAGCGAGGCCTGAACCCGCTCCTGGGTGAAGAACATCCTCTTCATGAGGTTGACCAACTCGACCTTGCCGCCCCTGGGGCCTTTGCGCGACAGGAGACCGGCCTCCACCGCCATTGAGTTTAGCGTGGCGACGTTGTAGCTGTCCAGAAGGTGGTCGAGGGGGTCAGGCATTACCATCTGCTCGCTGGGGTGTGTAGCCGGCCTTTGTCAGCTCCGCCGCGAGGGTGTCGGCGGCTTCGCGCGGGATGATGACCAGGCGCGGCGACACCTCCGCGATCAGGACCTTCGCCAGGGACGTGATGGCCTTCATCTCGGCGAGGGCGTAGTCGTCGCTGAACTCGATCACCGTCGCGTTCTGGTACAGGCGGACGCTGCCGTAGGTCTGCCACCACCCTGACAGGCGGTCGTGGATGGCGGCGGGGATGGCTGCGCCAAAGGCCGCCGCCCACTCCGCGCCGATTCGGTCCGCGTCGGTTCCACTCTCGAACAGGCGATGCACGGCGGCCGGGTCGAGGCGGTAGACGAACTCGTAAGGTTGGGCGCGTTCCAGGTGGGCGATGCGTTCGAGCATGCCGTGCGCCGCCGCGCCGGCCACCGGGTCCAGCCGGATCACATCGCCGTCCACGCTGACGGCGTTGGCGGGGGCAGCGTTCGCGGCGGCCGATGGGGCGGTGGCGAACGTCGCCCCCAGGACGGCGTCGGAGCGACCCCAGAGGATGTCGGCCAGCCCGTGGAAGCGGACGTGGGTGACATCGCGGCCGGACACGGCCAGGTCCACCAGGCCGAGCCAGTGTAGCGGGCCAGTGAGCATCTCGCGGATGAACGCGCCCTGCCCGCGCCGCCAGTCGAGATCGCTCTTCGCCGCCAGCGGCGCGCCGTCGCGGGCGACATACCAGGCCCCGGTCTGCTCGCCTCCCCCGCGATAGCGCAGCCAGAACCCCTGGTTGAACTCCCGCCACACAACGCGCAGAACGGCGAAGAGGTCGTCGAGCCTGATCCAGGCGTCGTCGGGGAGGTACGCGAGAACGCGCAGCACGAGATGGCGGCCGATTGCTACTTCGGTGCGCAGGCTCTGTGGCGTCACGGGGCCGGAGTAGTTGGCGTACAGCAGGCGCATCAGCGCCAGGTCGCTATCGGCGCGCAGGACGGGCCACAGCTCGAGACAGCCGTCCGCGACGATATAGGCGCGGCTCAGGATAGTGTGCTGCTCGGCCTCGTCGCGCTTCAGGAACGCGACCTTGACCTCCTCCCACGGCCTGACCGGGCTGCCGGGCAGCAAGACGCCGGCCGAGCGAAGCACGGCATAGATGAACGCCAGCCGGTCGGCGCCGCCGGCGATTGGCGCCAGGCGCGCCATGAATTCGTCCGACAGCAGCGGGCCGGGCGGGGGAACTTTCACCGCCGCCCGCGAGAAGCGCGTGATCAGCCCTTGCTTCTCCAGGCGCTCGATGTCCGCCTGGTCGTAGTCCCAGCCGCGCAAGAAGGGATGCGCCGCCTCGAAGGCATAGTTGATGGGGCGCTGGCGCAAGGGCGGCTGGAGCGCGTCGAGGGCGCTCAGGACCGCGAGCGTACTGCGGAGGAACGGTACGGGGTTCGCCAGGCGCTGCTCGCTACCAGCGGCGTCTGACGGCAGTGTGGCGCGCTGAGGAATGACGTCGGCGAGCAGGCGCGGGTACCAGCGGGCCAGGCTCTCAGGAATGTAGGGCGCTAGCGGGCCGTCCGGGCCATACGTGTCGGCGGGGAAGACGAGGCCCTGGGCGGACAGGCGGTCTATGTGGTGCGCCAGGGCGGGGTCACTCTCAGCGGGCGCCCACAGATGGGCCACGCGAAACACATCCGCTTCGCGCTGACCCGGGAAATCCCCCACCAGGGCGGCGGCGCGCAGGGCGGCCTTCGCGGGCTTGCCAAGCTGCTCGACGCGCTGGGCGATGCCGGCCGGGTTGACCATCTGCTCGGCAATCGCGGCGGCGACGTCCGCTTTCCGCGTCCCGCGCACAACCCAGCCGCGCGTCTTCGCCATGTCGCGCAACTCGTTCAACCGGAACAGATCAAGGGAGTCCTCAAGATATTGCCTGTACAGTTTCTCGCGCTCAGTAGCGGGGACGCGCATCCAACCGGGAAGTTGTTGCGGCTGCCCGGCGGTGAGGGTCGCGTCGTCGGGTGAGCTGGCGCCTAGCGCGAACGTCTGCGGCTGGTAGATCCACTTAAGGAGCACCGCGCCGATGTGCTTGCAGTGGCCCTCCCACTCGTAGGGGCAGGTGCAGGTGGCGACGATGCCGCCGCGCGTCACGTCAATGGCGACGGTGTACAGATCCGCGCCTTGCACCTGCGCCCGCAACGAGTCGCGAATCCGCTCCGGGTTGCGCACCATCGGCACAAGGTCGTGGGCCTTGCGGTAGGCGCTGTCGCTGAAATACTCCTGGATGTCGTCTTCGGTCAGGCTCTCAAGGGTAGGCATGGGCAGGCCGTGTCAGGCGCGCGGCGTGGCGAGGGCGCGCGCCTGGAAGTCGGCCACCTCGTCGGCGTAGAGAATGGTGTACTGATAGCCCTGCTCGGTCAGGAACAACTGGCGGTTGGCGCTGAACTCCTGGTCCTGGGTGTCGCGGGTGACCAGGGTATAGAAGTGGGCCATTTGCCCCTCGGCCTTTGGCCGCAGGATGCGGCCGAGGCGCTGCGCCTCTTCCTGGCGGCTGCCGAACGTGCCGCTAATCTGGATCATGACGCTGGCGTCGGGCAGGTCAATGGCGAAGTTGCCGACCTTGGAGATGATGAGGCGCTGAAGCTCGCCGCTGCGAAACTGGGCATACAGCTTGCGCCGCTCGCGCTCCGGTGTGTCGCCGGTGATGATGGGGAAGCCGTAGCGCTGCTGGACGGCGTCGAGCTGGTCGAGGTACATCCCGATGATGAGCGTCTGCGCTGTGGGATGCTTCTGCAACAGCTCGTCCAGCACATCGAACTTGGCCGGGTTGCACGCGGCGATGCGGTACTTGTGGCGCGTCTCCGCCAGGGCGTACTCCATGCGCAGATCGTCGGGCAGGGGAATGCGCACCTCGATGCAGTCGGCCTCGGCGATCCAGCCCTGCTTTTCCAGGTCTTTCCACGGCACGTCGTATTTCTTCGGGCCGATGAGCGAGAAGACATCCTCCTCGCGGCCGTCCTCGCGCACGAGCGTCGCCGTCAGCCCGAGCCGCCGCCGCGCCTGGAGTTCGGCGGTGATGCTGAACACGGGCGCAGGCAGCAGATGCACCTCGTCGTAGATGATGAGGCCCCAGTCGCGCTGGTCGAACAGCTCGAAGTGGGGGTACTCGTCGCGCAGCGAGCCGTCATCCTTGCGCTTGCCGCGCTTGCGGTACGTGATCGTCTGGTAGGTCGCCACGGTGATAGGGCGGATGTCCTTGCGCTGGCCGGTGTACTCGCCGATGAGGTCCTCGGACAGCGTCGTCTTATCCAGCAGCTCGGCGACCCACTGGTGGACCGAGAACGTGTTGGGCGTCAGGATCAGCGTGCTCGTCTGCATCGCGTCCATGACACCCATGCCGACGATGGTCTTGCCCGCGCCGCACGGCAGGACGATGACCCCCGAGCCGCCGTGGGCGGCGCCCCCTGCGTAGAAGACGTCGGCGGCGGCGTGCTGGTAGTGGCGCAGGACGAACGGACGCCCGCCGCCCGTCGTCTCCCGCAGCCGCAGCGCCAGGGCCTCGCCGGTGACGTAGCCCGCCAGGTCCTCGGCGGGGTAGCCGACCTTAACCAGGGCGTGCTTGAGGTGGCCGCGCATCGCCGCGTCCACGCGCAAGGTGTGGGCGTCGAGCTGCTCGCGGATGTAGGGCTTCAGCTCCTTGCGGCGCGTCAGCTCCACGATGAGCGGCGCATCCTCGGACGTGAGCAGCAGGTGACCATCGCGGCGGATGATCTTGACGCGCCCATAGCGCGAGATGTAGTCGGCAATGTCTACGCGGACGTTGCCCGGCACGGGGTACTTCGCAAAGCGGTCGAGGCCGTCGAGGATCGCGTTGGCGGTCAGGCCGGCGGCGGCGGCGTTCCACAGGGAGAGCGGGGAGATGCGGTAGGAGTGGATGTACTCCGGGCTTTTCTCAAGCTCGGCGAAGCGCGCCAGCACGTCGCGGGCGTCCTCGTAAGCCGGGTTATCAACTTCGAGCAGGACCGTCTTGTCGCCCTGCACAATGAGCGGATTCTGGGGGTTAAAATTCAGCATATCACATCTGCATCGCCAACTGGTTATAACTTTGCCATAATTGTAGACGTAATAACCGCAGAGGCAAACTCACTGGCCTTGCAGGGCGATCGAAACACGGTTATGCTTGACAGCCGGGTAGAACAATGGTACAACTGCATGATGTAGGTTGTACTGCTTTTCGGAGGTGCGGAGCATGAAAGAGTACATCAGTAGTGTCAGCCCGAAGGGGCAAATCACTATTCCTGCCGAGATCAGGGAGATGCTTGGCGTCAAGCCGAAGGATAAGGTCGTCTTTGAAGTGGACAAGGAGGGCATCAAGATTCGTCCGCTGGCCGCTCGCCTCCAGGCCAGTTATCAGGCCATACCCGCTCTTGAGCCAACGCGGAGTCTGGAAGAGGTCATGGAGATCGCCCATGAGGAGCACGCCGTGGCGGCTGCCCGCGAGGGCTTGTAGCAGCGCATGGCGGACCATTTTCTTGACACCAACCTCATCATCCGCTACCTGACCAGGGATAATCCCGACCAGGCAGCCCGCGCCTACCGTATCTTCCAGCGGCTAGAGACCGGCCAACTGACCGCCGCCACCTGCGAGGGGGTCATCATCGAGGCCGTGCAGGTGCTGTCCTCCAAACGTCTCTACAATGTCCCCCGGCAGGACATTCGAATGCACCTCGCGACGATTATCCAGCTTCGCGGGCTTAAGCTTCCGAACAAGCGGACGTATCTTCGCGCCCTCGATCTGTATGCCTCGACAAGCCTCGATTTTGTTGATGTTCTGATTGTGGCTCACATGGAGCGCAGCCGAGTCCACAGCGTTCTCAGTTTCGACCAGGATTTCAGCCACATCCCAGGCATCACCAGAACGGAACCGTAATACCCGCAGTAGATGAGGCTATCATGACGACCACTTCTCTGAGTAACGTCTTCGACTATGTTGACAGCAACCAGCAGGCGAGCATCGAGCGGCTCATTGACTATGTCCGCCGACCGAGTATCAGCGCCCACGGCGTCGGCATCGCCGAGGTCGCTGCGTTCCTGGTGGACCTGCTCGGCGGCCTGGGCATGCGAGTCGAGGCGATCCCGACGGCCGGCTGGCCGATGATCCTGGCCGAGCGCAACGACGCGCCGGGCAAGCCGACCGTCCTCATCTACGGCCACTACGACGTGCAGCCGCCCGACCCGCTGGACGCCTGGGTCTCGCCGCCGTTCGAGCCGACGGTGCGCGATGGGCGGCTGTATGCGCGGGGCGTCGGCGACAACAAGGGGCAGCATTTCGCCAACATCCTGGGCATCGAGGCGCTGCTGAAGGTGGCCGGGACGCTGCCGGTGAACGTCAAGGTGCTGCTGGAGGGCGAGGAAGAGATCGGCAGCCCGCACATCGCCGACTTCGTGCGCGAGCACCGCGAGCGGCTGAAGGCGGATCTGGTGATCACGTCCGACGGCCCGGTGCATGAGAGCGGCCGGGCGTGCATCCACTTCGGCGTGCGCGGGATTATCTCGTTCGAGCTGCGGGCGCGCGGGGCGAAGCGGGACCTGCACTCCGGCAACTTCGGCGGTGTCGCGCCCAACCCGATCTGGACACTGGTCCACCTGCTCGCCACGATGAAGAATGACGCGGGCATCGTCACCATTGACGGCTTCTACGACCGCGTGCAGCCGCCGACGCCGCTGGAGCGCCAGGCCCTCGACAGCCTGCCGGTTGACATCGAGCGCGTCAAGGCGGAGCTGGGGCTGACGACGCTGGACGCGCCCCGCGACCGCCCCTTCTACGACCGCCTCTCGTGCTGGCCGACCATGACCGTCAACGGCCTGCACGGCGGCTACGGCGGGCCGGGGACGAAGACGGTGCTGCCGAGCGAGGCGTTCGCCAAGTGCGACGTGCGCCTCGTCGAGGCGATGACCGTCGAGGATACGTTCGCCAGGATCGAGGCGCACGTCCGCCAGCACGCGCCCGATGTGGAGTTCATCCGCCAGGGCAGCATGGAGCCGTCGAAGACTCCTCTTGAATCGCCGTTTGCCGAGCCAATACAGAAAGGCATCCGCGCCGCGCAGGGCGAAGACCCGCTGCTCATCCCGGCCCTCGGCGGGAGCCTGCCGGACTACGTCTGGACGAAGGTACTGGGCATCCCGGCATTCCTCGTCCCCTACGCCAACGCCGACGAGTCGAACCACGCGCCGAACGAAAATCTCGAATTGTGGCGCTTCATCGCCGGCATCAAAACCGGCGCGGCGATGCTGACGTACCTGGGCGGGATGCTGAGCTAGGCGCGGCCGCCCGTCACTCGGCCGTTGGCGCGGCCAGGTATTGCTCGTCGCTGACGTGCTCCATCCACTCCACGCCCTTGCCGTCGAGCGCCTCCTGAATTGCGATGTGCGTCATGGCCGTGGTTGGCGCGGCGCCATGCCAGTGCTTCTCGCCCGGCTCGAACCAGACCACGTCGCCGGGCCGAATCACCTCGATGGGGCTGCCCCATCGCTGCGCCCGCCCGCAGCCGGCGGTCACAATCAGCGCCTGGCCGAGCGGGTGCGTGTAGCCACGCCGTCCGCGCGCCCGGCTCGAAGGTGACGGCGTTGCCAGCCGCCCGCGCCGGCGGCGCGACCGGGAACAGCGGGTCAATGCGCACCGCGCCGCTGAACCAATCGGCCGGCCCCTTGCCGGAGGGTTGCGAGCCACTTCGCTTGATGTCCATACGCTAGAATCTCCTTTGCTAACTCACGAATAGCCCAGGATCGGATGGGGCAGGTACGCTTCTTCCAGGTGGCGAATCTCATCCGGCGTGAGCTGCACCGAGACGGCGGCGACGGCGTCATCCAGGTGCTGCGTCTTCGTCGCCCCGATAATTGGCGAGGTGACCACCGGTTTGGACAGGGTCCAGGCGATGGCGATCTGCGCCATGGGCAGCCCGCGAGCTTCGGCCACGTCGTAGACTCGCCCCGCGATTGCCAGGTCCTCTTCGGTGTAGAGGCGCTTCCCGACGGCGTCCGTCTGGGCGCGCAGCGTCTCGTTGCGTTCCTTCGACGGCTTGCGCGTCAGCAGCCCCTTGGCGACCGGGGAGTAGGGAATGACGGCGATCCGCTGATTCTGGCACAGGGGCAGCATCTCCCGCTCTTCTTCGCGGTAGATGAGGTTGTAGTGGGGCTGCATGGACACGAAACGCGCCCAGCCGTGGCGGTCCGAGGTGTAGAGCGCCGTGGCGAACTGCCAGGCGAACATCGCCGACGCGCCGATGTAGCGGGCTTTGCCGGCGCGCACCACGTCGGTCAGGGCTTCCAGCGTCTCCTCGATGGATGTGTTGTAGTCCCAGCGGTGAATCTGGTACAGGTCTACATAATCCGTTCCCAGGCGCTTGAGGCTGGCGTCAATCGAGCTGAGAATGTGCTTGCGGGAGAGGCCGGCGTCGTTGGGGCCAGGCCCCATCGGGAAGAAGACCTTGCTGGCGATGACTACCTCATCCCGCGATGCCGCGAAATCGCGCAAGGCTTTGCCGACAATCTCCTCGCTTCGGCCGGCCGAGTAGACGTTGGCCGTGTCGAAGAAGTTGATGCCCAGCTCGAGCGCGTGCTGGATGTGCGGCCGGCTCTGCTCTTCGTCGAGCGCCCACGGCCAGGTCTCGGTGGCTCCGCCGTAGCTCATGCAGCCCAGGCAGATGCGCGAGACTTTCATCCCGGTAGACCCGAATCGTACGTACTCCATGCGTTCCTCCAGTGGTTTGTTGGCGCGGAGCCGGCCGGGCAGCCCGTGTCCGGATGCGGCGGCGAATTTCCTCCGGCCCAGGACTATTGTATCACTGTCAGCGGATGGCTGGTATAATGATTCTGGATGAAGATTGTGCGATTCTGCAAGGTATAACGGTGACCCTATGCCCTGGACATTCCCCCTCGCTGAGACCGCGCCGCAAGTCACGCTCCTCGCCGTCGAGAGCGTAGACACGCCGGCGTGGCAGTCGCCCGCCTCCGACTTCGGCGCGGCGACGGTCATGCGCCCGTTCGAGCGCGTCGTGGGCCGCATCGCGTCGGCCATCCATTTCGAGGTGTGGCTGCCGCCGCTGGCCGGCGAGCGCGCCTGGAACGGCAAGTTCCTGGGCGTCGGGAACGGCGGCCTGGCTGGCAGCCTGAACTACCCGGCCATGGCCGATGCCCTGGCGCGGGGCTATGCCACGGCCAGCACGGACACCGGCCACCAGGCGGCGATCTGGGACGCGCGCTGGATGATGGACGCCCCGGACGCCCTGGCCGACTTTGGCTACCGCGCCATTCACGAGATGAGCGCCGCCGCCTTCGCCATCGTCAGCGCCTACTACGGCCGGCCCGCCGCCCGCAGGTACTTTACTGGCTGCTCCGGCGGCGGCCACCAGGGCCTCGTCCTGGCGCAGCGTTACCCCGCCGATTACGACGGCATCGTCGTGGGCGCGCCCGCGAACTTCCCGACGCACATGTGGCCCGGCGAGACCTACGCCGCGTGGCTGTTGCGGCGCGCGCCCGACGGCATGGCGCTGAAGAGCAAGCTGCCCCTCATCCACCAGCCCGTGGTGGCGGCGTGCGGCAATGCCGACGGCGTCGTCGCCGATCCGCCGCGCTGCCCTTTCGACCCGCGTTCACTGGTGCGCGGCGAGGCGGACGCGCCCGACAGCCTGACGCCGACTCAGGCGGAGACGGTGGCGCGCATCTACGAGGGCCTGCGCGACCCATTCACCGGCGAGCCGTTCTGGCCGGGCTACGAGCCGGGCAGCGAGCTAGGCTGGGCGGACACGCTGTTCGGCGTGCCGGGCATCCCGACGGGCTATCTCAAGTACCTGGTCTTCGGCGACCCTGATTGGGACTGGCTGAGCTTCGACTTCACGGACCCGAGGGATTTCGCGCGCCTGGTCGCGGCCCACGAGAAATACGCGCCCGTCCTGAACGCGACGAACCCGGACCTGTCGGCGTTCAAGGGGCGCGGCGGCAAGCTGCTCATGTATCACGGCTGGGCGGACCAGAACATCGCCCCGCGCAATAGCATCGCCTACTACGAAAGCGTCGTGGCGGCAATGGGCGAGGTGGAGACGGGGGCGTTCATGCGCCTGTTCATGGTTGCGGGGTTGGGACACTGTCGCGGCGGCGAAGGCGCGACGGAGATTGACCCGCTGGCGGCGCTGGAGCGGTGGGTCGAGGACGGCGCCGCCCCCGACCACCTCCCCGCCGCCCACGTCACCCCGGATGGGATCGTGGACTATACACGCGAGGTACTCAAGCATCCTCCACACGATACGATAGCCACCAATCATAGAGTGGATGAGACTTGCTGGGGACGTACGGAACCTCGACACGTACTTTAGCGAGAGCGTCGCGTACAATCTCAAATGAAGGCGCATCAGACTCAACCCAGTTCTTCACTAACTCTAGGGTCGAAAGGATTTGAAGGTCAGGTGTTCTCTGGACGAAGAAGGCTATCGCTTTTCTATCGTCGGTTGCTATTGCCCAATTTCGATGTTTTGCTATCGCTCCAGTAAACGCCTCGCCGTTGTCTCGTAATTCCGCGGCGTAATCAACTGCCGTGTTTTGTTCGGCCGGGGAATCCAAATCCACCAGGAGAAGCAATCCTTCTTCGATGAGCGGTTGTAGGTCGAATTGGAGAATCTCTTTCTCCTTAACATACGCTGCTACAGCTACTGATGATGGTACGCAACTCAAGACCTCGTTCATGTGACCCGACTCATACAGCGTAATGAGACAGCACGCGTCTATAATTACGCAGCTATGCCTGAACGTGACCATTGCTGACTCGACTTACTCAACTGCCTATAGATTGGGTTAAATCAAGGTTGCGAAGTCCATCCGAAAGACCCGCAATACGTTGCCTGGTATGTCGGGCAATTC
Source organism: Anaerolineae bacterium (assembly GCA_046328535.1). Lineage (GTDB taxonomy): Bacteria > Chloroflexota > Anaerolineae > Epilineales > JAHCIE01 > JBDHWG01. The sequence continues at coordinate 132,963 of JAXLWJ010000001.1, forward strand.
GACGAGCCTCAATGCGATCTACGCCAAGAAGACGCGCGTAATGACCTTCCGTAATCAGCTCGTGATCCAGCGCGATCGTGGCAAGGTCTGTATACCTTGTTGGTAGTCTCGAATCGTCCTCAGAGTCTTGGTTCAAGCCGAGCAGTTGCTGGGCTTCACGTACCTTGAACTTGCCGTGACGTAGTTTATCCCAAGTACCTGTTGGCAGCAGACGCAGATCCTCTAAGTGACGTGTTAGGGCCTCGAATGATACTGCGTAGTAGTGCGCAAGAGTAATTAAGTCAGCCGGTGTAATTGTTCCTCTTGTACGCCTGACGTCATTGAAGCGTCTAGTCAGCCCGCTCGCGGGCATCAGAAAGTGGCGAGCAAATTCATCTGCAAACCTTTCCTTAGCGGGGCGTCGTGTGTAGCCGTTTTCAACCAAGATGTCCACGTTGTTTCGATCCACGAGGAATTCTGCATACTCATGTGCCAGTGTCCATAGACGACGCTCGGCAGGATGGTGAGAGTTGACCGCAATACATCCTCCTACCTGCCTATCGTAGCAATAAAATCCAGAGAATTTATGAGGCAATGGGAGATAGAATATCCTTAAGCCAACATCTTGCTCCAGAACAGAACGAAGGAACGGCACTGGCCCATCTCCGAGGCCAAGCTGATTACGTTCCTCTTGTGCCACTCCTTGTGCCGCCTGTTCTGGGGACAAATTGCTGATGTCATGCTCATGGTGTCTTTGTACGAGAGGGCTTTTAACAAGCTGCTCCAGCTCGACATAGTTGCGGGCGAGTTCCTCCAATTCATTGACATAGGGCTCGATCGAGTCTCTATCGGCCTCAGATAACTGATGATATGCTCGAAATCGTGGTTGGAACGGATTGATTTGCGGACGCAGAGGAAGTAAATCGCTGATCTGCCGACCGTAAATCTCGGCCAACTTGATCAGTTCATCAGCCCTGACCCGTCGCTCACCTTTTTCAATAGCCACGATTGTCGTCCGCGCAACATCGATCGCGCTGGCGGCTTGCTCTTGGGTGAGCCCTCGACTTATGCGAGCTTTCTGAAGCTCTTGTCCTAATGCCCGCAAATCTACAGATTGAAGGACATTGTGCTCCATAGGTCTGTCTCCTCTCGCCGGTCGCGCCCCGTCTTTTCGGATATGTACCTAACCGGGCCGTCGAGCAATCCACGGCCAACTATAGGCCTGACAATACTCCATTCGTCAATGTACCGAGTATAGAGGTCATGCAGCTCCTGCTTGACTGCCGCGACACTTACTTCCTCGCAGTGGGCAATACACCCTACAGTCTCAACAAGAGTTGGGTACTCGGCGACAAGGTGCTGCCACCAATCAACTGAGGCGAATATCGTACGGAGCTTGTCCACCTGCCACAACATGGCAAGCAGGTGAGTATCCTCACCTGACCTGCTCATTCTGTGATCAGGCACAACGTACAGCGTTCTGTCGTCTGCATAAATGCTTAGTGCCTGCCGACGTAGAAGACACGATGAACAATAGCCGCATTGCACAGGGCAATCTTTCTGTCTGTGTCGGCTATCACAGCTAACTGTGCGAAATGCCAAATCCACAAGTCTTGATCGAGCTAGTTCTTGGCAAAGTTGTCTTTTTGTATAGAACAGGAACGGGTTCCTGATGGAGAATCGCTCATTGATGAGCCAAGATATCAGGTTGGAAGCGTATAGCAGTGATTGAGGATGGACCGATCTTGCGTGATCTAGCCCCACCTCAGATCTCCGAAAAGGAAGATTGAGTGCTCCTATACCGTTCTCGAACGGAATGTGTCAAGCCCGGTGAGACAACTCGAGGTGGGAATTTAGGGGAGCATTGGGATGGCATCCCTCTAAGCCCAACGGACAGGACGGACTAATAGGCTCAGACACGGACGTGTCAGGCCAACGCGGCTGGCGGGTTGATCCAGACGGCTTTCGGTGGCTCCGCCACCACGGGCTGGCCCTTCACGAACCGCTCGGGATGCGTCGCGTGCGCGGCTTCTAGCACGCGTTGCCGTTCTCGACGCACCACCTCGGCTCGCCCCCAATGCACATCCGCTGGCGTCAATAGCGCCAAGGCCGTGTGGTGATGGCAGTCGTTGTACCAGGCGAAGAAGGCTTCGCCCCACGCTCGGGCATCCACCAGACAGCCGAAGCGGTCGGGGTAGTCAGGGCGATACTTCACGGTCTTGAACTGCGCTTCCGAGAACGGGTTGTCGTTGGACACATGCGGTCGCGAGTGGGTCTTGGTGACGCCCAGGTCGGCCATGAGTTGGGTCACCTCTTTGGAGATCATGGCGCTGCCGCGGTCGGCATGGATCGTCAACTGCCCCCGTTCGATGCCCTGCTTAGCGCACGTCTCGGCGATGAACTGCTCGGCCAAGGCGGCCGTCTGGCGCTCGGCGATCATCCAGCCGACGACGTAGCGGCTGAACACGTCGAGCATGACATACAACGCGAAGTAGGTGTGCTTGCTGGGGCCCCGCAGCTGGTGATGTCCGAGCCAGAGTTGGTTGGGCGCCGTGGCCAGGAGCAGGGCTTGGTGTAGCTGGGATGGCGCGCCTGGTCGCGCCGCTCGCGCACCTCGGCATGGTCGGTCAGGATGCGGTACATTGTGCGCCACGAGCAGTGGTAGACGCCTTCGTCCAGGAGCGTGGCGTAGACCTCACGCGGGGCGCAGTCGGCGAAGCGCTCGGAGTTGAGGACATCCCGCACGACGTTGCGCTCGGTGGGACTGAGCGACCGGGGCGAGGACTTGGTCTCCACTTGTGGCGAGGACGTCAGTGATGCGGGAGACGGTGAGACTACATGGCGTGAGCGGTACAGGCTGCTGCGCGGCACGCCCAGCGTCTCACATGCGCCTGCGATCCCCAACGCAGGGCTGAGGCTGTCGACGGCTTGCATCAGCGTCCCTCGTCGCTCGGCGTCGGGTTCGGCTCCGTCCCAAACAGCGTCACAAGCTTTTTTTCTATGCTGGCAAAACTGACTTGAGGAGACGTTCCTCAAGGCTGGCAGGTAGGTGTGAGGGTCGCGTCGGAAGCGACGCTGGGCACGCCGCGCGGTGTGCCGAACCTCCGAGCTGACGACGGAGCGTCCGCCACATCTCGCGTCTATCGGGCCGAGTTCGTCGGCTTGAAGCGGGTGTGTATGGGTCGCCACGGCCGCCATCAGACGCACCGCCCCTCGGATGACCAGACTTGGCCCCGCCACCTTGCGACCCGTGATACGTCGTTCGAGATAGCGCGCCGTGCCAAAGTAGTGCTCCAGATCGTTGTTGGTTCGTGGTAAGCCAGGCACCGCGTAGCAGTGGAACAGACCCGGCTTGTAGCTGTCCGTCACCTTGAGAAAGTGCGTCATCGCTGGCGTCAGAGACCCGACCTCCGCCTTGTGCGCGGTCATCTCGGTCAGCAACGCGTCATACGTCTGGCGCACTTCCGCGCTCTGCTGCTCATGGTTGGCCAGGATGTGCGCCGCTCGATATACGAAGGCTTACGCCGTCTTGACATCGGGCCACAAGGCCGCCGTCTCTTCGAGGCCGCGCGTCAGCGCGTATCGAGCCGCTGGAGTTCGGCGGGCAGCCCCTTTTTGCTGCAACCCGCTCGATAGAAGCGTGAATGTCTTCCAGCCGCTGCTTGAGGCAGAGACCCGCCGCGTCCGCGGCGCACGTCCATCATCGGTCAGCGCACTGCGCACGGCCAAGCAGTAGCCGCGAACCGCCTCGGCTTCGTCGTCGTCACGGGCTTCGAGCTTGCGTTCGATGGGCCGCACGCCTCGGACACGTTTCTTGAGTTCCTTCTTGGCGTGGCGATCCGCTTCATAGATGGGCGTGGCTGCCTCGCGCAGGTAGTGAAAGTGACACAGTTGGTGCGGCACATCGGGCAGGGCGGTCGCTACAGCGTTGCGGATCGAGCGCTGCCCATCAGAGATCACACCCACAATCGGCACGGCAAGGCCGCCTTGACCTCGCCCAGCAACCTTGCCAGATCGTCTTCCGTCGCGCTCAGGAGGCTGCGCGCCAGCACCACTTCGCCCGATAGGCAATCGCGTAGCACCCACAGCACCTCGGACCGACGGCATGGGGCTGCAAGCCGTCTAGCGCCAGGATCGCTCGCCCTGGCCTCCAAACGCTCACGCAGACGGGACAGAGTCGGTCAGCCGCAGGGCGACGAGTTCCTCATAGCGGTGCACCAGGTGGGTGACAGTTCGTTCGGCGATGGCGATGCCTCGCTCGCGCAAGGCGGCATGCACTTCTGGCACGCTCGTTGCTGATGATAGCGCAGCGCACCAACCAGGGCGATGATGTCCAGACCGAATTCGCTTTCGGGCAGCGCCAGGCGTCCTTCTTCTTCGGGGCGGTACGGCTTGCGGTAGCGCTCGCAGCCGGGATTGACGCAGCGACGGATGTTCAGCGTCAGCTTCACCAAGCCCTCAAGGGTCGCCAGCGTTCGGTAGTTGTGGTAGGCCATCCACATGTGACGGCCGCAGACGGGACACTCCGTCTGACATGTTTCGAGTATCCGTGTCGTCTCTGGTTGAGGACGGCGTTCGCGACGAGCCATTGCTCTCCTCCTCCTGGGGCCTTTGCCAATGGCCCTCAGCAAGGATCGCGCCATCCTCTAGCCAGCTTTACCACCATAGTTTTTTTGGACGTCGATGATCAGCTCGGCCTGCTCCAGGCGCGCTTTCAGCCGCTCATTCTCCTGCCGCAGTCGTTCCAACTCGGCCACTTGGGGATCAACCTTGCGGCCGCGTTTCTGAGGCGCCAGGGCTTGACGGACGGCACGGTCGCGTTGTTCGCGCCACTTGTTCAGGTGCGAGGAGTAGAGACCCTCACGGCGCAGGAGCGCCCCGAGCTCACCGCGTTCGTGACACTGTTCGGCTTCGGCCAGGATGCGTTGCTTGTACTCGGCTGTGAAGTGGCGTCGTTCGGGTTTTGGCACTACCTCGGGATCGGGGTGCGCCGTTGGTTGGCTCGTGGTGGATGCACCATGGCCTGGATCCGTTCGCTCTGGGTTGAGACATCGGGTTCTCCCTCGCCCTATTCTACACTAATATCGTCGGGCGAGTTGTCTCACCTATTAAGACACAGGGGAAGACATTCAAAATGCGCTGCCCTTGCAGGTACGCAAATGCAGCACCCAGAAGTAAGAATACAACGCCTCGGGATCGGGGCCTGCGATTGGCAGTGAAACGCTCGTCGGCAGAAGTCCGTACTGCAATCTGTGATAGCCGAACTCGTCCAGGAAAATAGGAGTTGAGTTCGTCGGCAATCAGCCGTTGTGTGCCTCTTATCAAAGGATTATTGCCCACTCCAAACAAGAAGAAAGATGTGTTCGTGCTGCTTACCAGTCTTGCATACAGTCCAGCCAGTGAATCGAGGCCTCCACTCCAGAGTGCTACAGCGTCGGGAACCCATGAGGCATCGTCCTTAAGCAGGCGCCTTTGCATCTCCACTTCACGCCCAGCCGATCTACGGGATTTGAAATCAAAGCTCCAATCATCATCAGTGTACCAGTATAGGAGGTCACTAAGTTGGTGGCGAAAAGGCTCCCTACTGAATACGTCGAGGCATCGTACTGGCAAAACTATCTCGATACGGTGTACCGCATCGTTGTGCCGGTGTGCTACACGATCCGCAGTGAAAATGGCAATCCCAAGATCAACCAGATCCACAATATGAGGAGGGATTGGGTGAGCAAATACGTTACTCAGTTGCCTATCATCCAAGCTCACATGAAGAAAGCCTTGAGTACCCGAGTGATGATCCCAAACATCCACGGGTGTGATGGCGTTGATGTCGCTGAATTTGAATGTGTACTTTGGACTAAGCATCTCAATCTCCGCACGAATTTAGTGCTAGCCGGTTTAGAGCAAGTTGTCATTCAAAGTTGCTATATACCTCAGACTCGTCTGCCTAGGCAACCTCAGCTTGCGCACGTTACAACCCTTGGTCAACTGAACTGCCAGCATCATTGCATTTCGCTCGACATAAGGGCGGGCAAGATCTAGTCGCACATCGATTGTCGCTTGGCCCACTCCCCGATCGTGTGCTGGCGACAATGGGATTCTCTCTTCGAAATCGGCCCGGTATATGTCTATTACATACCTCGAAAGTGCATCCTTAAGAAGATGATTGCCACCTTTGCCTTCACAGGCATCTTGTATCACTTGTCGACAAGCATCCATCGCCAATTCGATGCCCCGCTTAGGACCGTGTGCAGCGCGTGCAATTGAGGGAATAGTTCCACGGGCTTTCTCCAAAGCAAGACGCCTTAGGATCGGTTCTTTTGGCAGGCGGTCAATTGGGGTCATCACTTGCTTGACAAGCTCAATCGGACCATCTCCATAATGCTCTAGTGACCGCCGCACAGGGCGCATAGCATCTCTGCCCAATTTTTCGGGGCCATCCTGGCCCTCACATATCTGCTTGTAGAGTTGCTGGTAGGGACCGGCAAGGTGCTTGTGAACTTTGTCGCCGTCGGGCATATTATTGCGTCTTTCTACACGAGACTTTCGTGTCCACCTATATAGTATTATAGTCCGCTTTCTGACATTGTCAAGCAATAAGCGGATCAAAATACAAAATATGTCAGATAAACCGAAGAGAGTCGTGCCTTTAGGCAGGGTGTAGGTGAGGGCTTTAGCCAGCAGCATTGCTTCAGACTCAACCAGGCCTGGCGAGGTGTGGACACCTGCCAGGCCTGGTTCATTCTGGGCCAAGTTCGGGTTAACGGGGGGAGACGCCGGCGATGGCTTCGGTCTTCTGGCGCAGGCCGTTGAGGAGCTTGTCGAAGGAATCGATGAACGACTGCACGCCTTCCTTCACCAGCCGGTTCTCCGTGACGTCTTGCATGTCAATGCCAGCCGCCGCCAGGTCGCGCAGCGCCGCCGCCGCGCCCGCGACGTCCTCTTCCACCGTGTTCCCGCGCACGACGCCGTGGTCGGCGAACGCCAGCACGGTGTTCTCCGGCATGGTGTTGACGGTGTGCGGGCCGACAAGCTCGGCGACGTACATCGTGTCGGGGTAGGCCGGGTTCTTGGTGCTGGTGCTGGCCCAGAGGGGGCGCTGGACGTTCGCGCCCAGGGTGGCGAGCTTCTCCCAGCGCGGGCCGCTGAACACGCGCTGGAACGCCTGGTAGGCCATCTTGGCGTTGGCGTTGGCCGCCTTGCCGAGCAGCCCCTGGAGCCGCGCTTTCTCGGCCGCGTCGTCGGTCGCCTTGATCCTGGCTTCCAGCTCCTTATCCACCATCGTATCCACGCGGCTGACGAAGAAGCTGGCGACGGAGAAGATCTCGGCGATGGGCTTGCCCTCGGCGGTGCGGCGCTCCAGGCCCTTGAGGTACGCCTCCATGACCGCCTCGTGCATCGAGACGGCGAACAGCAGCGTCACGTTGATGCTCAGGCCTTCGTAGATCATCTCCTCGATGGCCGGGACGCCTTCGGCGGTGCCGGGGATCTTGATCATGAGATTCGGGCGGTCCACGATCTTCCACAGCCGCCGCGCCTCGCTCTCCGTTTCCGCCGTGTTGTGGGCCAGGTCGGGCGCGACCTCGATGCTCACCCGGCCGTCCACGTGGCCGCTGGCCTCGTAGACCGGCCGCAGCACGTCGCAGGCGGCGCGGATGTCGTCGGTCGCCAGGCGCCAGAAGATCTGGGGCGCGCTTTGCCCCTGCCCGGCCAGGGCGCGAATCTCGTCGTCATAGTCGGCGCTGCCGCTGATGGCTTTGTCGAAGATCGTCGGGTTGGAGGTCACGCCGACGACCGCGTAGTCATCCACGAGCTTCTGGAGGCCGCCGCTGCGAACCAGGCTGCGACTGATTGTATCGAACCACACGCTTTGACCGTATTTGCTGAGATCGAACAGGGGGTTCTTTGCCATCGTTCATCTCCCTTTCTATCCGCCCTACGCGGGTGGACTGTCCATCCCTCATTGCCCTCTATTTTCGCACTTTGCTGTGCAGCGGGGGTGTGGGGGGCCGCAGGCCCCCAAGAACCCCCTCTCCCCGCGTCGTTCCGGGGCGCAGCCCCCACTGAAGAAGGGGAAAGAGGGTAATTTGGAGGGCTGCGCCCTCCAAGCCTCCCCACCAGACACAAAGCACAAACATAGAGATTGCCAATTCATACCCAATACGAAGAGTATAGCACAGAAACCGTGCCGCGGACCGCTTGCCTGGCCCGTCAATTGCAAGTTGCCCCGCGCCCCGATGCAAGGCGTCTGAGTCTCGATTGGGCAGATTGGGCGGAAGTGGCTAACCTTTGATAATGCAAAAGTCTTGCGTAGTAAACGGTTGCGCTCTGGGTAGTTTTCGCCGCGCATTTATCTTTATCACGATGCTGGGATTAGCGGCTGTCTTGCTCGTCGGCTGCCAGGCAAGCTCTCCTGTGCCTGATCCCGTGGCTCCGACTGCGGCTGTCGCTCTCGGTCTTCCGACGGCGCTTCCGCCATCGGCCGCCTCGCCTGGGCCGCCCGTGACCGTGGTCACCGCTCAACCGCCCCCTGCCACTACTACGGCCCCGACGCCCTCGCCCACGGCGCCGGCCGAAGACCCGGCGAGCGCGGCAATGTGGACGGCAGGCGACAAGCAGGCCATCGGGACGGCGTTTACCTACGACCAGAAAGCGCCCGACACCGCCTCGAAGGTCTGGTTCGCCATTACCCACGGCGCCGTCACCGATATTCTCTACCCCACTGTAGACCAGAACAATGTTCGTGCCGTTGAGATCGTCGTCAGCGACGGTAAGACGTTCACCCACGAGCAGATGACGGACATGGACGTGCGCGTCGAGGCGGTGGACAAGCGCGCCCTGGCCTGGCGCGTGACGTCCCAGGACCCGGACGGGCGCTACCGCGTGATGCAGGAGATCGTGACGGACCCGCAGTCGAACACCGTGCTGGTCCATACGGCGTTCGAGGCGCTGAAGGGCAATGCCGCGGACTATCGCCTCTACTTGCACTACGTTCCCTACCTGCGCACGTCGGGCGATGGCGACAGCGGCGCATTCGATGGGGCGACGCACACGGCGCGGGTGTGGGACGGCGACGTGCATTCGCTGCTGACGACCGACGTTCCCTGGATCGCGGGGAAGATGGGGACGCTCGACGCGAGTGATGGGCTGACCGATCTGCGGGCGGTCCACGCTCTGCGCGGCCCGGCCCAGGATATGCGAGGCGAGGGACACGTCGCTGTCACAGTCCAGATGCCGACCGACACGCCCTGGACGGCGGCGCTGGCGTTCGACGCGACCGACGACGCGGCGGCGCGGGCGGCGCACGGCGCGCTCGCCAGGGGGTTCTCGGCGGTGCAGCAGGCCTACATTGCGGGCTGGCAGGGGTGGTGCGGCGCGCTGGACAGTCTCAATGGGCAGGCCACGGACCTATACTACATGAGTCTGATGGTCATCAAGGCGCATGAAGACAAGATCAATCGCGGCGCAATCATCGCGTCCATCTCGACGCCCTGGGGGCAGCACGTTCCCGACGACAACGACGTGCCGGGCTATCGGCGCGTGTGGGCGCGGGACCTGTTTCACGCCGCGTCGGCGCTCCTGGCCGCCGGCGACCGGGCGACGGCTGAAGAGGCGCTGCGCTTCCTGGATAGGACGCAGCAGCTCGCCAGTGGCAGCTTTCCGCAGAACTCCTACGTGGATGGCCGGCCCTTCCTGACGGCGACGCAGATGGACCAGGTGGCCGCGCCCATCCTGCTGGCCTGGAACCTTGATGCCGTGGATCGCTATGGGAGCCTGGTCAAACCCGCCGCCGAGTACATCTATGCCCACGGCCCGAAGACCGAGCAGGAACGCTGGGAGGAGAACAAGGGCTACTCGCCCGAAACCATCGCGTCGGAGATTGCGGCGCTGGTCGCGGCAGCGGACCTGGCGCGGCGGGCCGGCGATCCGGAGGCCGCCGGGCGGTATCTGGAGCGCGCCGACAAGTGGCGGGGGAGCGTTGTGGGGTGGACGTACACCACGACTGGCCCGCTTGGCGACGGCCACTACTTCCTGCGCATCACCGATGCTGAACCGGACACGCCGGATAACATCAAGATCGCCAACAACGGCGGCCGCCATGACCAACGTGCGATTGTCTCGCCCGGCTTCCTTGAGCTGGTGCGCCTGGGCGTTCTGGCGGCCGACGACGAGCACATCGTTGGCTCGCTGCCGGAGTTGGACGCCGCCTTGCGCGTCGAGACGCCGGTCGGTCCGGCCTGGTATCGCTACAACTTCGACCGCAGCGGCGAGACGGAGGCCGGCCTGTACTATCCCGGCAAGGGCCACCCCTGGCCGTTCCTGACTGGCGAACGCGGCATGTATGCTGTGGCGGCCGGCCGTCTGGATGAAGCGCGAACGATGCTGCAAGCGATGGAGGGCTTCGCCAGCGCCAGCGGGATGCTATCGGAGCAAGTGTGGGAGACGAGTGGCGGCAAGAACCCGCGCTGCGCTGAGGCGCTGGCGGCCGGCTGGACGCCCGCCGGCGCGCCATGCCAGGTGGCGGGGACAGGCACAGGCTCGTCAACGCCGCTGGCCTGGGCGCATGGCGAGTACGTTCTGCTCCTGAAGTCCGTTCTCACGGGCAAGGTCGTCGGCCAACCCGCCATCGTCCGCGAACGCTACGCCGACCGCCGCGCGTAGCCGCCTGGGAAACACCCGCTGGCGCTGGAGTGCCAACTCCAGCGCCAGCATCGTGTTCCTGAGCTGCGCGTCTTGTAGTGACGACTTCAGTCGTTCTGCGGCCTGGGAAACGACTGAAGTCGTTACTACGTCACTCTCCTGTGAACATAAGCCTGGTCTGTCGCGGTAGGGCAAGGTGTGGGACCACGAAAGGCGCGAAAAAGACACGAAACGCACGAAAGGTCGTCCTCCAGGGTGTGCCTTTCGCGCCTTTCGTGACTTTCGTGGTCCGCAGACTCAGCGCCTGGGCTGTCATGCCGAGAACCCTATGCCCGTAGCGGCATGCGCCAGCGCGAGAACATTGCCAAGCCGTCGTTGCGAGCGACAGCGAAGCAATCCCCCGCCGTGGCAAAGGGCAAGGCTATGCGGCGAAAGTGCGTCCTGTCGCCCAGCGGGAGGCTGCTTCGTCGTCCTATCGTCCTCCTCGCAGCGACGCCGTCTGTGTTCGCAGAACCCTATGCCCGTAGCGGCATGCGCCAGCGCGAGAACATTGCCAAGCCGTCGTTGCGAGCGACAGCGAAGCAATCCCCCGCCGTGGCAAAGGGCAAGGCTATGCGGCGAAAGTGCGTCCTGTCGCCCAGCGGGAGGCTGCTTCGTCGTCCTATCGTCCTCCTCGCAGCGACGCCGTCTGTGTTCTGAGCAGGAACGAGGCATCTGGGCCGCAGTCCAGACCCGTCACTCCTTTCGGGGTGACAGCCATGTCGTCATGCTGAGCCGAAGGCGAAGTATCCCGGCCATATGGGAAACTCCTATCTCCTGTCAGCGGCGGGGCGTCGCGGAACTCACCATCTGAAGCAGGGCGGGTTGGAGGGCCAACAGGTCTTCGACGCGGTTGGCCGTGCCGTAGAAATCGTAGGCGCGGCCGTTGGTCGCCTGCACGACCACGTGGATCTCGCCGGCCTGCGCCACAGGGCCAGGCGTGGCCGCGCCGGCGGCGAGTAGAATGTACACCGTCGCCGCGCCGAGCGGCGACGCCAGTGACCCCATCGTCAGGACATTGGCGCCCGCCGGCAGCATGCTCGTCGGCTGCCAGCCTGGCCCCATATCCGCCCACTTCACGCCCAGTTGGGGCGAGGTAGCGCCGAGGGGCGCGAACCGCCACTCTGGGACGGGCTGGCGCTGCCAACCTGTCGGCACGTCGAACGAAATGCCGGCGTCCGCCACGTCATAGCGCGTTGCGGGCGCCCGGACAGGGACTGCGGCGCTCATCGTCGGCGCGGGATAGGCGGGCAGGGTCGCCCTGGGTGTGCCGACAGGCGGCGGCGACAGAGTGGCGCCGGGGGCTGGTGTGCTGACAGGCAGGGCGGCTGTAGCCCGCGGGAGAGCGGCGCCTGTCCCGGGCGTGACCATTGGCAGCGCGCTCGTCGCCAGCGCCGATGGCGTGCCGACAGGCAGGGCCGCCGTCGTCAGCGGGCGAACGGTTCCGGCAGCGGACGGTGTTCCGGCGGGTAGCGCCGCCGTCGCGACGACACGGGCTGTGCCAAGCGCAGCGACCGTGCCGGCTGGCGCCGCCGTCGCGAGGGCGCGTCCCCCAATCGGCGTGCTGAGCGGAAGGGTCGCAGTCACGAGGGCCTGGGCCGCCGGGGCCGGACCGGCTGGCGAGCGGGTCGGGGTAGGCGGCGCCTCCTGGGTGGCGCGGTTGCAGGCGGCGAGCAGAAACAGAATCGGCACAAGTAGGGCGATGCGCTTCACGGTGGTCCTCCACAGTGGACGGGTGACAATGGCGGGCGATGCGGCACGGTCCTGACAACAAGAAATGTGCCAGACTAAGGTTTCGATGCGTGCGATAGTGGACCGAACCTTGCTGGTTTCACGCTGTATCCAAGTTTGCTTTGCACGAAAGGGCTAACAGAATGCGCCTACAGCGTTCCCTCGCCGGGCAGTGGCAGTTCCAACTCGACCCCGCCGGCGCTTTGACCGTCGCAACCCTCTCCCCCGACCGAGACATCCCCGTTCCGATGCCCTGGCAAGCGGCTTTCCCTGACCTTCAGCGATATAATGGCTACGCCTGGTACCGCCGCGAGGTGGACGTGGATGAAGCGTGGCTGACTGGCGAGCTACTATTGCGCTTCGGCGCGGTGGACTACTGGTGCCAGGTCTTTGTGAATGGGCAGCTAGTCGGCGAGCACGAGGGCGGGTACACGCCGTTCACGATTCCCATTGCCCGCTCCGTCCAGCCGGGCCGCAACGAGATCGCCGTCCGCGTCTACGACGCCGCCCAGACCGGGATGACCATCGAACGCTGGCCGACATTCGACCCGCGCGTCGGGGCCGATGGGCCGCCGTTCGATCCCGCGCATGTTCCCCACGGCAAACAGGAGTGGTATATCAATGTCGGCGGCATCTGGCAGGATGTCACGCTGACCGCCGTCCCCCTGCCGTACATTGACAGCGTGCAGATCACGCCCGACATGCGCGGCCACGCCCACATCGCCGTGCAGGTGGCGGGCGGTGGGGCCGCCGACGGCGCTCTGCGCGCCCGTGTCGAGGACGGCGCGGGCGGTGTGTGGGAGGCGGCCGAGGCGCGGGCAATCCTCCCGACCCTGCACGAATTGTCGGTGACAGTCGAGAACGTCCGTCTGTGGGAGATGGCGACGCCGAACCTCTACACAGCGCGGGTGAGTCTCGGCGACGACGAAGTCAGCGTGCGCTTTGGCTTCCGCGAGATCGCCACGGCCAACGGGCAGATTCTGCTCAACGGCAAGCCGATTTTCCTGCTGGCTGTTCTCGACCAGGCCCTCTACCCCGACACCATCTACACCGTGCCGTCGGAGGCGTTCCTGCGCGACGAGTTCAGCAAGGCGAAGGCGCTCGGCCTCAACTGCCTGCGCTGCCACATCAAGCCGCCGGAGCCGCTGTACCTCGACCTGGCCGATGAAATGGGGCTGCTCGTCTGGGCGGAGATTCCGTCGTGGCGGACGTTCTATCGCAAAGGCACCCTCGATCCAAACGAAGTTGCGCTGGACGATGCCATCAAGCGCCGCGCCGAGCGCCTGTTGGAAGAGATGGTGCGTCGTGACTTCAACCATCCCTCCATCGTCATCTGGACGATCATCAACGAGGACTGGGGGACGGCACTGCCGTTGAGCGCGAGCGACCGGGCCTGGGTCGCGCAGATGTACGACCGCTGCAAGGGGTTGGACCCGACGCGCCTCGTCGTGGATAACTCCGCCTGCCCGCACCCGTGGGGGCCAAACGTCCACGTCAAGAGCGACCTGGACGACTTCCACATCTACGCCAGCATCCCGGACCACGCGCCTGGCTTCAACCAGACGCTCGAGCAGTTCGACCTGCGGCCGCTGTGGACGTACTCGACGCACGGCGACACGACGCGCAGCGGCCAGGAACCGCTGCTCCTGTCGGAGTTCGGCAACTGGGGCCTGCCGTCGGTCGAGAAACTGCGCCTGCCGACGGGCAGCGACCCGGCGTGGTTCAACCTCGGCGCGTGGTGGTCGCCGTGGGACGGCGAGGCCGGCTGGCCGCGCGGGGTCGAGGAGCGCTTCCACCGTTTCGGCCTGGACCAGATCTGGCCGACGTACGAGAGCTTCGCCGAAGCGAGCCAGTGGCACCAGTACGAATCGCTGAAGTTCGAGATCGAGACGATGCGGCGGTTGGCCCACCTGCGGGGCTACGTCATCACTGAGCTGACCGACGCCTACTGGGAGAGCAACGGCCTGCTCGACTTCCACCGCAACCCAAAGACCTACTTCGATGTGTTCCACACTATCAACGCGCCGGACGTCATCGTCCCCCAGGTCAACCGCTACGCGTATTGGGACGACGAGGACGTGGTGTCATGCGTCCACGTCGCTCGCTATGGCGGCGCCGACTGGGCGGGTGCGAAGCTGCGCTGGCGGCCGGATGGCGCAGAGTGGGGGCAATACGACGTGGGGCCGGTCGAGCGGGGGACGGTGCGCGCCCTCGGCTTGCTGCGCCAGCCGGTGGCGGCGGTAGGCCGCGCCACAATGCAGCGCACGACGCTGACGCTGGAGGCAAATGGTCCCGAGCTGGCGCGCAACACCCTCGACGTACTGGCGCTGCCCGCGTCGGCGCGCCAGGCCACCTACCGCGAGCCGGTGGTCGTCGCCACGCAGTCGGGCGCCGCGCCGCTCGACCTGCCGCTGCCCGCCCTGACGCAGATGCCGGGTGAGACGACGGGGACGCCGGATGACGCGCCGGAACTGCCGCGCGGGCGGCGCCAGCATATGCCGCGCAATCTTGGGGTTTTGTTGCAGGAGATTGGCTACACGACCGTGGATAAGCCGTCGGGGGATACGCGCCTCGCCATCGCCGACTCTGTAGACGCCGAGCTACTGACGTGGGTGCGGAATGGCGGCGCGCTGCTCTACATCGGCTACGGCCCCAGCCCCTTCTTCTGGATCGGGGGCCGCGGTGGGCCGTACAGCGGCAACTGGATCACGTGCTTCAACTGGCTGCGCCTGCCCGTGTACCGTCGGCTTGGCGGCGTGACCAACCCGCTGGGGCTGCCGTTCATGCGCGTCATGCCGCAGCGGGTGATCCTGGGGCTGCCGCTGGACGATGCGGCCGTGCAGGGCGACATTCTGGCGGGCATGGTGTCCGGCTGGGTCGCGCAGCCAGCGGCGCACACGGTGCAGTTCCGCTATGGGCGCGGCCGCGTGATCATGAGCACCTTCGCGTTCCGTGAGGCGCTGCCGGCCGAGCCAACCGCCGTCGCACTGCTCCACGACCTGGTGGACCACCTGATGTCGGACGCCTGCCAGCCGACGCTCGCCGCGAGCTATTAGCGTCCTCCCTCCTCCCTCCCCCCGTCCCCCTTTCTCCCCCCACATGTGGGGGAGGAAGGGGGAGCCGAGCGTAGCGAGGAGGGGGTTGGTGGGGGACGAGCCGCTACCGTCTCCCACCTGTGCGCCCTCGAATCTAGCGGGAGAGGGGGCAGGCAAATCAGGCGAACTCCAGGACGCCCTCCATGGCGAGCGGGCCAACGGCTTCCGCCGGGTGGCTGATGTAGTGGCGCATCAGTCCGACGAGGGGCGTCGCTCGCCAGCGCGAGGCGCCATCGTCACCGCAGTCGTCGAGGGTGTACAGCCCCAGGTCCAGGTAGTAGTCCTTGAGCGGCCCCTTCTCGAAGCGGTAGCGCCAGTCAATCATGGTGTAGAGGGGGAACCAGGTGTAGCCGATGACCGGGATGCCCTCCGCCCGCAACCCCTTGATGACCCCCACCGAGGCTTCGAGCCACTTCTCGCGCGTTGCGTCGCTGCCGACGGCGCTCGTCTCGCTAATGATGACCGGCGCCCCGTAGCGGTTGTAGTAGTCGCGAATGAGCCTGGTGAACCCTTCGCCCGCGATGTCTTCCCAGTTGCTGAAGCTGATGCGGCCCGACCGCTGCACGTCGAGGCGCTGCGACGACCACTGCGGGTAGAAGTTCATCCCCATGACGTCCAGCCCGATAGGCGCGCTCCACAGCGCCGCCAGGTCATCGAGGGCGACGCCCTCGCGCAGCAGCCACGCGAACAGCGGGTGGTCCGGCGTGACGCGCCCGGTAATGAGGTCGTAGCACAGATAGCCGCGCCGCGTCTCCTCGACGGCGAGCGCCTCGAGGTCCTGGCGCATGGCCCGCGTCAGGCCCGTCGCCTCGACATGCACCATGATCGCGGCCGGGTCAATCGCCTTGATCGCCTCGACGGTGTTAACGATGCCCCGCGCCAGCGCCACCAGGATGCGCAGGTAGTTGCGGTCGCCGCGCAGGTAGGGCGGCCACGCGCCGCGCTGCCCGCAGAAGAGGGCGTTGACGAGGGGTTCGTTCAGCGGGGTGTACCAGCGCACCAGATGCCTGTAGCGGCGGGCGAAGGCGGCGGCGTACTCGGCCACGAAGCGCGGATAGCGGGGGTTGACGAACTCGCGCCGCAGCCAGAACGGGCAGCCGTAGTGCATCAGATCAATGATCGGCGTGATGCCCAGCTCCTCGACGATGTAGGGGATGACCCGATCGGTCCACGACCAGTCGAACTCGCCGTGCGCTGGCTCGACGCGATACCACGGGACACCCCAGCGCACGGCGCGCGCGCCCAGGTCCCGCGCGACGGCCAGGTCCCCGCGCCAATGCTCGTAGTGTCCCATCAATTCGTACTCGTCCAGGGCGCGATGCCCGTTGCGAGTCTGCGGGACGAAGGTATCCTCGATACCCGTCGCCCAGATGAAGTCCTCAGGGTCAGCCGTGATGGGTAGGGTGATCGTAGAGCCTCCTCCTCGACTATCATGTGACCTCCCGTTGGCCGTCCGGTGCATGGGAGCGGGCCACCGGCGTCGTCGGCGCCCAGATGGCTTGCACGCGCCGGGCCGCCTCGGGCGCGGTCAGTTCCCCCACACTCTCGTCAATGGGCAGGCTGATAGAGCGGCGATACAGGTCAACGAGGGCGGTGGGTTTGCGCACCAGCCTGTCCCCCTGCCACTCCAGCGCCCACATGCCACACGGGTTGATGTTCAGATTGCGCACCCGCAGCGCGGTGTCCCAATCTACGTGGTCTACTGCGCCGTAGTATGTGAGCCCGGCGATTGGCACGCCGCTTGAGCGCGCCTGCCGGGTTTCATCTATTAAACGTTTGAACCAGGCGACTCGTTGCTCGACCGGGCCACCAACATTTGTCTCGGCCAGGATGACAGGGACGCCATTGTAGCGCGTCGAGTACTGTCGGGCCAGCTCGGCCCAGCCGAACGGCTGCCATGCCGTCTCGTCAATTCGCTCGCCGTTCGGGCCTCGCCGCAGCTGGTGTTCCGAGTGGCGGTAGTAGTCCAGGCCGAGAAGGTCGAGCCGCACCGGGTTGTCGAGGAACCAGTCCAATTCCCACTCCTCGATGCCGTTGTCGAGCAGGTACGACCACATCGGGTGTTCGCGCGTGACAAGTCCCTGATACAGGTCGTGGACGAGGAAGCGCCGCTCCGAGCGAAACGCGGCTTCCGCCTCGAAGGCGCCTTCGTGAGAGTGGTAGAACTCACACGTGTCCGGGATCATCATCAGCGCGTCCGGGCGGACGCGACGGACAGCCGCCATTGCCCGACAAATGCCCTGCGCGACGTTGACGAAAGCGCGCGCCGCGTTGCGCTGTCCGCGCAGGAACGGGTACCAGATGGCGAACTCCGCGCCGAATGCCGCGCAGATGTACGGCTCATTGGTCGGCGTGTAGTATACAATCCCAGGATAATGCTTCGCAAATGCCTCGGCGTACCAGCCCTGCATCTCGCCGAATATCGGGTTCATGATGCCGCCCTCGATCCAGAGTGGCGTGCCGTAGTGGAACATGTCTACGATGGGCGTGATGCCAAGCGTGTCCATGAGGTCGAAGGCCTGGTCGGTCCAGCTCCAGTCGTACTCGTGGGGGCGTGGGTTGACGCGGTGCCAGGGGACGCCGTAGCGAATCACCCGAATGCCGACCTCGGCCACGCGGGTCAGGTCGCTCGCCCACCAGCGGTAGTGCTGTGTCTCCGCCAGCTCGTCCGCGCCGATCTGGGGAAAGGCGCTGCACTCGAAACCTGTCATCCATTTGAAGTTGTCCTGAGTCACGTCGGCTCCTAGACGGTGTGAAGTGTAACCCAATACGTCCTGTGACTAAGCGTTACCCCCAATCCCCGCTTCCGACGGGGGTTGGGGGCATCAGGTCCCATCACAACGGGTGTTACCAACCGCTACGGCGCTGGTTGGGGTTGGCGCGATGGCCCGCGCAGCACGGGCTTATCGCCCTCCCAATCGAGCGGGTCTATGCTGACCCAGCGAAACGAGATGGTTGGGTCCCACGAGTGGTACATCAGCCAGGTACGCCCGTTCTCATCCACGATGATATCCTGGCCGCCCGGGCCAATGACCGGCGGCCCCTTGGCCGGGTCGGACTGGGTGGCGACGAACGGCCGGCTCAGCGGCTTGGTGTACGGGCCGAGGATGTTGTCGGCGACGGCGTAGCCAACAGCGTAGTCGGCGCCGGCGTAGTTGTTGGCGGAGTAGAACAGGTAGTACTTGTTGTTGTGCTTCCACAGCGTCGGCGCTTCGACCACGTGACCTTCCCACGCCTGGTCGTTCTCGATGAGCGCTGTTGGCTTGCCTTCCAGGGTCAACCCGTCGGAGGAGACCTTCTGGATGTAGATGCGCGTCGTGATGTTGCAGCAGTTGCCGTCGTTCTTGAACAGGACGTAGCGCGAGCCGTCGGTGTCCACGAAGGAGGCCGCGTCAATCGTGCCGCCCTCGTCCACCTGGCAGATGAAGGGCTTGTCGTCGCGCGCCTTGAACGGGCCTTCGGGCTTGTCGCTCGTCGCCAGTCCGATGCACTGCTTGTCGCTGGCCGTGTCGCGGGTGACGAAGTACATCACGTAGGTCTTGCCGTCGGCGGACGTCCAGACTTCGGGCGCCCACGTTAGCCCGCTTTGCAGCGACGCCCAGTGGGGCAGCGCGGGCAGCGCCTCGCGCGGCATGTCCCAGTTGACCATGTCCATCGAACGCGCCACCTGGACGTTCATGCCGTTGGCGTTGGTAGCGTAGGCATAGTAGGCGTCGCCAACTTTGAGCGTGTCAGGGTCCGCGAAGTCGCGGTTGACGACAGGGTTGGTGAACTTGTTGCCCGCGCCGCTCGCCGCCACCGCAGCGGGCGGCGCGACCGTCGCCTGGGCCACGGTCGCCGGCGTGGCCGCTTGCTGCGGGTTCATGCGGAGGAGCGACAATGCCAGGACGGCGGCCACGATGAGCACAATGATGACGATGATCAGGCCCCGGCGCACAAGTCCTCCTGGAATGTCTGTAGTAACGACTTATGATCCTTAACTCGTTGCCGCATTCCGCTCGCGGTGGAGTGCCAACTCCACCGCCCCTGGGAGGCGCTGGAGATGGCTCTCCAGCGCCAGCACGATACGCTCTTCCACAAAACTGCGGAGCGACCTCAGTCGCCATTACAGGTCGCAAAGCGGATGGCTGTCGAGACGTTAGCCCTTGAGGCCGGTCATTGCCACGCTCTGCACGATGTAGCGTTGCAGGAACAGGTACAGGATCAGCACCGGCACGGCGGCAATCACAGCGCCGGCCATCAGCGGGCCATACTCGAACACGTAGGCCCCTTGCAGCTCGGCGAGACCGACAGGCAGCGTTTTCATCTGGCGCTCACTCATGATGAGCAACGGCCAGAGGAAGTCGTTCCAGCTACCGAGAAAGGTGATGATGCCCAGCGTCGCCATCGCGGGGCGGGCAAGGGGCATGACGACGCGGAAGAATGTCGTGAATGGGCCGGCGCCGTCAATGAACGCGGCCTCCTCCAGCTCGCGGGGAATGCTCTGGAAGAACTGGCGCAGGAAGAAGACGCCGAAGACGCCCGCGAGGCCGGGGACGAACACGCCCTGGTAGGTGTTGAGCCAACCCAGAGCCGCGATGGTCAGGAAGTTCGGTACGAGGAACATCATTCCCGGCAGGAACAAGGTCGCCAGGAGGAGACCGAACAGGATGTCGCGGCCGGGGAACTCCATGCGCGCGTAAGCGTAGCCGGCCATCGAATCGAAGACGACGACGAGGATCGTGACGATGGCGGCGATGCTCAAGCTGTTGACGAACCAGCGGGCGATGGGCAGCGTTGGGTTCGCCAGGATGGCGGTGTAGTTCTCCAGGGTCGGGTTGTAGGGAATCCAGGTCAGCGGAAGGGTAATCCACTCGCTGCGCGGCTTGAGGGACGTGGAGAGCATCCACAAAAGTGGCAGCAAGAAGAAGAGGGCAATCAGGACCAGGACGACGTAGAGCAAGATTCTGACGACGGTGCTGGAGCCGGCCCTCCGACCCTCTTGACGATCATTCGCCTCCGCAGGCGCTGTCGCGGCAGCCATAAATCTACCTCCTTGCCCTGTCAGGCTTAGTCTGGCTCGGAGCGACCGAACAGCTTGAAGTTGAAGTAGGTGAAGATGAGCATGATGGCGGCGACAAAGAACGACATGGCCGCCGCGCTGCCCATGCGGTAGACCCCGAAGCCCTCGATGTAGATGCGCATCATCACCGGCTCGGTCCCCTGGGCCGGGCCGCCGCGGGTCATCACGAACGGCTGGCCGAACAAGTTGAACGAGGCGATGATGGTGATGGTGACGACGAATAGGATGACCGCGCTCAGCATCGGGACGGTGATGTCAATGAACTGCCGAAATGCGCCCGCGCCATCAATCGCGGCCGCCTCGTAGAGCGAGGTAGGGATGTCGGTGAGGGCGGCGAGGAAGATGATGGTGTTGAAGCCGACCGTCCACCACACTGTCATTGTCGTGATGGCGATCCACGCCCAGGGGAGCGAGCCGAGCCACGAGGGTTGCGGCAGGCCGAGTTCGCCCAGGTAGTAGTTGATGAGACCCCCCTGGTCCTGGAAGATCCACCACCAGACGAGGGCGGCGACGGTTACCGACAGGGTCCACGGCGCGAAGTAGATGCCCCGAAAGGCGTTGCGGAAGCGAAAGCGTCCGTTGAGCAGGACGGCGAGCAAGAGCGGAATGATGACCAGGGGCGGCACGCTGTAGAGGACGAACAGCCCGGTGTTCTTCATCGAGTTCCAAAAGTCCGAGAACTGGATGCTGTCCGGCGTGAAGAGGTTGATGTAGTTCTCAAGACCGACGAAGGGGCGGAATTCGGGCATCAGGAAATCGAAACGAAACAGGCTGATGTAGAAGCCGTAGAAGAACGGCCAGCCTACGAACAGCGCGAAGAAAATGAAGTGCGGTAGGAGAAACAGGTAGGGCGTCAGGCTGAACTTGCGTCGTGCGGTCCGTTTCGGAGAGACAGCCGCTTGCG
This sequence comes from Anaerolineae bacterium, assembly GCA_046328535.1. GTDB lineage: Bacteria > Chloroflexota > Anaerolineae > Epilineales > JAHCIE01 > JBDHWG01. The sequence continues at coordinate 154,411 of JAXLWJ010000001.1, forward strand.
ACTGGGCTTGCGGTACGGTCGCCATATTTCACTCTCCAGTTGCATGTTGTAGCTACTGCCGTTTTGGGAGCAGCTCGCCCACGGCGCGCCAGTGGGCGAGCTTGCTCGAATGCGCCTGCAAAAACAGGCCGGGGAGCGAATGGGGCGCTTAGCCGCCGTAGCGCTGCTGGTTCTGCTTGAGGATCTGCGCGGCCTTGTTGGCGGCCCCGTCGAGAGCGGCCTTGGGGTCGGACTGCTTGCCGGCCATCACGTCAATCACGGCCTTCTCTAGCTCGGCGTAAGCGTCGCCGATGCCCGGCACGGCCGGCGGGAAGAACGCGGTCTCGATGGATGGCGCAATCGTCGCCTCGGGTTGCAGCGCCTTGAACTCGGCGCTGTTGCGGACGGTCTTGCTGGCCGGGATCTGGCCGCCCTTCGCCCACTCGAGCGAGTTCTGGGTCACCCACTTGATGAAGCGGCCGGCCGCGGCGGTCTTGGCGTCGTCTTCGCCCTTCTTGTGCTTGGCGAGGGTGAGCTGGTGCGAACCGGCCCAGACGGCGGGCTTGTCACCGATGGTCGGGATGGGCGCCGCGCCGCCGAACTTCGCGCCCTCGCCGGTCAGGTTAGAGGTCTGCCAAATGCCGTTCCACTCGACGGCGTTGGTGCCCTGCTTGAAGGCGCTGATGCCAGCGTCCACGGGCAGGTTGGGCTTGGAGGTCTTGCCCTGCATGTCTTTGAGCCACTGGAGAGCCTTGACGCCCGCGTCACTGTTCCAGGTGACCTGGGTGCCGTCGGCATTGAACTCGCTGCCGCCGAACTGGTGCAGCAGGGCGAGGAATTCCTGCATGATGGGGAAGCCCGCCGTCACGGCGAAGCCCATGTTGTTACCGCTGGTGAGCTTCTGCGCGGCGGCCTCGAACTCGGCGCGATTCGTGGGCGCCTTGTCAATCCCTGCGGCCTTGAAGAGGTCCTGGTTGTAGAACATGACCAGGGGGTGGACGTCGAGCGGGATGGAGTAGCGGTTGCCCTTATACTCGCCGGCCTTCCACACCGCGTCGGGGTAGTCGTTGCCCTGGACGCTGCCGGCAATGTCCGCTGTGAGCGGGCGGATGACGCTACGCGCCGCCTGAGTCGGAATCTGGTCGGCGTGGACGATGAGGACGTCAGGTAGGGTATCGGCGGCCGCTGACGCGCTCAGCTTGTCGTAGTATTGCGGCACCGTTGTCACCTTCACGGTGTCGCCGTTAGGGTTCTCCTTGTTGTAGCGATTGACCAGGGTCTCCATGAACTTGCCGTCTGGCCCGGTGAACGGGTTCCAGAACTCTAGCGCAACGCCCTTGCCCGCTGCTGCGCCGGCCGCCGCGCCACCAGCCGCCGGCGCAGCTGTCGCCTGGGCCGCGCCGCCCGCTGGCGCGCCGCCGGCCGGCGCTTGCTGCGCCGTTGAGCTGCCACCACCACCGCAGCCGACGAGCAGAACGCCGAGCATACTCAATAGCACGACCAGACTCATCAACTTGTGCAAACGACTGCCCATAGGTATTTCTCCTCTTTGAGACTCGAGATAGGATCGCTAACAGCCAGACACACGGGCACGGTTGGTGGGCAAAAGAAATAGGCCTCCTTTCCTCGCGGCGAGTGGCCCAGGAGCCAAGAGCAAGAGCGTTGGGGAAGTAGGAGGCCCTCGACAGTCGGGGGCGGGCAGAATGTGAAAAGCGGCGCGTCCGGGCGCAGCCGGGAGTTACTCGATGCGGTTGTCACTGCGCTGCATTATCCCTGCAGCAGGGTCTCGCCGCCTTCGATATACACCTCTGTGCCGGTGATGTGGTCGGCGTCGTCGGACGCGAGGAACAGCACCAGCCGGGCGACCTGGTCCGCCGTACCCGGCTTGCCCTCGAGCGGCTGCGCCCCTTTCGGGAACTCGACGGGAATCTTGACGGCCTCCACGTCGCGCTTCTGGGTGCTTTCGTCTATCCGGGTTTCGATGGCGCCGGGGCAGATGACGTTGGCGCGGATCTTGTGCGGGGCCAGTTCCAGGGCGATCATCTTTGTGAAGGCCACCTGTCCGGCTTTCGAGGTCGAGTAGGCTGTTGCGCCGGTGTTGCTGAACATGCGCGTGCCGTTGATCGAGGCCGTGACGATGATGGCGCCGCCCTGGCGTTTGAGGTGCGGGACAGCGTACTTCACGGTCAGAAACGTGCCGGTAAGGTTCACGGTCAGGGTCTTCGTCCACTCCTCTGGCGTCAACTCTTCCAGCGGCGCCCACACGCCGTTGATGCCGGCGTTGGCGAACACGGTGTCGAGGCGGCCCCAGCGGGCGATGATCGCCTCGACCGCGCGCTGCATGTCCCCTGCGTTGGATATGTCGGCGCCGATGGGGAGACAGTCGCCGCCCGCCGACTGTATGTGCTGTGCCGTCGCCGCCAGGTCCTTCTCGTCGCGGTCGAGCAGGGCGACCTTCGCCCCTTCTTTCGCAAAAAGACTCGCCGTCGCCTGGCCGATCCCCGATCCGGCGCCGGTCACAAGCGCCACTTTGCCTGCCAGCCGCATGAATGTCTCCTGAGCAATGTGGGAGGATAAACGGATAGAAGGTCAATGTAGGCTGCTCGCAGCGCACTATTGACCCTGAATTGTCAGGGTGTAGTCAGTTGAGATTGAGCAAGCGGCATGCCAAAGCGAGGGGAGAGGAGAGTTCCTCATAGACCTCTATCTTCGCAGTTGTGTTGTCGGGGTGGCTTGGAGGGTAGCTCCGCAGTTCAGCGTGGAGAGGCTATCGTGCTCGCGCTGGAGAGCCATCTCCAGCGCGTCCCAGAGGCGGTGGAGTGACAACTCCACCGCGAGCGCAATGCGGCGACGAGTTGAGGTTTATAAGTCGGCGCTACAGGTCGCGGGGGCGTATCCCTGGTGTAGCGCCGACTTCAGTCGCAGGGGGGAGCGACGGACTTACTTGTTCGCGGCTGGCAGCGCGGCGCCACCGGCGACTCGCTCGGCGACTGGCGTTTCGGCGCGCTGCGGGACGGCCAGCGCCGCTGCGCCGAGCAGCACGAGAGCGACCCAGGTCAGGTCGGCCAGGAGCAGGTGGACGAGCTGCATCCACACCGGGGCGAGCAGCGCGACGTTGACGAGGCCGCCGACCCACTGCGCCAGGACCAGGAGCTTGACGGCATTCGCCGCACGCCGCACCCACAGCCCCGGCGACTGCTTCTCGGCGTAATAGGCGAGGGCAATGAGGCCGAGGCCAATCAGAATTGCCAGAATGGGGTGGATGAGGCGCAGGCGCACCAGGAAGTGGGCCGTCGGGTCGAGGTCCTGAGATAGCCCGGCGGCGAGGGAGTCCGGCGGGAAGAGGGTATCGCCGAGGGCCACGATGGCGCCACTCGCGCCGATCCACATCATCCCGAGCAGACCCAGCGCGATGGCGGTCGTCAGCGCCTTGTTGCGGCGCAGGTCGAGCCGCCCGCCGCCGCTGCCCCACCACGCCGTCAGGGTCAGCGCGCCGAGCAGGAGGAACGTGTTGATGAGGTGGACGGCGATGGAGACGGCGCGCGCCGCCGACTCGTCGTGGGCGACGAGCTGGAAGAGGACCAGGCCGGCGCCGACGAGGGCTTCACTTAAGATGAAGACGCCGGAAAGCACCGCGCCGAGCCGCACCGGGCTGCCCTTGGTGTAGGCGCGGAAGGCCCAGACGACCAGGACGGCGACGGACAGGAGCGCGAGGCCGCTGGAGATGCGGTGCGAGAACTCCACCAGGGTTGTCACCTGGGGGTTTAGCGGCACAATCTCGCCGTTGCATAGCGGCCAGTGCTGGCCGCAGCCCGCGCCGGAGCCGGTGGCGCGGACATACGCGCCCCACATGACCACGAGGATGTTGAGGCCGACCACGAACCAGGCATATTTGGCGAAACGATTGAGAGACATAATCATTCCTAACCCTTCTGCGACGGCTCGCGGGCGTTCCCAGGTCATGACCCTGGCCGCGCCGTCTGTGGGCGATTATACTCCATTCGCGCCAGGTCCTCAAGGCCGGACCGGGGGTCTCTATCTTGGACCTTCCAGGGTAACACGGCTACTATTTGCGCCTGTAAGACGCTGAAGGGCCAGACATCGAATAGGCAGGCGGGCGTGGCGAAATGGCAGACGCGCAGCACTTAGGATGCTGTGTCTTCGGACGTGAGAGTTCGAGTCTCTCCGCCCGCACACCGTGAGGGGCGCTTCTAGGAGCGCCTCTTTTTCGTTGCCTGAGAAATTGGTGAGACTTTCGTCCCCCGCGTATTCGTGGCTCCCTTTCCGGCGTCATGAAGTGCAGTACCCGTTTCTGAAAGGAACCCCCCTGTGCGTTGGACTCGCATTCTCCTTCCGATCCTGGTGTTCATTCTGGCCCTGGGGACCGCGCAGGCGCAAGGGCCGGCGCCGAGCGGGGCGTCGGCGGGCGGCACGGGCTGCGCGTCGGTCAAGACCGACAGCGCGACCGGCGCCATTCGCCAGCTCACCGACTGCGGGGCGGTGGACCCACGCCGCGATCCGGAGAGCGTCGCGCGGGGTATCCTCGGCGGTCTTGCGCCCCAGCTCGGTTTGCAGCGCGATGGGCGCGACCTGGCCCTCAACACCGTGCGGCAGACGGACGCTGCCACCCACGTGCGCTTTCAGCAGCTTCACAAGGGCGTGCCGGTCTACCTGGGCGAGGTCCTCGTGCAGTACACACCTCAGGGGAAGGCGCAGTGGGTTCTCAACCAGACACTCCCTAACCTGGACATGGACGTGACACCGCGCATCGAGGAGAGCCAGGCGCGCGCCATCGCCACGGCGGCGACGCCGGACGCGGCGCGGCTGCGCGCCGGGGTCACGGCGGAGCTGGTCATCTACGCCGAGGGCAGCGCGCCCCAGCTGGCGTGGCACATTCTCCTGCCGACGGCCGCGCCGATGGCCGACTGGCACGTCATGGTCTCGGCGACCGACGGGAAGATTCTGCGCCAGTGGAACAGCATCGTGCGCGACAGCGGCACGGCGCTCACCTACGACCCCAATGCCGTGCAGGACACCGGCAACACGAGCTTCCGCGACAACAATCACCAGACCAGCCCGGCCCTGGACGCGGCGCGCAGCCTCGTCACGCTGACCGATCTCAACGCGGCGGTGCGCACGCTCAAGGGGCTATACGCGGATATGACGGCGCCGGGCGTGCAGGGCTGCGACGGCCAGGCGCACCCGCCGTACACCCAGGCTTACACGCCGGGGCTTGCCAACGAACCGAGCCGCGTCTACAGCTACCCGCGCAGCGACATGCGCTTCCAGGAGGTCGTGGCGTACTACGCCATCACCGCCACGCAGCGGTGGATTCAGTCGCTAGGCTTCAGCAACGTCAACAACCGCCCGATCCCGGTCAACGTTCACTGCTTCACTGACGACAACTCGAACTATACATCGGTGGATGGCGGGCTGCACTTCGGCGATGGCGGCGTGCCGGATGCCGAGGATGCCGACATCGTCGTCCACGAGTACGGCCACTCGATCCAGGATAACCAGGTTCCCGGTTGGGGGCCGGGCAAGAACACGCCGCAGCGCGCGATGGGCGAGGGCTTCGGCGATTTCCTGGCGGGCATGACGAGTATTGGTAAGGGTAACCCCAGCTACCAGGCGGCAAACAAGTACTGCATCGGTGAGTGGGACGCGACGGCGTACAACCCGGCCGGCAGCCAGGCAGGGGGTGGGTGTCTGCGCTGGATCAACGGGCGCAACGAATCCACCGGCCAGGACGTGGGCCAGTACTCCGGCCGTCCTGTCGAGGAGCATGACGACGGGCGCTTCTGGTCGGCGGCGCTGACGTGTGTGTACGAAGGCATGGGCGGGACGACGCAGGCGCGGGACGATGTCATGAAGCTCGTGCTGCAACACCAGTTCAGCCTGCTGCCCGATTCCAGCAGTTCCGCCTTCGAGACGGCGGCCAACGCGCTCCAGATCGCCGACACGAACCTGTTCGGCGGCGCGCACAAGCTGCTGATTCGCAACTGCATGCTCCAGCGGAACCTCATCCAGCTGCCCACCGCCACGACGCCCACGATCACCTATCCGGCCGGCGGCGAGGCGATCCTGCCCGGCGCCACGATTGACATTGCGTGGTCGGCCAATGGCGCGGCATCGGATACTGCGTACCGCGTCGAGTACACGAGCGAGTGCCGGCCGCGCGGCGATTTCTTTGATAATGTCGAAAATGGCCCCGACGGCTGGTCCGTCCAGCACACGCAAGGGCAGAGCGACTGGCGCATCGTGAGCGACAACGGTCACGACTCGCCCCACAGCTGGTTTTCGCCGAGCCAGACCTCGGCCAGCGACCAGTACCTCGTCAGTCCGCCGATCCACGTGCAACCCGGCTCGCTCCTGTCGTTCTGGCATAGCTACAGCATGGAGGGAAACCCGGCGTCGGCCTACGATGGCGGCGTGGTCGAGGTCAGCGCCGACAGCGGCGCGACGTGGACCGACCTGGGGCCGCAGATGACGCAGAACGGCTACCCCGCGACCATCAGCGCCAGCGCCAGCAGCGTGCTCGCGGGCCGCGCCGCCTTCAGCGGCGACAGCGGCGGCTGGATCGAGACGCGGGCGACTCTCGCGCCGTGGGACGACAAGGTGATTCGCCTTCGCTTCCGCCAGGCGACGGACAACTCGGTGGCGCGCTCCGGCTGGTGGGTGGACGACGTTCTCGTGGGCCAGCCGTTCGCCGCTAACTGGCAGCAAATCGGTGTGGCGGCGCCAGGCGCGGTCAGCCTGCGCTGGACAGTCCCCGGCCAGTCGGGCGACAACTACTGCGTGCGCGTGCGCGGCGAGGGCGACAACTACAAGGCATCGGCGTGGTCCACGGGGCGGCCCTTCGCGCTCGTGTTTCTGACGAACCTGACGCCCCGCGTGTTCCTGCCGCTGATCTTCGGCGGCGCCCAGCAGAGCGCGCCAACGCCAACCCCGGTGCTCAATACCCCGACGCCGACCATGACCCCGCAGCCGACATGGACGCCGCTGCCGACGCCCTCGCCGACGATGACCCCGCTGCCCTCGCCGACACCGTCGCCCACGCCGTCACCCACGCCGCCGGGCGCCAGCGCGCCGAAGCTGACGTACCCCATCGGCGGCGAGACGATCACGGCAGGCAGCGCCATCACGGTGACGTGGCAGATGCCGACGCCCCAGCCGGGGGCGAGCTTCAGGCTGGAGGCGTCCCTGGCGTGTGTGCCGCCGGACGGCTTCTTCGACAACGTCGAGAGCGGGCAGGGCGGCTGGAACACGCTGCACGGCCCCGGCGTGAGCCTGTGGACCATCAGCGCCGCCGACGCCCACAGCCCCAGCCACAGCTGGTTTGCCAGGGACGTCGACTCCGTCAGCGACCAATACCTCGTGAGCCAGCCCATCACGCCGACGGCCGGCGCGGAGCTGTCGTTCTGGCAGCGATACGATCTGGAAGCGTCCGGCTACGATAGCAGCCGCGGCTACGATGGCGGCATCGTCGAGATCAGCACGGACAACGGCGTGACGTGGTCCGACCTGGGCGCGCAGTTCACCCAGAACGGGTACAACCGCACCATCTCCGACAGCTTCAACAATCCCCTCGGCGGGCGACAGGCGTTCAGCGGCGACAGCGGCGGCTGGATCGAGAGCCACGCCGACCTCGCGGCGTGGGTGGGGCAGGCGGTTCGATTGCGCTTCCGCCTCGGGACAGACTCGTCCACGGCTCGCACGGGGTGGTACGTGGACGACATCCACGTCGGCGCGCCGTTCACGGTGACCTGGACGCCGGTCACGTTGACGCCGCCGGACGTGTTGTTCGCCCTGTGGACGACGCCGAACGCGCCAGCGAGTGCCGCGTGCGTCCGCGTGCGGGCCGAGGTGGGCGACCGTCCGCCGTCGGCGTGGAGCCAGAGCAACCCGTTCCGCCTGGTCGCGCCATAGCGTCCCTCACCCCCCTTCCCCCTCTCCCAGAACGGGTTCAAGGGCGGACAGGTGCAAGATGGCGGTGGCTCGTCCCCCACCAACCCCCGCCTCGCTGCGCTCGGCTCCCCCTTCCTCCCCCACTTGTGGGGGGAGGAAGGGGGTTGGGGGGATGGAGGAGGGGCGCTGTGGCCCCACCCCAGAAGGGCCTGTCCCCCCTTCCCCCCTTGTGGGAGAAGGGGCCGGGGGATGAGGGGGGAGTCGCTTGACGTAACGGCGCGGCCGGCGTATAATGGCGTTGCGAACAAGTGTGCGATTCCGGAGGCGCTCCATGCCCGATTTCCTGGACCAGCTCGCCCGCCGCATTGAAGCCAAGGCCGACCGCCTCGGCGGCACCTTCTCCGACCGCGCCAACAGCTTCGAGGCTGAGATGCGCGACCTGGTGCGCGCCAACTGGCATCCTCTCCCCGCCGACACGTTCCGCGGCCGCCGCCGCCCGGCCTGTGCGGTGGACAGTTCCATCAACAGCGCCGACCTGGCGAACGGCGCGACGCTGTTCGTCTCCCAGGCGCTGTGCCTGGGCCACGGCGCAACGGTATATGACGGCATCGAGTGTAGCCGTGTCGAGGTCGAGATTTTGCCCGGCGCGACGGGCGAGGGGAAGCTCAAGCGTTTCAACGACCTGCTCATGCAGACGTTGGAGGTTTCGGTGGCGCGGGAGGCCCTGGAGCGCCTGCCGGACGGCAGCGTCCTGTACATGGACGGCGCGCTCTACTCCCGCCTGCCGCAGCTCTACCCTCTGGACATCGAGGGCATTGACGCCCTGCACACGCAGATCGCGGGCGACTACCTGCGGCTTTTCGACGCCTGCCAGCGGTCGGGGCGCGCGGTGGACCTCGTGTGCGTCGCCAAGACCAGCCGCACCGACCATCACACCCAGATCTGGGCGCGGGAAGCGGGATTAAGCATCCACGCCCACCTCAGCGACAGCGAGGCGATCTACCGCTGGACCGAAGGGCGGGCGGGCTTCTCGACCCCGGTCGTCCTGGGCCACGTCAGCTTCTCCGGCGGCAACGACTACGTTCTCCAGGACACCGGGCTGGCGGACGCGCCGGCGGTGGTGGCGTTCTTCGTGCGGCTGGCCGACTACGACGACCCGCTGCTCATCGAGCTGCCGTGCGCCTGCCTCGGCCATACTGGCACGCTCAGCAACCTTGAGGCGCAGCCCCTCGACATGCGCCGCTTCGACGTAGTGCCGATCCTCCAGGCGCTCGCGTCGGACTACGGCGGTCTCGAAGTGTACAACGCCCTACTCTACAGCGTGGACCGCGAGGTGCGCCTCAAGCACAGCACCATGCAAGAGGTCTACATCCCGCTGGTCACGCGCGTCATCGGCCACGAGGTGCGCCTCGACCGTAGCGACCGCCGCTGGTATTGACGCGCGGCGCGCGGCCCACCCCATTCCCGCGAAGGTTGTGTCTATGCCTGCCGCCAATCGTCCATCCCCCGAAAGCCCCGCGAGTGTGGCCGTCGCGTCCGAGAGCGGGGCCGCCTCAGCGCCGCCAGCCATTGCAGCGGGCCGCCTGACCCTCTATCAGTTCTACGACGTTGGCTTCAGCATTGACCTCGACCGCGCCCAGACGCTGCTGGCCGAGCGGGCGGCGAGCCGCCAACCGCCGGCCCAGGCGCGGCAGGCGGGCAGCATCCAGATTGCGCAGCCGCCCCTGCGGGTTGAACTGGGCGATGAGAGCGTGACCCTGGAGGGCCTGACTGGGCGCGGCCCTATGCGCGCCAGCATCTACGACCTCGGCGTGGTCGTGCTCATGGTGGAGATCGCGCTACCATCGGAGACCCCGTGGAGCGTCGTCGCCGGGGTACTCAACGCCTGGCAGGAGCCGCCGGCCCCGTTGCGGGACTCGTTCACGCGGGCCGTGGATCGCCTGACCGCCGAAATCGGCGCGGCGATTACCCGCCCCGAACGGTCGAGCATTGTCGAGGACTACTCGATTCTGACAGTAGACCGCCTGGCCGACGGAACGACGGCGGAGCTGGCCGCTCACCCGCTCGTCCTGGCCGCGCTGCTCGGCGAGCAGCGGCCCCTCAGCCCCACGGCCACCCGCCTGATCGCCAGCCTGAGTTACTTCCCGGAGGACCTGGCGCTGCTAAGTTGGAACGGCGCCTTGCTCATCGAGCCGGACGCGGCCGCCGCGCAGACCGCGCAGGAGCTGATCGAGTTCGCCAACGTCGAGCTGCTCTTGATGCGCTCGTATGACGCCGAGATTGACGCCGAGCTGCCGCGCGTGTATCGGCGCATCGAGAGCGCCAACAGCCGCTTCCACCTGCCGTTCGTGCGCCGCTATAGTCTGCTGATGCACGACGTTCAGCGCCTGGTCATCGAGGTGACCGAGGTGACGGAGCGGGTGGACAACGCGCTCAAGGTGACCGACGATGTCTACTGGAATCGGCTCTACAGCGCTCTGTTGACGGTGCTGCGCGTGCAGATGTGGCGGCAGGGTGTCGAGCACAAGCTGAGTCTGCTGCGCGAGACCTACGGGATGCTGCATGACGAGACGGATGTCGAGCGCGCGACGACGCTGGAGGTGACGGTCATCATCCTGATTGCCGTCGAGATTATCCTGGCGCTCCTCCGCGCCCACTGAGCGGCCCTTCAGTCGGACTGGCACGCGCGCCGGGGCCTCGCGGGCTGCCAAGAGGATTGAAACGCAAAGGCGCAGAGGCGCAAAGGGAAGAGCGGAGACGGCTTTTCTTTGCGCCTGGGCGCCTTCGCGTTGCCAGTAGCAGTCGGGGGCGTTGGCTCATTTGTTCGATAGCTCGTTGTGGACTATACTACGCTCAACCCAATCATTTCTTCTTTGCGTCTCTGCGCCTTTGCGTTTCCAACCCTTTTCTGGGGAGGCCCTATGTCCGCCGTCGGCTACGTTGTCGGTGAGGTCCGCACGGACGAGTTCACCTTCGTCACCAATACCGAGATTGCCCCGCCCCGCCTGGAGTACATCGTCCTGCCGGGGCTGCGCGAGCGCACCGGCGGCGGCGTCCAGACCATAGACGTGCTGGCCCAGGTGACCGGCCTGACTGTCTCCTCGCGTCTCCTCAACTCCGACATGAGCCACGGGGAGGTCGAAGCCATTCTCAACCGCCTGCGCTCCGCCCCGCCGATCATCGTCGGGACGGCGAAGGTGCTCGGCTACCTGGACGAGCGCAGCATCGTGCGCTTCCCGCGCGGCGCGGCGTCGCCCGGCGCCGAGGTTCACACCGCGTCGGACGAGCTGCTGAAGCGCTTCTTCTCCCGCGTGGACACCGCCGGGCTGGAAATCGGGGCGCTCATCAATCGGCCGCAGGTGAGTGTCGCGTGCGACCCCAACGGCCTGCGGCGTCACCTCGCCGTCATCGCGCAGACGGGCGCAGGGAAGAGCTACACCGTCGGCGTTCTGCTGGAGCAACTGCTCCAGCTTGGCGGCACGGTCATCGTGTTCGACCCCAACTCCGACTACGTGCTGATGCGCAAGAACGACCGCAGCCAGCCGACATCGTTCGCGGACCGCGTCGAGGTCTACCGCCTGCCGACGCACATCAAGGGCCGCTACACCGACGCCGAGACCGGCCCCACGCGCAAGTTCCACGTGCAATTCTCGAAGCTCGAAGTGGAGGAGATTTTCGCCCTGTGCGGCCTGCCGGACAAATTCGCCAACATCCGCAGCGCCATCGAGTTTGCCTACAAGCGCATCCAGGGGACGGACTATACGCCCACGCAGCTGCGCAAGGAGTTGGAGCGCATCGGCAACTACGCTGCGCCGACGGCCGATAACGGCAAACGCACGAACGCCCGCCAGCGCCCGCTGAACGAGGCGTTCGGCGACGAGGACTCGTTCAACGACTTCGCCCACAAGCAGTGGGCGCAGAAGTCCGGCGTGGACTACGAGCCGAAGCCGCCCGCCGAGCCAATTGGCTGGGAGGACCTGTCGAGCGGCAGCGAGGACGAGGACGAGTCGCCGCCGGCGCGCACGGTTCCCATCGGCGCGGACCCGACCTCGGAGGGCAATCTGCCGCCGGAGCTGGTGAGCGCCGCCCAGCGCAGCGTTAAGTACATCCAGGCGCTCGAGAAGATGGACATCTGGGGGTTCGAGGATGTGCCGCTGGACAACCTGCTGCGGCCAATGACCCTGTCGGCGATTGACCTGGCCGGCATGGACAGCCGGGTTGCGGACTACGTCGTCGCCAAGGTGCTCAACGACACGTGGCGGCGGGCCGTCAGCGAGGGGCTGAGCCGCCCGGTATTCTTCGTTCTGGAAGAGGCCCACAACTTCATCCCGAACGCTCAGAACAAGGGCGAGGCCGCACACGCAGCCAGTGTGATCCGCCGCATCTCGGCTGAGGGCCGCAAGTTCGGCATCTTCCTGATCCTCATTACCCAGCGGCCGTACAAAGTGCACTCGGATGTCCTCAGCCAGTGCAACTCGCAGATTATCATGCGCCTGACGAACCCACAGGACCAGAACGCGATCAAGCAGGCCGCCGAAGGCATCTCCGAGGGCCTGCTCGCCGACCTGCCGGGCCTCAACGTCGGCGAGGCGGTCATTCTCGGCCCGCTGGTGCGCGTGCCGGTCATGGTGCGCATCAACCCGCGCGAGTCGCGGGAAGGCGGCGCGGACCTGGATGTGGTCAAGGCGCTGGAGCGGGCCAGGCGGGATGTGGAGTCGGTGCGGCGGGAGGAGCAGTCGAAGGCGGATCGCCGGGCGCGCCCGCGCCGCGACTTCGCCGAAGAGGTGTGAGGATCGTGGTTCGTTACATTTGGGGGTTCAAGGGCGGACAGGTCTGACCCCTCTCCCTCTGGGAGAGGCTGGGTGAGGGTCTTTAGACGCTCGCCAGGTTTCAAGACCCTCACCCCAACCCTCTCCCACGGGGAGAGGGGGCCAGATATAGGACGCGATGACCTGAAACTCGCCCCTCTCCCCCAGCCCCTCTCCCACAAGGGGAGAGGGGGGCGGGAGGGCCAGGGTCAGCCGAGGATGATCATCCCGGCCGGCGGCAGGTCAACGCGTACGCAGGATCGGCCGTCTGGCTCGCGCTGGACGGTGACCGTCTGGTCGGTGGGCGGGTTGCGCAGCTCGTCATCCGACCAGTCGCTGCGGTAGAGGACGGTCATCGTCGAGCCTTCCGGGTGCGTGTAGGCGTCCACGGTGACGAACGCGCCGCGCCCTTCCGCCGCATTCTGGTTGAGCGCCATCAACACCTCGGTCTGCCAATGCACCTGTGACCACGCCACAATCTCACCCTGCTTCGGCATCGCCCACGGGTAGCCCAGATAGCGCGTCTCGCGCGGGTACATGTGGCCGCGGCGCAGGGCGCGCCCGACGGCGTCGCGGTCGTTGCGCAGGCGGGCAATGGCGGCGATGCGTAGATACGTCGGGTGGTTCGGGTTGAAGAAGTGGCAGCCGCTCGTCCCGAACGCGCCGAAGCCGCCGCCGAACATCGCCTCGCGCACGTAGCGATCCTCGGCGTACCGCTTCGGCTCGACGCTGTAGTCGTGGTAGTCCTCGTTGCCGTCGAAAGCCTGCTCCGTGCCGTAGTAGATCGCCGGCATGCCGGGCATCGTGAGCTGCGTGGCGACGACGTGGGCGGACTGGAGGTAGCCGATCGGCAGCGGGTTGTGGGCGGCGAAGCGGGCCTTGGTCGCGCGCGATGACATGTCGTGGTCGTCCAGCACCGAGACGATGTAGTGACCCTGCTGGCGGAACATGCCGAAGGTGTTTTTCTCGTCGTACAGCTCGAAGAAGGCGTAGGGGTCGCACAGCCCCTTGACAAACGCGCCGAGCAGGTTCGGGTAGGACACAATGCCTAGCACGGCGTCGAGGTTGCCGCCGAGGATGTCCACGTAGCCGGGGGCGATGCTGCCGTCGGTGATCTCGCCCGTGATGAAGAAGTTCTCCTTGCCAATCGACTCCGCGAACTGGTGGATGGCCGTACAGAAGCGGGCCGACGCCTGGGGCGAGACGTGCTTGACGGCGTCGGCGCGGAAGCCGTCGCAGTCCGACAGGGCGATCCAGTATTCGTAGGCCCGCGTCAGGGCTTCCATCACGCCGGGGTGTTCCAGGTCCCAGTCCTTCAGGTCGAAGAAGTCGCCGCGACGGTACTCGACGTTCGGGCTGAGCGGGTCCTCCCACGACGCGATGTCCCACTTGCCGATGGAGCCGGCGCGGGTGTACCAGTCCAGGGTTTGCAGCTCTTCGGGCCAGACGCCGTCGTCCGGCGTCAGGGGGCGCGGGATGCTCTCACCCGTCGCCGAGCGGAAGCCATGCACCGGGTAGGGCGGCTCGTAGCGGTAGGCCCTGTCAGGCTTCGGCTCGCCGGTCTCCTCGTCGCGGTAGTACCAGTTGTTGCCGCTGTGGTTGTAGATGACGTCGAGGATGACGTACATGCCGCGATCGTGGGCGGCGTCCACCACGTCGCGCAGGTCCTGGCGCGTGCCGAAGCGCGGGTCAATGTCCAGGTAGTTCTGGATGCCGTAGCCGTGGTAGGTTTGCAGATCGGCGCGCTGCCGCCAGGGCGGGTTGATCCACAACGTTGTGACGCCGAGGCCCTGGAGGTAGTCGAGCTTGCTCAACACCCCTTTCAGCGTGCCGCCCACGAAGCGCGTGCCGGCGGACATCCAGGCGGCTTTGTCCTCGGCCTTGAACTGCTCCGGGTGGGCGGGGTCGAACATGGGCCGCGTGTCTTCGCGCCCATCGCTGAAGCGGTCGGGGAGGAGCTGGTAGAAGATCTGGTCGCGCCACCGAAACGGGCTGGGGAAGACGCGGCCGCGCGGCGTGAGATTCGCTTCGGCGAGCGTGCGGGGCGGCTCACTCTCGATAGGGGTGTGGGTGGTCATGGTGGCCTTTCTTGATGGTTGGCTAGAAGGCGTCGTGCAAACGGTTGGCCCCGCACAACAGCGTGGAGACCCCTTGCTGGCGGTGGAGTGACAACTCCGCCGCCTCTGGGAGGCGTTGGAGATGGCTCTCCAGCGCCAGCACAATAGGCCCTTCCACGCTAAACTGCGAAGCTACCCGCTAAGGCTCAATCGCTCGGTTGGGCGAAACTATACTACAGTACCTCCCGCTTTCCTCCAAATCCGCCATCCGTCCCTTACGCTCTTGACAACTCACCCCACCGCGACCAGCCAGTGAGTCATGGTTGTTCGGACGCGCTCGCCCCGCCCGGTGGCGCGCCTCGAATGACCCGCAACAGCGTGATCAGGTCGGCCGGCCGCCGGCTGCCAGCATGGATGCGCAACACGCCATCCTGACTGTTGACGCGGATGACAACCATCTCGGCATAGTGTTCCAAAAGCTCGTGTGTCACTGTTGCGCCCGCCACCGACGCTTCGCCAGCATCCACGATGAGCACGATGTCAGGCGCAACGGCGGCCACGCGCGATGGGGCCGCCCCGTCTAGCTCCCACGCGCCGACCAGGCTCACATCCTCCACCCGTTCGAGGAGCAGCAGCATGCCCTCGCGGAACACGGAGTCTGCTCCCAACACGAGAACACGGTGTTTGGGCATCCGACGACCTTCTGCTTGCTCCCGTCGTGGGCGGTCCTGGTCGGCCATCTGTCAACCCCGCCAGCATATCACACCCTGGCCGCGCTCGCATCCCCCTGCCCCGGTTCGTGCGACCTATTCAAGACCTAAGTCATCTGCTCGGCTTTCTCATGCGCCTCCGTCGTGCGGATGGCGTAGCGGCTGCTGACGCCCATCTTCGTCAGGATGCTGCTGACGTGGCGCTTGGCGGTGTGGACGCTGATGTGGAGGTCGCGGGCGATCTCGCGGTCTGTCGCGCCATGCGACAGGACGGTGAGAACTTCGCGCTCGCGGGGCGAGAGGGGGATGCGCGGCGCGCCATGCGGTAGATCGCGCAGGCGCTGGTACTCCGACAGCGAAAAACTCGTGAGGGGGGAATCGGGTTTGGCGGGGGCCTGGGAGTGCCGCCGCAACAGGTCCAGGAGCACGACGGATGTGATCGTCTTGGTGAGATACCCTGTCGCGCCCGCCATCGTGGCCGCGACGAGTTTGTCTTCATCCACTTTGCCTGTCAGGATGACAATCGTGGCGAGCGGCAGCCGCCGCTTGATGCGGCGCGTCGCCTCGATCCCATCGCACTCAGGCATGTCAAGGTCCATGAGGATCAGGTCGGGGCGCAGCCGGATCGCGGCGGCGACAGCGTCCAGCCCGTCGCCGGCCTCACCCACCACCTCGAAGTCCGGCTGAACACTCAGAATAAGCGCCACGCCCTGGCGAAACAAGACATGATCGTCCGCGAGCAGTACACGTGTAGGAGCCACAATCTCCCCCTTTCTGGACCCAATCCGAGATAGAGAGGTTCTCTCGGCTCGGTGGTAGCAGAGGACTTCACAGTTAGGGTGAGTGGGGGCCAACGACGGGTGCGTTCGAGAGGATGAGGTGACCCACAGACGAGGGCATTGTACAGCGCGGCGCTTATAGATTCGCTAACAAAATCGCTTTTGGGCCTGGCTTGGTGTGAGGTTGGTGTGGCAGTCTTGCCAGGCGGTGAGCATGACAAGTATAGCACAGAATCGCCAGGCTCTAACCGCCGGCAGATTAGAAAAACGGCGCCGAGACTTAGGTCTAAAATAGGTCTTGGCAATGGCGCGAAGAGGGATGCGGGGCGGTCGCCTTTGCCCTATGCTGGTGCGGCGGCGGCTCGAATTCCCGCCGTCAATTTCGTGGAAAGCGGCGCGCGCCGATCTACGTCATCTCGGTAGTCGTTTCCACAACGAAGCCAGCCTATGGCCGCAGGTGACCGCATGAGTTCGATTTTCCGTCGGCCCCGACCCGAAAACCCACCCGAATCCCCGCCGGCCTTGCCGCCGCCGCCTGAGCCGACCGCTGCCCTGGCGGAGCCGGTCGCGGCCGAGGCTGCCGGGGGTGACTCGGGCGGCTTCACGCCCACCTCCGACATAGACCCGTTTGTTGGGCAGATGCTTCTCCTGCTCAGCGACATGGCCGGCCTACCCCGCGCTGCGGGCGACAAGCCCAACGCGGGCGTGCGGCTCCTGGGCCTGACGCCGCGTTCGCTCGGTCTCGGGGGGCGGCGCGGCCTGCTCAATCAGCCGGCGCTGGCCGTCGCCGAGCTGCGCGGCGGCTGGCTCGAAGCCACCATCGGCTACAACGTGTCGGGGTCGGACCTGGAGGGTGTGAACAGCCAGTCGGACGCCATCATCAGCCGCCTGCTGGCGCGCAGCGTGGACCTGCGCCGCGAGGGGGTCTTGCAGCTTAAACTGGCCGGCGTCACGGACAGCGACCCGTCGGGAACGCCGCCGACCCTGCGCCGCACGCTAACCTACACAGCCCTGTACGAGTACCGCACCTTTGACACGGATGGCGCGGCCAGCCTGATCGCGCGGATTCCCATTGATAGTGAGACGGACCTGGGGCCGCTGACCCACGAGCAGACCGTGGTCACCGACTGGATGGCGCGCTGGGACGACGCGGGGGCCGCTGCGCTCGAGGTGAGTCCGCCGCCCCGTGGCGTGCTGCGGGTGCGCGGGCTGAGCATCGTCGCCTATCTGCCGGGGGGCGGGCCGCCCGGTCAGGTGACCCAGACCGTGATTCAGAATGGCAGCACGACGAATACGTCCCTCGGCTCGCTCGTGGACTTCCTCAACATGTTCCAGCGCGACTCGACCCGCCCCCTGACGCTCGTCTATCCACCGCTCCCACTGGGGCCGGGCGAGACGCTGGAACTGCACGACTATCAGGTCGGCCAGCTTCCGTTCGACCCGCCGATCGTGCTTCAGGGAGCCAACGACGTGTTTCGGGTGAGTTTCAGCGAGACGTCCTTTCCGACCAACAACCCCAGTGTCCTCTATCTTCGGGCGCTGACATGACCATTGAACGCCCCTTTTCAACCGAGGCCACGCGCCTCAGGAGGATTGCCGATGCCTGAGTTAGTCTTGCCGGGAGTGTACATTGATGTTCGCGCCGAGGCCCTCATCGTGCCGGGGCCAATCACGGTGGGCAACATCGGTATCGTGGGAACCGCGAACCGTGGCCCCATCGGTGAAGTCCAGGTGTTGAGCAGCTACGCCGACGCCCGGGCGATGTTCGGCGCGTATGACAAGTTCGACGCCCCCGAAACCGCGAACGCCCCCCTCACCCTGCTGCGCGCCCTGGAAATCGCGTACTCCCACGGCGCATCCACTGTGTTCGCTGTGCGCGTCGCGTCTAATTCGGCCGCCGCCGCGAAGCCGGCCGCTGCCATCGCCGGCACCAATGTCGGCCTCGAAGCCCTCTCGCCCGGTTCCTGGGGCAATGGGCTGACCGCGACCGTCGGCGTGGCCGACGCGGGCGGCAATATTCCGCTGACGATTCGCCTGGGGAGCGCGGAAGAGACGTTCTTGGTCAAGACGGCGCAGGATATCGTGGGGCGCGTCGGCGACTCGCGGCAGGGGTCCGTCCTGGTCAAGACGACCGTGACCGGGTCGCCGACGGGCAACGTCACGCCGACGGCCAGCGGCGTGACGCCCACCCCGCTGCCGTTCAGCGGCGGCGCGAACGGCGGGGATGCGTCGGAGGCGGACTACAAGGCCGGCCTCGATCTCCTCCTGAACGAGAACGCCCACATCATCCTCGCCGCCGGACGGGACATCACCGAGGCTGGCGCCGACCTGAAGGCCCACGTCGAGCAGGCGTCCACGGACAAGATCAAGCGGGACCGCATCACCGTCGTCGGCAGCGCGCCGGCCGGCAATGATGTGTCCGCGTTCCTGACGAGCCTGATCAACCCGCCGGTCACCGGCGACCGGGTCATCTTCGTCGCGCCGGGCATCCAGACGGTGGACGCGGCGAAGGCGGCCGATCGCACGATTGCCGATCCAACCGTTGTCTTGCCGGGCGCGTACACCGCGGCGGCCATCGCCGGCATGCTCTCGGCGCGCGATCCCCAGGTCAGCCTGACCAACAAAACGCTGAGCGTGTCGGACCTGGAGGTCAAGTTCAACGCCGGCCAGCTCGAGCAGCTCGTGCAGAACGGCGTCCTGGGCCTCGAAGTGCGGCGCGGCGTGCGCGTCGTCAAGGGCATCACCACCGACCCTGGCGCGTTCCAGCAGATCACGACGCGGCGCATCGTGGACTTCGCCAAGTTCGGCGTGCGGTCGGCGTGCGACCCCTTCATCGGGCTGCTCAACAACGACCGCGTGCGCCAGGCGCTCAAGGGCGCGATCAACGGCTTCCTGGCCGGGATGGTGGACGACGAGATGCTGGAGAGCTACGCCCTCGACGTGTCCGCCACGCGCGAGCAGGAGATACGCGGCATTGCCCAGGTGACGATGACGCTGCGCCCGACGTTCAGCATTGACTACATCAAGGTAACGATGTTCCTCGGTTAAGGAGATTTATCCATGGCGAACACCAATGTGTACACCGGGTCCGACGCGACCCTCACCCTCGCCGTCGAGGCCGGCGCGGAGGGTGACGCGGCGAAAGAGATCATCGAGTTCTACGGCCTCAGCCCGGTCGGGCGCGCGACCAACGTCGAAGTGCTGGTGACAACCTCGGTCCAGGCGTTCCACGAGGTGGGCCGCCGCCACGCCGCCTCCCTCAGCGAGGGCAACATTGACGTGTCCGGGAAGATCGGCCGCGCCTTCATCAACGGCGCGCTCTTGCGGCTGATGCTCGGCAAGGGCGCGCTCGTGGAGCGCACCAGTACGCCGTTCCCGCAGCCGTCCTTCAACCTGCAACTGCTGGCTCGCAACCCGGCGT
Organism: Anaerolineae bacterium; assembly: GCA_046328535.1. Classification (GTDB taxonomy): domain Bacteria; phylum Chloroflexota; class Anaerolineae; order Epilineales; family JAHCIE01; genus JBDHWG01. The sequence continues at coordinate 174,073 of JAXLWJ010000001.1, forward strand.
TCCCCGACACCAACAGCACCCTCACCGTGCATGGCGTCAAGTTCGATACCTGGGTCTTCACCCTGCCCGAAGATGACTTCCTGATGGAAGGCGTGACCTTCAAAGGCCTGTTCATCACCATCGAAGACAAGGAAGCCAGCGCAGCCGGAGGCTAATACGCCATGACCCTTACCGCTGAAGACCTGCTCGCGGGCGGCGCGCTGACTCACGTCGTAGACCTGCCGCCGGACCTGCTCAACACAGATGGGCGAGGGCCAGGGGGCCAGGTCGTCCTGCGCCCGCTCACCGTGCGAGACCTCCAGCGCATCGGCAAGGCCGCCCGGGATGACGATAGCCTCTCCGCCGCGCTGATGTTGCAGCAGTCGCTCGTCGAGCCGCCGCTCAAGCTGGAGCAGGTGACGCAGTTGCCGGCTGGCGTCGCCCGCTTCCTCGTCGAGCGTGTCAACGCCATCAGCGGCATAGACACGCCGCGCGACGCCCTGGAAGAGCTGGTGCAAGCGCCCCTGGCGAAGGCGTGCTTCATCCTGGCCCGCGAGTTCGGCTGGACGCCGGAGGAAGTCAGCGGCATGACCATCGGCCAGATCCTGCTCTACCTGGAAATGGCCCGCGAGGGGAGCGCTCGCTCGTGATGGCAAGTCCGCAGCCACTCCGGGCCGGGCCGGCGTTGGCGGCCTACCGCCGCCAGATGGCGCGGCGCACGGCCTGGGTCGCCTGCCTGCGTCGCGGTTCCCTCTGGCTCGATCCGCTGCTGGCCGCCCACCTCCCGTTGCGCCCCGGACCGCTGCTGGGAACGACCCTCGCCGCGTTGGCGGCCGAGGCCGACGCGCCGCCGGACGAGCGGGCCGCGCCGGATCGGCGGCAGGCGCGCCCCGCCGACCGACGGCCGGGCGAAGTCGGGCAGGGCTGGTCAGCACCACCGTTCGCAGTGGCGGACCGATCGGCGCGACCCCCGTCGCCGCCCTTCGGCGCGGCCCCTGCGCCTGACGTCCGATGGCCGACCGATGTGCGGCGGCCGTCGCGCCACGCGGCGAGCGCCGTCGGCGATCTGCCGCGCCAGGCAGCGGCGGCGCTGCTGGCCCCATTCGCGGGCGCCGTCCTGCGCGCGGCCGAGCCGCAGACGGCGTCGCTGGGGCAGGTGGGCCAGCTGGCGGGGCGGCCAGGGGGCGGTTGGCAAACGGCTGGCGATGAGCGCCGCGTCCGCTTTGGCGAAGCACCCAATCGGCCGGTCGCGACGCCCTCGCCGAGCTTCCCAGCGCCGAAGGACGCGGCCTGGTCGGCGCGGCTCGACGGCCCGACGGCGCCTCTATCGCTCCTGACGCGGTCTGCCAGCCTGGGGCCAGCGCCGGCGTCGAGTGAAACCCCGCCCCCGCGCGCGGCCGGGACAGTTCCCTCTGCGCCGAAGGATGGCGCGTCGCCCGCGCCCCCGCCGGGCGCGCCCGCTGCGCGCGCCGCGCCGGACACGCCCTTTGCCAACGAGGGCGGCGCGACGTTCGCGCCGTCGCTGTGGGGGTTGCTGGACTACAGGGTCGCGGCGGACGCCGCGATGCCGCCCTCGCCGGACGCGGAGACAACGGTGCGCGTCGTCAATCCCACCCTCGCGCCGCGACTGCCGTTCCTGATGCCGTCGGAGCCGGGCGGGCCGGGCGATCTGCCGCTCGCGGCGGCGGTGGCGCGGGCGGGGGCGCGGGCCGAGGCGGCGGGGGAGGAAGACCTGGAAGAGCTGGCGGCGAAGCTGAAGCGCATCCTGAACGAGGAGGCGCGGCGGCATGGGATAGGGGTGTAGCGATGCGACCGATGCTGGATGACCTGGAACTGCCGCAGGTGCAAGAGATTGCGACCGTCGAGCGCCGCAGCCTGGCCGAGCACAAGCCGCCCGGCATGGACGGCAGCCTGCTCCAGAATCTTGGGCGGCGGCCGACGCGGCTTGCGCTGTGGGGCGTGGCGACCGGCCCCGACGCGCGCGCGTTCCTCGAAAAGCTCGACGGGAAGTTCCGCGACGGCAAGGCCGTGCCGTTCACCGCAGACATCATTGCCGACGCGGCGATTGACCAGGTCGTGATTGACGACATGCAGGTCCAGGAATTGGCAGGAAAGCCGGACCGCATCGCCTACGTCCTCACCTTGCGCGAGTTCATCGAGCCGGTCGAGCCGCAGGACACGTCAGGGCTAGACACCGACATCCTCGGCGACGCCACCAAGCTCATCGAAGACATGGTACCGGGCCTGGACCTGGGTCTGAACCTCGCCACGGGCCTCGAACAGTTCGTCGCCCCGTTAACGGAGCTACTCGGCCGCTTGCAGGCGGCCAACGGAAGCAGCGGCCGGAGTTAGTTAGAAGGAGAACGAGTCATGGCAACGACACCGACCAATCTGTTCGATGACCTCAAGTCGGCGCTGACTACATTCAAGACCTTCCTGGATCAGAACGTCCCCACCATCAAGCCCGCCATCCAGGCGCTGCGCTCGCTCATCCCCCAGATCAGCGATCTGCTGACCAAGCTCATTGACCTGATGAACAGCATCAAGACGGAAGTAGATCGCCTGGCGAGCCAGCCGATTCCCGGCGTGGACAAGGTGAGCCAGTTCACCCAGGGCATCACGTCCCTGCTGACCACGGCCAAGAACCTGCTGCCCGACCAGGCCGGCACGATTGACGACGTGCTGTCCGTCGCGCAGGTCGTCGGCAGCCTGCCGTCGGTCGGCCAGATCAAGGCTGAGATTGACAGCCTGATTGACGCCGTCGTGACCCACCTCCGCAACCTGAACTCGTAGTCTGGCGAGGATACCCATGCCCCAGGCGCGCCCCATGCTCGGCGATATCGAGCTGCAACAGGTTCAGCAGCTCGAAGTCGAAAAGGACCAGGTCTTGACGCAGCACGCCGTACCGGCGTTGGAGGGCGACTTTCTCCAGCGGCAGGGGCGGCGGGCGACGCGGGTGACGGTGGCCGGCGTGCTGACCGGGCCGGAGGTTGCCGATGGGCTGAGCAAGCTGCGGACGAAGTTCCGCGCCGCCGAGCCTGTCAGCTTCGTCGCCGACATCACCACGGCGACGCGGGTGGACCAGGTGCTCATCGAGGAGATGGGCGTGCGCGAGCTGGCGGGCAAGCCGCAGCGCTTCGAGTACAGCTTCACGCTGCGCGAGTTCATCCCGCCGCCGCCGACGAAGCGCGAGGAGCCGCCGCCTCCGCCGCCGCCCCCGCCGCCCGCCGTGGAGACCGGCACGCTCGTGGTCGAAGTGACCGTCCAGGGGCAGCCTGACTTCGACATGGGCCGCCTGACGGTGACCGTGGAAGGCACGCAGGACGATGGGAACACGCTGTCCCGCACCTTAACAAACCGACAGAACAACGTCTGGACCGAGGAGAATGTCCCGCCCGGCGCCTACACCGTGCGGGTCGTGGAGACCGCCGGTGGCTGACACAGGCGCTCTGACCGGGACGGCCCCGGCGGCGGTCCGCGCGGGCCAGACGACGCGCGTGCAGATCACCCTCTCGCGCTCGTCGCGCCTGGCGCGCCTGTTCATCGTCCACTTCCGCTTCGACAAGGCGTTCATCGAGCCGTGCATGCGGGGGGTGTTGCAGGCGGTCAACGCCCACGCCCTCGCCCACGCCGACGAGAAGCTGCTGATCGTCGGACACTGCGACAAGACCGGCTCCGACACGTACAACCAATCCCTCTCTGAGCGGCGCGCGCGCAGTGTCTTCGCCTACCTGACCGTCGGCCGCGACGCCGCGTCGCGGACGGCGGCCCTTGCGGAGTGGAACGCCATCCGCCAGCGCCGCCCGGGCGGCGAGCTGCCGTCGGTGCGGGATAACTGGGACGTGCGCGAGTATCAGCACATCCTCCAAGACCTGCGCTTCTACGCCGGGCGCGTGGATGGGCAGAACGGCCCGGCCACCCGGGACGCCGTGCGCGCCTATCGCTGCGCGAAGGGCCTCCCGCCGGGCGACACTGTGGACGACCCGACCTGGGAGGCGCTCATCGCGGACTACCTGGGGCAGGACAGTCTCGCCATCCCGGCCGACCGCTTCCTGCCCAACTGTAGTGGCGAGGTCCTCAAGTGGCTCGGTTGCGGCGAGGAAGATCCGGTAGACAACCGCGCTACAGCGTGGCGGCCGAACCGCCGCGTGGAGCTGCTTTTCGTGCGCGCCGACGCCCTGCCCTGCCAGGTTCCGCAGCCGGATACGTTCAACCTCCCTGCGCCAGGCGCGGTGAACAGCAACTGGTGTGTCGGGCCGACCACCGGCGGCGGCAGCCACTCCTGCTTCGTCACGCCGGCCGCTCCCGGCAGCACGTCGTCGCGTTCGCCCGACGCGTTCACCCGCGTGCCAGACCAGTCGGGGACGATCACCGTCGAGGGAACGGTCCAGCGCGAGGGGACGGGCGGCGCGCTGACCCCTGTCCCCAACCAGCCCTTCGTGCTGATCGCGCCTAATGGCGAGTTCAAGGCCGGCGAGAACGCGCAGGGCGAGGCCATTCCGGGGCGGACGGACGCCAGCGGCGGGTTCTCCTTCAGCAACATGCCGCCGGGCGTCTACACCTTCGAGGTCGTCACGCCCGCCAACGCGCCGGCGTTGGTGCGGCTGGCGGACGGGAACGACGCCGACATCAAGGGCGCGATTGTGTGTAAGGCGCTGGCTGCGCCGCCCCCCGGCGGCGCGAACCCGCGCCTGGATGTCGTCATCGTCAACGCGCCGGTGTTGCGCGAGATTCGCCTGCCCGTGGCGGCGCACATCATGCTCCCGCTCGACTCGCGCTCCAACGACGTGCGCCAATGCCCCGACAGTACGGGTGCGCTCGTCCCGCAGGTGACGCAGCACACCGAGGCCGAGATTCGCCAGTTCTTCGAGGGAGCCAACACGATCTGGCGGCAGGCGCGCGTCCGCTTCGAGCTGGTGGACGTGGTGCGCGAAGCGTACACCCACCCCATCGCCGACCCGGCCCTGCGCGGCAACTGCGCCGTGGACCAGAATGAGTTCACGTTCCTGTTGTCGCGCTGCCCGTACCCGGACGTGGTCAACGCCTACTTCTTCCGCGACTTCGCCGGTAGCGGCGAGGCCGGCTTCGGCGTGTCCGTGGAGAGCGGCGCAGTCGGCGGGCTGCCGGGTGGAGTGGCGGTCGCGGACCGGGCGAGCGGTACGTTCGGTGGGGCGCCGGTGGATATTACGCTGGATGCGGCGGAGAGCACGCAATTCGTGGCCCACGAGCTGGGGCATTACCTCAACCTCGACAACGTTGACGCCACACCCGCCAACGCCGACCGCCTGATGCTGCCTGGCACAGCCACGGGCGCCAATCGCACCCTGGTGCAGGCGGAGATAGACCGGGCGCGGGCCTCGCGGGGGGCGGCCAGCTCGTGCGTCCCGCTCAGTCTGCGGGTGACAGGCGCGACCCAGATCGGCGGTAGCCTGAGCAACCAGTTCATTATCATCCAGGACCCGGCGCGCACCGTCACGATTGACGCCGACATCCCGGACCGTCTGCTCGATCCGGCGGTCGGCGCGCTCACCATTACGGGCGGGACGCCGGGCGCGAACCCGAAGCAGCAGACGGTCAGCGCGGGAAGCGCGGGCGACTTCACGGTCGAAGCGACGTACACGCCGGCCGGCGGCGGGGCGCCCGTCGTCAAGCGCGTCGTGATCCGCGTCGCCACCTTTGCCCTGCGGGTCGAGGGAGCGCGGCAGGTCCCACCCGGCGGGACGACCTTCGTGACGCGGCGTGATCCGGCGGGGCGCGTCACCATCATCGCCGATATCAGCTCGCTGCCGTTCTGCGTGCCGGTCACACTGGTGACGTGGACAGGCGGGACGCAAACAGCCGATCCTGTGCGAAGGACGCTCGTCCCGGCCGCGTCGGGAAGCACCGTCGTGACGGCGACCGTCGCCGGCGTGACCCGCCCGGTCACGATCACTGTCATCGTGCCGCAGCTCGACATCATCACGCCGCCGCTGGTACCGGCCCAGGCCGACACGTTCAGTCCAACCGCCGCCTCGCCCGCCGCGCGGGCCGTCCGCATCGGGCTGTGGGACCGCGCTTTCGATTCGACAACGGGCAATCTACGGAATCAGCGCACGGAGACCCTCAACTTCGTCGGCGCCGACTCGCGGCGCTTCTACTTCCGACTGCGCGACGCCAGCGCCGCAACCGAGGCGCAGATCAACTGGCGCACGGTGTTTGGCGATGGCTCGACCGACCACGCGCCGCCGTCCCAGGCGCTGACGCTGACGGAGACGGCGGCCGGCAGCGGGGTGTTCATCTCCAAGGCGGTCATGCTGGTGTCCGACAACGATGACCGCCAGCAGGCTACCGACAGCGGGCTGCCGGCCGGCCATTCCGACGCGGGCCTGCGGAACCCGGACCAGAGCAACCATCGCCTGCGGCGGGTGACCGTGGACAACACCCACCAACTCGATAGCCAGGTCGTCGGGGAGTATATTCCGACCGGGGCCACAGCCCCGGCGGCGACGGTGACGCTGCCGGTGTTCGAGCGCGCCCCCGAGGAGCGCCGCCGCATCCGCGTCCATCTGGTGAACGTCCGCCGAACCGTCGGCGGCGCCGGGATCGTCACGGCGGCCCGCCGCGACCTCGTGTTCGATACGTTCCGCTCGGTCTACGCCCGCTGCGGCATCTTCGCGGTCGTTGACGAGATCGTGGTGGATCCGCCGGCGACAGCGACGGTCTGGCCGACGCAGTACCCCGGCGATCCCATCGCCATCAACCCGTCCGTGGTCGAGCCGACGTTTGTCAGCGGGAGCCTCACGCCGTCCCGCCCGGCGCAGGACATCATTAATCTCATTCGTGCGCGGGCCGACTTCGACGCCAACGACCTGTATATCATCTGCGTCGCGCACATCTACCAGGCGCCGGTAGCCGCTCCGCCCGGGCCGCTCGTGGATGGGCCGGGGGGCGTGGCCTTCGCCGACTTCGTGCTATCGGCCACATCCACGGCGCGGAGCTTTGCCCTGGCCGGGGTCCTTAGCGGCATTACCGAGTTTGCCGAGCCGCACGAGGCGACGCACAACACGACCAACTTCTCCCACTACGATCTGGCGGCGAGCGGCGCGACGGGGCCGGGCAACATTGACAGCAAGAACCTGATGCACCGCTTCTTCCTCCAGACCGGCCTTGGCGTCCGAAACCCGAAGCGGCTGTGGAACGAGACGGTGACGAACAACAACCAATCGCCGGCGCTGGTCATACCGGCGCAGATTGACGCCATTCGCGGCTCGCGTTTCGCGCGCCCGTATTAGAGACCGAGGCAGACCATGAGTGAGATTCCCGTCGGCGTGCGTGAGTACCTGTCGTCGGAGGACCCGATCTACAGACACGCGCTGTTCGAGCGATACCCCAATCTCCAGGGAACCCTGGATGATCCGACCACGCGCGCCGACATCGTGGGCTGGCTGTCGAGCGACGAAGCGCACCAGGAGAGCAACGCTGGCTTTGTCGTCAACACCCTGAAGTTCCTCCGCGCTGGCGCGACGCCGAGCGAAGCGCCGGCCGTGCAGCCGTTCCTCCTGAGCGGCAGCCCCTACGTCCGCCTGCGCGCCTACGAGTATCTCCTGACGCTCTACTTCCCGGACAAGAACCACGACGCCCTGGTCATGCTGCTCTACGGCATGCTGTCGGATAGCAGCGACACGATCCGCGCGCAGGCCGTCCACTACATCGAGCGCGCCCACGTGGCCGGGGAGATGAGGGCGTTTCTCGATCGCTGGTACAAGACGGCGGCGGCGGCGGGCTGGGCCGATACCGAGAGTTACGAGCTGGTGGGCCAGCTCCTAAAGGGCTAGGGGATTGGAATCGACATGCTCACACCTGCGTATCGTTTGACATTTAGCACGAAATCCGGCTCCGCCGGCGGTGTCCTCGGCGCGGTCGCCAACGTCGCCGCGAGCGCGCTGGGCGGCGGTGGCAAGGCCATTGACACCACGAAGGAGCCGAAGGCCAGCACCGTCACCGACCTGATCGTCGCCCTCGACCTGGACACGCCCGCCGACTCGTTCACCCTGGTGATGGGGCAGGTCGGCCACTTCCGGCCGCAGCGCGACAACGCGGTCACCATCGCGCTAGGCTACGCCGACGACGATGGCTCGCTGACCCAGGTCATGGCCGGCAGCGTGACGGCGGTCGCGCCGGGGCTGCTGACGAACCGCGTCATCGGGCTGAGCGGGGCCGACGCCACGTTGCGAACGTTCGTGAACGAGACCTACGAGGGGCAGAGCGCGGGCGCCATCGTGCGCGACCTGGCCGCCAAGGCCGGCGTCGAGGTCGCCACGGCTGAGGACGGCATCGCCTTCCCGGCGTATGTGATTGACGCCCGCCGCAGCGTCTTCGCCCACATGCGGGAGTTGGCGGTCCTATGCGGCTTCGACCTGTACATTGACAGCGACGGCAAGCTCGTCTTCCAGCGTTTCGCCAATGGCAACACCGTGCATACCCTGGAGTTCGCCCGGCACATCGTCACCCTCGATGTCGTTCGCTCGCCCCTCGACGCCGCGCGCGTCGAGGCGTGGGGCGAGAGTCCGGCCGGCGGCCGCGCCGACAAAGCGTGGGCGTGGCTCGTCAAGGACTTCAGCAGCGCGCGCGGGACGGCGGGGTCGGGCGACCCGCTCCTCCTCCTGGAGCGTCCGGCGCTGCGCACGCGAGACGCCGCAACGACGGCGGCCAACGCGGCCTTCAGGGCGATCCAACGGCGCGGCGTGCGCGGCGAGCTGCTGACGTTCGGCCAGCCGCTCATCAAGCTCGGCGACGCGGTCAAGCTCCAGGGCCTGGCCGACGACACGCTCAACACCACCTTCCAGGTGCGCAGCGTCAGACACCGCATTACCAAGAGCGGCGGGTTCACCACCACCGTCGGCTTTCGGTCATTAGGGACGTGAGCATGGACTCGATCATCACGACGATTCAAGAGATCATCCGCCACGAGCTGCGCGGGGTGCGCGTCGCCGAGTTGGGGCTGGTGGAGGGCGTCTACCCCCACAGCGCCAACGGCGACCGCGACAACTACGGCTGCGACGTGCGCCTGAAGAACAGCGGGTTGCTGCTCAAGCGCGTGCCGATTGCCACCGGCCATATCGGGACGGCGGCGATTCCCAACAAGGGCGACCTGGTGCTGCTGGCCTTCGACAAAGGCGACGTCAACGCGCCTATCGTCATCGGCCGCCTGTACAACGACACGGACCGCCCGCCGCTGAACAACCCGAACGAGGTCATCTTCCGCCTGCCGCTGGCCGAAGCCGACGATAAGACGGTGAAGGCGGCGATCCGCAACATTGGCGCGAACGACCCGCCGCGCGAGATCATCGTCGAGATGCCGCCCAAGATCACGGTGCGCATCACCGACGGCACGGTGCGGGCGACGGCCGGCAAGACCGAGATGAAGCTCGACCAGCCGGACGGGGCGGGCGGCACGGTGACCGTCGTCGCCGGGCGAACGAAGATCACCATGAACCAGGACGGCGATGTCGTCGTCGAGGCGGCCGGCTCGATGGCCCTCAAGGCCACGCGCGACGTGTCCATCGAGGGGCAGAACGTCTCGATCAAGGGCCAGCTCAAGACCGACATCGAAGCCGGCACCCAGGCGACATTGAAGGGGAACATGGGCGCGACGGTGGACGGCGGCCTGGCCAGCACGGTGCAGGGCGCGAGTGTGTCCATCAAGGGCATCACCCAGTTCTCGATGTAGAGGAACTTATGCCAGGCCCACCCGTCACGATTGGCTGCGTGGTCATCATCACCCCCGGCGCGACCGGGCCGCCGGACACCGGCACGATCGTCGGCATCTTTCCGCCCGTCATCACGGCGAACGGGATGCCCCTGGCGATGACCGGCTCGCTCTGCACGATGATAAACTCGCTCACCGGGGTTCCCTACCCGCTGGTCATCGGACCGCTGGCGAGCAGTGGTGTGACAGTCGGCGGCCGCGCCCTCGTCCGCATGGGCGACAACATCCCGACGCCGCCAGGGATTCTGACAATCGTCGGCCCACCCGCCACCATCACCGTGATTGATCAGTGGCCGCCTTAAGGAGCAACGTATGGCCCTGCTTCCTGCGCGTTTTGGAACCGATCTGCATCTCATGCGCAACCTGGACCTGACCCACACCAGCCGTGACCCCGGCAACGACCTGGCGACGCGGCGGCGGTCCGGCGCCAGCGGCGTGGACCTGGATATCCTGTCTGGCGCCGACAATCTCGTCCAGGCGCTCTTGATGCGGTTCCTCACGCCCCTGGGCGAGCTGGAGGCGCTCGGCCACCCGGACTACGGCTCGCGCCTGTTCGACCTGATTGGCGAGCTGAACAACGAGACGACGCGCAACCGCGCCAAGCTCTACGTCCTCCAGGCCCTCGCCCTGGAGCCGCGGGTCAAGAGCGTCGTCTCTGTCCGCGTGACCCAGAACCCGTCCAACCGCACCCAGATGGACATTGACATTTCCTTGCGGGTGGTTGACAGCGATACCCCGCTCAACCTGGTCTTTCCGTTCTTCCTGGAAAGGGGGCGGACACCGTGAACGGCGCGACTCTGAACCTCATCGAGCGGCCCTACGCCGAGGTCGTGGACGACATCCTGACGGCCATCGTCGGCGGCGTGGTCAACGAACCGATCTTTTTCGACGTCAAAGAAGACCGCTATCCCCTGGCGAAACCGGCCAGTGGCGTGCGGTCTATCACCGGCGCGCGCACGCCGCCCGGCGCGTCGGACGCGCAGCACGTCGCGTTCCAGAACGGGCAGGACTTCGATTTCGACGGCGCGTCCAACAGCGTGACCTGGCGGAAGAACGGGGCGCGGCCCGACGACGAGACGACGTTCTATGTGGACTACTTCCTGCGCGACGCCAGCCCGCCCCTGACCGACATCAACGTGGGCAGCGTGACGCGCACGCTGAGCGAGGCCATCAGCGTCGAGATCGCCACCGTCTACCAGCAAATCAACCAGGCGTACCTGGCCGGGTTCATTGACACGGCCAGCGGCAAGTCCCTCGACCTCGTCGTGTCCATCCTCGGCGTGACCCGCAAGACGCCGGAGTACGCGCAGGGCGTCGAGACGTTCTACCGCGATGCGGCGGTCCAGGGCGCGGTCACCATCGCCGAGGGCCTGGGCCTCAGCACCGACAAGGGCGTCACCTTCGTCACGGCCGAGCTGCGCACGCTCCAGCGCGGCCAGGTGCGCATTGACGTGCCGATCCGGGCGACCGACGCCTCGAAGGGGCCGGCCGGCCAGGTCGGCCCGAACACCATCACGACCCTCGCGCAACCGCTGGCCGGCATTGGCCGCGTGACCAACCTGGAAGCGACCCAGCTTGGCGCGGAGGCTGAGACAGATGAGCAGCTCCGCGCCCGTGCGCGGGCCGTCCTGCGCGGCCTGGGCAAGGCCACCCTGGCGGCGCTCGTCCAGGCCCTGTTCGACGCGCGCGCCAATCTGCTCGAAGTGTGGGACCCCAACGGGGGGCCGGGCAAGACGCCGCCGGCGCCCGGCATGGTGACGCTGCTCATTGACACGCCACCGGAGCGGTTCGCCGACGCCCAGAGCCGCGTCGAGGAGACTCGCGCTGCTGGCGTCCTGGCGACCCTCGTCGCCAAGTACATCTTCTTCCGGCCCCGGCTGGTCATTCGCGCCGCCAGGAGCGACCTGACGCCGGATGGCAAGCTCAAGCTCATCGGCCAGGTCATCGAGGCGCTGAGCGGCGTCGCCGACAAGCTGACGGCGGGCCAGCCGGCGCTCGGCAAAGACCTGCTCGACGCGGTCAAGAAGGTGGATGACGTGGCGAAGGATGGCGCGAACGCGCCGCGTTTCGTGGACGTGATGGCCTGGCAGTCCGACATCGGTCAGCCCGCCGCGGCGACCCTCGTCAACTCGCTGGTGGACGCCGTCAGCGCAACGCCGGGTGACCCGAATAGCCTGCGCGCCGCGTTCACCCGCATTCTCAGCGACAGCGGGCCGGTCGCCCCGACCAGCAGCCGCCTGCCGGCGCGTAACCTCGTCCAGATGGCGGCGCCGGGCCGCAGCGGGGGGGCGACGGATGAGGATATCGCCGCCGGCCAGTTCCAGGTCACGACGCCCGACCCGACCTGGACCGTCGTCCTCGACATGGACCCGTCGGACGTATTCATCGCGGAGAGGCGTTGACATGCCGACCAAGACCGACCGCATCCTCGGCCGCCTGCCGAGCATCTACAAAGCGCTGCCCGCGCCCTCGGTTCTGTACAGCGTCGCCGACGCCTTTGGCAACGAACTGCTCCAGGCCGAGAACAGCCTGGCGGCGCTGATGCTGGCCCACTGGGTGGACCACGCCGACAAGGGCGCCGAGTTCATTGACGACCTGCGGCGCATCGGCGCGCTCTACGGCCTGGCGCCGCGCCCGGGCGAGACGGTCGAGGAGTTCCGCGCCCATCTCAAGCGCTACGTGCGCATCTTCCTCGACGGGCCGTCCACCGTCCAGGGCGTGCTGCGGGTCACCGCCGAGAGCCTGGGCCTCCAGATTGACGACGACTACAGCCGCCTCGATGCGTGGTGGACGCGCCCTGACGACAGCCTGACCACCGTCGAGCCGCGCGGCGACGACGCGGCCACCCTCCTGTTCGGCGTGGCCGGGGCGACGGCTGTCGGCGCGTCGGCGCGGGCGGCGCAGATCGTCGGCGACGTGGACCTGCCGGGCGGCGCGGTTCTGACGCGGGCGGCCACGCTGCGCCTGAAAGTGGACCGCGACGCGGCTGTGCAGATTGCGCTGCCGGCCGGCGCGTCCCTCGACAGCGTCGTCGCCACCATCAACACCGCCTGCCATCGTGTGATCGCCACCCCCCAGGGTCACCGCCTCGCCCTGACGTCGCCGACCATTGGACCGGCGGGCCGGCTGGAGGTGGTCGAAGGCGACGACGACGCAGCGCCCGACCTGTTGGGCCTGCTGCCGCACACCTTCCACGGCGCGCCCGCGACCGCCGCCCGCCTGCTGAGCGTGGACTTCGGCGCGGGCCTGGACCTGCGCGACGAACGCTTCTTGCGGTTGGTCATTGACAATCGCGCCCGCGTCGAAGTGGATTGCGCGGCCAGCGCCGCCGACGCTGCGCGGGTAGCGGCGGCGGATGCGGCCTCAGCGGTCAATGCCGCGCTGAGAGGAATCGGCGCACCCGCGATTGCATCGGTGGACGGCGGCCGCCTGGTCCTGACCTCGCCGACGCAAGGGTTCGCCAGCACGCTGACGCTCGAGCCGGCGGCGGCCCAGGATGCGCGAGCGCGCATCTTCGGCGCATCCCCGGCGTTCACCACCGGGCGCGACGACAGTCCGGCCGACGTGACCGGCCGCCGCAACCTGAGCAGCGGCGTTGACCTGCGCGCTCGCGCCCAGGTTCGTCTGCGCCTCGACAACCGCGCGGCGGTGACGGTTATCTGCACGGGCGAGAACCCCGCCGCGACCGAGCCTGACGAGATTGTGGGCCTCATCAACCGCGCCCTGGGGGAGAACGTCGCGTCCCACGACGGGCGCTTCATGCGCGTGACCTCGCGCACCACCGGCCTGAACAGCGGGATCGCGTTCGAGGCCCTGCCCGCGGACGTGGACGCGACCGAGGCGATCTTCGGCATCCGCAGCCGCGTGGCGCAGGGGGCGGCGGCGACACGCGCCCGACTGGTGGGCGCGGCCGAGCTGCCGGACGGCGTTGACCTGCGCGCTGCGCATCAGTTGAGCGTGGCCGTGGATGGCGGGCCGCCGGTCGAGCTAGACGCGCGGGGGGCGAAGACGGATGCTGAGCGGCTGGCGCTCGAAGACGTGGCCGCCGCCATCAACGCCGCCTTGCCAGACGCTATCGCGGCCCGCGAGGGTGACCATCTCGTCCTGACGTCGCCGACAGCGGGCGCGGCGAGCCGCATCGAGTTGCGGCCGCTCACGACGACGCGCACGCGGCGTTTCGTCACGCGGGCGATGGTGACCGGCGAGGAGGCGGGAATCGTCCTGGGCTTCGTTCGCCAGGAGGCGGTGGGAGCGGCGGGGAGTGGCGCGCGGGTGCAGGGCGCGCCGGACCTGAGCCGCGGCGTGGACCTGCGCCAGAACCGCTCCCTCCGCCTGATCGTGGACAGCAACGCGCCGGTTGACATAGACTGCGCCGCGCGTAGCCCGCGCCCGCGTCTCGCCCTGCCGGATGAGATTGCCGCCGCCATCAACGCTGCGTTGCATACGGCGGGCATTGTGACCGATGTGGCGAGCAGCGACGGCCAGCGCCTGGCCCTGACCTCGCCGACGACCGGCGCGACAAGCCGCATCGCCTTCGCGGCGGCGCGGGGGCGGGACGCTGGCGTCCGGCTGCTCGGCGACAGCCCCACGGTCACGCCGGGCCGCCCGGCCACAGGCGTGAGCTTCCTGGGGACGGTAGACCTGAGCGGCGGCATTGACCTGCCCGCCCACGCCACCCTGCGGCTGCGCGTTGACGACACGACGAGCGACCCGATAGCCCTGACGGGGGACGGGCCGCAACACCTGACCCTTGTCGGCCTGGCGATTGCCATCAACGCGGCGTTTGGCGCGACCGTGGCGCGGCCCGATGGCGCGTTCCTTCGCCTGACCACGCGCGCGACCGGCGGCGGCAGCCGCCTCGAATTCCTGGCCCCTGGCGCAGGCCAGGACGTGACGGGCGCGGTCTTCGGCGTGGCGGCCGGGCGGCAGTACCACGGCGCAGACGCGACGCCGCCCCGACTGGTGGGCGGGGTAGACCTGAGCGGGGGCGTGGACCTCCCGGCCAACGCCATCCTTGCCTTGAGTGTGACCGGTGGGCGCGTCGAGATCGCCATGACGGCGGACAATGGGGGACGCCTGAACCTGCCGGCGATTCTGGACACCATCAACACCCCATCGCGCGGTGTTGTGGCGTCGGCTGAGGGCGGGCGGCTCGTCCTGACGGGCAGCGCCACGCCCGGCGCCAGCCTGGGTGTGCTGCCGGTGACAGGGGGCGACGCGCGGGCGGTTCTGTTCGGCGACGCGCCGGATGAAACCACCGGCCAGGAGGCCACGCCCGCCACGATCAGCGGCGAAGTGGACCTGCTGGTGCCGGCCGACCTGTCCGAGCGGCGCGTCCTCCGCCTGGCGGTGGACGGCGGCCTGCCCCTCGACATTGACATCGCCGGGGCCGCGCCCGCGTCGAGTACCCTGGCTGAGATCGTGGCGCGCATCAACGCGGCCCGGCCGGGGCTGGCGTCCGCGACCGACGACGCGCGGCTGCGGCTGACCTCGCCGACGGCCGGGGCGCACAGCCGACTGAGCGTGCTGCCGAACCGCACCATCGAGCTTGTCGAATATGCCCCCCGCCTTGTCAGCGACGCTCCGCGCAGTTTGCAGCACGGCGCGGGGTGGACGCTCGACAACCCGGGCGCTGCCGAGGCGGATCTTGCCATTGACCTGACCGCGCCCCAGGGCGTCGTCGGCCCCACCTTCGTCAATCGCACCACCGGCCAGCGGCTGCGCGTGCTGGCCGACATCCTGCCGGGCGGCCGTCTGCGCGTGTGGCTCTCGCCCGATGGCGCTCTGCGCGCCGTGATCACCGCGCGAGACGGGCGCGAGACGGTCGTCCCGGCGGCGCAGATCCTGAGCGGCCCCCTGGGCGCGCAGATCATTCTGCGGGGCGCGGCTACGTCGGCGCTCAGCGGCGGCGAGGACGGGCTTGGGGCGCAGCTTCAGCTCAACGACCCTGCCGCGCCGTCACTCGCCATCCTCCACGCGCGACGGTACGGCGCGGTCGGCAATGGGGTGCGCGTGATCGTCGCTGAGGCGGCGCTCCCGGCGCAGGACACTCCCGCGCCGAGCGGCGAGGCGGCGCGCCTGGTCGGGCGCGTTGTGGCAGACGGCAGCTACAGGCTCGTGGACGCGGCCGGCGCGCCCTTCGCGGAGATGCGGGCCGGGCCGGGCGTGGCGCTGGCGGGCCTGGCCGGCCGCGCCGCCGCCGTGAGCGGCCGCCTCTACCCGGCCGACGCGGGGCCGGGGCTGATGGTCGTCGAGCGGGCGGCCGCCTTGTTCGATGTGACGCTGAGCGACGGCGGCGGGGTATCGGAGACATACGCGGGCGTGACGATGGGCCGGCCGGACGACGTGGCGGACGGCCTGGTGAGCCGCGTCAACCGCGCCGACTCAGCCCTGGTGTGGGGCGAGTACGTCAGCAAGGCCCAGGCGCTCCGCGTCCCTATCGGGCGCTCGGCGTGGCTGTACCTCGACTGCTACGGCGCGCGGTTTGACCGCGACCAGGTCGCCGACCCGCCGCGCATCAACACGCGCTTCCCCGGGCTTGTGTGCCGCGAGCGCGGCGTGTTCGACGTGAGCCGCTTCGCGCCGCTCGTGGGTGAAGCGGAGGAGGCGGTGTTCGCGGCGGAGCCAATCACCGACGGCGTCGTGCAGGTGACAACGGGGCGCGAAATCTATGGGCCGGGGATCTTCGCCGTCAATCTGCCGGCCGACCTGCCGGCGGAATTCGGCGCGCGCTTCGACGGGGGGCGCTTCGGCAGCGCCGACGATGGGGTCGAAACCTACTTGAGGTTCGTCACCGAGCCAACCGACGACCCAGACCACCCCCTCAAGCGCATCGGCGACAGCACGTCGCGGCTGGTGAAGGCGTCGGTTGTGCAGCGGGCCGAGATTGGCTTCGAGCCGGTGAGCCTGCCCTTCCGCCACCCACGAACGCGAATGTTGCGCGGCGGCACGGCGGCCGAGCCGGCCCGCATCTACCTCAGGGATGATGGCGTGGCGGACATCATCAAGCTGGAGGCGCGCGAGCCGGGCGAGGCAGGCAACGCCATCGCCGTGACCGTCACCAAAGTTGACCCGGCCCACTTCGATATGTCTATCGCCTATCAAGGCGGCCGGTTCGAGAGCGCGCGGCTCGTCGCGCTGATTGGGCAGACGGGTGTTGGCGAGACGATCCCGGCGGCGACCGCCGAGCTATTGCAGCCCGGCCCGGTCGGCGTGCTGCACGCGAAGGCGGCGGGCGTGCGCGTGGCAGTGACCCGCGACCGTACTATCTGATGACCCGCGCCGGGGACAGCCCGGCCAGAAGGAGACGATGCTATGGCGGACACGATTAGCCCCTATGTCGAGGTGCATCCAGGCGACCTGATTAGCGCCGGGTTGTTCAACGGAATGCAGCAGAAGATCAAGGAGGATATCCAGAGCAGTATTGACAAGGCGAAGGGGGAGATCATAGACGGCGGCGTCAAGCGCGCCGACAACGCGGACAAGTTCGATAGCAAGTCGCCCAAGGACTGGACGGACATCCTCGACGCGCGTTACGCGCCCCGCGTCCACGACCACGAGGGGACGGCCAGCTACCGCCGCTACTTCCGCCGCATGGACGCCGAGGAGACGCTGCTCGTCCTCGAACACGGGCTGCACCGCTTCCCGCTGGTGGATGTCTACCGCCTGGAGCCGCTTCAGATTCCGGTCGACCTGATACCCACGCCCGCCAGCGGCGTGCGGCCGACCGCCACAGCATCCATACCGTTCTTCCTGTACTATGGCCACACCGAGCTAGACCTGCTTCAGCAGCAGCCCGTCATCACGCCGCCGAAACGCCTGCCGCGCCGCGTCCTCGGCACGCCCTGGGAGCTTCTGCTGACCGAGGTGGGCGTCCAGTACAACGACGACTACAGCCTCAACGACGTCATCAACGACTTCCTCGACGCCTATTTCAAGGCCCCGGCGGCCGACGAGATGGACCACATGGTCTCGAAGTGGATTGACGACCACCGCGACAGCCGCACTGTCGCCACGCTGAAGCAGCGCGGCGAGTGGGACGACATCCGCTGGGCGGTGCTGCCGCGCAAGCTCGCCGATGGCCTGGCGCTCGTCAGCGGCAACGCCGATCAGCAGCAGGCGGTGGTCGTCGGCGTGGACGTCATCCACTTGAGCTACGACACGCTCGCCATCCAGTTGCCCACCAACGCCTTGCGGCCGGCGCCCGGCGGACAACAGTCACAACCGTTGGACTTGATGATTCTACTGCGCAGTTAGGAGAGTGAGCTATGGCAACCGCACCCGCGACGACCACCGAGTATCACCATGTTTTCCGCCGGCTCGGCGTCGAGCAGCGCCGCGCCGTCATCGAGCACAACCTGGGCCGGTTCCCGGTTGTGGATGTCTACGAGTTGCAGGACATTCCGGCCGGCGACCCCGCCCAGCCGCAGCCCGTGCAGTTCTTCCTGTACTACGGCCACGATGAGCTGGACAGCCTGCTCCGCACCGTCGGCGTGCGCGTGCCGCGCGAAGTGTTCGGCACGCCTATCGAGCCGCTCTTGAGCGAGTACGGCGTCAAGTACACCGACGACGACAGCCTGGGCGATCTCGTCAACGACTTCCTGGACGCCTTCTTTGCCGCGCCGGGTGCGGACGAGATGGATCACCGCACCTCGCCCTGGATCGAAGCGCACCGCGACCAGACGGTCGCCCAGACCAAGGGGCGCGGCGAGTGGGACGACATTCGCTGGGCGTCGCGGCCGGTCAAGCTGGTGGCCGGCGCCCCATTCAACGGCACGACCGGCGAGGCGACGGTGACGATTACGCCGCTCGTGTCCGTAGAGCAGCTCAGCTACAACGCGCTGGCGGTGACGGCGGCGGCCGACCTGGGAACCGTCCCCGGCCCGAACAACCAGCCCGTTGCCCGCCAGTTCATTGACGTCATGCTCGTCATGTCAGTTTGAGTCCGCAAGAGATGCCATGAAGCTCACTGATCGCTATCCGGGAGGCCAGGACCCCTTCGAGGGGGATCGCACTGTGACCCTGCGCAGTCTACCCGCCGGCGCGCGCGTCACCCGGGCCACCCTGACGCTCACCCCGGCCACGGGCAGCGGGGGAGGAGCGCCCACGGAAACCATCGTGTTCAACGATACGACGGGTATCGGTGACCTGGGCGCGACTCGCGACCCGGCGGCGTTGAGCGCGGCCTTTTGGGCGTCGGCGAACCTCAACACGCGGCGCACCATCACCGCCGTCATCGCCGCGCGGGAAGCGGCGGGCAGCGGCGCGGCCGACGGCGGGCAGGTGTCGGTGCAGATGGACATCGGCGGGAACTGGCTGGGCGTCGCGTCCGACGGCACCCTCGAAGCGCCCGGCAAGGCGAAGCTGATCCTCAGTCTGCCCGCGACGCCGGCGTCGGGCCAACCCGCGCCCACGCCCCTCCCGCCGTTGGCGACGACGAAGCTCAAGCTCACCGCTATGGCATCGCCCACGGCGGTGAACGACCACGGACAGGTGTCGCTCTACGGCGTGGTCGTCGCCGCCGTCGCCAGCAACATCTCGGCGCGGTTGGGGACGCTGCCGCCGTTCTGGACCCGGCCCGGCGACCTGGGCGGCGCGGCCACGTCGCCCGATTTCGCCGCCGTCCTCAATGCGTTCCTGGCCGACGCCCAGGCCCAGGCTGGCTTCTACAGTGTGCCGTTCACCATCCACAGCGACAGCCTGGCCCGCCTCGACGTGGACGTAAGCATAGATTTCGTGGTCGAGCAGCCCGTGCTGCCGCCGCATCTCTCCCAGGCGACGGCGACCTTCGGGGCCAGTACGCGGCCCTCGCTGGCCGATAGCCTCACCACCGTCACCTTGCCGCGTCAGGCCGTCCCCGTGGCCGGGCGCAGCTCGGCGCAAATCCAGGGCCAGTTTGGCTCCACGCGCGTCGCCGCCGGGCCGATTGGCGACACGCCGCCGGTGCTGCCGGTGGAGGTCACGCCGGGGCGGTCCCTCGCCCAGGCCATTTTGGTGGAGCAGGAAGCGCATGTCCTGGCGGTGGACGTGCCGCTTAGCTCGCCCCTGGCGATCTTGACGGGCATGCACATCGCCTTCCAGACCGACGACGACGGCAAGCCTTCCGGCGACGTTCTGCCGGGCGGCGACGGCCAGCCGGCGACGGCCGAGGTCAAGGTGGACCGCCCGCTGCCGAACCAGTCCACCTGGGGAACGGCGACGTTCAACACGCCGGTCCGGCTCCAGGCTGCCCAGCGCTTTTGGCTGGTCTTGCAGAGCACGGACGGGCGCGCGTTCTGGGACGCCACGCCGGGAACGTCACAGCCGCCGGCCGTCCTCGCGCCGCCCTTGCTCGGCAGCGACGACGGCGGTCTGTCGTGGCGGCCGGCGGCCGTGACGACCTCGACGCAGCCCCTGGCGGCGCTCGTCCGGCTGCGCCACCAGGTTGACCACTTCACCATCCCGGTGCAGCTCCAGATCGGGTCAGG
Organism: Anaerolineae bacterium; assembly: GCA_046328535.1. Taxonomy (GTDB): domain Bacteria; phylum Chloroflexota; class Anaerolineae; order Epilineales; family JAHCIE01; genus JBDHWG01. Next base: position 194,266 of record JAXLWJ010000001.1, read on the forward strand.
GCCGAACGCGGTGCGCCGCACGCTGAGCGAGTTCGACCCGCTCGGCCGCGTCGAGTTCACGTTCGACTTCGCCGAGGCCCTCGGCGCGCACCTGGCGAGCGAGGTCGCGGCCGCCCCCTGCGCCGCTGGCGAGTTGCTTGTCAACGGGGGCTTCGACAATCCGCCGCCGGACGACGCGGCGCGGCGGCTGCTCGGCTTCGACACCGCGAGCAGTGCGTTCGTCGCGGGGACTGTCAATCTCGGCCAGGGCGTGAACCTGAGCGTCCAACGCTACCTGACCCTGGCCGTAGATGGAAGTGACCCGCACCGCATAGACTGTGCTGGCGCCGTCCCGGCCCGCACAACGATCACCGAGGTCGTGGCGGCCATCAACCGCGCCTTCGGTGGGCAGCGGGTCGCCAGCGAAGACGGCGGCATCCTGTTCCTCGCCTCCCCCAGGGGCACGGGCGGCCGGGTGGATCTGCTCCCCTGGCGGCCCGACGGCGCACCCCAGGGCTGGCAGCAGATTGGCGGGTCGCGGGGCGCGGCCGGCGGCATCGTGTCCATCTCGCGGCTGCGGCTGCCGATTCTGCCCGCGCCGATCTCCAATGGAAGCAGCGTGACACCGCAGCGGGCGGACGAACGGATCGTCGCCGTGCTGGAGTCGAATGCGATCGAGGCGGCGATTCTGGCGCAGGCGGTGGGTGTCGGGGCCGGCTGCGTGTACGCTCTGCGCGGCCAGTTTGCCTCGCTCAGCCTCAACAGCCTGTCCAGGTTGTCATCGAGAAATGAGTCGCCGACGCTGGGTGAGTGGGAAGTCCACTGGCGCAACGCCGCTGGGCAGGACATTCGCGTGGATCGCGGAACGCTCACCGTCGAGGATCGCGGCATGGGGTTTGTGCCGTTCGAGGTGCGGCTGACGGCGCCCGACGGGGCGGCCGGGGCCGAACTGCGGTTCATCCAGGCGCCGCCCGGCCTGCTTCTCTTGGACGACATCTCCTTCGCGGCGACGTTCGAGCGCGTGCTCAACTCGACGTTTGGCCTGTGGCACGCGGCGGCGGACAACCTCGGCCCGCGCGAGCCGCAGGGCTGGACGCTGGCAAGCGGCGCTGTCGAGCAGACGCCGACCGGCGCGCGCCTGACGAGTGATGCGCAGGACGACGCCGTGCTGATTCAGACCCTCGCTGTCCAGGGGGGCCAGAGCCACGTTCTGACGGTGGCGGCGAGCGTATCGCCCGCCCTCGCCGACCCCGACTCGCTTGCTCCCACGGGCCGCGCCCGGCTCGAGCTGCGTTGGCTGGCGGAGTCGCCCCTCGGCGCTCCGCTCATCATCCCGCTAGACGGGCGAGAGTTCGCTACGCACGGGTGGGCCGGCGGCGCGCCGGCGAGCGCCACGCAGGCCGAGGTGCGCCTGATTCAGCCCGCTGGCGGCGGCGCCCTCGCCGTGAGCCTGGTGGCGGTCGCGCAGGCCGACAGCGTCCGCGTGCCGCTCATCTTCCTGTCGGAGACGCCCGGCGAGCTGACGCTGTCCAACCTGCGCGTCGCCTACGATCTGCCCTCGGCGGCGCCGGCCCTTCGCTCAACCACTGGGGTGACGGCGGCGCGGCTCGGCAGCCGCGAACTGGCCCTGGCCCCGATTCCACCACCGCCCCTGCCATTCGTCGCGCCGCCCATCGCGCCGACGCCCGTCGAGCCGATCGCGCCCGCGGCCCCGCCCGCGCCACCACTGGCAGAAGCCGTGGCCGCGACCGACGCGCCGCGCGACCTGTCCACGCCGACGCCGCCGTTCGTGCCGCTCGCGGCGGAGGGCGCGCCGCCCGCCGGGCCGCCCGGCCTGCTCGACATCCTGGGCATCGGGCCAACGCGCGCCCGCGCATTGACCGAGGGTGGCATCGCCAGCCTGGCGGACCTGGCGGCGGCCGCGCCCCAGGACATCACGGCGCGGCTGAGCGGCGTGACCGAGGCGGCCGCCGAGGACTTCATCCGCCAGGCGCGTCAGATTGTGGCGGCCGCGCCGGAGCCGCCTCAACCCGTCCCGCCAGCCGCCGAGTCTTCATTGCCCGTCCCGCCATCGGCCGACCTGCCCCTGACGCTGGTAAGTGGCCTGGGCGCGGCGCGGGTGGCGCGGTTGAGCGAAGTGGGCCTAGACACCGTGCAGAAGCTGGCGGCGGCCGCGCCGGAGGACGTGTCGCGCGTCCTGCGCGGTGTGTCGGTCGAAGCGGCGGCGCACTTCATCGCCGCGGCGCGGCAAGTCCTCGAAGCGGACGCGGGTGGGTCGCCATGACGCTGCCCTATATGGAGGCCCGCACCTACGGGCTGGGCCAGCTCATCTCCGAGCGGCGGCTGTTCAGCGTCCCCGACCACCAGCGCGACTACGCCTGGACGCCGGATGTCGTCAGCGCGTTCCTGGACGACGTCATCGGGGCGATGCAGGACGACGCGGCGGACTATTTCGCGGGACTGGTGGTCCTGGTCGGCCCGCAGGCGGGCGGCGCTTGGGAAATCCTCGACGGCCAGCAGCGCCTGGCGACGGCGACTATGATCTACGCGGCGCTGCGCAACGCGCTGCGCCAGGTGGGGCTGGACAAGGACGCCGAGCATGTCCAGGCGCAGTTCATCGGTGTGACAGAGTTGGGTGAGGCGGACGCCCGGCCGCGCCTCAACCTCAACGTCGCCAACCGGCCGTCGTTCGTCGAGCTGGTTGTCACGCCGACTGAGGCGGGCGTGCTGGATGAGAAACGGCGCGAGACGCCGCGCTTCTCCTCCAACCGCCGCGTCGCCGAGGCCATGCTGACGTGCCACGAGCGCGTGAGCCGCCTGGTTCGCGCCGAGGCCGCCGACGCGAAAGACGGCGCGGCGGACCTCTACCGGCTCGCCACCTATCTGCGCGACAACGTGCGCGTCGTGTGCGTGGATGTCCCCTCGACGGCCAACGCTTACGTGATCTTCGAGGCGCTCAACGACCGCGGCCTGGACCTCTCGGCGCTCGACCTGGTCAAGAACCACATCTTCGGCGCGGCCGGCGACAGGTTGCCCGACGTTCAGGCCAACTGGGGCAAGATGGTGGGGTCCCTGGGCGACCGCCGCGCCGAGGATTTTCTCAAGGTGTTCTGGACCTCCCAGTACGGCCCCTTGCCCCGTGGCCGCCTGCTCGACCAGTGGCGGCTCAAGGGCGAGTCGCCCGACGACGTGGCGCAGCTTGTGCGCGACATGGCGGAGGCGGCCGAGCAATACGCCGCGCTCGACATGCCGCAGCACGAGATCTGGTCCGACTACAGTGACGCCTGCCGCGAGAGTGTCGGGACGCTCGCTCTGCTGGGCGCCCGCTCGATGCAGCCCATCATCCTCGCCGCCTTCGAGGGCGTCAGCGCCGCCAGCATGGAAGACATCCTGCGCGGCCTGGTGACGCTGGCCGTGCGCGTGATGGTCGTCGTCGGCCGCTCGACGGCGCTCGACACCGCCTGCGCCCGCGCCGCGCGCGGCATCTTCAACGGCGACCTGACGACACCGGGGGCGGTCTGGCAGGCGCTGGCCGCCGTCGCTCCCGACGACGATGAGTTCCGCGAGGGCTTCAGCCAGTACGCGGAGTCGAAAGAGGCCAAAGCGCGCTACCTGCTGTATGCGCTGGAGCGTGTCGCCCCCGCCGCCGCCGCGCTGCCGCCACAGGAAACGCTGTGGGTTGACAACATCCTTCCCCGCCATCCCGGCAGGGCATGGCAGGCGGCCCTCAACGCCGACCCGGACCTGCGGCTGCACTACGTTCACCGGCTCGGCAATCTATGTCTCCTCGAACGCAAGCCGGACCGTGTGCGCGGCGGCAGCTTCGACCAGAAGAAAGCCGCTCTGTACGCCGACTCGGCGCTGGTCCTGACGCGCGAAATCGCCGCGACGCACCCGACGTGGGACCGCCAGGCCATCGAGCGCCGCCAGCGAGCGTTGGCCGCGCTGGCCCTGCATGCCTGGCCGCGCCCATAGTCTGTTGGCAAGGAGGAAGCAATGGCCGAATTCATCGCCCAGAACAAGCCGCTGATTGACTCGCTCTTCCAGCTCGTCATCGTCGTCGTTCCTGTCGTCATCACGTGGTTCATTCGCACGTATGTCCGCGCCTCGTCGAAGCAGAACCAGATCGCCGCGACCGTCCGCCTGGCGAACGCAGCCATTGATGCCATCGAAAACATGGATCGCACGGGGCGACTCGTTCTGCCACCCGACGTGGAGAAGGGCGGGTACAAGCTCAAGCTCGCCACCGAGTGGCTGGAGTCCGAGCTGAACCGCAACGGCATTCAGATGTCTACGCCCGACGCCGAGAAGTGGGTCGCTGCCGAGTTCCAGCAGCGGGTCGGCGGGGTGCGCTCGGTCGGTACGATCGCTGAGCTGACCAAGCAGGCCGTGGACATGATTCAAGACCTGGGGCGCAACAAATTGATTGACATTCCCCCGGACGTTGACCGCACGCTGTACATGACGGGCCTCGCCGCCGACTGGCTTCTCGCCAGGCTCGCCGAGAACGGCGTCAGCATCACCCAGGACGAGGCGATGAGCTGGGTGCGCGCCGAGCTGCTGCAACGCATGGGAACGCCGACAGCGACCCTCGCCAGCGACCTGCCCTTGACTGACCTGGCGCAGCACGCCATCGCCTTCGTCAATCAGTTGAAAGCGAGCGGCACGCTGCGCGTTCGCCCCGGCGCGCCAAATGAAGACATCGAGAACGACCTGGCGATTGCGTGGGCGCTCACCGAAGCCGCGAAACAGAACATGTCCGTCTCGTCGGAGCAGGTAGCCGACGCTGTCGCGGCGGCGCGAAAGACGCAAGGTGGCGGGGTGACCGTTCGGCCGAACGGGTGACGCCCGTGATTGAAAGGGAGAGGCGACAATGGCTGTTGAGACCAGCAAGCAGTTAGCCACGCCGTGCAGCGCGACGTTCACGATGGACGGCCAGACCGGCAACCTCAAGGTCGCCGTCGGCGCGCCCGTGACGCTCCAGGCGGATGATGCGGCGGCAGCGACCTATCACTGGGCGGTCACAAGCGAGGCGGCGGGCAACTTCGAGCTGACCGGCGACACGTCGGCCCAGGCCACCCTCACCCTTCGCACCGCCGGCGCGTTTCGCGTGCAACTGACAACCACCCGCGACGGCTGCACGAGCAGCCAGCGGCAGCTCCTGTGGGGGGCAACGCCCCACGGCTACCGCCTACCCGCGTCTGGCGAGCCGCTCGGCTTCGACGGCGACGCCGAGTGGGCCGGCGATCTCGAGCAAGTCGTTCTGGACGTTGACGCTCGGCTCCCGACGGCTGAGCAGGCGGCGGCGCTGGGCGCAGCCGACGCGCCGGGCGCCGCCAATGCTTTTGTGACGTACAACCAGTGGACGGCGACGGCGCTCACGCCACAGGAGAAGACGACGATCCTCGGCGCGCTGCCCAACGTCCTGAGCGCCACCGAGAAGGCCGCGCTCCAGCTGGCGCGCTGGCGAACGCGCCGTCATGCCCGACGAAAGGCGGCGAACGCGCTGACCGCGACGAACCGGCGAACTCGCTCAACCGCCGACGAGAAGGCGGCGCTGTGGCGGGGATGACCGCGCGATGACGCCCAGGAGACGGGTGCGGCGGGGCATTGGCGCAGGAGAAGGCGCCGTGGCACCGCCGATGAGAACGCGGTCGCCTGGCCGAGGACCTGACGGCGCAGCAGAAGACCGACTTCGTGCTGACGAACGCGCCGACCTGCGCAGGACGCGCCACCAAAAGGCGGCGCTGTTGACGGGGATGCTGGCCGCCCGACGAGAAGGCCGTGCTGGCGGCGTTGCCACGCGTCGCGCGCACGACATGCCGCCGGCGCAGCTCACCGAGAAGCCGATCGTCCTGCTGCGGTAGGGCCGACGCGCTTGGCCGCGCCTCGGCGCCGACGAGAAAGCGGCCGCTGGGCGATGCCACACGCGCTCACCGCCGACCGGCCGCCGCTCCTGGCAGCGCGCCGAACGCGCTGACCGCCGATGAGAGGGCGGCGCTGCTGGCGCAGCGCTGGCGGGAGCCGCCGAGAGCGGCGTTGGCAGAGAAGACCGCGCCGCCAGCGCCTACGACTGCCGACCAAGGCCGCGATCCAGGCGGCCGCCTCGCGCGCGCTCACTGGACGAGGCGGCGTCGCTGGGCGCCAGGAGATGGTCTCCGGCACGAGAAGGCCGACCTGCTGGCGACGCATCGACGAGGGCGGCGCGGCGGCGGCGAACGCGCTCACCGCCGACGAGAAGGCGGCGCTGCTGGCGGGGATGCTGACGGCGCAGGAGAAGGCCGCGCTCCTGGCAGCTTTGCCGAACGCGCTGACCGCCGACGAGAAGGCGGCGCTGTTGGCGGGGATGCTGACGGCGCAGGAGAAGGCCGACCTGCTGGCGGCGCTGCCGAACGCGCTCACCGCCGACGAGAAGGCCGCGCTCGACGCGGCGGCGGCGCCGAGCCAGGCCAACCCCTTCGCCACTCTCAACGATCTCGGCGGCATGCGGGTTGTGGCAATCGGCCACGTCAACCTGGCCCAGGTTGCGCCCCCTCAGTCGCCGCTGCAACCGGGCGTCGTCGCCAACCAGCCCGACCGGGGCCTGGCAACGCTGAGCTTCATGGGCTACGCGCCTGACCGCCGCAACGCCTATCACGTGCAGGCGCTGCCGATCAACCCATCCCAGGTTTCCAGCGACCAGGTGGGCAAGATGGCGCTCGTCGAGCTGGTGGGGTTCGACGAGACGGGCTTCACGCTGCACATGGCGCGGTTCCAGCTCTCACCCCTGACATCGGGCGAACACTTCCTGGGCGCGTGCTTCGTGCAGGTGAGCGAGATCGTGGCCTACACGCCTGACCCGTTGCCGGAGCCGCCGCCACTCACGGAACCGTCGGGCGCGAAGCCTTTGCAACATGGCGTGCCGGAGCCGCGCGGCAGCGAAGCGTTCCCAGGCTCGCGGGCTGGCGCGTTCCGGTACTACTCGGTGCAGATCCAGCCCGAGGCAGGCTCGAATGTTGGGGCGCAGACCAGGCTCTTCTTCACCTTCTCGCCGGGTGATCTGAGCGACAAGGAGGTCGGCGTCAACCTCTACCGGCGCGATGGAGAACTGATCGGGAATCCGGTGAACACGACGGGGCGCAGCGGCGAACGCGAGATGTTGCTGCCGACCGCGCCGGGCGTCTACCTGGCGCAGGTCTTCAACTACCGGGCAGACGTTGACCTCGACTACACTCTCCTCTGGCAGTAAACACACGAAGGCCAGTGGCTCACACGGCGGTGGGCATGTAAGAAGCTCACCGCTCCGGCTACTAGATGGTAGTCAATCGTGTGCTTTTCTTGAGAGGAGACTCGTGATGCTAAAAACTGGCGACATGGCGCCCGAGTTCGATGTCTTGACCGACGAGGGGACGCATCTCAAGCTATCGGACCTGCGCGGCAGGACCGTCATTCTCTACTTCTATCCACGCGCCGACACGCCCGGCTGCACCAAAGAGGCCTGTTCGTTCCGCGACAACTTCCCGCGCTTCTCCGGGACCGACGCCGTCGTTCTCGGTGTCAGCCCTGACGAGGTCAAGGCGCAAGCCAAGTTCAAGGCCAAGTACAACCTGCCGTTCACGCTGCTGGCCGACGCCGATCACGCCATCGCCGAGGCGTACGGCGTCTGGGTGGAGAAGAGCATGTATGGCAAACACTATTTCGGGGCCGCCCGAACGACGTTCGTGATCGGCCCGGATGGCAAGATCACGCACATCTTCGAGAATGTAAAGCCCGAGGGCCATGCCGAGCAGGTGCTCCAGGCCATGCAGCCGGCATAAGCGCCGCTGTACCCGGCGACAGATGGCGGCATCGTCGCTACTTGTGGCGTACAACCCCAGAATGTAAGATTGAAGAAGAGACGACTCGCCGGAACGGTCGTCTCTTCTTCGTGTGTAGAGCGACATCGCCATTTCGAACTCGTGAATCTCAGGATTGGTCTTGACAAGATATCGAGGTCGTGATAAACTCACATCGTGATTTTTGTCGACAATCGGCAGTACATCAATTCGCCGTCAAGGGGCTGCTGGAGTTTCCGGCCTCATAGTCATGTCTATGTAGGAACACGAGTCTATGCCAAACTTTTCGACACACTTGGAGCCGCTCAACGTCGTCAATCTGCGCGAGCACATCAAGCGTGAAGTGTGCAACGCCATTCTCAGCGGCCTCTTCAAGCCGGGCGGCCGCCTGAACGAGGCGCAAATCGCCGATCAGTTGGGGGTCAGCCGCGCTCCAGTGCGCGAGGCCCTCGCCTCCCTCGAGCGCGACGGGATTGTCACAAGCATCCCCCGCCGGGGTTACTTCGTCGTCAACTTCACCGACAAAGACATCGAAGAAATCTACAGCTTGCGGCGGCTCCTGGAAGTCGGCGCCCTGCAGCGAGCATTGCCTCGGATCACGTCCGAACACCTGGCTGCGCTACAGCGGATTGTGGACGGCATGGGCGAAGAGGCAGAAAACGGGTCGGATCCGGCGCGGATGATTGTGCTGGACACGAACTTTCATGGCACGATTTGTCAGTTGGCCGATAACAGCCGACTGTATTCGGCATGGGCCGCGATGCGGCTCCAGACGTGGCTGCTGATTGGCCTGACGAGCCGCACCCACTCCGGCACCCCCGACGACCCGAAGGAGTTCCACCAGCGTATCCTCGATGCGATCAAGGCCAACGATCTCGCGCTGGCTGAGACTAGATTGTCCGAGCATCTTGACGACGCCGAGCGGCGCGCCCGGATCGCCTGGAAGGAGCTGCTCGCGCTAGAGCCTGCGCCGCGCGCCAATGGCCGCCGCTACGCAGCCATCCCCGAAGCAAGTTAGTGGTCTGCGACAAAAATCGCTCCTACGTTCCCATCATCTCAACGGAGGCAATGTGTCCACGGATTTCATCGGGATTCAGATTGGCGCGATCAGTTTCGTGGACGAAGGCGTCGCGCCGGTTCTGGACTGGCTTCAGGAACACGCCGCTGTCAACGCGCTGTGCATCTCCGCGCTCACCTGGAGTCGCGGCAATGCCGGCCGCGCGACCGAAGGCTACCCCGATCACGGCGCGGCGGAACCGGACAACCTTCGCGGCGGCGCGATGTACAGAATCCACCCCGAATACTACGCGGGTACGACCGTCAGGGAGTTCACCGCCCCCGACCCGCTGTACAAGGGTTTCGACACGCTAGGCGATGTCATTCCGGAGGCGCGCAAGCGCGGGATGAAGGTCTACCCGTACTACTGTGAGACGGCGCAGTCCACGATCCGGCATCTGTGGCAGCCCGGCTGGCACAACTTCCTCGACGTGGACCATCGCGGCCGGGTCGCCACGCGGCCCTCGCTCTTGAACCCCGACTACATGGCCTGGTGGCGCTCGGTGCTCGACGACTGGTTCCACAATTACGAATTGGATGGCCTGCTGTGGGGGATCGAACGGCAGAGTCCGCTGATGGACCTCCTGGGCGGCGACGCGACGACGGGCTTCGACCGCTACTTCAAGGACGAGGCGCACCGCCGCAACATTGATATCCAGCGCGCCATTGAGGGCTACTGTGCGGTGGAGGAGTGGCTGGCCGACGTTCGGCGCGGACACACGCCGAACGTCGGCTTCTTCGTCACGTTCCTGCGCTTGCTGCTCCACCACCCCGAAGTGTTCCAGTGGGAGAAGATGTGGCTCGATGCCCACCAGAGCTTCTACTACGGCATCGGCGGCATGGTGAAGTTCTTCAACCCGAAGCTCGAGATGGGCTACGGCATCTGGCAGGTCATCAACACCTTCAACCCGTATCTGCGGGCGCAGTACGATTTCGCCGATCTGCGCCACCACGCCGACTGGCTCAAGCCGGTGCTATACGATGTCCCCGCCGGCGCGCGCTTCGCCAAGTTCGTGCGCGGCTGGCAGCAGACCATCCTGCGCGACGCCACGCCGGAAGCGGCGCTCGACGGCATGGCGACGGTCTTGCAGCTCGATGTCGCGCCCCTCGCCGACCTCCCGACGGCTGGCTTCGGCGCCGACTACGTTCGCCGCGAGACGGCGCGCCTGGTCGCCGAAACGCAGGGGCAGTGCCGGGTCTACCCCGGCATCGGCATCGGCGTGCCGAGCGGCCCGGGCGGCAAGCAGATCGCGCCGCAAGACGCCAAAGCGGCGGTCATCGCCGCCTACGAGGGCGGCGCCAGCGGCATCCTGATCTCCCGCAACTACTCCGAAGCGCGGCTCGACGACATGGCGGCGGTCGGCGACGCGCTCAAAGAGCTGGGACGCTGGTAGAGGAGAGTCCTATGCCAGCAGACACCGTCCGAGTCGGCATTATCGGTACGGGCTTCGGCCAGCGGGCGATGCTCCCCGGCTTTCAGGCCACCCCCCACGCCGATGTCGTCGCCATTTGCAGCGGGCGGCTGGCGCGCGCCCAGGAGGCGGCGCGCGCGGCGAGTATCCCCCACGCGTTCGACGATTACCGCGCCATGCTGGCCCAGGTCGAGCTTGATCTTGTGTGCGTGGCGACGCCCGTCTATCTCCACCACCCCATGACCCTGGCCGCGGTGGCGCGGGGCTGCCACGTCATCTGTGAGAAGCCGATGGCGATGAACCTGGCCGAAGCGCGCGAGATGTACGCCCGCGCCCAGGACGCCGGCGTCATCCACGTCATAGATCACGAGCTGCGGTTCAACCCGACCCGCAGCCGGCTGGCCGAGCTTGTGGCCGAGGGCTACATCGGGCGCGTCTATCACGTCGTCGTCCAGAGCTTCACCGGGCTGCGCGCCGATCCGAGCCAGCCGTGGAGCTGGTGGTCATCCCTTGCCCAGGGTGGGGGCGGGGTCGGCGCGAGCGCCTCGCACCAGGTGGACCTGCTGCGCTGGTGGCTCGGCGAGCTGGTCGCCGTGTCGGGCCGCGTGGAGACCTTCGTGCGCCAGCGCCCCGACCCACAGACGGGGCAGCCGCGCCCGGTCGACTCCGACGACTACTACTTCTTCGAGGGCGAATTCGCTAGCGGCGCGCGGGTCACGGTCGAGGCCAGCTACGTGGCGCAGCCGGGCCGCGGCACGCAGATCGAGGTGTTTGGCGAGAAGGGCAGCCTGACCCTGGATGCGCAAGACCGCCTGTGGGGCTATCGGGCGAGCGACAAGGCGACGGTCGAGCTGACAGCGGCCGACCCCCTGGACGGGCAGCCCGGCATCGCCGCCAACGTCTGGAACCGCTCGTTCGTCCACCTGGCCCGCGAGGTCGTCGCCGCCATCCGCGAGGGTCGTTTCCCCGCGCGTGTGGCGACGTTCCGCGACGGCGCGCAGATCCAGGCTGTGCTGGACGCCATTCGCCGCTCGTCGGCCGAACGCTGCTGGGTCGAGGTCGAACAGATAGACTGATTATTGCGACTTGCGCTCGCCACCCCAGGCGCACGACGCCGGTTATTATCCACCCCAATGGAGGCCGCATGCCCGAACCACCTGCCTGGCGTTACCAGAAAATCACGCGCCCCATGTTCGATTATCCGACGGGCCACCGCATCCTCACCGGCCGCGTGCTGACCTGCGTCGGCGACGAGGTGATTGAGGATGGGTTCGTCGAGATCGAGGGCGACAAGATCAAGGCTGTCGGCCGGCGCGCCGATCTGGGCGGAACGGACGCCGAGGTGATTGACACCGGCGCCACGATCCTGCCCGGCCTGTTCAACAGCCACGCCCACCTCGCCTGGGACGGCATCCATGACCTGGCGCGGCAGTCCATGGACGACGCGCCGGAGATGAGCGCCTACAAGAGCGCCGGCAACATGCTCATCAGCCTGCGCTCCGGCGTCACCACCGTGCGCGACCTGGGCATGAACAAGAGCAACTTCTTCGCCAAGCAGGCGGTCGAGCAGGGCATCTTCCCCGGTCCCCGCCTCCTCATCTGCGGCGAGGCCATCATCCAGACCGGCGGCCACACGTACTGGTGCTGCCGCGAGGCGAGCGGCGCGGACGAAATGCGCCGCGCCGTGCGCGAGCAGGTGCGGGGGGGCGCGGATCTCATCAAGATCATGGCCTGCCACGATCTGTGTGAGTTCACCGACGACGAGCTGGCGGCGGTGATTGATGAGACGCATCGCAATGGCCTGCCGATTACGGCCCACGCCACCTTCGACGCCTGCATCAACCGCGTCGCCCGCTTTGGCGTGGACTGCGTGGAGCACGGCGGCAGCATGAGCGACGAGACGATTCAGCTTCTGCTCGATAAAAAGATCCCCATTGTCACAACGTTCGCGCCGATCCTGATGCAAAGCCAGCCAGAGATCGCGCGTAAGTACAGCATTCCGGAGTGGAAGATCGAGGAGCGCCAGCGCGCCGTCGCCGACCCTAAGCGATACGCCGGGTTGGTCGTGGCGGCCAACGCCGGCGTCACCATCGGCTTCGGTACCGACGCGGGCAGCCCGGTCGTCGGCCACGACGTGATCGCGCCCGAAATGAAGTTCATGGTCAGGGTCGGCGTTGTGCGCGATAACTATGGGGCCATTCGGTCAGCCACGAGTGTCGCCGCAGGCATCAACAGGCTGGAGAAGAAGCTCGGCACGCTCGAGAGCGGCAAGGTCGCCGATGTGATTGTCGTCGAGGGCAACCCCCTGGACGACCTCGATGCGATCTCGCGCGTCCGCATGACCTTCCTGGCGGGGAAGCGCCTCGTCTGAATTTGGAACACGAAGAGGGTATCCATGCTAGATCTCGCCATTGTCGGCGGGCGGGCGGTCTTGCCATCGGGCATCGAAGACGCGGATATCGGAATTCAGGACGGCCAGATTGCCATTGTCGGCCGACAGGGGCAACTGCCCGCGGCCAGAACGACGATCGTTGCCACCGATCAGCTTGTGATGCCGGGCGCGATAGACGTTCACTTCCACTGTCGCGCGCCCGCCCACCCGGCGCGGGGCGATTTCGCGACGGAGACCCGCGCTGCGGCGGCCGGCGGCGTCACGACTGTCTTCGAGATGCCCATCGCCAAGCCCGGCTGCGCGACGCCGGAGATTTTCCGCGCGCGTCGCGCCCTCGGCGAGGCGAGCGTCTACGTGAACTTCGCCCTGTTTGGGGCGCCCGGCTTGCTAGACCGCGACTACATCCTGGGCATGGCCGACGAAGGCGCCATTGCCTTCAAGATATTCACCCACGCCGCGCCGCCGCAGCGCGAAGACGAATTCCTGGGCATTTGCATCCCTGACGAAGGCAACTTGTACGAGGCGTTTCGGCTCATCAAGGATACCGGCCTGCGCTGCACCGTTCACTCCGAGAACAACAATCTCCTGGAGCATCTGACCGCCAAAATCCAGAGCCAGGGGGGCAAGGACATGCCGGCCCACGCCGCTTCGCGCTCGCCCCTTGTCGAGGCGCTGGCCGTGGCGGAGCTGGCGGCCATCGCCGAGGACCTGGGCCAGCCGATCCACATCGCGCACCTTAGCTCAGAGGCTGGTTTACGCATCATCCGCCGCAGCCAACGGGACGGCGTGCCGCTGACGGCGGAGACGTGTCCCCACTATCTCCTGTTCACGGCGGCCGATGCGGACGCCGCCGGCCCCTACGCCAAGATCAGCCCGCCGCTGCGGACGCCGTCGGATGTCAATGCCTTGTGGGCGGGCGTGTTGGACGGCGCTATCACGTGCGTGACCACCGACCACGCGCCGTTCCTTGTCGAGGAGAAAGAGGCGGGGCGACGGAACATCTGGGTCGCCCCGTCCGGCACGCCCGGCGTCGAGATGCTCGTTCCGGCGATGATGACGCAGGCGCTCAACGGTCGGCTGTCCATTCGACAGGCTGTTGACCTGATTAGCACGAACGGCGCCCGCCTGTTCGGTCTCTATCCGGACAAGGGTATCTTGCAGCCGGGCGCTGACGCCGATGTGACCATCTACGACCCGCGGCCGACCGTCATCGTAGACCGGGCGCGCCTCTTCACCAGGGCGCACGGCTGCGACTACCTCTATCACGGCATGGCGATGCGGGGGCAGGTCACGACGACCGTCGTCAACGGCAAGGTTGTCTTCCAGAACGGCCGCGTCGTCGGCGCGCCGGGGGATGGCCGCTTCGTCCGCGGGCTTGCGCGTAGCGAGGGCGCGCGGCTCCACGCGGAAGGAGAACGCCAAGACGCAAAAGCGCAACGCCGTTGACAGACTGTGCTCCTCTGAAAATAACTCTGGGCTGAAAATAACCCTGGCTGTCATGCCGAGCATAGCGAGGCATCTGGGCCGCAGTCCAGACCCCTCACTTCGTTCGGGGTGACAGGCGGGGGGTGTCGGTGCGACAGCGTATTTTCATGCGTCTGGTGGTGGACGCAAGTCCATGAGGAACTCTCCTGAAAGCTGGTCCGGGCCGCGTCGTCGCCCGCCGACGCCACCGACTCAAGTCGGTGGCTGAATGGGCAAAGCCCCCTCAAGGGGGCTGGCTATGCGGCGTTCTTCCCATCCGAGCCTGCTTGAGCAGGCTTGACCGTACCAGACGCCGATTTCAATCGGCGGCGCCGCCAGGCGCCAACGATGCCGTGCCCTGCGAAGAGCCGACTGGAAGTCGGCGCTACCGGAGACGGGGACGCAACTTTCATCCGTGAGAATTCGCCGCAGGCGGCAGCGTAGAGACGCGCCATGGCGCGTCTCTACCACTTCACGCTCGCTGTCATGCCGAGAACCCTATGCCCGTAGCGGCATGCGCCAGCGCGAGAACATTGCCAAGCCGTCGTTGCGAGCGACAGCGAAGCAATCCCCCGCCGTGGCAAAGGGCAAGGCTATGCGGCGAAAGTGCGTCCTGTCGCCCAGCGGGAGGCTGCTTCGTCGTCCTATCGTCCTCCTCGCAGCGACGCCGTCTGTGTTCTGAGCAGGTGCGAGGCATCTGGGCCGCCCGCAGTCCAGACCCCTCCTGCGTCGGGGTGACATTCGGAAGTTTCTCGTGTTGGCGCATGCCGCCGCGGGCATGGGGGGTCTCGGCACGACAGCCCAGGCTGATTGTCACGACAGCCCCCTGGCGCTGAGTCTGCGGACCACAAAGGGCGCGAAAAGCGCGAAAGGCCCACACTGGGCGACTCTTTTTCGCGTTTTTCGCGTCCTTTTCGCGCCTTTCGTGGTCCGACACCGTGCGCGACCGCGTCAGCCGGGGCGTATTTTCAGCGGCGTGTCGCCTCTTCCCGCTAGCCGGCGGCGGGCGCCTCTGCGTGCAGGCGCTCGACGACGCCGCGCATGCGCTCCAGCCCCTCTTCGAGTTGTTCGCGCGGCGCGGTGAACGCCCCCCGCACGTAGTACGCCATCGTCGGGTCAATCGCCCCGCCCCCGCCGCCAATGACCACTTTCGCCTCGTCGCGCATGAGGCGGCTGAACGTCACGGCATCTAGCCCTGTAGACCGTGTGCTCACCAGGATGTAGTACGCCCCGCGCGGCCGGGCGTAGCTCAGGCCCATCTTGTCGAGGCCGGCCATCCACGTCTGTCGCCGTCGGTCGTATTCGGCGAGGACGTCGGCGAACCAATCTTGTGGACCACTGATTGCGGCCAGCGCCGCCCACTGCGAGACAGACGGGGCGCAGATGGTCATGCCGTGCTTGAGGGGTAGCATGGCCTGCAAGAGATGGGTCGGCGCGACGGCATACCCCACCCGCCACCCCGTCATGGAATACCCCTTCGAGAAGCCGTTGATCGTGATGGTGCGCTCTTTCATGCCCGGCAGGGACGCGATGCTCGTGACCTTTGCGTCATCGTAGACATACATCTCGTACAGCTCGTCCGAGACGACCAGCAGGTCGTGCGCCTGGGCGATGCGCGCGATGGCCTCGACGGTCCCGCGACGGAAGACGGCCGCCGTCGGGTTGGCCGGTGAGACGAGGATGATGCCCTTGGTGCGGGGCGTAATCCGCGCCTCGACCTCGGCCGGGTCCAGCTCGAAGCTGTTTTCCGCCTGCGTGGGAACGGGGACGAGGTCGCCGCCAGCCAACAGCGCATCGCGCCGATACTCATCGTAGAAGGGCGCGGCGATGAGCATCTCTTCGCCGGGGTCCAGGAAGGCCAGGAGAATCACCATCAGCGCTTCCTGGGTGCCTGTCGTGACGAGGACCTCGGTGTCGGGATTGACCTGCACCCCGTTGACCCGCGCCATCTTCTCGGCGATGGCTTCGCGGAGTTGCGGCAGGCCGGTCCAGGCGGTGTACTTCGTCTGCCCCTGCGCCAGGGCGCGCTGGCCCGCCTCGACGACGTGGGGCGGGGTCGGGAAATCGGGCGTCCCGCTGGACAGGGTGATGAGGCCGGGGGTGGGGATGGATGTCTGGCGGGGGAATGTACTGCGCACGCGCCGCGCGCGCTCGGACCACCAGCGCTCTTCGGTCATAGAGGATGTGGTTGCCATAGTCGCTCCCTTGGGAATAAGCCTGGGCTGTCACCTGGGTTATCATTGTACACGTCTCACGGCGCGTGTCAAATCTGTCGACAATCAACTGTACTACGAAAACACAGATGCGAGACTTGACACCGCTCGGGGAGCGTGCTAACATGGGATTGTAACTGAATATTGTCGACAATCAACTGAATGCGAGGCAGACGACATGGACGCGCTTGATCCCATCACCCTTGAGATCCAGTGGCAGCGGCTCATCGCCATCGCCGACGAGATGGATAACTCAACGATCCGAACGTCGTTCTCGACAATCGTCGGTGAGAGCCACGACTTCGGCTGCGTCATGATGGACCACGACGGCCGCGGCCTGGCCCAGGCGGCGTTCAGCCCGCCCCAGTTCTGCACGATGATGCCGCGCACGACGCGCGAGATTCTGCGGGACTGGATTCCGAAATCGGAGATCAGGGAAGGCGATGTCCTGATCACCAACGACCCGTGGATTGGCAGCACGCACCTGCCGGACTACAACGTCGTGACGCCGGTGTTCCGCAAGGGCGAGATCGTGGCGTTCCTGGGCACGATTGCCCACGTCTCCGATGTGGGCGGACACCTGGGCGACCTCGAGGCGCAGGACATGTTCATGGAAGGCACGCGCCTGATGCCGTGCAAGTTCTTCGTCGAGGGGCAGCCCCACGAGCTGGTCCATACGTTTATTCGCGCCAATTGCCGCGTACCGGAGATGGTACTCGGCGACCTGCACGCCATCGTCGGCACCCACCGCGTCGCCGCCCGGCGCCTGGGCGAATTCATGGACGACTACGGCCTGGATGACCTGCGCCTCCTCGCCGACACGATCCTCGACAAGTCGGAGGCGGCGCTGCGCAAGGCCATCGCCGCGCTGCCAGACGGCGTGTCGGAATACGAGCTGACCGCCGACGGCTACCTCGAACCCTTCACCCTCAAACTCCGCATCGAGATCAAGGGGTCGGAGATGTCCATGGACTTCGCCGGCAGCTCGCCGCAGCAGTGGCACTCGGCGATCAATGCGGCGTTCAACATCACGTACTCGACTGCTGTCTACCCCATCAAGTGCATGCTGGCCTCGCGCATCCCCAACAACGACGGCCTCGTGCGCCCGCTCACCATCACCGCGCCGGAAGGCTCGATTGTCAACTGCACCTTCCCGGCGCCGGTGAAAGCGCGGGCGAAGGTCATGAAGCACATCCCGCCGCTCATCTTCGGCGCGCTGACGCCGCTCATGCCCGACGAGACCATCGCCGCCGCCGGCGGTATCTTCCCGTTCCACTTCGTCGGTAGCGACTCGCGCTACGGGACCTTCGCGGTCCACGTCCTGCCCCACGGCGGCCTGGGCGCGACGCGCGAGGCGGACGGCCTGCTGCCGACGGCCTATCCCCACAACTCGACCATCACCCCGACGGAGATGATGGAGGCGCGCTCGCCGGTGCTCATGCTGCGCAAGCGGATGCTCACCGACTCCGGCGGACCGGGCCGCCGGCGGGGTGGGCCGGGGGTGGAGTACATGCTGAAGTGCGTCGCCGAGAAGCCGATCACCCTCCAGGTGCGCCCCGACCTGCTCTACAACCCGGCGCCCGGCCTCATGGGCGGCGCACCCGGCGCGCCCGGCGCGGTCTACCTCAACGGGCAGAAGATTACCCGCTTCACCCCGATCCAGTTCAACCCCGGCGAGGTCTGCATCCTCCAGATTCCCGGCGGCGGCGGATTCGGCGACCCGCGAGAGCGCGAGCACGACCGAGTGCTGCGAGACATCGCCGATGGGCTGGTGAGCGTGCAAGCCGCGCGCGACGTCTATGGCGTTCAGGTCGAAGAGTAACCTCGGTCGTTCACGGGAGATTGCACTATGTCCACAGGTCCACAATACCGCTTCGGCTTCGACATCGGTGGCACGTTCACGGACTTCGTTCTGTGCGATGTGAGCACCGGCCAGCTTGAGACCTACAAGACCCTCACCACACCCCACGCCCCGGCGCAGGCGGTCATTGACGGGTGGCGCACGCTCCTGGCGCGCGTCGGCGCCGATGGCGGCCGCATCTCGAACGCCATCCACGGCACGACCCTGATCACGAACGCCCTGATCGAGCGCAAGGGCGCTCGCACGGCCCTCGTCACGACGAGCGGCTTCGCCGATACGCTGGACACCCAGAAGGAGATGCGCTACGACATCTACGACCTGCACGCCCCGCCCGTGTTCCACCTCGTGCCCCGGGCGTGGCGGGTCGAGGTGGACGAGCGCCTGGATGCGTTTGGCGAGGTGGTGGTCCCGTTGGAGGCAGCCGAGATGCAGGCCGTGGTCGAGGCCCTTCGGTTGCTCGACCCGCAGGCCGTCGCCGTGTGCTTTCTGCACGCTTACCGCAACGCGGCCCACGAGCAGGCGGCGGCGGCGTGGCTGCGCGACTGTTTTCCCGGCGTGAGCCTCTCCCTCTCCCACGAGGTTGCGCCTGAGATTCGAGAGTACGAGCGCATGTCCACCACCGTCTGCAACGCCTACGTCCAGCCGCTGACCGAGGGCTACCTGGGCGACTTGCAGCACGAGCTGGCGAGCGAGGGCTTCGCGCACACCATCTACCTGATGCTGTCGAGCGGTGGGATTACGGATGTCCAGACGGCGGCGCGGTTCCCGGTGCGGCTGGTCGAGTCGGGGCCGGCGGCGGGCGCGCTCGTCACGGCGTTCTACAGCCAGAAGCTCGGCGAGCCGAACCTCGTCAGTTTCGACATGGGCGGGACGACGGCCAAGATGTGCCTGATCAAGGACGGCCAGCCGGCGAAAGGCAACACCTTCGAGGTGGCCCGCGTCCATCGCTTCAAGAAGGGCAGCGGCCTGCCCATCCGCGTCCCGACCATCGAGATGATCGAGATCGGGGCGGGCGGCGGCTCGATTGCCCACCTGGACGAGATGGGCCTGCTCAAGGTCGGTCCGGAGAGCGCGGGCGCGGACCCCGGCCCGGCGTGCTACGGCCTCGGTGGCACGTCGCCAACGGTGACCGACGCCGACGCCCTGCTCGGCTACCTGAACCCGGAGTACTTCCTGGGCGGGCGCATGTCCCTCGATAGCGCCCAGGCCGAGCGGGCAATGGCGGGGCTGGCGGACGAGTTGGGGATGAGCGTCACCGAGGCGGCCCACGGCGTGTACCAGGTCGTCAACGAGAACATGATCTCGGCGACGCGCGTCCATCTGTCGGAGCGCGGCGAGGACCCGCGCCGTCTCAAGCTGATGGCCTTCGGCGGCGCTGGCCCGGTCCACGCGCACCAGATCGCCCGTGTCCTCAAGATGCAGGGCTACATCTGCCCGACCAGCGCCGGCGTCGCCAGCGCCCTGGGCTTCCTGACCGCCCCCATCGCCTTCGACTTTGCCCGCACGCACATGGGGCGGCTGACGCAGGCGGGCCTGGCTGACATGGACGCGATCTTCGCCGACATGATCGAGGAGGGGCGGGCGACACTGGCGCGGGCCGGCGTCGCCGACGACGAGATGCGGTTCTACAAGGCGGCCGACCTACGCCACGTCGGCCAGGGACACGAGATCACCGTCCCGCTGCCCGATGGCGTCCTGGCCGACGTCAGCCTGGACGAGACGCTGCGGCCGATGTTCTACGAGCAGTACGAAGTCGTCTACGGCCACGCCCACCGTCACCTGGGGCTGGAGGTGATGACCCTGCGCATCACGGCCACGGGCGGCGTCCCCAATATCGCCCTCCCCCAGGTCGAGCGCGACCCCGCCTCGGCCATTGCGGCCATGAAGGGCCATCGGCGAGCCTACTTCGCCGACCTGGGCGGCTTTGTGGACACGCCGCTGTACGACCGCTCCGCTCTCAAGGCGGGCGCGACGTTCGAGGGGCCGGCGATTGTGGAGGAGAAGGACTCGACCGCCGTCATCGGCCCCCACGCTACCGTGCGCGTGGACGAGTATCAGAACCTCATCGTCACTCTTCACTAAACCCGTACCACCGCTGCGCGAAGCCGGGCGTGATGTAGCCCCGCTCGATGTCCTCGCGGACACGCTCCGGCTCGCGCAGACCTGGATCACCAAAGCCGCCGCCACCCGGCAGGTGCAACTCGACGATATCGCCGGGGTTGAACTGGATGGGCGGGAAGCGGGTGATCTTCTCGCCGTTGATGTAGACCTCGCCGACCTGGCCCGGCTGACCGCCGTTCAGGCCAGGCGGATTGAAGAACATCTTGTCCGGACGGAGCGAGAGGGTCACCGGGCCTTTGGCGATGGATTGGACGGTGATGATCTGGCCGGGGCCGCCGCGCCGCCGCCCCGCGCCGCAGGCGTCCGGCCGATACTCCTTGCGCCACATGAGAATCGGGGCCTCGGTCTCCATGATCTCCGTCGGCGTGACCGTCGAGTTGTGGGGGAAGGCGACGGGGATCATGCCGTCGAGGTCGCGCATCGCCCCGCGGCCGCCGTGGGGCAGCATGTGGGCGTTGAAGCGGCCGTAGCCCTCCTCGAAGCCGGAGACGTGGAAGGGCCAGATCGAGCCGGCGCCGGCCTGGGCATGCTCGCCCAGCACCGACCAGACGGCGCCGAAGAGGACCTGGTTGATGTTGTTCGTGTTCTTTGCCCGCGCCTTCACGGGCGACGGGAAGGTGCAGTTCAGGATGCAGCCCTCGGGCGCGGTGACGTGGACGGGGCGGAACAGGCCCTCGTTGTTGGGGATGCGCGAGGCCAGGGCGCACTTGAACGGGTACAGCGTCGAGGCGAACGTCGTGTTATAGACGCAGTTGATGGCCGCCTTGCGCGTTTGCGGCGACGTGCCGCTGTAGTCCACGTAGATGTCCGAGCCGCGAATCTCGACCGTGGCGTGGAGATGCACCGGGTCAATGTAGCCGTCAATGTCCAGCCCGAACTCGTAGCGTCCGTCGGGCAGCGCCTCGATGGCGCGGCGCATGGCCGTCTCTGAGCGGGTATGAATCTCGTCCGAGAGGACCACCAGGTCGTCTAGCTCATAGTCCTCCAGGAACTCCTGGAGCCGCCGCGCGCCGATCCAGTGCGTGCCGATGATAGCGTGCAGGTCACCCAGCACCATGTTCGGGACGCGGCAGTTGTTGGCGATGATCTCTTCCAGCAGCTCGTTCGGCCGGCCGGCTTCGAAGATCTTGCACGGCGTCAGGCGCAGCCCTTCCGTGAACACGTCGGGCGCTTCGATGTCGCCGATATGCCCGCCTACGTCGGAGACGTGGGCGACGGTGCCCATGAACCCGACGACCTTGCCCTTGTAGAAAACCGGCGTCACCAGGACGTAGTCGGGGAGGTGGCCCGTCCCAATCCACGGGTCGTTGTTGATAAGGACGTCGCCTTCCTGGAGGGTATGCAGCGGGTACTTCTCGAACATCGCGCGCGCCGTGCGCGGCAGGATCACGCAGAAATTCGGCGGGCTGAACGACGACTGGCACAGGGACAGGCCATCCTGGTCCAGCAGAATGCACGCAAAGTCGCGGCTCTCGCCGACAATCGTCGAGAACGACGTGCGCACCGTCGCGTTGTCTATCTCGTCCATGATGGCGATGAGGCGCTGCCATTGGATCTCCAGGGCGATGGGATCCATCTCGCCGCTGTGCTGTGGTGTGGACACGAGAACCTCCCTTGAGAATAAGCCTGGGCTGTCTGTAGGGGCATCCCCCCGTGGATGCCCCCCTGCGTGGGCGCACGGGGGCCTGTGCGCGGGCAGGCACGGGGGCCTGCCCCTACGGCGGTTACGGTGACAAGCAGCTTCAGTATATCATCAAACTGAATAATGTCAATTGTCGACAATCTACTTGACAACAATCCTGACGTTTGATATACTGCAAGGACGCCAGTAGAGACGCGCCATGGCGCGTCTCTACGACGGTCTCTACGACGGCCCCATGCTGCGTCTCTACGACAGCGCCAGCACCATTTGCTCTTCCACCATCGAGGACCTGCGATGTCCGCTACCCATACCTACCACTTCGGCTTCGATATCGGCGGGACGTTCACCGACTTCGTCCTGTCTGACGATCAGACCGGGCAGATCGAGACCTTCAAGACCCTGACCACACCCCGCGCGCCGGCCGAGGCCGTCATCGAGGGGTGGCGCGCGTTGCTAGGCCGCGTCGGCGCTGGCGGGGGCGACGTCGCCAGCGCCATCCACGGCACAACCCTCATCACCAACGCCCTCATCGAGCGCAAGGGGGCGCGCACCGCGCTCATCACGACCAGGGGCTTCCGCGACATCCTGGAGATGGCGAAGGAGATGCGCTACGACATCTACGACCTGCTCCTGGTTCTACCCGAGCCGCTCGTTCCCCGCCCGTTGCGGCTAGAGGTCGCCGAGCGGCTGAACGGCCGGGGCGAGGTCGTCGTTCCGCTGGACTATGCGGGCCTGGCGGACATCCGGCGCGTCCTTGTCCAGGAGGGCGCCGAGGCGGTGGCCGTCTGCTTCCTGCACGCTTTCAAGAACCCGGCCCACGAGCAGGCCATGCGCGACTGGCTCGCCGAGGCGCTGCCCGGCGTCAGCGTGTCCATCTCCAGCGAAGTCGCGCCGGAGATCCGCGAGTACGAGCGCATGTCCACGACGGTTTGCAACGCCTACGTCCAGCCGATGACCGAGCGGTACATCGGCGGCCTGGAGCGGGAGCTGGCGAACGAGGGCTTCACCCGCCAGCTCTACCTGATGAACTCCAGCGGCGGCATCACCGATGCCGGCACCTCGGCCCGCTTCCCCGTCCGCCTCGTCGAGTCCGGCCCGGCGGCGGGCGTTCTCGCCAGCATCTACTTTGGCGACATGATCGGCGAGCCGAACCTGGTCAGCTTCGACATGGGCGGGACGACGGCGAAGATTTGCCTCATCAAGAACGGCCAGCCGACTAAGGCCAACACGTTCGAGATTGCCCGCGTGCATCGGTTCAAGCGCGGTAGCGGCATGCCGGTGCGCGTGCCGACCATCGAGCTGATCGAGATTGGCGCGGGCGGCGGCTCGATTGCCCGCGTCAACGAGCTAGGGCTGCTGAAGGTGGGGCCGGAGTCGTCGGGGGCCACGCCCGGCCCGGCCTGCTACGGTTTCGGCGGGGCCGAGCCGACGGTGACCGACGCCGACGCTCTGCTCGGCTACCTCAACCCCGGCTACTTCCTCGGCGGCCGCATGACGCTCGACCTGGCGGCGGCCGAGCGGGCGATGGGGGCCGTCGCAGCGCCCCTCGGCATGACCGCCATCGAGGCGGCGCGTGGCATCTACCAGGTCGTCAACGAGAACATGATCTCGGCCACCCGCGTCCACGTGGCCGAGCGGGGCGGCGATACGCGCCGCCTGAAGCTCATCGCCTTCGGCGGCGCTGGCCCGGTTCATGCCCACGAGATTGCCCGCGCCCTGAAGATGCCGGGCTACATCTGCCCGACGAGCGCCGGTGTCGCCAGCGCCCTGGGCTTCCTGACCGCGCCGGCGGCGTTCGACTTCGCCCGCACCTTCGTGGCGCGGCTCAGCCCGGCGACACTGGCCGAGCTAGACCGGGCCTTCGCCGAGTTGGAGGCGGAGGGCCGGGCAACGCTTGCGGCGGCCGGTGTCCCCGAGGACGAGATGCAGTTCCTGCGCAGCGCCGACCTGCGACATATCGGCCAGGGCCACGAGATCGTCGTGCCGCTGCCGGGCGGCGAGCTGGCCGACGTGTCCATCGAGGAGCAGGTGAAGCCGTCGTTCTACGAGATCTACGAGGGCATCTACGGCCACGCCCACCGCCACCTGGAACTAGAAATCATGACCTGCCGCCTGACGGCGACCGGGCCGCGCCCCCGCATCGAGATGACGCGGGTCGAGTGCGACCCCACGTCTACCGAGCGCGCGGTGAAGGGGGAGCGCCTGGCCTACTTCGCCAGCCTCGGCGGCTTTGTCCCCACGCCCGTCTACGACCGCTATGCCCTGCGCGCCGGCGCGACGTTCGCCGGACCGGCCATCGTCGAGGAGCGCGACTCGACGGCGGTCGTTGGCCCCAACGCGACCGCGACGATTGACGAGTACCTCAACCTGCTCGTCAGCCTGATGTGAGGGGGACGGATGCCACGCGAGCTGCAAATCACACCCGACGAGTACGCGCAACGCCGCGACCGGGTGCGGGCGGAACTGGCGCGGCGCGGGCTGGCCGCCCTGGTCCAGTTTGGCGCGCTGCGCAATTTCTACCTCACCGGCTTCGCCCACAGCACGACGGAGCGTCCCATCGCCCTGATCCTGCCTGTGGACGGCCCGGTCGCGGCGCTGCTCCCGCGCCTGGAAGAGGATCACGTCCGCCAGCACGTCCCGCAGATCGAGCGGCTCACGGTCTACCCGGAGTACCCTGACCTGCGCCACCCCATGCTCTGGCTGGTGGAGCTGCTGACCGAGATGGGGCTGGCAGACAAGCCGCTGGGGGTTGACAGTGACGGCTACGGCGGAACGTATGGCTACCGCGGCCCGACGCTCAGTTCGCTCCTGCCTGATGCGCGGATTGAGCCGCTGCGGGATTGGCTCGACGGCTTGCGCTGCATCAAGTCGCCAGCCGAGATCGAGCTGATCCGCCAGTGCGTGCCGTTCGGCAACCTGGTCGTGGACATGATCCGCGCGGGGGTGCGGCCCGGCGTCAACGAAATCGCCGTCAGCCTGCGGGCGATGGCCGACGCCAGCGCCGAAGCGTTGCGTCAGCTCGGCCCCGACTATCGGGGCTACGACAACGGCAGCATCCCCGTGCGCGGCGGCTTCGTCGGCGGCCCCAAGACGGCCCTGCCGCACCCGATTGACGACGCGACGCCGCTCCAGGCGGGCGACGTACTCATTCCGTGGGGGTCGGGCCAGTTGGGCGGCTATCACAGCGAGCTGGAGCGGACGATGATCCTCGGCGAGCCGTCAGACAGGCAGCGTTTCTTCTTCGCGCACATGCTGGAAGCCCAGCAGATCGCTCTCGACGCCATTCGGCCGGGCATCCCGTGCAGCGAGGTGAACGACGCGGTGCGGCGCTATCTCGACGCCCACGACCTCCAGCCGTATGCGCGCCACCACTCCGGGCATGGCTTGGGGATGGAGATTCACGAAAGCCCGTTTCTGGACTCAGGGGACGGGACCCTGCTCGAGCCGGGCATGTGCTTTAGCTGCGAGCCGGGGCTGTACGTTCCCGGCGTCGGCGGTTTTCGCCACTCCGAGACCGTCGTCGTGACGGAGACAGGCCGCGAGATCCTGACCACGTATCCGCGCGACCTGGCAAGCCTGATCATTCCGGTCTAGTGGTCTGTCCCACCAGTCACACACCAGGACCAATCTACAAAGCGGGTGCTGAACTCATGACCATTGACCCCTTTCGCTACTACCTGCACGACGAACTGACAGCCCATCTTCACGCCCTGGCCGAGGGCTACCCCGGCCTGGCGCGCCTATCCTCGATCGGCAAGAGCCACCGCGAGCGCGACATCTGGTGCATGACGATCACCAACCTGGCGAGCGGTCCGCCGGAGGCCAAGCCCGCCTTCTACATTGACGGCAACAACCACGGCGAGGAAGTCGTCACGTCGGCCGTGGCGTTCTTCACCATCGGCTACGTCCTCGAACGCTACGGCGTTGCCCCCTTCGTCACCGAGCTACTCGACACGCGGACGCTGTACATCCTGCCGCGGGTGAACCCCGACGGGGCGGAGATTAGCCTGACGTCGCCCTATCAGACGGTCGGCAACGGCCACTATCTGCCGTGGGATGAGCAGCCGCGCGGCCTGCACCTGGAGGACATTGACGGCGACGGCCACATCCTCCAGATGCGCATCCCTGACCCGAAGGGCGAGTGGAAGGTGTCGGAGACGAACGGGCGTCTGTTGACGCTCCGTCGGCCGGGCGACCTGGGTGGGCAATACTACCGCATGCTGCCGGAGGGCGTGTTCCGGGAGTGGGATGGCGTCACGCAGCCCATCATGAAGCCGCGCCACGGCAACCTCAACCGCCAGTTTCCGGTCAACTGGACGCCGGAGTACGGCGAGTATGGGGCGGGCGAGCTGCCGCTGAACGAGCCGGAGGCGGCCGCGATGGCGCGCTTCATCCTCGACCACCCCAATATCACCGGCGTCCAGGCCTACCACAGCCACAGCGGCGTCATCCTGCGCCCGTCGTCGCACCGCCGCGACCACGAGCTTGACCTCCAGGACGTGCAACTGTTCAAGACGCTCGGCCGCATGGGCACCGAGCTGACCGGCTACCCCGTCGTCTCCATCTACGAAGACTTCACCGAGCTGGGCGCGAAGCCGCGCCACGGCGGCTTCGGCGAGTGGGTCTACGAGCACCTGGGTATCGTGACCTTCTCGACGGAGCTGTGGGACGTGGAGACGGAAGTTGGCATCAAGAAGCCGCAGTTCTTCCCGGAACGGTCCCGCAGTGAGGCTGAGCAGCTCAAGCTGCTGGACTGGGCCGACCGCCACGCGCCTGGCGCCTATACCGACTGGCGCGCGTTCGACCACCCGCAGCTCGGCCCGGTCGAGATCGGCGGCTGGGACCCGATGTTCGTCCATCGCAACCCACCGCCGGAGTTCCTGCACACGGTCTGCGAGCCGAACGCCCTGTTCACCCTGCGCCACGCGGCGGCCTCGCCCCTCGTCCGCGTCAGGCGCGTCGAGGCCGAGCGCCTGGCCGACGGTCTCTACAAGCTGACGGCCCTCGTCGAGAATCAAGGCTACCTCCCCACGAATCTGACGCAGCGGGCGCTGACGATTGACATCGCCGCGCCGGTGACCGTTCACGTCTCCGCCGACCCCGCCGTCGAGTTCATCATCGGCGCGGCGGAGACGGACATCGGCCACCTGGGCGGGCGCGTGGAGCGCACGATGGCGTGGGACGCCTGGCGGCGGCCGTGGAAGGAGCCAGCGCGCCAGATGGGGTGGGTCGTCCGCGCGCCGTCCGGGACGCGGCTGGGCGTGACGGCGGTGTCGGAGAAGGGCGGGCGGCACGGCGAGAGCGTTGTCCTGGGCTAATGGCCGCCTGATGATCGTCGGGAGGATCTGCGCGTGAAAATCTTCATGACCACGGACCTGGAGGGTGTGAGCGGCGTCGTTCACCCGGAGCACACGGCGTGGGACGGGCGGCGGCACCACGAGGCGCGCCAGTGGCTCACCGCCGACGTAAACGCCGCCGTCGAGGCCGCCGTCGAGATGGGCGCGAGCGAAGTCCTCATCTGCGACGGACACAGCAGCGGCCGCAATATCCTCATCAGCGATCTGCATCCGGCCGCCTCGGTCGTGTTCGGGCGCTCCGGGCGGCGGCTGGGGCAGATGGAGGGCCTTGACGAGAGCTTCGACGCTGTCTTCCAGATCGGCTTCCACGCCCGCGTCGGCACGCCGAGCACGCTCAACCACACCACCAACAGCGGCGTCCTGACGGCGTCTACCATCAACGGCCGCCCCATCGGCGAGCTAGAGCTGAACGCCGGCATCGCGGGCGCGTTCGGCGTGCCGGTCGCTATGGCGTCGGGCGACGCGGCCGCGATGGCCGAGATCAAGGAGTTCGTGCCAGAGATCGAGGTGGCCGTGGTCAAGTGGCCGGTCGGCATGTACTCGGCGAAGGTGTTGGCGCCGGCCGCCGAGCAGGAGATCATCCGCCAGGCCGTCCGCCGCGCGCTGGCCCGCCTCGACCGCATGCAGCCGGTCACGTTCGAGACGCCGACGACGGTCGAGCTGACGTTCAAGGACACCGCCCTGGCCGACGCCGCCTACTTCATGCCGGGTACGGTGCGCACCTCCAACTACAGCGTGTCGTTCACGGCCAACGACATCGGCGAGGCGTACCGCGCCCACTTCGTGATGATCGCCCTGGCCGCGCGCGAGCAGTGGCACACCGTCCCGTGACGGAGAGGGCGATGGCGCGAGGACATTCCTCACAGGAGGCGCAATGAAGATTGTCGGCGTCCAAACCTCACTCGTTGCTGTTCCGCGCCGCGACACCCTGCGCACGGCCTACGGGACGCGCGCCTATGCCACGACGGTCGTCGTCCAGCTGGCGACGGACGCGGGGCTTGAGGGCATCGGGCAGGCGTCGGTGGACGGCCCGTTCTACGGGGAGACGGCGGAAGGGATGATGGCGAACATCGTGGCGCACGTCGCGCCCGCCGTCATCGGCGAAGACCCGCGCGACATCGAGCGGGTGGTGGGCAAGATGCACAAGGCGCTGCCGCACCACTACTCGTCCCATGCTGCCGTGGAGTTCGCGCTGTGGGATCTGAAGGGCAAGGCGCTGGGCGTGCCGGTGTACCAACTCCTGGGCGGCAAGGTGCGCGACGGGGTGGACATCATGGGCTTCGTCCACCACGACACGCCAGCGGCGATGGCGCAGCACGCGCAGGACGCGCTGGCGGAGCAGCCGTACCCGGTGCTGAAGATGAAGATCGGGCTAGACCCGGCGGAAGACATCGGGCGGTATCGGGCGGTGGCGGAGGCGGTGGGGGATCGGGCGGTGATCCAGGTGGACGGGAACGTGGGGTACACGCTGGGGCAGGCGATCCCGACGCTGACGACGATGGAGCGGATCGGGGGGTTGGGGGCGGTGGAGCAGCCGGTGGCGCGGCTGCACGACCTGGCGGAGTTGGCGCGGCGGCTGGCGACGCCGATCATGGCCGACGAGGCGATCTACCCGGTGGAAGACGCCATCGAGATCGTGCGGCACAACGCGGCGCAGATCGCCTTGATGAAGATCACCAAGCACGGGGGCATCCTGACGGTGCAGAAGATTGCGGCGATCTTCGAGGCGGCGGGGCTGTCGCTGTCGGTGGCGATCTACTACGACCTGATTGCGGTGGCGGCGGCGCACATCGCGGCGGCGACGCCGTGTGTGACGTGGCCGTCGCCGCACACGTACCTGGCGGACACGATTCTGACGGAGCCGTTCGAGCCGGCGGGGCTGCTACTGCGGGTACCGGAGCGGCCCGGCTTCGGTGTCGAACTCGACCCCGACAAGCTCCGCAAGTACACGGTGGCCGCCGCTTAATTTGCCTGTTGACAAGTCGCACTAAATAGAGTATCATGCGTGCTAACAGTATATTGTCGACAATTTTCAGTCGGCAACATCTGTCACATCTTGCCCCTGCCCACCCGTTCAACTCTCAAGGAGGAAATGCCATGCGACGCATCTTGTGGCTTGTCCTGCTCGCGGTGGCCGTGCTGGCCGCAGCGTGCGAAGACCCGCGCGACATCGAGCGGGTGGTGGGCAAGATGCACAAGGCGCTGCCGCACCACTACTCGTCCCATGCTGCCGTGGAGTTCGCGCTGTGGGATCTGAAGGGCAAGGCGCTGGGCGTGCCGGTGTACCAACTCCTGGGCGGCAAGGTGCGCGACGGGGTGGACATCATGGGCTTCGTCCACCACGACACGCCAGCGGCGATGGCGCAGCACGCGCAGGACGCGCTGGCGGAGCAGCCGTACCCGGTGCTGAAGATGAAGATCGGGCTAGACCCGGCGGAAGACATCGGGCGGTATCGGGCGGTGGCGGAGGCGGTGGGGGATCGGGCGGTGATCCAGGTGGACGGGAACGTGGGGTACACGCTGGGGCAGGCGATCCCGACGCTGACGACGATGGAGCGGATCGGGGGTTGGGGGCGGTGGAGCAGCCGGCGCGCGGCTGCACGACCTGGCGGAGTTGGCGCGGCGGCTGGCGACGCCGATCATGGCCGACGAGGCGATCTACCCGGTGGAAGACGCCATCGAGATCGTGCGGCACAACGCGGCGCAGATCGCCTTGATGAAGATCACCAAGCACGGGGCATCCTGACGGTGCAGAAGATTGCGGCGATCTTCGAGGCGGCGGGGCTGTCGCTGTCGGTGGCGATCTACTACGACCTGATTGCGGTGGCGGCGGCGCACATCGCGGCGGCGACGCCGTGTGTGACGTGGCCGTCGCCGCACACGTACCTGGCGGACACGATTCTGACGGAGCCGTTCGAGCCGGCGGGGCTGCTACTGCGGGTACCGAGCGGCCCGGCTTCGGTGTCGAACTCGACCCCGACAAGCTCCGCAAGTACACGGTGGCCGCCGCTTAATTTGCCTGTTGACAAGTCGCACTAAATAGAGTATCATGCGTGCTAACAGTATATTGTCGACAATTTTCAGTCGGCAACATCTGTCACATCTTGCCCCTGCCCACCCGTTCAACTCTCAAGGAGGAAATGCCATGCGACGCATCTTGTGGCTTGTCCTGCTCGCGGTGGCCGTGCTGGCCGCAGCGTGCGGCGGCCCCGGCCGGCGGCGCAGCAGCCCGCCGCTCCCGCGCAGCAGGCCCGAAAGCCGAAGCGCCGACGGCGGCGCCCCAGGCGGCGGCCCCCACCACCGCGCCGACAGCGGCCGCGAAAGCGGCGGCGCCGGCGGCGACAACCGCGCCCGCGGCTCAACCGACGGCTCAGGCCGCCGCCAAGACGACCGGCCAGAAGAAGATTGTGGTCGGGCAGGCTGAGCTTCCCACGTCCCTCGACCCGCCGACGGACTGGGCGATCCAGGCGACCTGGGTCCACATGAACCTGTTCGACTGCCTCGTGTGGCGCAACCGCGACACGAACGAGTTCGCGCCGTATCTGGCGACCGAGTGGAAGAACATTGACCCCACGACGTGGCGCTTCAAGCTGCGCGAGGGGGTGACGTTCGCCAACGGCGAGCCGTTCAACGCCGACGCGGTGCTGTGGACCTACCAGCGCATCCTTGATGACCCCAAGATGATCACCTACAATCAGTGGACGTTCATCAAGGAAATGAAGAAGATCAACGACTACGAGGTCGAGTTTGTCACCAAGAATCCGGAGCCGGCGTTCCTGAGCAAGATGGCCGGCACGGGCTGCGGCATCCAGGCCCCGGCGCACGGCAAGAAGGTCGGCGCAGACGTGGCGACACAACCTGTCGGCACCGGACCGTACAAGCTGGTCGAGTACAAGAAGGGTGACCGCGTCATCCTCCAGGCCAACGACAAGTACTGGGCCGGCAAGCCCGATATTGACACCATCGAGATCCGGGCGATCCCCGAAGCCGCGACGCGCACGGCCGCCCTGCTCTCCGGTGACATTGACCTGACCATCGGCATCCCGCCGCAGGACTGGAAGCGCATCCAGGACAACCCCAACCTGAAGCTCGAGAAGGCGCTGACCACCCAGACGATGATTCTGTTCCTGCGCGCCGGCGCGTCGTCGAAGTACACGGATTGGAAGGGCGTCACGTCCAACCCGAAGATCCGCCAGGCCATTTCGTATGCCATTGATCGCAAGGCCATCATTGACCTGATTGACGGCATGGGCATCCCGACGCTGAGCCGCATCACGCCGCCGACCCTCGGCTGGAGCGACAAGTTCTACAAGCAGTATGGTGAGTACAACCCCGACAAGGCGCGACAGCTCCTCAAGGAGGCCGGCTACGACGGCACGCCGCTGCGCATGCACACCGCCAACTACCTGCTCAAGCAGGGCGACGTGGCGCAGGCCATCGTGGCGATGCTCGAGGATGTCGGGCTGAAGGTTGACCTCAACGTCATGGACCTGACCACGTTCCGCGAGAAGATCTACGTGCCGTACAAGAACGAAGAGCTGTATTTCGAGTCCCTCGGCAACTCGTTCTTCGACCCGTGGATCGCCGTCCTCTCGGAGCAGTCCGACCGACGCGAACGCAGCGGCTGGTCCGGCCCCCAGGCCGATGAAGCCGACAAGCTGATCCGCGCGGCGGCGGTGAACATGAACCCGGATGAGCGCGCCAAGCAGTACCAGCGCATCCAGGAACTGATGATCGAAGACCCGACCATGGTTCCGCTCTACCAGCAGTACGACATGTTCGGGATGAACAAGAAGCTGAACTGGAAGCCCTCCCTCGACGGTTTCCTCTGGTTCGGCAACGCCAAGCTCTCGCAGTAAGTCCGTCGCTCGCCGCCCCTCCCTCTTCGCCAGGGAGGGGCGGCCGGCCGCATGGAAGGACGACCTGTGACCCAGTACCTCATCCGCCGCTTGCTCCTGATGGTACCCGTTCTGATCGGCGTGACACTCATCCTGTTCGTGCTGCTCCGCCTGCGGGGTGACCCCCTCGCGGCATACATCACGCCGGAGATGACGCCCGCCGACATCGAGCTGGTGCGCCAGGCGTATGGCTTTGACCGGCCACTGCCGGAGCAGTACGTCACCATGATTGTCAACATGGCGCGCGGCGACTTCGGGCGCTCGATGCGCTACCGCACGCCGGCCATGCCGCTGATTCTCGAACGGTTACCGGCAACCGCCGAGTTGGCCTTCGCCGCCCTGATCATCGCCATTCTCATTTCGGTGCCGTTGGGATTGCTCTCGGCGCTGTACCCCAACTCGTTCATAGATGTCACGGCGACGACGCTCTCGACGCTCGGCCGCGCGATGCCCAACTACTGGATTGGCATCATGTTCATCCTGTTGTTCGCCGTGGAGTTGCACTGGCTGCCGGTGTCGGGGGCCGACAACCCGCGCGCTATCATTCTGCCCGCCGTCACCCTGTCGTTGGGCATCGCCACGACGCTGACGCGCCTCCTGCGCTCGAGCATGCTCGATGTCGTGGGCCAGGAGTACATGGTCGTGGCGCGCGCGAAAGGGCTGCGCGAGTGGACGGTGATTGGGCGGCACGGCGTGCGCAATGCGTTGATCCCCATTCTGACGATCCTCGGCTTGCAGATGGCTTGGCTGCTGGGCGGCGCGGTCATCATCGAGCAGGTGTTCGCCTGGCCGGGGATGGGCCGGCTGATGATTCAGGCCGTCCAATCGAAAGACATGCCGATCGTGCAGGCCGGCGTGGTTGTGTTCGCGTTGATTGTCATGTTCAGCACGCTCCTCGTTGACGTGTTGTACGCAGTGGTGGATCCGCGGATCCGCTACAGCTAACACAGGCAGAACCACCGTGGCTACTGGCGCCGATTCCCTAACTACATCCGCCAAGTTGCGCCCACGACGCATGCCGCGCTGGGTGTTTCGGCTGCGTCAAAGCCCGGTTGGGCTGATCGGCGTCGCCATCATCATCGGCGTGGTGCTCATCGCCGTCCTGGCTCCGGTCATCTCGCCCCATGATCCCACTCGTCTGCAACTGGGGAAGCGCCTGCTGCCGCCGTTCTGGGTCGCCGGCAGCGACCCGGCGTACCTGTTGGGGACCGATCAATTGGGCCGCGACATGCTGAGCCGCCTCATCTGGGGGTCGCGCATCTCGGTCGTGGTGGGCATCTCGGCGGTCGCCATCGCAGCGGTCATCGGGGTGACGCTGGGCCTCATCAGCGGCTTCTTCGGCGGCTGGACGGACACCGTCGTTTCGCGTGGGATTGACAGCTTCATGTCTATCCCCTTCATTGTCCTCGCCCTGGCCGTGGTCAGCGTCCTCAGCCCCAGTCTGCTGAACCTGATCATCGTCCTGGGCATCACCGGCTGGGTCAGTTTCGCCCGCGTCGTGCGCGGCGAGGTGCTGACGACCCGCACGCGGGAGTATGTCACAGCGGCGCAGGCGGTCGGCCAGCGCAACCGCCGCATTCTCACCCGCCACATTCTGCCGAACGTGACCGGCTCGATCATCGTTCTGGCGACCCTGGACGTAGGCGTCGCCATCATCGCCGAGTCGTCGCTGAGCTTCCTCGGCCTCGGTGTGCAGCCGCCGACCGTGACGTGGGGCCTGATGCTCGCCGACGGGCGCGAACACATCGCCACGTCCTGGTGGCTGGCGGCGTTCCCCGGCATCGCCATCACCATCACCGTCCTCGGCATCATCTTCCTGGGCGACTGGCTGCGGGACGTGCTGGATCCGCGCCGCAAGAAATAGCCGACGGCCTCGCGCCGTCATCATCGGTTCTATGTTTGCGCTTTGTGTCTGCCGGGGAGGCTTGGAGGGCGCAGCCCTCCAATGCTACCCGCTTTCCCCTTCTTTAGTGGGGGCAGCGCCCCTGAACGACGTGGGGAGAGGGAATTCGTGGGGGCCTGCGGCCCCCATACCCCCGCATTGTACCAAACTGCAAAGATAGTGATCGGGTCTGCGGGAGGGGATCATGGGGACACAGGCGACGCTCGCCGAGCGAGATGCGCGTTACAGCAAGATCCGGCAGGTCATGGCCGCGCAGGGTCTCGACGCTCTTCTCGTGGCCGGCAAAGGCCACTGGTGGACGGGGCGCGGCTACGTGCGCTACCTGACCGACTTCCACATGTGGGCGCACGACTGCCTCGTCCTGTTCCCGCTGGAGGGTGAGCCGCTGCTGACCATCACGAGCTACGCCCTGGCCGAGCGCGTGGCGAAGCGCGGCTGGGTCACCGACTGCCGCGGCGATGTCTACCTCGTTCCCAACATGGTCAAGGCGATGCGGGAGCGGGGGCTGGATCGCGGCCGCGTCGGGGTCTGCGGTCTCCAGTGGATTCTGCCTGCCGGCGCGTTCGAGCAGCTCACGGGCGGCCTGCCCGACGTCGCATTCGTCAACGGCGATACGTTGCTGAACGACATTCGCATGATCAAGAGTCAGCTCGAGATTCAGCAGATCCGCGAGTTGTGGACGCTGGCGAAGTCGGCGATG
The DNA here is from genome assembly GCA_046328535.1 of Anaerolineae bacterium. Classification (GTDB taxonomy): domain Bacteria; phylum Chloroflexota; class Anaerolineae; order Epilineales; family JAHCIE01; genus JBDHWG01. The sequence goes on from JAXLWJ010000001.1 coordinate 229,078, forward strand.
GAGCGCTTCGTCGAGATCGTCGCGCCGGGCCGATCCCAGCGCGAGCTGTCGGCCGAGGCGGCGCGGGTGCTGCTGGCGGGCGGCGCGCGCGACATCCTGATCTTCATCAGCGAGGATGGCAGCGCGTCGCCGCCAGAGGACGTACCGCTCAAGTGCGACGGCGTGGTGACATATCACATGGAGATGTCCGGCGAGAGCGGCCACTGGGCGGAGATCACGGTCCACTGCGCGTACCGCGAGCCGAGCGCCCTAGCGCAAAAGCTCATGGACAGCGAGCTGCGCGCCTACGCTGAGGTGCGCAAGATGGCTCGGCCCGGCGTGCGCTTGAGCGACATGGCGCGGACGTTCGAGGGTGTCCTGCGCGACGACGGCTGGGAGTTCGGGCCGCCGACCGACCACTACGACTTCCACGGCCAGGGCATGGACACCATCGAGCTGCCCTGGTACGCGGCCGCGCCGGGCTGGGGCGCGTCCCAGGACCGCGAGCTTGTCGCGGGTATGGTGTTCTCGTACCACCCGCGGCGGGCGGTCCGGCCCCGGCCCGACTGGCTGCCGGGCATCAACGAGGATGTGCTGATTACCGAGAACGGGATCGAGCGCCTGGCGGGCGATTGGGACCTCCGCTGGCGTATGATGCGCTGAAGGGTCTTAGCGTAGTGACCCCTGCTGGCGGTGGAGATGGCTCTCCCGCGCCAGCACGAGAGGCTTCTTGTATGCTCAACTGCGGAGCACCCCCTCACGGAGTTCTGGCATGACATTCTCTGTCGTTGGCCGCGATTCGGAGAGCGGCATGATGGGCGTGGCCGTGGCGACGAAGCACACGGCGGTCGGCGCGCGCGTCCCCTACGTTCGCGCCGGGGCGGCGGCCATCGCTGTGCAGGCCTACGCCCAACCGTACCTGGGCTACGACGCCCTTCGTCTCATCCAGGACGGTGGCGTTACTGGCCCGCAAGCCCTGGACACTGTGCTGGCGGCCGATCCGGGCCGCGACTGGCGTCAGGTCATTCTCGTGGATGCTGAGGGGCGCCTGGCGGGCCATACCGGTGTCGAGACGGAAGGCTGGAGCGGCCACCGTTTGGGGACGCACTGTGCGGCGGCGGGCAACATGCTGGTCAATGGCGAGACCGTCGAGGCCATGGTCGCGTATTTCGAGAGCCACCCTGACGATCCCCTGCCGCTGCGCCTTGTCGCCGCGCTCCAGGCGGGCCACGCGGCGGGGGGCGACCGGCGCGGCCAGCAATCGGCGGCGCTGTACGTCGTCTACCGCGAGGAAGCCCCCTACGCCGACCTGCGCATTGACGACCACCCCCAGGCTGTCGGCGAGCTGCGGCGTCTGCTGGACCTGGTGAGCCACGACGCGCTGACCATGAGCCTCCGCTTCTCGTCAGGCCGCGAGTCGCCGCCAGTGAGCGAGTACATCGCCCACAAGGACAAGCTGCGCCGGGCGGGCCTGGCATGACCGTCCTGGTGACCGGCGCGGCCGGGTTCGTCGGCATCAACCTTGTGCGGCGCTTCGCCGAGGCGGGGCAGCCGGTTGTCGCCCTGGCCCGTCGCGCGCCCGACGACGCCGCGCAGCGCTTCCTGACCGACGTTGCGGAGCGGGTGACGTGGGTGAACGTGGACGTGCGCGACCGGGCCGGCCTGATTCGCGTGTGCCGCGAGAATGCCGTGGAGGTTGTCGTCCACGCGGCGACGATCACAGCGCCTCTGCCGGTCGAGAAGGCGGATCCGGCGGCGATTGTGGATGTCAATCTCGGCGGAACCCTGAATGCGCTGGAAGCGGCGCGGCTCGCCGGCGCGCGGCGCTTCGTGTTCATCAGCTCGACCGCCGTCTACGGGGCGCCCGCCGACCCGACCGAGGCGATCCTTGAGACGCGGCCCCTGGCGATCAGCAGCCTGTACACCATCTGCAAGCAGGCGGCCGAGGCGATGTGCCGCCGCTACACGGAGCTATTCGGCCTCTCGACGGTTGTCGGACGGCTAGGGACGGCGTATGGGCCGATGGAGCGGGCGACGCTATCGCGCAGCGGTATGTCGGCGGTCTACCTGCTGGCGCACGCGGCGCTGCGCGGCGAGCGGGCGCGGGTGTATGCGCCGCAGCGCCACCGCGACTTCTGCTACATTGACGACGTGGCCGACGCCTTCGTGCGCCTGGCCCTGGCCGACCGTCCAACCTGGGATGTGTACAACGTCGCGGGCGACCGCGCCTATCGCGTCGCCGAGGCGCTGGATGCGCTCGCGTCCCTGGCGCCGGGCTTCGCGTGGGCGGAGGCCGATGCCGAGACGGCCGACGTCGTCACCCTGCCGCCGTCGGTGCGCGGCAATCTCGACATGTCGCGGCTGCGCGACGACTGCGGCTTCGTCCCGCGCTTTACCCTGGCCGACGGCCTGGCGGCGTACCTGGCCTGGCTCCAGTCGGGTTGGCTGGACGCATAGGCGCGTTCAATCCTTCCACTATCCAACTTGTCCACGGGAGAACTAACTCACATGCCTCGCACTAGCATTCATGTCGGTGGCCTGACCGTTGCGCCGGGTGAAAAAGCCTTCGGTTTCCTCCACGTCGGCTATCTGGCCGCCGGTACTGAGGTGCGTATCCCGTTCCAGGTGATTCACGGCGCGGAGGACGGCCCCACGCTGGGGCTGGAGTCTGTCCTCCACGGCTGGGAGCCGATGGGGGCGGAGATCATCCGGCGGGCGATGCTCGACATTGATCCGCAGACGTTGCGCGGAACGGTGCTGTGCCTGCCCATCGCCAACCCGTTCTCTATCGAATTCAGCGGCCAGATCGAAAGCTCCGGCGGCCGCGTCAACCCGGCTGACCAGCTCGACATGAACCGCGTGTGGCCGGGCAAAGAGAAGAACGCCTGGCTCAGCGAGCAGATGGCGTATGTGATGTGGAACGAGATCATCAAGAAGTGCGACTATCTGCTCGATTTCCACGACGGGACGGGCGCGTGCGACGAGATCCCCGTGGCGTTCCCCCACGCCTTCGACCTGAACGGCCCCGGCATCATGCAGGTGAGCGCCGCCGACGGCACCGGCGGCGGGTCAACGGCGGGCATAACGCGCGCCTTCGCCGAGGAGATGAACCGCAAGATCCGCGAGATGGCGATTGCGTTCGGCTCAGAGGTCATCTGGTGGCGCGAGGAGAACCTCAACCCGGTGATGATCTCCAGCCAGGCCAACATCAACGGCATCGTGACGCTGGTGGCGGAGTGCGGCGGCATGGGTATCGTGGATGGGACGATTGACCAGGGCGCTGTCTGCATCCACAACGTCATGAAGCACCTGGGCATGCTGGCGGGCGAGCCGGCGACGCCCGCGCAACAGATCATGGTCAGCAACTACGTTGTCTATCGCTCAGGGGCCGGCGGGTTTTATCTCGGCGAGCCGGACATTGTGCTTGGCGCTGAGGTGCAGAAGGGGCAGATCCTCGGCCGCATCGTCGATTCGCTCACCAGCGAGGTGCGGGAAGAATGCACGTCGCCCGTTCACGGCATCATCGTCTCGCGCCGCGTGCGGCTGCCGATCAACCCCGGCGGCTACATTGCCCACATCGCCGATCTCGACTCCGTGGTCTGGCGTCGCTAGGGTAACCGCGTTCCACGGATCGTTCACCGGATGTCGCTCGAAGCGGGCAACGGCGGCGCGGAAACTCCTCGACAGACTACCGAGCGGCGCGTTTACCTGACTTTGTTGATAACGGTGTCCAGGATGAGCTTGTAGGAGTCGGGTCCGATGCTCAGGCTGCCGCGATAGGGGTTGTCATTGGAGGCGATGACGAGGATGACCAGGCTGATGAATGCCGCCATAAGCGCGACAAGAATAAGGTGGATCCGCTGGTCCTCCAGGTAGAAGAAGTAGCCGACGAAGATGCTGATGGCCGCGCCAATCCAGATGACCGCCCAGAAGGCGCCGGGTAAGCCGCCGCTGACGGCGTCAATGCGCTGGCGGCGGTAGCCGATTAGCTCATTGTAGGCGCGCAGCGCCTCGGCGTGGAGGATCTTCTGCCCCTCCGTCTGCGGGTCGAAGTTGAGCAACGTGTTCTGGAAGTCGTTGAGGATCAGGGTTCCGCCGTCGAGGATGATGCCGTGTTGCTGCGCGGGCCACGCCTGGTTGATGATGAACTCGGTGTAGTTCTTCAGTTCACCCTGGAGGGCGATCTTGGGTGGGTCGGGGTAGGCAGTGACGTCGCGGTAGAGCTTGGCGATGCTCGCCGCTTCCTGTGTGGCGATGCTGCTGACGCTCTGGTAGTTAGAGTAGGAGCCGGCGGCGATGAGGCCGACGGTGACGGCGTAGAAGACGCCGATGGCCTGCACCGTGCCGCTGACAGCGTCGTTGTTGCCGTCCACCATCTTCAAGTGGGGCAGAATGTAGCGGCGGGTGAGCCAGAGGCCGCCCAGGGATGCGACCTCGAAGAAGATCAGGAGTGCTGCGCCCAGCTGCCATGTTGACAGGTCATAGGCCCAGTCAGGCATTTTTGTAATCCTCCGACCGACATGAAACTGAGAGCGTAGGCGACTCTGGCCTATGTGCAGTATGCCACAAGGCGGCGGCTTTGTACAGATATGGGGCGCAATCGCCGCCCACTCGCTGTTTGCATTCCCGAATCGCCGGTGTATAATCAGGCGGCGGCGCGCGGGAACGGTGTGTGGCCCGCGAGGCCCTCAGCGGCCGCGTTCGCTTCTTCATCCTGTGGGCATCTTGAAGGGAGGCTGGCTTATGTGTTGCGCGTTTCTCGCCCTGGTTGTATTCGGCCCGCGTGTTGTTGGCGTTTTGTGGTGGCTCTTCCAGCCCATCACATGGCAACTTGCCTTCAACGGGTGGCCCATTATCTGGTGGCTATGGCCGGTGGCAGGTATAGTCTTCTTACCCTGGTTAACCCTTATGTATGTGATTGTTGCGCCGGGCGGAATTGCCGGCTTTGATTGGGTCTGGCTTGGTCTGGCGCTTGCCGCTGACATAGCCAGCTACAGCGGCGGCATCGGCCGCAAGCGCGTCCCGGGCTACAGCGGCTACTAAGGCTGCTACCGAATCGATACGGCGGGTAGGCAAGTGAAGCCCAGGGGTTAGCCCCTGGGCTTCTTGTTGCGTGTGGCGTCGGACGCGGCTGGCCACCATGAGGTCGGCCGGGAGAGGGGAACGGTCATCGTCCCGCTAACCGGGTCGTTGTTGCCGACGTAGGTAAATGGGCCGGGCCGGAAGTCGGGCTGGCCGGCGGCCAGGGCGAAGTACACCTCGCCCAGCGGGGTCAGGCGGACATTCGCCTTGCGGCAGCCGGCCGCGTCGCACACGGGATCCCAGTCTACGATTGGCTCCAGGGATGCGTGCAGGCTGCCCCAGAGCATGTGGGACACCGGATCGCGGGAGTACAGCGCATCTACGCCATCCCAGTAGGCCCACGCGGCCACCCGCCCCGGATCGTGGTCCAGGTCGGCGAGGGCGACCTGGGTGAGTCGGGCGACGCTGTAGACGACACTGTAGCGCACGTCGTCGAAGGGCGGCGTGTCGGTGTCGGCGCACACCTTGTCGCCTGGCGCGGTAGGGCAGATATCGCCCATCCAGCTCTGGCCCGGCCAGCCAAAGTAGTGCGTCCCGAGCTGCGGCAGCACCGTGGGCCGGCGGCACGCTTCGTACTGTCGGCTGTAGGGGTTCCAGCAGCCGGGCAGGTCGTAGAAGCGGTCCGCCGTCTGGCGGATGATGCCGGCGAATGCTGTCCCGAACGCCTGGACATCGGAGACGCCGGGGTGGCCCGGCTGACCCAGGAAGGCGTCGCCGTCAAGCGGGCTGTTGAGGAACGGGTCCAGGGAGTAGGACGTGAAGAACTCCGAGAAGGTGTCGGCGTCTTGCTGGCTCCACTGCTCGAAGTCGCCCGTCGTGTTCCCGTCGCCATCGAAGTCAATGTCCACGGGGCGGGTCATGCGCTGCAAGACGGCGGTGTAGTACGCCGCCGTTGGAACCCACGTGTCCTCGTCGGGCGTAGCGCCGTGGCGGTAGTTGCACACCATGGCGTGGGCCTGGAGGTTGTAGTTGCAACCGATGGCGGCCGAGCTAAGCACAATCGTCGGGTGGACAGTGATGCCGTACTGCGCCTTGATCTCGTCGCGTACTTCGGCCAGGAAGCGGGTGTAGTCCCGCAGGATGCGGGCGTAGGTGTCCGGGCTGGTCTGGGCGTAGTAGTCCATCTCCGAGCCGACGAGGAACGTGTACCACCGCCGATAGTCCCGCGTTGGCCCCTGGCGGTTGGCGATGAGCCACTCCTTGAATTCGGCCCGCTTCCAGATGGCGGAGTGGTCGGTCAGAACGAGACGGCGGCCGCCATCGGAGTCCTGGCAGTGATCCTCGCGGTTGGGGTGGCACGCGCCGAGTTCAAACTGTACCTGGATGCTGCCGGGGACATCCTGGGGGTAGCTGAGGTATGAGCTGCGCTGCGCGTCAGTCATCGGCGCGGTAGACCCCATGTACTTGAACATGAACATGAGGTTGTTGGCGCGCGGGTCGAGGTAGTTGCCCCAGGCCACGTCCATGGCGTAGGGGTGCAGGCGGTAGGTGACGCCATCGTGGGTCATCGTCTGCGCCATTTCCGAGATGCCGTTGGCCTCGTAGTATAGCTCGCGGGCGCAGGGGATGACGTCGCCTGGCGGGTGGCCGTCGCCGTTCACGTCGCCCACGCCCAGGCCGCCGGCGTAGCACGTCTTGAGGCTGTCGTCCCAGTTCGCCATCGCCATGCCGTAGCGGCGCGACGGGTACGTCGTTGGCGCCACGTTCAGGCTCGCCTCGCTGAACGCCACCCGCCACTCGCCGGCGCCCGCCGTTCCTCGCCGATACACCCCGAAGTCCGTCCTGGTGTCCAGGTCATATCGCGCCGCGACCGGCGCATCCTGCGCCGATGTATCGCTCGACCCCAGGCTGTAGGTCAGTATCGCGTCCGCGCTGAAGTCCTGGCTCGATAGCAGCGCCCGAAACTGCCCGCCGCTCTCCCCACTCCCCGGCCGATACACCGCGATGTCCCTGACCCCGTCGCCGTCGAAGTCGCCTACCACCGGCGTGTCGCCCCCCTGGGCGAACCCGTCCACCCGCGCCATGCTGTTGTACAGCCCGTAGTGCGACGTCACGATGTAGATCGAGCCGTTCTGGCCCAACACTGCCAGGTCGTCGAGGTAGTCGCGGCCGCGCCCATACGCGCCCCGCGTGTCGTCCTTGCCCCCGACGCCGTGGTCGTAGTCCACGACGAACGGCTTGCCGTTGGCGATGCCGGTGTAGACGCTGAAGAGGCTGTCGGCGTCGGCGGCGAAGCCGCGAGAGGAGAGGAGGGCGTAGATGCCGCCGGTGGCGGGGCGGTAGACGAGAGGGTCGGCAAGGCCGTCGCCGTCCACGTCGGCGGCGAAGGCGGTGAAGGCCGTCGCGCCGAAGGGGAACGAGTAGTAGTGGGTAATGCCGTCGCGGGAGGTGTGGAGGGCGGCGACCCAGCGAAGGCCATTGAAGTAGACGAGAGCGGGGTCGTCCATCAGGTCGCCGTCGAAGTCGGCGGCGATAGGCTGGGCGTCGGGCAGGTGGAGGCCCAGGGCAATGGCGCGCGGCGGGCCACTGAAGGCGCTGGACGATGGGAGGTAGGTGACGACGCCGCTGGCGGGATCGAAGGCGCCAATGTCGGACGCGCCGTCGCCATCGTAGTCGCCGGGGAGGGGGAAGACGGCCTCGCCGCCGGAAGGCGGGAATGTCCTGAAGGCGGAGGAGGCGGCGCGGGCGGGCGGCGGGCAAAGGGCAAAGGCGGCGAGGGCCAGGAGGGCGAGGAGCGGCAGGAGACGGCATGCAGGGCAGTGGGTGGGCATAGGGCGCTCGCTAGAGTGTATGGGTCGTAAGCCGTGGAAGAAGACTCGCCACAGAGACACAGAGGACACAGAGCATCAAGATATATCGTTTTCTCCGTGCCCTCTGTGCCTTTGTGGCATCTCTTGTGATCACCGGGAATTGACAATGCGCGGACTTGTTCACAAAGAATGACGCAAAGGAGGGTATGAGGGATACGGGAGGAGTCGGGAAATTGCAGCGACAACGAGAAAATCGCGTGAACGTTGGGACAAGTCTACGAAATGACGTGTCAGGCCGTTTCTTTTGGGGCTGATTGAGCGTCTCGATTTGTGAATGCCGATTCACCCGCTCTCTCGCAGCGGGACTCTTCCCCAGGACAAACCCAAAATGCGCCCTTCGTTTCTGCTCCGCTTCGCCCTGATCGGCTGCCTGTCCCTCGCCCTTGTCGGCGCGCTCGTGTCGCTCTTCTTCCTGCCCCCGTCGCCGGCCGACGCCCGTGTTCGCGGCCTGCCGCGTGACGGCGAGACGGAGACCCTCACCCCCAGCCCCTCTCCCACAGAGGGCGAGGGGAGTCCGACAGTCACCACGACACTGAGCCTGACGCCAACGTTGACGCAGACGGCCACGATCACATCGACCGCGACTGCAACAGCGACTTCATCGACAACTGTCACGATGACGGTGACGGTCACCTTGACGCCGACGGCCACCCCAACCGGGATACAGAGCTATATCGTTGGCTTACCGCTACTGATGGTCGCTCATGACGTCAAGTGCTTCGAAAATCCTGATGGAACGCCGTCCGCAGACTACCATGCACTATACGCTGTGGCAATGGCTTCTGCAATGGATGGTTGGGCGGCCGGACAAGACGGGACCATTCTCCATTGGAATGGTTGTAGTTGGAGACGGGCGTCGAGTCCGACAGCGAACACCCTGAGAGGGCTCGTCATGATGTCCTCTACTGATGGTTGGGCTGTCGGCGATCAAGGAACAATCTTGCACTGGGACGGTCAGGCCTGGCTTGTGGTGGGAAGTCCAACAGATATGACGCTTTGGGCAGTGGCAGGGCGAACAACCGATGATGTATGGGCTGTCGGAGATGCAGGAACCGTTGTCCACTGGGATGGACGGGAATGGGTTAAAATCACCAGCCCCATCCCCTCTGATCACCTCCCCTCTGATCACCACTTGCATGCTGTGGCTGTGCTCTCACCAGCAGATGTGTGGGTAGGCGGCCTCGGTGTCCTCGCCCACTGGAATGGTGTAACATGGTCTATCGATCCTTCTGTGCCTCCCGTTTTGACATTGGTAATTCATGATATCCGGTCTATCAGTATGGTGTCTTCGACGATAGGTTGGGCGGTTGGCAATGTAGCCCTGAGGCAAGGCTGCCATTTCTGTGGGGGATATGATCTATTCGCCTACGGTCTTCAATGGAATGGCCATACTTGGCAAACTATCTTGGACACACCATGGAACCCGAGCGGCTCTTCGCAGACGGGGCCCCCGCCTCTCCGGGGAGTATCACCTCTGTCTGATACGGATGCATGGGTAGTCGGCGACTCGATCGTGGAACATTGGGATGGGCACAGATGGACGGTCCTATCGTTCCGATGGGGTGTAACTTACAATGCTGTGGCATACGCTTTGCCCGGCGAGGTGTGGGTCGTGGGTGAGAGCGGAGGAGCAGGGATTATCCAACGCTTCAGCCTGGCGTCTCTGCCCACACCCACGCCAACGCCCTAGTGCTAAAGAGGCCCAGGTCTGATTCAAGCTCGGCGTGAGACGTCATGCAGCATAGACCGGAACAAGTCGGGGCGGGTGTCACATCCGCCCCGACGGTTTTGCCTGTCAACAGCTGGGAACGGATAAGCGAAGGATGTGCATGAATGCTCCGCCAACAGGGGAGGCTGCGCAGGCAAGCCGCCCGCCGCTAAAGCAGCGGGCTGGGAATGGACGCCTGAGAGGCTTGCGGCTACCCTTCGCCAGCCCCTTGGGCTTCCACTCGTAGCCGTAGGCTTATGAACTTTAACAAAATAGGCCAGTCATAGACCGACATAGCGCAGCAAATCCGACGAGGCCTCGGCGTACTGGTCGAGCCAGGCTTGAACCAGGCTCTGTAGGTCGGGCCAGCGATCCGCCAGATCATGCTGATGCAACAACTCTTGGTACAGCTTGCGCCAGACCTTCTCGATGGGGTTCGTCCACGGCGCGTACGTCGGCAAGGGCAGCAACAGGATCTTGGTGTTGACCAACGCCGCCAGCACGTCAGGATGGAAGTGGACGGGCCAATTGTCGAGCACAACGAAGATGAGGTCAACGTCAGGATACGCCGCGTCCAAGGCCTTGAAGTAGCGGATCAAGGTGTGGCGGTCGAACTTGGCGCGTTGCCAAGTGAACAGACGCCCGGTTCGCATATCGAGGGTGCCAGCGATGCGACGCTTGCGATTGGAGCGCAGACCCTGACGGGCATGCGGCTTGTCGCTGCCGGCACGGGCATAGCCCTGAGCCACGCTGGGCCACACATAGTAGGTCAACTCGTCCTGGTAGAGCAGCGCATACTGCTTGGGCTCGGCGTGCGCCAGCGCCCGCGCTTGCCCGATGAGGGCCATCTTCTCGTCGTAGGCCAGGTCGGGCGAGTGGACGTAGCGGCGGCCACGTTTGTAGTGCACCTTGAGGCGCCGCAGGATCTTGTGCACGCCGGGCAATGACAGCGTCTTCAGCCAGGGTACAGCCTGGCGCAGGCCGTCCAGCCACCAACGCGAACGGGCCAGGCCGACCAGGCGCGGCGGGTGGTGGATGATCGCCTCCACCTCAGCCTGGGCCGTCTCCGCCGTCGCGTGCTGAGGGGGAAAAAGCGGGCTTGCGCCCGCGTCCCGCACGAATGCGTAAGCCGTCCAGCCCTTCCGCTAAGTAGCGTTGGATCCAGCCTCGAACCGTGTCTTTGTCGCGCCGCTTCAGCAGACCGTGGGCGGCGATGTCACGGGTGGATTGGCCGCCGATGGACTTGATGATGGCGGCAGCCCGCTCGCGGACATACGGCAGCGGATGCGTGTCGCGCGTGCGGCGTAGTTCGTCCAGTTGGGTCTCGCTCAAGTCGTACTTGAACTTCTTAGGCATTGTCCTCTCCTGCTCAGACGTATGCCGTTGAGACCCTAAGTGTACTATGACTGGTCTATTTTGTTAAAGTTCATCAGCCTACGGCGGCTAGGCGGCCAGAAGCGCCGCGGCAGGTGCGGTTCATCGAGGCGTCAGGCGAAAGAGGTGCGTGAGTGCAAGCCTCTAGAGAAAAGCAGGGGGTTGTTAAGGGAAGCGTAATATCGTGGCAAGCAATCGCGGCTATACTTCAACGTAGCTATACTTTACAGCGGACCATCTTTCGCAAGGGCGGAGGATTGCTTCGCTCCGCTGCTCAGAGCACATAGAACATACAGTCATTGCGAGGAGGACGAAGGACGACGAAGCAATCCCACGGCGGGTGCAACGCCCGCTCTCGCTGCACTAGACGGTCGGTCGCAAGGTGGGAGATTGCTTCGCTGACGCTCGCAATGACGGCCGGACAGTGTTCTGGTGTCGGCGCATGCCGCCACGGGCATAGGGGTCTCGCAATGACGGCCTGGCTGTGTTCTTGGGCTGGCGCATTCCGTCACACGGCTTGCGCCTGTGTCAACGACGACGTGAGATGCTCGGAGTGAGTGAGGCTTCAGGAGGGTTGGCGATGAGTGACGTTCCGCGTGACGAGATTACGCCTGAGTTTGTGTATATCAATCGGCGGCAGTTCATGAAGGGCGCGCTGCTGACCGGCGCGGCGTTCGTGCTGGCGGCGTGCGGCGCGCCGATGAGCGGCGCCGCCCAGCCGACGCCGGACGCCCCGGCGATTCCGCCATCGGTGAAACTGCCGGCAGAACTGGCTCACGCCGACCCGTTCGTCAGCGCCAAGACGGACGAGCTGGGGGCGGTGGTCAACCCGTACAACCAGGTCACCAACTACAACAACTACTACGAGTTCTCGCTGAACAAAGAGGACGTGGCCGAGCGGGCGAAGGGCTTCCAGCCGCTGCCGTGGAACGTGGAAGTCGGTGGGATGGTGGCCAAGCCGCGCTCGTTCTCGATGGAGGAGATTTACAGCACGTTCCCGCACGAAGAGCGCATCTACCGGCTGCGCTGCGTGGAGGGCTGGTCGTTCGTGATTCCGTGGGTCGGCTTCCCGCTGGCGAGCCTGCTCAAGATGGTCGAGCCGACACCGCAGGCCAAGTTCGTCAAGTTCGTGACAGTGTATCGGCCGGAGCAGATGCCGATGCAGCGCGCCGCGATCCTGCCGTGGCCGTACACGGAGGGGTTGCGCCTCGACGAGGCCATGCACCCGCTCACCATTCTCGCCACCGGCATGTATGGCAAGCCAATGCCGAACCAGGATGGCGCGCCGATCCGCCTCGTAGTGCCGTGGAAGTACGGCTTCAAGAGCGCGAAGTCTCTTGCTAAGATCGAGTTGACGGACACCATGCCGGACACGGCGTGGGCGTCGGCGAATCCGGGTGAGTACGGCTTCTACGCCAACGTCAACCCGCACGTGGATCACCCGCGCTGGTCGCAGGCGACGGAGCGGCGCATCGGCGAGCCGGGGCGGCGCTCGACGCTCATGTTCAACGGCTACGAGAAGGACGTCGCGTCGCTGTACCAGGGCATGGACCTGAAAGAGAATTTCTAGTGGCGACGACTCGCGCTGCCCGGCCTCGTCTCTCCGCCCGCGCCTGGCTCGCCGATCGCTGGCTGTGGCTGCTCGCCCATCTGGCCGGGCTGTACCCGCTGGCCCTGATCGTGTGGCGCTACACGCAGCATGACCTGGGCGTGGATCCGGTGCGCACGTTGTATACCTTCACCGGGCGGGCGGCCATTATCCTGCTAGGGCTGAGCCTGGCGGCGACACCGATCTACATTGTCTCCGGCTGGCGCAAGCCCCTCACGGTTCGCCGCGCGCTCGGCCTGTACGCCTTCTTCTACGCCGTCCTGCACTTCGCCAACTTTGTCGGGCTGGACTACTTCTTCAACCTGCGCCAGATCCTCCAGGATGCGCTGTTGGACAAGCCGTACATCGTCGCGGGCCTGGCGGCGCTCATCATCCTGACGGCGCTGGCTGTGACCTCGACGCGGGGCTGGCAGCGGCGGCTGAAGCGCAACTGGGTCCGGCTGCACTGGCTGGTGTACGCGGCGGGCGTGCTGGCCGTGCTGCATTTCGTGTGGCAGGCGAAGGTCGGCGCGCGCGGCGACCCGCTGCTGTACGGCGCGATCCTGGCCGTGCTGCTGCTCGTGCGTGTGCCGCCGATTCGCCATCGGATCGTGCTGACGCGCCAGCGGCTCACCCGACGCGCAGGGGGGACAATCCCTCCCAACTCCCCCGCCACGCCCCGCCCTGTTGCGGAGAGAACGCGCGTGTCCGCCCCAGAATCGTCCGCGAGACGCGAGAGCAAGCTCAACTGAGTCCGGGGGAGCGTCCGGGCCTGGGGAGCGGCGTCCCTCCTCCATCCCCCTAGCCCCCTTCCTCCCCCACCTGTGGGGGGTGGAAGGGGGAGCCGAGCGTAGCAAGGCGGGGGTTGGTGGGGGACGAGTCGCCACCGTTTCCCCCTAGTCCCCCCTGAAGTCATAGGGAGAGGAACCAGAACCAGTCCACCCGTGAAAGAAACAAAGAGGAAGGGGTCACCGGCAATACCCGGTGACCCCTTCACCATTTGCGGCGGCAGAGGTTACTTCTGGAGCGTGCGGACGAAAGCGACGACGTCCAGCAGGTCCTTGTCTGTCAGGGCGTTGTTGCCGCCCTTCGGGGGCATGTCCACCTTGGTCGTGTTCGCCGGGTCAGAGGCGGGGCGGCCCTTCTTGACGAAGTCCACGAGCTGCTGGTCGGTCTGGCTCTTGACGAAATCACTCTTGGTGAAGTCCTTGCCCAGACCCTGGATGCCCTGGCCGGCCGGGCCGTGGCACGAGGCGCACGTCTGGGTGAACACGGTCTTGCCGTGGGCAGCGTCACCCGCCGACTTGGCCGCCGCCTGCCCGCCGGAGGACGAAGAGGCCGCGCCGCCGCCTCCGCCGCCGCACGCTGCGGCGACAACGGCGACAATCAACAACGCCGAAAGAATGAGTAGCACCCGTATTTTCATTTTGTATGCCTCCTTGCACTGCCTCGGGTTGAATCTCGCCGGCCGACACACCCGGGGCCACTCACCGCCGAGCATTCCAATATCGTCGGCCCGCGTATTCGAGCGCTGGCCTCATTATACAATGCCCGCGTCAAGAGTGCCAGAAAATGCTGCATTGCGTCTTAAGGTAGGCTGTAGGTCCAGTTTAGAGGAAGTGCTCGGTGTAGACGTGACGCCGCGTGCGGCTGTCGCAGCGCAACACGAGCGACTGGGTTTGCGCCTGGTTGCCGCGATATTGGACGCCGTTCAGCAGATTCCCGTCGGTGATGCCGGTCGCGGCGAAGAAGACCTGGTCGCCCGCAACCATCTCGTCGCACGTCAGGATACGGCGCGTGTCGAGGCCCGCCGTTTCGACTGCCGCCCGCTCCTCATCGCTTTGGGGCGCGAGCCGCGCCAGCATGGCCCCACCGAGCGCCTTGACCGCGCACGCCCCAATCACCGCCTCCGGCGCGCCGCCGATGCCCATGAGCAAATCCACAGGCTTGTCCGGCGACGCTGCCAGGAGCGCGCCGGCGATGTCGCCGTCGCGGCGCAGCATGATGCGCGCGCCTGCCTTGCGAATCTCGTCAATCAGATTGGCGTGCCGCGGCCGGTCGAGCACGAACACAACCAGGTCGCGCACCTCCTTGCGCTTGAGCCGGGCGACGAGGGCGAGCGTCCACGCGGCAGGCGCGTCCATGCACTCGGCGACGAGGGCGCCGGCAAGATCGCGGTCCGCCACGATCTTCTCAACGTAGATCGCCGGCGCGGGGGACCACATGGCGTTACGGGCGGTGGCCCCGGCCACCGCGATGGCGCCGGCGTGACCCAGGGCCAGGAGGTTCAGCCCGTCTACCGCGTCAACGACGATATCGAGCGCCGGCCCGCCCTGGCCGACCGGCTGCCCCGTCGCCAGCGGCGATCCGCTGCCGAGGCGGCCCTCCTCCCCGACCACAATCGTGCCGTCCATGTCAAAGGTGTTAAGCGCCTCGTACATGGCTTCGGCGGCGGCCTTGTCGGCGGCGTCTCGCTGGCCGAACCCCATCCAGCGGCCGGCCGCAATCGCGGCGGCTTCGGTGGCGCGCACCAGGTCCAACCCCCAGTTGCGGTTTGCGTGGTGAGTCATGGCGGTGTCTTTCGAAGTCATCTAGCCGACGGCTTGCAGCAGCCGGGCGGCCTCCCACCCCTGCATGCCGCCGTCCAGGACGGCGATGTTGGTGTAGCCGTTCTGCGCGTACATCTGGGCGGCGCGCGAGCTGCGGCGGCCAATGCGGCACACGAAGACAACCGGCCGGTCGCGGGGCAAGGGCGGCTGCTCGGCGACCAGCGTCGGCAGGGGGAGGAGTTGCGCCGCCTGGATGTGGCCCTGCTGAAACTCGCGCGGCTCGCGCACGTCTATGACCAGCGGCGGGGCTGCGCCGTGGAGCGCCTGCCACAGGGCAATCGGCGCGATTGTGGGCACGGAAACAGCCGCGCTGCTCTTGGGCAGGGCGATCTCGATGGTGGCGGCGGAGCGCGGCAGGTTCTGGCACTCGCGGAAGACGCGCACGTCGCTTTCGTAGATGCACACCGCCGGATCGAGCACGTGGTAGAACAGGTACTCGATGGCGGTGTCCTCGGCGAGGAAGTGGTCCGCGCCCAGGTAGGCGAAGAAGCCGGAGGAGCGCATGAAATGCAGCACCGCCGTCTGCACCCGCACCACGAACACGTCGCCACCGTCCTGGCGGTAGTAGCGGACGACGCTTTGCAGGGCGCGGATGCCGGTGATGTCGCACCGCTGCACGCTGTGCATGCGCAGGAGCAGGTAGCGCTGCGTGGGGTGGGCGCGGCGCTGGTCGCGGATCGCCCGCTCGACGTTGCTGGCCGCGCCGAAGTACAGGTCGCCCAGGATATCCAGGATGCCGAGCTGCGGACACTGCGCCTTCGCCGGCTCATGGACGAAGTGACGGAAATCGTCGTCCGGTACGACCGGCGTCACCTTCGGCGCGCTGGTTTGCAGGATGTAGTAGGCCAGCGACATCAGGATGCCGCCGAGGACGGCGAAGTCAATGCGGAGGAAGAGCGTGCCGAGGAACGTCGCCAGCATGATGACGGCCTCGCCGCGACTGGTGCGCCAGATATGCGCGATCTGTACCCTGTCTACCATGCTGACGCCGATGACGATGAGCACGCCGGCCAGGGCGGCGCGCGGCAGGTACGCGCCGACCGGCGACAGGAGCAGCATGAACACGAGAACCAGCACGCCGGCGAGGGCCGCCGCGAGCGGGGAGCGAGCGCCTGACTGCAAATTCATCGTCGAGAGCGAGTTGGAGCCGCAGGCGGGAATCCCGCTGAGGAAGCCGCACGCGATGTTGCCTAGCCCCTGCCCCACGAATTCCTGGTTGTTGTCTACCTGCTGGTCGGTGGCGATGGCGAGGGAGCGGGCGATAGCCATTGTCTGGATGAGGCCGACGGCGGCGATAGCCAGCGCCCCCGGCGCCAGCCCCGCGATGAGGCTCAGGTTGAAGATGGGCAGCGGCTGGAAGGGCGGCAGGCCCTGGGGGAAGGGGCCGATGACCTTCACGACGTTGTTCAGGCCGAAGACGAACACGACGACGCACACAACGCCGAGGGAGATGACCGTCGCCGGCCAGCGCGGCCGCAGCTTGCGCAAGACAACCATGAGGATGATGGTCCCCAGGCCGAGGGCCAGCGTGATGACACTGATTTGCGGCAGGCCCAGCCACTCCCGCTGCAGCGTCTCGATGACGCTGCTACTGGTGAAGCTCAAGCCGAGCAGGTAGCGCGACTCGTTGACGGCCAGCAGAATGCCCGCGCCGGCGGCGAAGCCGACGATGAGCGAGTCGGAGATGAAGTTGACCAGCATGCCGAGGCGCGCCAGCCCCATGATGAGCTGGGCGGCGCCGGCCAGGGCTGCCGTCAGCCCGGCGGCAATGAGAAAGTCCGGCGTGCCGGGAGTGACGAAGGCGGACAGGCTTGTGAAGACGAGCAGGGCGGTGATGTTGGTCGGCGAGGTGAACGTCTGATTGGAGGATCCCCACAGACCGGCAACGATGGGGGCGACGATGGCCGTGTATAGGCCCATGGACGGGCCAACACCGGCGGCGACACCGTAGGCGATGGCCTGGGGCAGCGCCACAATCGCTACAGTCAGCCCGGCGACCAGATCGAAACGCAGGGCGCGGCGCGGCGCGGCGCGAACGATGTCGGCCGGCCGCAGAAGGTAGACAACGGCTCCCTTGACGTTGGCAAGCATCTCGGCTCTTCCTGACGCAGTAACCTCTCCTCTATGTTTGCACTTTGCGTCTGGTGGGGAGGCTTGGAGGGCACAGCCCTCCAAACTACCCCCTTTCCGACTGCGCCCCTGAACGACGCGGGGGAGAGGGTGTTCGTGGGGCCTGCGGCCCCCACACCCCCACTGCACCGCAAAGTGCAAAGATAGAGCTCTCCAAGTGTGAGAAACAGAGTATAGAATAGACTGCGGGACAGTGCAACCCCTTCGCCGCTGGCGGCCCTCACATAACCTTGCAATCGAGTGCGTCATAAGGTAGAATAGATAGCTATCTGTCCGTACTCTGTGTCATACCTATCTTTTTCGCGCACTTGACCGGGATGCTTTGCCCATGCCCTTTGTTTCGCGCGTTCCGCTCCATGTCTTGCTCCGCCGGCTGCGGTGGCTCGTGCCACTCGCGGTCTTCGCCGTCGCGGCGCTGGAGCGCGCCCTGGTGGTGACGTGGTGGGGGCCAAGCGCGTTCTCCTCGAGCGATACCCTCGACGTTCTCCTGCTGGGCGTGGTGGGGAGCGTCGCCGCGTGGGTGGGCCTGACCCTGCTCGCCAATGCCCTGGCGCGGCGGAGCGAAGCCGAGCGGCGGCTCCAGGTGGCCTATGACGAGTTGGAGGCGAACCACGAGCGGCTGCTGGCGCTCAACAGGATTGGCGAGCAGATCGCGGCGGCGGACAGCGAAGAGACGGTGCTGGAGCTGGCGGCTCAGGCCCCGATTCAACTGATGGGGGCGCAGGCGTCCAGCATCGTGACGTTTGACGACACCGCCAACCGGGTGCAGCTCGACGTGGCGTGGGGGCTGAGCGAGGGGTACGTCCGCGCCATGCGCGCCCACATGGACGCCGGGATTGACGCCACGCGCTGCCGCGCGTGCGCCACGACCCACGTGCGAACGCGCGATGGCTGCCCCTTGTTCGTCGGCCTGGAGACCCTGGCCGAGTCAGAGGGCATCGCCTCGGCGGTGTGCATGCCGATTGTGCGCGAGAAGGAGCGCGTCGGCGCTATCCTGGCCTACTTTCCATCGTCCGATGGCCCGCCCGAGTCCCAGGTGCGTCTGCTGAACGTCGTCCAGGGCGAGATCGCCGGCATGCTGGACAGCCGCCGCCTGCGGGCCAGGCAGATGACGACCATCAGCGCGCTGGATCAGGCGGCGGCCAGCGAGGCCAGCCTCGACCGCTTCGCCGACCAGGTGTTGCAGATTGCGGCGGCGGGCTGGGACGCCGAGGCCGCCGCGCTGTTCCTCTACGAGGCGCCCTCCCACACGTGGGCCTGCCGCGTCCAGCAGGGCCTCGGCGCGGGCATGACCGACGCCCGCTTCGAGCTGGCGCTGGGCATGGCGCGGCAAACGCTCGGCGGCGCGCCGGTCATCGCGGCCAGCCTGCCCCAACCGGCCGGGGATGTGCTGTCCGCCGCCGCCGCGCCCCTGGTGACCGAAGGCCAGGTCTTCGGCGCGCTGTTCCTCGGCGCGCATCGCCCCCGCGCCTTCACCGCCCGCCACACCGACCTGTTGATGACAGCGGCCAACCAGATCGCCCTCGCCGTGCGCAACGCGCAGCTCTATGAGCAGGTGCGCCAGATGGCGGTGTTCGAGGAACGCTATCGTCTGTCGCGCGAAATTCACGACGGCCTGGCGCAGACCCTGGCCTACCTGGGGCTTCAGATGGAGCGCCTGGAGAAGCTCGTGCGGATTGGCCGGGAAGAGGATGCGCTCCTCGAAATGGGTGAGATGCGCGAGGCCATCCAGGCCGCCTATGTGGACGCCCGCGAGGCGATTGATGGGCTGCGGCTGGCCGCCGAGCATCCTGAGCAGGTGGCGGCGCGGCTCGCGGATTACGTCGCTCACTTCCGCCAGCAGACGGGCATCGAGACGACGTTTTTCGCGGAGCCGTCGAGTCTCGTCGTCGAGCCAGAAGTCACGCTCCAGCTCCTGCGAATCGCGCAGGAGGCGCTGACGAACGTTCGCAAGCACGCCCGCGCCCGCTGCGTCGAGGTGCGCCTTATCGCCCCAGACGATGACATCGAGCTGACGATCACCGATGACGGCGTGGGGTTGCCCCAGGCGCTCGCCGCCAACGGCGACTACCAGCGGCACGGCATGGCGACCATGCGCGAGCGGGCGCAGAGCCTCGGCGGCCGCTTCAGCATCGTCACCGGCGCCGGCCAGGGAACCCGCATCATCGTCACTGTCCCCCGCCGAGGCGTCCCATGATCCGCATTCTGATCGCCGACGACCACCGCCTGTTTCGTGAAGGACTGGCGCGGGTGCTGAACGACGCGCCGGAGATGAGCGTCGTCGCCAGCGTGTCTGACGGGGGCGACGCCATTGCGCGCGCGGCCGAGTTGCGGCCCGACATTGCGCTCCTAGACATCAACATGCCGCGCGTGGATGGCATCGAGGCGGCGCGCCAGATTCACCTCGCCCGCCCGCAGACGCACATCCTGATGCTCACGGTATCCGAGAACGCTGAGCACCTCTTCGCAGCGATCCGCGCCGGGGCGCGGGGCTATCTGCTCAAGAGCATGGGTAGCGATGAGCTGATGGACGCTATCCGCCGCGTAGCGGGGGGCGAGGCGATGGTCGCGCCCAACATGGCCGCCAAGCTCCTCGACGAGTTCGCCGCGTTGTCGGTGGAGAGCGAGCGGCGCGAGAACGGCGGCGAGGACCTGACCGAGCGCGAGCGCGCCGTCTTGCGCCTGATCGCCCAGGGCATGACCAACAAGGAAATCGGCGCGGCGCTGGCCCTCTCGCCGCATACCGTCAAGGCGCACCTGCACAATATCCTGGACAAGCTACACCTGCGGAGCCGGGCCGAAGCAGCGGCCTGGGCGACGCGCCACAGCCTCACCCGCGGCTCCCCAGACTAACCCCCCAAATGGACTAGTCCCCCTAATCTATATCTAACCCCAAGGTAGCCATCCGGGCGAAGACGCCGCCTGGCGCGGCCTGTTATACTGGTGCTATGGCTACACGTATCCTTCTTGTCGGCCGAGGGCTGTTTCGCGACGGGCTTGCTCGCGTTCTCGCGGAGGAGCCGTCGCTGATCGTCGTCGGCTCGGCCAGTTCGTGGCGCGAGGCCGAGACGCTGACTACCCAGACGCAGCCAGAGGTGCTGATCGTTGACCAGGCGGCCATCGGCAGCCGCACGACGAACGTGTACGCGCTGCTCGGCGATCCGCCGCGCAGCCTCCGAATCATTCACCTGACCCTCGACGAGAACCGCGCGGTGGTGGATGACCTGCGCCAGGTGACCGATATCTCGGTGCCGGATCTGCTGGGCATTCTGCGCTCACCATACCAGGGCGAGTCTGAGGAGGCGACAGACAGCCCATGACGACGCACACCATCGGCTCGCCCGCTCGTTCGCGTTCCCGCCGCCCGGCCTGGTCGGTGCGCGCGGCCTACGTGGCGGTAGCGCTGCTCGTCGTCGCCGTGCTGGCCTTCGCCATCGGCAAGCCACTGCGGGTTCTGCCGCGCATCAGCCTCGCGCCGGGCTATGCCTTCACCAATCAAGACGGCGCTGTGCGCACGAGCGAGGACTATCGCGGCAAGATCACGCTCTACAGCTTCACCTACACCGGCTGCGGAGTAGGCTGCCCGCAGACCTCCGACCAGGTGGCGGCGCTGAGGCAGCGGCTGGCGGAGAGCAAGCCGCAAGGCGTAGACGTGGCGCTCGTGACCATCACCGTGGACCCGGAGTATGACACGCCCCAAGCGTTGGCCCGCTTCGCAGCGAAGTATCCCGGCGACGCCTCCATTCCGTGGGACTTTCTGACAGGCGACCCGCTGAAGACCAAGTACACGGTCGGCGGCGGCTTTGGCGTGTACTACGACAAGAAGACCGGCTACTCCACGTCGCTGCGGTTCGAGCCGCACTTCGTCCTGGTGGATGGCTGGGGTATCATCCGCGCCGACTACCGGACATCGCAGCTCGACCAGACTATCGTGCTGCGCGACCTGCAATCCCTCGCCGACGAGGCCCGCAATAGCACGGGCCTGGCGCACGCCGCCTACGAGGCCGCGCACTTTTTTAGGTGTTACCAATGACCGATGTTCCTGTGTCCCCGCGGCGGCCTGTCATGCTTCGCTGGCCTGTCTTGCTGGTGGTGGGTGTCCTTGCTGTGGCCCTTGTTGGCCTGGCCGGGTGGAAGGTCGGGAGCTACCTGCGCCCGCACGCCTACCACGGCATGGTCCTTCAGTCGCCCCAAACCGCGCCGAACTTCACCCTGACCGACCAGCACGGCCAGCCG
This sequence comes from Anaerolineae bacterium, assembly GCA_046328535.1. GTDB lineage: Bacteria > Chloroflexota > Anaerolineae > Epilineales > JAHCIE01 > JBDHWG01. The sequence continues at coordinate 250,594 of JAXLWJ010000001.1, forward strand.
GTGTCGCTCAAGGATTTTCGCGGCAAGATCGTCATGTTGTTCTTTGGCTACACGACCTGCCCGGACGTGTGTCCGGTCACGCTGTCCGTCGTCAACAAGGCGCGTGAGTCGCTGGGCGCGGACGCCAAGGACGTGCAGGTCGTCATGGTCTCAGTGGACCCGCAGCGCGACACGCCCGAGGTGATGGGGGAGTATGTCGCGCGCTATGATCCGAGCTTCATCGGTCTAACCGGCGCCCCCGACAAGATCGCCGAGACGGCGACCTACTACGGCGTCTACTACAACGCGCACCCGGTGGCATCGGCGTTGGGTTACCTGGTGGACCACACGGCGACGGTCATGGTGGTGGACCGCGAGGGCTACCTGCGCCTCATCTTCCCGTTCGGTATCTCAGTCGAGGACATGGCGGACGACCTGTCCTACCTGCTCAGCCGGTGACTCGCACCGCTCGTTCAGTCTGGAGGAGACGTCTATGGACAAGAAAGCACCCAATAAAGACCAACCGCAGCATCCAATTGGCGCAATCACAGTCACCCTGATCTTTCTCATCACACTCATTATCTTGTGGAGCTGGGTGTACCTGATTCTGCTAGGAAGAGGGATGACGGGATGATACACGTAGACACATACGAAAAGTGGTGGATCGGGATCAGCGCCGTTGTGCTGGTTCTGTTCTTCCTCACCATCACAGTCTCAGCTGTCGCCTTCGGCTATCAGCTGCCCTACTCGTCGGTGCAGGTCAACCCGAACACCGTCGCCCAGGCCGGGCCATTCGCCGAGCCGGGGCTGCGGCAGTTGGCGCCGGGCCGGTATGAGGCGGTCGTCCGCGCCGGCGCGCGGCCCTGGGTCTTTACACCGGCCGAGATGAAAGTGCCGGTTGGCTCCCAGGTCACCTTCATCGTCACGTCGCAGGATGTGCAGCACGGCTTCCTGGTCGAAAACACCAATATCAATGCCATGCTGCTGCCGGGCCGGGTGACGACCCTGACCCACACCTTCAATACGCCCGGCGTGTATCACTACGTCTGCACCGAGTACTGCGGCCTCGGCCACCAGTATATGTTCGGGACACTCACTGTGGAATAATCGCGGCAGTCATGTGACTGTCGTCTCGAAAGGAGACAGCAATGCTTGCTTCTGAAAAGAGGCTTGTCGGCTGGCACATGGTGGTCGCGATTCTGGCCCTGTTTGTCGGCAGCCTCTTCGGACCAATGCAAGGGCTAGAGCACGCCGGGGTTGACATGTACACCCCGCTCACGGACGCGGGGCTGCTGCAATCCTACTATCAGGGTCTCAGCCTGCATGGCGTTCTCAATGCTCTCGTCTGGACAACCGTCTTTATCACAGGCTTCTTGACCCTGGTCATTGTCAACAGTCTCAAGACGCCGATCCGCTGGCCGTGGATGAGTTGGCTTGCCTTCGCCACCATGGTGATCGGCCTGCTCATCGCCGCCGTGCCGCTGCTGCTCAACCAGGCCTCGGTGCTATACACGTTCTACCCGCCGATGCAGGCGCCATGGTACTACTACATGGGCCTGGTGATCTTCGTCGTCGGCAGTTGGATCACCGGCTGGAGCATGTACGGCACGTATTTCAAGTGGCGCGGGGAAAACAAGGGCAAGACCACCCCGTTCCTGGCGCTGGCCTCGATCATCACCTTCGTGTTGTGGCAGATCTGCACCCTGGGCGTGGCTGTCGAGATTCTGGTACTCATCGTGCCGTGGACACTCAACATCCTGCCCGGCATCGACTCTCAGATCGCCCGCACGTTCTTCTGGTTCACCGGCCACCCGCTGGTCTACTTCTGGCTGCTGCCCGCCTACGTATCCTGGTACGGCATGATGCCGAAGCAGGTCGGCGGCAAGCTGTTCAGCATGCCCCTGGCCTACCTGGCGTTCTGGCTGTTCCTGGTCTTCTCGACGCCCGTCGGCTTCCACCACCAGTATGTTGACCCCGGCGTGCCGGACTTCTGGAAGTGGGTGCATGCCCTGCTGACCTACGGCGTGTTCTTCCCCAGCCTGCTGACCGCCTTCAACGTCATCGCCTCGCTGGAGCTAGGCGGGCGGGCGCGGGGCGGCAAGGGCATCCTGGGCTGGATTCCCAAGCTGCCGTGGGGCGATCCCTCGGTGGCCGCGCAGCTGCTGGCGATGATTGTCTTCGCCTTCGGCGGCATCGGCGGCCTGATTAACGCCTCCTACAACGTCAACCTCGTCGTCCACAATACGACGTGGGTGCCGGGCCACTTCCACACGACCGTCGGCACCGGCGTCACCCTGACCTTCATGGGCATCCTCTACTGGATGCTGCCCTACCTGACCGGCCGCAAACTCTGGGGCCGTCGCTGGGCGCTGACGCAGGCGTGGGTCTGGACCATCGGCGTCGCGATCTTCTCGACCGCCATGCACCGCCTGGGTCTGCTGGGCGCGCCGCGGCGGACGATGCTCGGCGCGGCGATGGAGGCCTACGGCAGCGGCGACACACGCATTTGGACGTTCCTCACCGCGACCGGCGGCATCATCATGTTCGTCTCGCTGGTGATCTTCGTGGTGGTCGTCGTGATGACGGCGTTCTTCTCGAAGGAGCGCGTGCAGGTCGAGATGCCCGTCGCCGAGGCCTACGAGCAGCCGCTCGCCATCCCGGCCTGGCTCAGCAACTGGGGTCCCTGGCTGGGCGCGACCGCCGTCCTGATCATCCTGAGCTACGGCCCGATCCTGGTGCAGATGCTCTCCAACGCGCAGTGGGTCTCACCCGGCTTCAAGGTCTGGTAGCAAGTTTCCACCGCTTCCAGGTGTGCGCGTATCCACCGGGGGTTGCACTCTGCGCCCCCGGTGGTCGCTTGTATCCTTTTGGCGCGAAAGCGCATCTAACACAGAGAGACTATCCGAATCGAGGACTATTTCGTGTTTGTTCGGCGCGATAGGCTGCCGACGCTCCCGGAGGGCGTGGACCAGGACAAAGACTGCCTCCCTCCGCAGTCGAGCGGCGGTTCCCCCGAAATCCCCACTTCCCAGGGCAATACCCAGGTTTGGACACCACAGCGCAGCCGCGTCCTGAGGGTGTTGGAGCGCGCCGCCCTGGCCGTCGAAACGCCTGTCAATCGGCTGATTGGCGCGCAGACGCTCAACCCCTTCTACCACACCGGCACGATCGCCGTGTGGCTGTGGATCATCGTGGCGGTGACGGGCTTCTACCTCACGTTCTTCATGCAGTTTGGCTTCGATAGCACCTTCGCGGCCATCGCCCGCATGGAGGCGCACCCGCTCGCCCACGTCATTCGGGCGATGCACCGCTACGCCTCGATCTTCGCCCTGGTGGTCAGCCTGCTGCACGGCTACCGCCTGCTGTTCATGGACCGTTTCCGCGGGCCGCGCTGGCTGGCGTGGGTGACGGGCGTGGTCATGATGGCGGTGTTGTGGGTGGACGGCGTGATTGGCTACTGGGTGGTCTGGGACGAGCGGTCGCAACTGATCACGGCCAGCTTCACCAACTGGCTGGACACGCTGACGCCGTGGGGACCGGGCTTCCTCGGCTTCATGCTGAGCGCCGAGCGCCTGGACCGCGGCTGGATCGTCATCGGCCTCCTGCTCCTGCTGCACATTCTCCTGTTCGTCCTCGTCGCCGCGATGTTCTGGCTGCATATCGTGCGCCTCAGCCGCCCGAAATTCCTGCCAGGCCCGGTGTGGCTCGGCGGCGTCTTCGCCATCGTCCTCGTGCTCGCCATTGCCATCCCGGTGGGCATGCTCGCCCGCGCCGACTTCCGCGCCCTGCCGCCGCCGATGCGCCTAGACCCGTTCTACCTGTTCTTCCTGCCGCTGGAGATCAACGGCAATGCCTGGTGGCTGTGGACGGGGTTCGGCGTCCTGCTCGCCGTGTCCGTCGCGCTGCCGTGGCTTCCGCGCCGCCGCACGGCGCCGCCGCCCATCGCCATTGACAAGGACCTCTGCACGGGCTGCACCGAGTGCGCCATGGACTGCCCCTACAAGGCCATCACGATGGTCGAGCGCCACGACGGCAAGCCCCACAAATACATCGCCATCGAGAACCCCGACATGTGCGTGGCGTGCGGCGTGTGCCTCGGCTCATGCGACCTTCAGGCGGTGTCGCTGAGCGTCCTCGCGCCCCAGGCGATCCCCAACGCCACCCGCACCCGCCTGGCGCGGGCGAGACGTCGCGCGCCCGAGACGCCGGTCACGGTCGTCTACACCTGCGAGCGCCACGCCCTGTTCGGCGCGGAGAGCTACCTGGCGGACACCGCCGAGGTCGCGGAGGACGGCCCGCGCACGGTCGAGGTTATCGCGCTGCCGTGTGTCGCCACGGCCTCGCCCAATCTTGTGAGCGACACCCTCGATCTGGGCGCCGCCGATGTGCGCGTCGTGGGCTGCCCGCCCGACGATTGCGGACGGCGCGAGGGGAACGTGTGGACCGAGGGGCGGCTGAGTCGGCAGCGCGTGCCGCGCCTGCGCCGCGCCTACGCCAACGCGCCCATCACGACGTTCTGGCTCGCGCCGGACCGCTTCGCCGACGCGCTCCCGCCCCCGCCGGCCCGCGTCGGCAGCGGCGACGTGCCGCCGACGCTACCGGGACGCATGGCTCCCCGCCTGACGGCGCGCAACATCGCTGTCGCGCTCGCCCTGGTGGCCGCCGCGTTCATCGTCCTCGTGGCGCTGAGCGCCGTTCCGATGCCGACTTTTGGCGCGGACGAGGCCCGCCTCGACGTGGTCTTGCCGAACCCGGCTGCCTTCTTCGGCCCCGCGCCGCGGCTGCCCGGCGGCGCCGCGCCAACGTGGCCAACGCGCCTGTCCGTCGCCATAGATGGGCAGACGGTGTTGGAGGAGGCGCTGTCGCCGGCGGACGTGTACGCCGGGCGGGCGCCCGCCATCATCGAGCAGTGGCCGCTGTCGCCGGGCGCGCACCAGGTTCAGGTTTGGTTCGATGGGGGGGAGGCGGGGACAACGACATGGCGGCTGGCCGACCGAACGGTCACACTCCAGCCGCGCGAAGCCCTCATTCTGGACGACTATCTATTGCGGGGCCAGGACAACCCACGCTGACAGGCCAGCCCGTCTCCTACATGGGGAGAGGAGCGGCCAGTGCTTCGATCACTTTGGCGCACCCCCCTTCTTGCAGATAGCGGGCATGGTCGGCGGTGTCCTCGAACGTGCGGCCAACGATGGCGGCGCACTCGAACTCACCACCGGTGCTTTCCACGAATCTATCAATTGCGTCCATCGCTTTGGGATTGTTGAAGTTGATGCGCGCGCTGCCGTGCTGGCTGCTGTCCAGGTCAATGAGCCAGATGGCCGCGCCTAAGGCCCCGCACGCGCCCCCGCACAGCCCGATGCCGCCGGCCAACCCTGCCGCCATGATCGTGTGCATCTCCGACGCGCCCATTTTTCGCGCCAGGCAGGCGGCGCAGCTCACCGGATGGCACGGCGGATGCACAGGCTTCTCGGCCAGAGCCGTGTCTATCGCATCGGCGGCCAGGGGGGCATAGCTCGCCGCCATGCCGAAGCACTGGATAGGCCCGCCCTTGACCAGGAACTTGAGCATTGTCTGCGCCTTCGCATTCTTCCACTCCGTCCCTGTCAGTTCGAGGCAGTTGATGGCTTTGTAGTTGTCGCGAAAGGCTGCGACGAGGCGCTGGGCTGCGACCACGGCGGCGGCCTCGGCGTCCGGCCCTGACCCGTAGCGGCGATATGCCTCGGCTCCAGCGGCGAGCGCCGCGCCCCACAGCATGCCGCACTGGAAGCCCATCTGCTCGATTCCGCCGGCGAGGGACATGGAGGCGTGTTCCTCGTGTACGAGGGGGTGATTGAATGAGCGGTCAACGACGCTCAGAATCGTCTCTGATCAAGTTCCCTCGCGAAGAAATGTGCGTATTGTCCCGAGCGACGATATTCTGTTTCTTGTTGGTGGGTTCGTATGCCCTCCTCGGTAGGTGGTGGGTTCAGGCCAGGGGTATCGTTACGTCCGGAGCGGGCAGCGGCTCGGTCCGCGCCTTTCTGCGTGGCGGCTGCGCCTTATTTCCGCCGAAGACCAGTATCACACCGATGAGAAAGCCCAGATCATACAGTCGGCCTCGGTTGTCTGTCTCGTAGATGCGAATATTCGGCGTGAAGAGGCTGGCGAAGAGCGTGACAGGCGAGATAAGCCCGTGCCAGACGCCAACCCAGAAGCGGGCCGGTTCCGCGCCAGGCTGGGCATACTTTGAGTTCGGGCCGGCAACCCGAAATCTGTTTGCCACAATTCACCTCCGATTGGGGTTGACTACAACAGACCGATCTCACGGGTACATCTATCTTCTTTACGAACAACGAGGGGGTGTGGTTGTGCGCGAGGTGGAAAGTCGGTGTTGTCGGCGAGCGACGACACGGCCCAGATCAACTTTCAGAGCATGGGAAAGGCGGCGCGGCGCAGGACGGCGCAGCCCATCGGCACGAGCCGTCCATCGCCGCCACTGAGAGCGAGCGCCGGCGTATGCCAGGTGGGCGCAGCCACCGCGAGGCGCTCCAGCGCCAGGTCGTAGGCGGGCCGGGCGGCGTTCAGGAAGAACGGCCGATATGCCTCCGCCAGGTCTCGCGGCCGGATCTCTACATCGGCCAGGGCGCTGTCAGGGTAGCGCTTGATGGGGCGGAACGCGGGCGCGATGGGTTGCACGTATTGGAGCGCACCGCGTCGAACCGCGTACTCACCGTTGGGGTACGCCGTCGTTGTCACCTCGGCTGGGAAAGTGACCACGACAGTATCACCCGCCTCCCAACATCTCTCGACAACCAATAGATCGCCCTGCCGGGGCGGGATCGCCGAAACGCCGTTGACGCTTACATCGGCGCTCAACGCCCAGCCCGGTTGGCGCAGGCAGAGGGTGAACGTGGCCGGTTGCGCCGGCGAGACGACGAACTGGATTGTTTCGCTGAATGGGTAGTCGGTGATCTCCTGAAGCTCGACCGGATTGCCCTCGATGACAGTCCGCACCCGGCACGCGCCGTAGAGTAGCGCGGCCAGGCCAGGCCTGTCGCCCAAGCGCATCCACTGCCGGCTGACGTAGTGCGGCAGGAGGCGGGTGGCGTTCGGGTTGCAGCAGCACGCGACGTCTTCGTGGGTTGGCGAGAACTTGAAGCGGCCGCCGCCACCGTGGAAGAGGGAGTAGCTGTCGGGCCGGTCAGCGCGGGCGTCGAGGCGGGTGTCTTGCGAAAGATAGGCCACGCTGCTGCCGTCCGGCAGACGCGCGCCCTGGCCCGCGTTGAACAGCAGCGCCTCGACGTGGTCGGCCCCTGTCCCGAACTTCTGCAGGATGCTCGTCAGGCTGAACAGGTATTCGGTCAGGGTGCAGTACTCGTAGGCGGCGTCGGCGAGGGGCAGCCCGTGCAGGCCCTCATCGCCAATGAGCGCCCCACTTGGCAGCGTGCAACGAGCCAGCTTGACCTGCGCCATCTCGAAGGCGCGCCGCAGGTCATCCCGTCCACTCGCAGCATAGGCCCAGGCCAGGACGCGGAGATGCTCGGCAGTGTGGACGGCGTGGCCGGTGAGCGGGCGGCGAGGGTCGAGCAGACTGCGCGTGGACATGTCGTCGTTGGCGAACGGTACGGGGAGGGCGCAGAAGTCATCGTACAGCCACAGCCCGAAGTCGCGGTAGCGCTCGTTGCCGGTCAGGGCGAACAGCCACTCCAGGACATCTACATAACATAGGCCGTGCGTCACGCCCGTCAGGGACGCCAGGGGACTGCCGGGCGAGTGGAAATAGGACTGCTGCGAACCGTAGTGCGTCATCGTCAGGGCAACGGCTGCCTCGACGGCGCGCAGAACGTTCTGGTCGGCGGTGAATTCGTAGTAGGCCAGCAGCGCCAGCAGGGCGCGGCTCTGCGCCCACAGCTCGCCGTTTTCGCTGGCGCCGTGGCGGTAGCGCCACGGCGGAGCGTAGATGCCCAGGTAGCCGGTGGCATCCTGGGATGCTCGCAGGTCGTCGAGCAGGGCGGCCACCCGCGCCTGGGCCGCAGCGTCATCGCTCAGGAAGGCCAGCATGGTGAGGCCCCACAGCCAGTTGCCGCGCGTCTCAGCATCCCACCACGCGTATTGCTCCTCCGACGCGGCGATCTGCTGGCGAAACAGGTCGTGCGCGGCGTGCGCGGTGAGGGCGTCGAGCCGGCCGGCGAAGCCGTCGCTAAGGTCCTGGCGCATCTGGTCAAGGAGCCAACCGCGCGGCTGGATCGCGCCCAACGGGAGGGGATGGAAGGCGGGATGAAGGGCGTTTGACATGGGATAGGTTTGCGCCTCCGCGCGGATGGTGTGAGGCTCTCTGAGCGTCTCTATTCTACTTTGGTCGCAATCCACCAGGTAGTCCCGGCCGGGTCGAGGACGCCCCCGCGCTTGTCTTCGTCGTCCTTCTGGACGGGTTCTTGCACCGAGATGGCTCCTGCTTCCAGTGCGCGCCTGTAAGTGGCGTCAACATCCGGCACGTACACGTGTATGTGCGACGAACTTGACGGCCAGCCGTCGGGGCTATCTGCGAGCATGACGACGGTATCTTCGATGCGAACCTCGGCGTGCATGACTTTGCCCGCGGGCGTCGGGAAGCGCCGCAGTTCTACGGCGCCGAAGACCTGCTTGAGGAAATCAATCGTGCCGCTCGCCCCGTTGACGATGAGATAGGGTGAGACGCTACTATAGTCCTTCGGTTTGTAGGGTACGCTCACGAATCCTCCTGTCTATGTCCAACTGCCTTCGATAAGAGCGGGGTATGTTAGCACAAATGTTTTACTCGCGCAACCGACCTGGCTTCAACTGTTCAGTTGGTAGCGAAGGAACACGACGCCGGACTGAAATCTATGCGTGTCGAGGAGGCGCAGCTTGATGGCATTCTCCGCCAGCGGGAGGGCCGGGATGCCTGCGCCCAGGATGACGGGTAGCACCAGGGGCTGATACTCGTCAATCAGGCCGAGGCGCATGAAGGTCGCGGCCAGGTTGGCGCCGCCGACACTCAGGTCACCGTCGGAGTCCGCCTTCAGCCGCCGGATGTCGTCCGGGCGAACCTCCCGCGCCAACGTGGAGTTCCACCCCACGCTGTCGAGTGTCCGCGAGAACACGAGCTTGGGCTTGCTCCGCCAGATACGGGCAAAGTCCACCTCGACGGCCGCGGCCGACGGGTCCTGGTCGGCCGTCGGCCAGTAGGCGGCCATGGTCTCGTAGAGCCGCCGACCATACAGGAAGAGGCTCTCCTCCCGGGCCTGATCGTTGGCGAAGGCGTGCAATTCCTCGTCAATGGGAACCCAGTCGAGCGCGCCATCGGGCCGCGCAATGAATCCGTCGAGCGATACCATCATCGAGTAGATCAGTTTGCCCATGACTCTCCCGTCCCCTATACCTCGTGATTACGCGAAGGACAATAGCTCTGCCCACAGCGGCTTCCCTAGCTCTCGCAGGCGAAGAAGTCCACCAGCACCGGCGCGAGAACCTCGGGCGCAGCGCCGTGATCCTGTCCTGCCAGTGTGCGGCGCTGTGCGTTGGGGAGGACGGCCGCAACTGCATCCGCCGCGTGATGCATCCAGTCCGCGCTGTTCCCGCCGTCCATGACAAGCGTTGGGATTGTGACCGTACGCCATTTCTTCAGCGGGGCAGCGCTGCCGTAAATGGAGTCGCCCATGATGCGGCCGTCGTAGGCAATGGTATGCGCTACCGCTTCTGATGTCGGCCAGAAGGGCGCGGCTCGCATCTGCTGTACCACTTCGGTTGGCATACCGACCGCCTGTGTCACAAAGATCACGAGCGCATCGCCTGGGCGGCCCGCCGCTGTCGCTGCGTCGAGCTGCGCTACATAGTCTGTCGGCATGGGCGGACGGCTGTCGTCAACGATAAACGGCGGCTCGTACACCGCCAGCTTCGTGATCTTGGCCGAGAGGCGTCGCGCGGCTTCCAACGCCAGCACCCCGCCGGACGAGTGGCCGAACAAGAACGCCGATGGCCCCGCGCTGGCAATGAGGGCTTCGATATCCTCGACTTCGCGCTCAACCGCGTACGGCGCGGTGTCGCTGCTGTCGCCTCGCCCGCGACGGTCGTAGTTGAGTACCGTCAGGTGAGGCGCCAGAGCCTCAGCCAGGGGGCGCGTATCGGTGCGGGTCGTGGTTGCGCCGCCGACCAGGATAACCACCGGCCCCTGTCCCAACTGATCATACGCAATGCGGGTTCCATCCTTCGACTGTACTGTTTGCATCCAACGCTCCTTAATCGTCTCGGTTTTCCTGAGCTACGTGTTCAGCGCCGCATCAATCACGGCGCATCTCACCGTCGTCTGTGTAAGCACTTCATAGTCGCTCGGCGACGGCCGGAATCGACACCTCTATCTTTGCAATTTGGTACGTTGCGGCGGTGTCGGCGTCGCAGGCCCCCACGAAGCCCCTCCGCCAGCAGAAAGAAGGAGAGTATAGCTGCCGTGTCGAAAAGCGGCAAACGCGCCTCTGATGGTGTGAGCCAATTGGTGACTTGACCCGGTCGGAACCCTGCTTATAATCATGCGTGCTGGTCAGTCGCGTATGGACATATAGGGTAAGTGACCCGCGTTGTCCATCGCTTCCCCCACTGATTCACACCCATTGTTTCGTTCGCGGTTCTCAGAGGAACACGATGTCGTCCCGCCGCTATCCTCGCCGGCATGCAAGGTTGCCGGCTGCCGCGAATAGACCACGCGGCAGCCGGCAGACCACGCCCGCCGGCCCGTCCAGGACAGGGCATCGCGAGCCGAAGGCGCCGTCGGCAAGTCGGCTGCTGGCCGCTGCGATGCGTTCATTCAACCTGCCCGCGCCTATCACGAGCTTCGTCGGGCGCGACGTTGAACTGTCGCGCCTCCAGACTGCCCTGCGCGAGCCGGGGCATCGCCTCATCACTCTGACCGGCCCGGTCGGCTGCGGCAAGTCGCGCCTCGCTCTTGAGGCGGCGCGCGCGGCTTCGAATAGCGTGGCGGACGGCGGGGCCTGGGTGGATCTCTCAGGGGTCAGCGGAGCGAGCGAAGCCGTTGACGCGATCCTCGGCGCCGTCGAGGGTCTGACGGGCGCTCAGATTGAGTCGCCGGATGCGCTGGCGCGCGCGGTGAGTGCGGCGCGTATCCTGTTGGTTCTCGACGATTGCGATGGTGTCGTGGCGGGCATTCGCTCACTCGTGCGCCGGGTCTTGCAGACGTGTCCCAACGTGCGCGTGCTGGCGACCAGCAGGGAGGCGTTCCACCTTCGGGGCGAGACGTTGTGGCCCGTGACCCTCTTGCCCTGCCCGCCGACAGCCTCCATCTGGGCGCCGGAGCATGGTGCGCCACATGGGGCGCGAACACCATCCGACTGGCTCGCCTATGACTCGATTCGGCTGTTCGCCGAGAGAGCCGCCGCCGTGTCGCCGGGCTTCGAGTTGACCGAGCAGAATGCTGCGACAATAGCGCGCATATGTCAGCGCCTCGAAGGGAACCCGCTGGCGATCGAACGGGCGGCCGCGACGACGCGGGTGTTGACCCCTACAGAGATGGTGGCGTGGCTGGCTGACACAGTGCGCGTCCTCGATCATCCGCGTGATGCCGCGGCCGTCCGTCCGCGCGGCCTTTGGGCATCGCTGTTGCGCGACTACGACGCACTCGCGGAGAGTGAGCAGCGGCTCTTTCGCCAACTATCCGTGTTCAATGGCGGCGCGACATTCGACGCCATTCGGGCGGTGGTCGGCGCCGATTCGCCACCGATAGACATGATGCGGCGCCTGGCGCGGTTGGTGGACAAGTCGTTGTTGGTGGCTGAGCAAGGTAATCGGCAGACGCGGTATCGCCTGTTGGCGGCCGCGCAGGAGTTCGGTCGCGAGCGGCTAGAGCTTGCCGGCGAAAGCGCGCGCTTCACGCAAGCCCACTGCGGCTATTACCTTGCGTTGGCGGAGAGCGCCAACGCGCTGATCCGCGCCGGAAGTTCTGCCCAAGGCGTTGCGCAGCTTGAATACGAGGAGGCCAACCTCGAGGCGGCTCTGCAAACGAGTCTGGAGGGTGACCCGGCCTCCGCCTTGCGGCTCGCCGGCGCGCTCGCACGGTATTGGGAAGTGCGCGGCTACGTGGCCGCCGGGCGCAGGTGGCTGGAGGATGTTCTGGCGCAAGCGCCGCCCGAGCCATCACCCGCGCGCGCTCTGGCTCTCGACGGCGCGGCCGTTCTGGCGCACAACCAGAGCGACTACCAACGGGCGCGGGAGCTGCACGAAGCCGCCCGCGACATGTGGCGCGACTTGGGCGACAGCCGCGGCATGGCCTTCTCGCTCTACAACCTGGCGATGCTGGCGAAGGGCAGCGGTGATTATGCCGAGGCGACCCGCCTCTTCGAGCAAAGCCTCTCGATTTTCCAGACGGTGAATGATCGAGCCGGCTATGCCTATGCCCTGCTCAACTACGGTATCTTGAAGCATGTTCAGGGCGAGTACCGGGCGTCAACGACATTGTTTGAGGAAAGCCTGATTGAGATGCGCCGGCTGGGAGATAGCGCGGGCCTGGCTGCTGCGCTCAGCAATCGGGGGCTGGCGGCGAGGAACCAGGGACAGTACGTCGAGGCGGCGGCATTCCACGCCGAGGCGCTGGCGATTCGCCACTCCCTCGGCGATACACTGGGCGTGGCTCTGTCACTGACGAATCTGGGCTTCCTGGCCTACGACCAGGCAGGCCTACGGGACGCGAGCGAATACCTCCAGCAAGCTCTTGGTCACTTCCAGGACGTCGGCAATCAGTGGGGGGTGGCGCTGTCCCGGCTAGGCCTGGCGCAGGTCGCCGCCCAACAGGATGCCTTCGGCCAGGCGATCCAGCTATGCGGTGAGGCGCTCGCGCTGTACAAGGATGTAGACTACCAGTGGGGCATTGCTATGGGCCTCTATATCCAGGCCCACATCTTTCTTCGCATGGGGAACGCGGTGGGGGCGCTCGAAGCGGGCCAGAGAAGCCTCGCGCTGCGTTGGGAAATCCGCGACCGGCATGGCATTGCCGAGTGCCTGGAGGTTATCGCGGCGGCCGCCGCGGTAGACCACTTCTACGGAGCCACAGCGTGGCTTGACGGAGCGGCGGTGGCGTTGCGTCGGCTCATCAATGCGCCTCGCTCGCCGATGGAGGTGGGGCAGCTTGAGCGCGCCCTGACGCCGGCCCGCGAAGCGGACGCTGCGCGCTATGCGGTGAGGCACGAGGCCGGCGGCCGAAGGTCGCTCGAAGACATCGTTGACTATGCGCTGCGGCCGAGCCTGAAAGAGTTGGATGAGATGCCTGGTGGCGCACCAGTCGCGCCGCCTGAGACGTCTCAGATGCGCTGGCTCACGCCCGGCGACGACGCGGGCTTTGCGCTGCGCATCCATGCCCTGGGCGTTCCACAAGCGTACCGGCAGGGTCGGCTACTGGCGCCGTCCGACTGGACCTACGCGAAGCCGCGCGAGCTAATGTACTTTCTCCTGTCCTACCCGAACCGTTCCAAAGAGCAGATTGGGGTCGCTCTCTGGCCCGATGCGTCGCCCGCGCAGCTGCGCTCGGCGATCCACTCAGCCCTGCACCGCCTGCGCCGCGCCGTGGGGCAGCACGACTGCGTCCTGGTGGAAGATGAGCTTTACACCTTCAACCGCAGCATCTCCTACTGGTATGACGTCGAGGTGTTCGAGGCGCACCTGGAGGCCGCCACACGGCTGCGGCGCGAGGCGCCAGCGCAGGCCATCTATCACCTGGAGACAGCGGTGAGCCTCTACAAGGGCGATTTCCTGGAGGGAACCGTCGGCACGACGGAGTGGGTGTTCCTCAGGCGCGAGGCGCTGCGGCAGAGACTCATCGAGACCCTGTTGACGCTGGGCCAGATTCTCTTTGCCCAACGCCGCTACGATCAGGCGGCCGAGGTCTACCGTCGGGCCGTCAGCGTAGATAGCTATCTAGAGGAGGCGCACCGTGAGCTGATGCGGTGCTACGTTCGACAGGGCGAGCGCAGCCAGGCGATCCGCCACTATCAGCATCTCGTGGACATCCTCAATCAAGAGCTGCACGTGCCGCCCGCGCCTGAGACGGCGAGCCTGTATGAGCGGCTCATCGGCGGTTACGGCATATAATTACGACAGACATAAAGAAGGATGGGCTGGCGCGACGCGCCGAGGCGACGGCGCGGGCGGACGTCGGGTAGCGAGGTGGAGCATGAGCGCCGGGTTGTCATTTGGTGAGTGGCTCAAGCGGCGGCGGCGCGGCCTTGACCTGACCCAGGTCGAGCTGGGACGGCGCATCGGCTACTCGGGCGAGACGGTTCGCAAGGTCGAGGCGGGCGAGTTCCGACCGTCGCGCCAGATGGTGGAGTCGCTGGCGGCCGCTCTGGATGTGCCGCCCGAGCAGCGCGCCGCTTTCGTCCGCTTCGGCAGGGGGACCGGCGAGAACGAGGACTTCCCCTTCCCCGACAAGGCGGACGAGGGTGGAACGCCGCCCGCGCCCCCTCGTCACAACCTCCCCGCCCCGCCGACGCCGCTGATTGGGCGCGAAGGGGAGCTGGCGGCGGTCGAGCGGCTGCTGTTGCGCGACGAGGTGCGGGTTGTGACTGTCACAGGGGCAGGGGGAACGGGCAAGACACGGCTGGCGCTGGCCGTCGCAGAGGAGACGCCGGCCCATTTCCCCGACGGCGTGTACCTGGTCGAGTTAGCGCCGCTGCTCGACCCGGACCTTGTCGCCTCCGCGATTGCCGGGACGCTGGCTGTGCGCGAGGCCGTCGGCCACCCCATCCTGGATACCCTGATCGAGACCTTGCGGGACAAGCGCCTGTTGCTCGTCCTCGATAATCTGGAGCATCTGCTGCCCGCCGCCGTCCTGGTGGCGGACCTGCTGGCGGCCTGCCCGCACCTGAAGGTCCTGGCGACGAGCCGCGCCCCACTACGCCTGCGGATCGAACACGAGTTTCCGCTGGGGCCGCTCGCCGTCCCAGGCACAGTCAGCCTTGCAGCGGCGGCGGAACCGACGCTACTGCTGTCCGCCTACTCGTCGGTAGACCTGTTCGTGCAGCGCGCCCAGGCGGCGCAGCCCGATTTCGCGCTGACGCCCACGAACGCCGCAGCCGTGGCCGAGATTTGTCGGCGGCTGGATGGTCTGCCGCTGGCGCTGGAGCTGGCCGCGGCGCGGGTAAGGCTCCTCCCACCCCAGGCGATCGCGGCGCGCCTGACACATCGCCTCGAATTCCTCAAGGGCGGGCCACGCGATGCGCCGGCGCGGCAGAAGACGATGCGCGACACGATCACCTGGAGCTACGAGCTGCTCGGCGAGCGGGAGAAGGCGCTGTTCAGGCGGTTGGCGGTGTTCGCGGGCGGCGCCTCCCTGGCGGCCGTCGAGGCGATGGCCGTCGGGCTGAGCGAGGCGGCGATAGACGCGCTTGACGCGCTGGCGGGTTTGGTAGATCACAGTCTGGTTTATCAAAGCCAGTCAAGAGACGGTGAGCCGCGCTACGCGATGCTAGAGACGATCCGCGAGTATGCGGCGGAGCGCCTGGATGCCAGCCAGGAAGCCGCCGCTGTTCGACGGCAGCATCTCGTCTTCTATCTGGCGCTGGCCGATAGAGCGGAACAACAGAAGTATGAGAGCCAGGGTCCGGCTTGGCTGGAGCGCCTCGGGCCAGACGTAGACAATCTACGGGCGGCCCTGGCGTGGGGGCTGGCGCAGGAGTCGGGCGCGGACCTGGAAGCGGGGGTTCTGCTGGCAGGATTGCTGTGGGAGTTTTGGTACCTGTACGGTCTGAACGAGGGGCGCCGCTGGCTGAGACTGGCATTGAGTAGCCGGGCGGGGCGTGGGCGTGGGCGCGCCCTGGCGCTAACGGGTGTGGGCATGGGGGCGGCGCAGCAGGGCGACAATGCCGAGGCGGACGCGGCGTTGCACGAGAGCATCGCCATCTGGCGCGACCTGGGCGACACGGTTCACCTGACCGAGGCGCTCCACATCCTGGGCCATGTCGTGTTCGACCAGCAGAAGTTCGCCGAGGCCGGGCGCTTGTTCGCCGAGAGCCTGGCTTTCTACGACCAGATTGGCGCTATTCGGCAGACCGTCGAGCTTACGTCAGACATGGGTTTGGTGGCGCTACATGAGGGCCGCTACGACGCGGCGCGCCAATGGCTAGAGGCGGCGGCTGGCCTTGCTCGCGCCCACGACTTGAAGGACGAGTTTGGCGGCGCGTTGGAGCGCCTCGCGGATTTGGACCGCCTCAACGGCGACTTCGCGCAGGCGGCCGAGCGGTACACAGTGTGCCTGGAACTGCATCGGGAGGCGCCGAACAGGCTGGCTGAGGCGTCGTGCCTGCACAAGTTGGGGCGCGTGGCGCTGCACGAGGGCGACTATGATCGGGCGCGCTGGCTGATGGGCGAAAGCCTGGTCATCCAAGCGGCAGAGGGCAACCGGCAAGGGATCGCGGAGTGCCTGACCGGGCTAGGTGGGGTGGCCGTGGCGGAGGGAGATCTGGCGCGGTCGGCCCATCTGCTGGCGGCGGGGCGCGCGCTGCTCGACGCTATCGGCGCGCCGCTTGCGCCGCCGGATCGGCTTGCCTTCGAGCGGGATGTAGCCGCCGTTCGCCGGCAGTTGGATGTGAGCGAGTTCGAACGCTGCTGGGGAGAGGGGCTGACGCAACCCCTCGCTGAGACGCTGGCCTACGCTGAGAAGACGACGCGCGGAGACGACTTTCCCACTATTTCACGTTGAGACTATGAGACCGAATGGCTACGTCTACCACGTAGGAGGCTTGGCGATCTCTCTTCCGTCCGGAAGGATGACAAGATCGGGGAATTGGTGCTTGGCGTAATGCTCCTTTCTCACATTGATCGGTCGCTTTACCATGCCGGCCAGTTCCTTGTTTTTTCTTGCATAGGGAAAGAGAAATAGGATCTCAGTGGATGGGAACAATCGTTGAGCGAGACGCACCGCAGGCGCTACATCGGTATCGCCCGTTACGAGGACTGCTCTATCGCACGCAGCGGAGTGCAAAAGATCGAAAAGAGTGGCCGCAATCGCAACATCCGTCTCCTTTTCCTCGTAGCGGTCGAAACGTATCTCACAGTTTGGACATCTCACTTCTTTTCGCTTGAATCTAGCAAGCTCAATCTGAACACCCGTGGCGCGCAGACATTCGAGGAAGTCCTGGTGCCGCCGCGTAACATCCGGGTTCGTGGCTTCCAGGTGTTTAGCAAGCGCAGAGAAGTAGTGGATGCCCATTAAGGTAGCGCCATCTCCGATGGCAGAGAGGTAGGAGCTACAGAAGGCGTGGATGTCGAGCCATTTGGTCGAGACCCCGCCCAATTCTCGGCTCGCCTGCTTCACGGAGTGATATAGGTTGAAACCATCAATAAGGAAGCTAACGCGATTCATGGTGTAGGTTGTACAAAAAGAGACCCGTCAGGCCGCAACCCGACGGGGGCCAGCGAACCTTACGGTCCGACTGGGGATGATTAGCTGATAGTGTACCGCCAACTCGGTCATTTGTCAAGCACACGCTTGATGCGCTTAACGCGGTCACCCCGTCGCGGCGTCGCCGAACTCGACCTTGTCGTAGATGTCTCGCAGGGAGACGGCGCAGTCAATGGCGGCCAGGCGCAGCGTCCCGTCGAGGTCGCTGATTTCGGTGAGGAGCCAGCCATCCGCCTGGCGCGCGTAATGCTCCACCCGCACCTTGTCCTGGGCGACCAGCACGTACTCTTGCAGTGAGTCCAGGCGGCGGTAGTGCGCGAACTTCTCCCCGCGATCATACGCCTCGGTCGTGGGCGACAGCACCTCCACGATTACCGAGGGGTTGATGAGCGTGTCAGTGTGCGAGTCCTCGAAACGCGGCTCGCCGCACACGGCGACGATGTCGGGGTAGGTGTAAATCCCGGTCGGGCTGACTTTGACGCGCATGTCGTTGACGTACGCTCGGCAGCCTCGGCCTCGGAACTGCAGGTTGAGGTCGGCAGCGGTGTTGAGTGTAATCAAGTTATGCTGTTCACTCGCGCCGGCCATGGCGTATATCTGGCCGTTGATGTACTCGCTCTTGCACGGCGCTTCGCGCTCCAGGGCGAGATACTCGGCCGGCGAGAACGATAGTTGTCTCACAATCGCCCCCTCTTCCAACAACGGCTACTCGCCTCCCGTATAATACGGGAACAGGCCGTCCACGGCGATAGACCAGCCGGGAACAGCAGGTTCGGCCTCTGCTCGCTCGCCCCGGCGGTAGATCGTCGGGTGCGCTGGCTCCTCGGCCCGATACACGCGCACGATGTCGTCGCTCAACACGTCCACATCCCACACCACCAGCGTTCCGGCCGCGAAATAGTCGGCGCGCTTCTCCGCCAGCGCCTGTTCCGCAGCGCGTCCGTAGTCGTTCTCGCTGCGCACCTCGACGGCGAAAACGGGCGCGCCTTCCAGAAAACGCATGCCGGTTGGCCTGCCCGTGTAGAACGCGGCATCCGGGCTGAAGGACTGGCGGTGGGGTAGATTCACGATGAACCCGGCGTTGTCCGGGATCGCGTAGCCGGCGCGGGTACGCCGGGCGTACTCGCGCAGGCTGGCGTAGATCTCGCCAGCGACATAGTTCGGTAGGAAGCCTGTTGGGGACATGGGAACGATGACTCCGTTGACCAGCTCGGCTTTACCGTGTTCGGCGACACGCGCGAGATCTTCAATTGTCGCGGTCCGCGTCTGCGCCATCTCACACCTCTGGCGGTCAGTTGTCATCAATTGTAGACGTGGACTACTGTCGGGTCAATCCCCTCTGTGCGGTGGCAGGCGCGGCGCATCCACGGGGGGGATGCCCGTACGGCGTTAGGGGAGGCAGCGTATTTTCATCCGCCGGGTGAGAGACTAAATCGGCCCTGGCGCGGCGGCGACGACGTTGCCGAGGACGGGGGCGGGGGAGCGTTCGGGGTGGCCGTCCTGCGGCATAGGGCGCACGCGCAGGCCGTACTTCGGCTGGAGCGTGGTCGTCACTGTGGCGACGACCTTTTGATGTGGCACCAGGTCGAGGCGATAACGTTGGAGAAGCATCGCCAACACCGTCTTCATCTCAAGTGTGGCGAACGGCGCGCCGACGCACGAGCGCGGCCCGCCGCCAAAGGGGATGTAGGCGTAGGATGGCGGGATGGCGCTCACGGTCGGGTCGAAGCGCTCCGGGCGGAACGTCTCCGGCGCGGAGAAGTACTCTTCGACGCGGTGGCTCAGGAACGGGCTGTACATGACGGTCGCGCCGGCCGGGAACTCGTAACCCTGCCACGCGAACGGGACGCGCG
The DNA here is from genome assembly GCA_046328535.1 of Anaerolineae bacterium. Lineage (GTDB taxonomy): Bacteria > Chloroflexota > Anaerolineae > Epilineales > JAHCIE01 > JBDHWG01. The sequence goes on from JAXLWJ010000001.1 coordinate 269,827, forward strand.
CGGTGCGGAACAGGCTGGTGGCCGGTGGGTAGAGGCGCAGCGACTCCTTCACCACCCCGTCCAGGTAGGGCAGGCGGTTGAGGTCGGCGAGGGTCGGCGGCTCGCCGTTCAGCTCGCTCTCTAGCTCGGCGAGCAGCCGCGCCGTGACTGGCGGGTGCTGGGCGAGGAGGTAGCACGCCCAGCACAGGCCATTGGCGACGGTTTCATGGCCCGCGACGAACAGGGTCAGCAGGTGGTCGCGCACCTGCTGGGGCGTCAGGCGGGCGTCGTCCTCGTCGCGCGCCGCGATGAGCATGGAGACGACATCGCCGCTGTCGCGGCCGTCGCGCTCGTGCTGGGCAATGATCGCGTCCACGATAGCATCGGCGCGGGCGATGGCGCGGCGCAGCCTGCCGCCGTAGCCGAGGCCCGGCACGTCGAAGGGAAGCTGTGCGAAGGCGATGCGGAATACGTCATTCATCGTCTGGACGACGACCTGCACCGAGTCACCCAGCTCCCGCGACTCGCCGCTGAAGTCCATGTCGAACAGCGTCCGCCCCGCGATCAGGAGCGCCAGGTCATCCATCTCGTCGGCCAGGTCAATCTCCTGGCCCGGCGTCCAGCGGTCCAGCACCCGCTGCGTCGTCTCGCGCATGACCGCCTGATAGCCTTCCAGCCGCTTGTGGTGCATGGCGGGCATGATGAGGCGGCGCTGCGGGTCGTGGGGCGGGTTATCAATGAAGAGCAGGCCGTAGCCGACGATCCAGCGCGCGTTAGCGTTGTCAATGATGGGCGAGACGAGGAAGTCGTTGACCGCGTCCACGAGGATGTAGCGGTTGGCTTCGGCGCCAACCAGAATCGCCCCCTTCAGATTGAGGAACTGGAAGCCGATGACCGGGCCGTAGCGGCGGTAGCTCTCGCGGAGAAAGCCCGGCTGGTCCCGCAGGTACGGTACGAGGGAACCGACGACGGGGAGTGTACGCGGTCCGCGCGGCAGTTTAGCAGCCATAAACCTCTCTTCCTGCCTGTTTTCCTTTGCGTCTCTGCGCCTTTGCGTTTCCTTCCTCTTGGAGGACATCCACGGGAGGCGATTCCACTACTTCGTGCCCAGGACGAAGTTGTACGTGGCGAGCTTACCGTCGCTCGTATCCTGAACACTGGCGAGGAGGCGCTGGTCGAAGATGCCGTCGCGGGCGTTGCTGGCCTCGCCGGGGAAGTAGAGCTGCGTGGTGAGCGTGGCGCCGTTGGGCGGCGTAATCTTGACGTGGATGTGGCGCGTGCGGCCGGGGTACAGGCCCGGAATGACGGTCTCCAGTTGGTACTGGCCGTTGGCGTCGGTGACCTGGTAGCCGCGCAAGGTGTAGCCGCGGTTGTCGTACTGCCCCTGCGCGTCCGCCTGCCAGAAGTCAACGCGCGCGCCGGGGATGGGCTTGCAGTCGGCGGTCAGGACATAGCCCGTAACGACGACCTTCGTGCCGCCGCTCGTCGTATCGAGCAGATCTGAGCGCTCAGGCGGGTTGGCTTTGTAGTATGGGCCTTCCGTCTGCGCCGGGGTGACCGCGCCGGGTGTGCATTGTGGCGCTTTCGCCGCCGCGGCCTGGGCGACAGGCTGGGCCGTCGGCGAGGCTGGCTGCGCTGTTGGCGCGGTCGTCGCGGACTTCGCGGGCGCGGCTGCGGTGGCGGCCGCCGGCGCCGTCGTTGGTCGCGCGGTCGGTGCGCTTGGCGCGGTTGGCGCGGTTGGCGCAACCTTCGCGGTGGCAACCGTCGCCGGCGTCCTGGCCGACTGGGTTGCGGTTGCGGTCGCGGCCGAGGGGGCCGGGGCTTGGGCAACCGGCTGAGTGGCCGAGGTTGACGATTGGCCGCTGCACGCGCCGAGCAGCAGGGGCGCGAAAAGAATCAACCAGAGCCAGCGGCGGACGCTGGCATTCAAAGTCAGGGTCATCTGTTACTCCTTCGATTCGTCCGTCACCCGCGCATGAGTCTTGCTTGATCAAAAGATACGCGGCCTGGGCGCGCGAACCAAATTACCAGGCCTGGCAAGACGTTTGGGCGGGGGGCCTATGAATGTAGGAGCAAATGATGACCCGACAAGCTGAGCCGTGCCTGAGCGCCGCCTGTGAAACCGCTGAGAGTCGCGACGTTGGCGGGCGGCGCGGCCGAGGGCTACGGCGCTGGCGAGATACCCCAGGACGCGACGACTTCGCCGTCGTGCCACTCTGGCTCGGCGGCGAACATAGCCGCGAGCTTCTCGTACTCGGCGGCCTGCTCGGCGCTGTCGGCGTTGGCGAAGTAAGCCTCTTTGCTCTCGAAGACGACGGCGAGGTAGTAAACGTCCGGCTCATTGTCCATCTTGTAGACGTAGTCGGCAATCGCCCCAGGAATCCGGCGGGCCATGATCTCGCGGCCCAGGGCCATGAATTGCTCTTCTGTCCCAGGCTTCATCTGCATGCGGGCGACAGTTCCGTACATCGTTCTCTCCTTGTAGGGTTACCGGCTGAGGCGGCAAGTACGCGCGACACGGTATAGTGTGTGCCAATAGGACGCAGGGAATGCCTCGCCGGATGTATCGCGCGGCGCGAAACACGTGATCCGCCACGGGGATACGGCCTTTTCTGAGAGATTGCTTAGAGAATGCGAAACTTTGTCGAACCGGCGTCGTGTAATTTGAAGAGCCTTGACGCTGTGCGCGGATTGTATCGTATGAATGGCGACGACGTGGTTTGGTAGCACGGAGGACGCGGCATGGCGAGAGTAGCACAAGCCCCTCGGTTTCCCTTTCTAGACCAGGTCGCCGGGACGATATCGTCCTGGCGCTACGACACCCAACGCCGTGATGCGCGTTTCGATCTCCTGCGCGGCTACGCCGTGTTCATCATGATCGCCGACCATGTCGGCGGCGACTCGTGGCTGTTTGCCGTGACCGGCGGCAACAGCTTCTTTATCTCAGCGGCGGAGGCGTTCGTCTTCATCGCCGGGCTGGTGATGGGCATCGTGTATGCGCCGATTGCGGCGAAACAGGGCGCGCGCGGGGTCCTGGCGAAGAGCGGGCGCAGGGCGGTGATCCTCTGGCTGGAGATGGTGGCCCTCACCCTCGTGTTCGCCGTCCTGTCGAACGCCAGGCAGACGTGGTGGGCGCCGGCCCTGACCGTGGACGAGGTCCCCGGCTGGGTGTGGAGCATCGCCACCATGCACCGCGTCTACTTCCTGACCGATGTGCTGGTGCTGTACACCTTCCTGATCGCGGCGGCCGGGCCGCTGATCGTCCTCCTGCGGCGGGGCCTGACGCCGTATGTGCTCGTGGGGTCGCTCTGCATCTGGGCCATGTGGCAGGTTGCGCCGGAGCGCGCCGCCGCGCCGTGGGCGATTGAGGACGGGACGGTGTTCAACTTCGCCGCGTGGCAGCTGCTGTTCGTCAGCGGCCTGGTCATCGGCTATCACCGCAAGGCCATCGAGCGCCGCCTCCGGGGCGTGCCGCACACGCTCGTCTTCCTCCTGTCTGGGCTGGCGGTGGCCGCTATTATCATCCTCTACACCACCCACCTGACGCCGTTCGAGGGCGCGACCTACTACGATCTGCTCAAGGACCAGCTCACCGCCAAGGCGGATGTCCGCCTGGGCCGCCTGCTCGTCTTCGCAACGTTTGCCACCTTCTTCTTCACGGGCGTCACGCTGCTGTGGCAGCCTGTCCGACGCGCCCTGGGCTGGCTGCTCCTGCCATTGGGAAAGCACTCGCTGTTCGCGTACGGCGCGCACATTTTCATCGTCCTCGCGCTTGTGGACGTGCGCGCGACCTTCGCGGATACGTTGAGTGACACGCCGCAGCAGAATGCCCTGATCCAGCTTGGCTGCATCCTCCTGGTGTGGGCGCTCGTCCACGCCCGCCTGCGTGCGCCGTCGCTCGTCCAGCCGCTGCGCGAGACCGTCCGTCTTCGCGCCGCCGCTTCGTCGTCGGGTAACGCCCTCGCCGCTTTCCCGCGCCGCCTTGACCGAGGCTCTGTATTACGGACGGCCGTTTTGGTGGGCGTCGCGTGCGCCGCGCTCGTGGTGGCGGGCGATCACGCGGCCAACGGTGCGGCGGCGGACTCGATTCAGAGCGCGGTTGTGAGCGCGTCGGTCGTGGCGAGCGCAGCCCCGGATGTCGCCGCGCCGGTCAACGACGCGAGCGATACGGCGATCGTCGCGCCGTCTTCGCCGGTCGCGCCAACCGGCGACGCTCCGCCCCGTTACCCCGTGCATGCCCACCGCCGCCATCCAGATGCGCCGGTCGCGGGTATGTAGGCGTAACCGCAAACCAGATTCTGCGTTGTTATAGCTATAATACGGCGAGATTCGGTTAGAGCGCTGAGTTCGCGTATGATTGGCGCTCGTGACTGCGTCTCACCTTCCGTATAGCCGGCGGCCTCTAACCGGATTGGAGATACTGTCACGGCGCTGCCGCGCGCCTGACGCTCACACCAGTCGTTGTGCCGACATGTGTCGGCGAGAGTGCGAGTGAATGAAGCTTAGCAAACACGCCCGGTGGCTCATCCCTCTCATCGCCGTCGTCGCCGCGGCCGCCGCGATATTCACGGTCGTTTTTGCTTCACCGTGGGGCATTGCCCACCTGACGCAAGGTTCCACTGAATACGTCCCCGAGCTGGGCTGGGCTGAGACGCTCTCCGACGTCTCACGCCTCAACGTGGAGTCCCACGTTTTCCACAGCGAAACCCTGAACCGCGACACGCCCTATTACGTCTACCTGCCGCCCGACTACCAGAGCCACCCTGACCAGCGCTACCCCGTCCTCTATATGCTCCACGGCATGTCAGGCACGAACGCCGAGTGGTTGCAGTACGGGCTGCTGCGCACGGCCGACCAGATGATGCGGGCCAGCCAGATTCGCTCTTTCATTATCGTCCTGCCGCAGGGCGACAAAGAGTACTGGGTGGATCACGCGAACAACGGCCCGCGTTGGGGAACGTATGTGACGCATGACGTGGTTGCTGAGATTGACAGCCACTACCGCACCCTCGCCGACCGGCCGCACCGCGCCATCGGCGGCCTGTCTATGGGGGGGCATGGGGCGATGCAACTTGCCATCAACAACCCCGACCTGTTCTCCGTTGTCGGCGCCCACAGCCCGGCGTTGCGCACCTACGAAAATACGTTCGCGTTCTTCGGCGACCGCGCCTACTTCGACGCCCACAACCCCCTGGCGCTGTGCAAGAAATACCCTAAGGTTGTCAGCCGCTTCAAGCTGTGGGTTGACATCGGGCGTGATGACCCCTGGGCGGGCGCCGCCGAAGCCTTCCACGACCAGCTCGTTCAGCTAGGGATTCCCCACACGTGGAACGAATACGCCGGCGGCCACAGCGGCGACTACTGGGGCGATCACGCGAGCGCATACCTCCAATTCTATAGCGACTCGTTCGGCGACTGAGCCAAGCCCGCCCCACTGTCCCCCCGTCCACGGGGGGATTTTTTTGGTACGTTTCTTGTTTCTGTTCTCACCACCGGAACCGCCCAGGCTTCATGCTGCCCTTGAGGTTGGCACGGAAACGGAGTGTGAGACATGGCAGACTCAGCAAGACCTTTGCCGACGGCGGCCAGCGGCTGGAAGCGGTGGCTGCTCCACGGTTACCTCAGGGAGATGGAAGGCCCGTATGAGACCGAGACCGAACACACCAAGCATTCATGGTGGCAGGTCATGTGTCTCACGGGCGTGGATTACTTCTCGACGCTTGGCTACCAGCCGGGCATCGCGGCCCTTGCCGCCGGTGTCCTGGCCCCCGTCGCCACCCTCATCCTTGTCGCTCTGACCCTCCTCGGTGCGCTGCCCATCTACAGCCGCGTCGCCGCCGAAAGCCCGCACGGCGAAGGCTCGATTTTCATGCTGGAGCGGTTGCTCTCCTGGTGGAAGGGCAAGCTGTTCGTCCTCGTGCTGCTCGGCTTCGTCGCCACGGACTTCATCGTCACCATCACCCTCTCCGCCGCCGACGCCACGGCCCACGCCATCGAGAACCCCTTCATGCCGGCGTTCCTGCACGGGCAGCAGATCGCCCTGACGCTGCTGCTCATCAGCGTTCTCGCCGCCGTGTTTCTGCGCGGCTTCAAGGAAGCCATCGGGCTGGCCGTCATCCTGGTCGGTGTGTACCTGCTGCTCAATGCGGTCGTCGTCTCCGTGGGGCTGTACCAGGCGTTCAACCATCCGGTCGCCGTGCTCGACTGGCGCCACGCTATCTTCACGAGCTATGGCAGCCCCGCCGCCGCGATCCTCGTCGCCATGCTGCTCTTCCCTAAGCTGGCCCTCGGCCTGTCGGGCTTCGAGACGGGCGTGGCGGTCATGCCGCTGGTCAAAGGGCAGCCATCCGACACCGAGGCGAACCCGGTCGGCCGCATTCGCCACACGCGGCGGCTGCTTATTACCGCCGCGCTCATCATGAGCGTTTTCCTCATGACCAGCAGCTTCATCACAACCGTCCTGATTCCACCGGCCGAATTCCAGGCGGGTGGGGCGGCGAATGGCCGCGCCCTGGCCTACCTGGCCCACGAGTACCTGGGCAACGGTTTCGGCACGGTCTACGACATCAGCACGATCCTCATCCTCTGGTTCGCCGGCGCGTCCGCCATGGCGGGCCTGCTGAACATCGTGCCGCGCTACCTGCCGCGCTACGGCATGGCCCCCGACTGGGCGCGCGCCACGCGGCCCCTCGTCCTGGTGTACACGGCCATCGCCTTCGCCGTCACCCTCATCTTCCGCGCCAGCGTCGAAGCGCAGGGCGGCGCCTACGCGACCGGCGTCCTCGTGTTGATGACATCGGGGGCCATCGCCGTGACGTTGTCGGCGTGGCGGCGCAGGGGCGGCCGCAAGCTGCCGGCGATCCTTTTCGGCGTCATCGCGGCCATCTTCGTCTACACGACGCTGGTGAACATCTTTGAGCGGCCCGACGGCGTCAAGATTGCCTCGTTCTTCATCGCCGCCATCATCATCGTCTCCCTGGTCTCGCGCGTCTACCGCTCGACCGAGCTACGCGTGGGGCGCGTCGAGCTGGACGCGACCGCGCGCCGCTTCGTCGAGACGTATCGCGGCCACGAGATTCACTTGATCGCCAACCGCCGCCAGGCCGGCGACGAGGAGGAGTACCGCCTGAAAGAGAAACAGACGCGGGAAGACAACAACATCCCGGACGATGTCCCGGTGCTCTTCCTGGAGCTTAGTGTGTGTGACGCATCGGAGTTCGAGGACGAGCTAGAGGTGGCCGGCGTCGAGGTCGGGCCGTACAAGGTGCTGCGCGCGGAGAGTCCAGCGGTGCCGAACGCTATCGCCGCGCTCCTCATCTACCTGCACGACCAACTGGTCGAGTGTCCGCACATCTACTTCACCTGGGGCGAGGAGAACCCGATCAAATCGCTGCTGGCCTTCATGCTGTCCGGCGAGGGCGACGTGCCGCGCGTCACGCGTGAAGTCCTGCGCCAGGCGGTGGAGAACCCGGCGCAACGCCCGGCGGTCCACGTCGCCGGTTGAGGCGGATTTGCCTTTAGCGCCAATATCACGAGAATCGTCTGCGTGCCGCTGAACGCCCGTTGACCCTGGGAGGTCGCCCATGGATGGACACCCGACCGGCACGGTGACGTTTCTCTTCACAGATATCGAGGGCAGTACGCAGCTCTGGGAGCGGCAGGGCGCCGCGATGCAGGTCGCGCTGGCCCGCCACGACGACCTGCTGCGCCAGGCTATCACCGCGCGCGGCGGCTACGTCTTCAAAACGGTGGGCGATGCGTTCTGCGCCGCTTTCGCGACGGCCGCCGACGCGCTAGGAGCCGCTCTCGACGCCCAGCGCGCATTGTGGACCGAGACACCCGCCAATGGCTCAAGCGTGCGCCTGCATGTCCGCATGGCGCTGCACACGGGCGGCGCGCAGGAGCGCGACGGTGACTACTTCGGCCCCGCCGTCAATCGCGTCGCGCGCCTCATGGCAGCAGGCTACGGCGATCAGATTCTCGTCTCGCTCCCGACCGCCGAGCTGCTGCGCGATCATCTGCCGCCGGGGATCGAGCTGGCGGACCTGGGCGAGCATCGCCTGAAGGACCTGGCGCGGCCAGAGCGGGTCTACCAGGTCGTCGCGCCCGATCTGCCGAACGAATTCCCGCCGCTCAAGACGCTCGACTCGCGGCTCAACAATCTCCCCGCGCCGCCGACGCCGATCATTGGGCGCGAGCAAGAGGTGGCGGCCGTGGAGGAGCTTCTGCTGCGGCCGGACGTTCGCCTGTTGACACTCACCGGACCGGGTGGCACGGGCAAGACTCGATTGGCGATTCAGGCGGCGGCCAACCTCTTGCACCGTTCCCTCCCAGGGGACACCGTCGAGATCTTCGCGGACGGTGTCTTCTTTGTCGCCCTCGGCCCTGTCCACGATTCCGCCCTCGTCGTCTCCACCATCGCCCAGGCGCTCCACATCCGCGAGGCGGGCGGCGGCCCCCTCCTCGACAACCTCAAGAGCTACCTGCGCGGCAAGCGTCTGCTTCTCGTCCTCGACAACTTCGAGCAGGTGGTTTCGGCGGCGACAGCGGTCGTGGAGTTGCTGGCCGCATCACCCACGCTGAAGGCGCTGGTCACGAGCCGCATCGTGCTCCAGCTGCGCGGCGAGTACGAGTACGCCGTTCCCCCGCTGGGCTTGCCCGATCTCTGGCGGCTTCCGCCTGGCCTGCCGGTCGCCACGGCGATCCGCGACAACGACGCCGTGCGGTTGTTCGTCGAGCGGGCGCAGGCTGTGCGCCCGGACTTCACCCTGAATGCCGACAACGCCCTGGCTGTGGCCCAGATCTGTCTCCAGCTCGATGGGTTGCCCCTGGCTATCGAGCTGGCGGCGGCGCGCATTCGCGTGCTGACCCCGCAATCGCTCCTCCAGCGCCTCAGCAGCCGCCTCAAGCTCCTGACCGGCGGCTCACGGGACCTGCCCGAACGGCAGCAGACCCTACGCAACGCGATAGACTGGAGCTACGATCTCCTGGAGCCGGGCGAGAAAGCCTTGTTCCGCCGCCTGGCCGTCTTTGTCGGCGGCTTCTCCCTCGACGCGGCCGCGATGGTGTGCCATCCCGGCGCCGACCTGGACGTGTTCGATGGGATTGGGTCGCTCGTCAAGCAGAGCCTGCTGCGGCAGGTCGAGGGCGTCGGGGGCGAGGCGCGGTTCTGGATGCTGCGCGTCATTCGCGAGTATGCCCTGGAACGGCTGGCCGCCGAGGGGGACGAGAGCGCCGGCGGCCGCATGGATGAGGTTGCGGTGTTCCAGGAGCGCCATGCCGACTTCTTCCTCCAGTTTGCTGAGATGGCGCAGCCGAAGCTGGTCGGCCCAGAGCAGCTGGAGTGGCGGGACCGCCTGAATGAAGAGCACGACAATCTGCGCGCGGCGCTGCGGTGGTGCGTTGACCGTCAGGACGCCGCGAAGTCGCTGCGCCTCGTCGCGTCGCTCGGCTCGTTTTGGGAGTGGGCCGGCTTCCTGACGGAAGGTGGGCGCTGGCTCGACATGGCGCTGACGCTCGGCGGGAGCGATGCGACGCTGGCGAAGCTGAGGAGCAACGCGCTCAACCCGGCCGCGTGGCTGGCGTTCTTGCGGGGGGAGTATGATGCCGCGGAGCGAATGGCCGGCGAGGCGCTGGCGCTGTCGCAGACGACTGGCGACCTGGCCGCGCAGGCGCGCGCCGTGCGCTCCCTCGCCAGTGTCGCCATGGTCCGGCCGGACGTGCTGAAGGCGCGCCGCCTGTACGAAGAAAGCCTATCGCTCTCGCGGCAGATCAACGACCTGGAAGGCATCGCCGCCGGATTGAACAACGTGGCGCTTACCCACGGGGTGCAGGGCGACGGTGACTACGCCGACAGGCTCTTCGCGGAAGCCGTAGACATCGGACGGCAGATGCAGGACATTCGTGTCCAGGCCCGAACGCTTCAGTTCTGGGCCGCGCTCGCCTTTCTGAGGGGCAACGAGGCGGCGGCGCACGAACACGTGCGGGAGGCGCTGCTGCTCCTTCAGCGCATCGGCGATATCTGGTACATCATGCTCTGCCTGCTCATCACGGCCGGCGTCCTCAGCCGCCGCCAGCAGACTGAGCCGGCGACTCGTCTCCTGGGCGCTTTCGAGGCGTGGCGCACATCCATCGGCATCTCCACCATCGGCCCTTACCAGATGGCCTACGATGAGGCGTTGGCCGCGGCCCACGCCAAGCTCGACGACGCCGGCTTCGCGGCGCTGTGGGCCGAGGGCCAGGCCATGACGCTGGACGAGGCGATCACCTACGCGCTCGAGCAGCCTCAAACTGTGTAAGGAGACGAGGGGGACGGACTCTAACTGGTTGTAAGCCGGCCCACTGGGCGCGCGCACCTTCGCGTTCCCGCAAAAGACTCATCCACTTCTAACGCCGCACTGTCAAACAACAGACGCGGCGAATTGACATTGCTCCGGCCTCCGACTAACATTCAAGTGGGATGAGCCTCTATCTTGCGCTTTTCTTGTCGGGGTGGTTTGGAGGGGCTTGCCCCTCCAAATCCTCCCCCCTTGTGCCGTTCAGCGGACGGTAACGCCGCCTTGGGCAGCTAAGGATAGGGGATTCGTGGGGGCCGTCGGCCCCCACACCCCGGCGTTGTACCAACCTGCAAAGATAGAGATGAGCCTATATCGGCACAGGAAAGGGCGAATTGCCGCATGGTAAGTGAGGTCAAGGCGGCCGTCGGTTGGCGAGACGGGCGGCCGATCCGCCACGTTGGAATCCTTCATCACCCTCACAAACCGGCGACCCTCGACGTGGCCGAAGAGTTGTCTTCGCTCATCATTCAGGCCGGCGCCGTCCCCCGCCGCTGTTCCGAGCTGGAGTGTGACGACCTGGGTGACGTGTCCGACCTGGACTTGATCGTCACGCTGGGCGGCGACGGCACGATGCTGCGGGCGGCGCGGCTCGCGGCGCCGCATGGCGTGCCCCTGCTCGGCGTCAATTTTGGGCGGCTCGGTTTCCTGACCGAGCTGCACCCTTCCGATGCCATCGCGGGCGTGAAGCGGGTGCTGGCCGGCGAGGGGCGCGTCGAGCAGCGCGCGATGGTGCGCGGGGAAGTATGGCGCAAGGGCGCGCGCATCCTGCGTAGCGACGGCCTGAATGAGTGCTTCGTCGGCCGCGCCACGCTCCGCGCAGTGCGGCTGACACTGCGGGTAGACGGTGGGGATGTGGCGAGCTTCCTGGCCGACGGGCTGATCATCGCCACGGCCACCGGCTCGACGGCGTACGCGGCAGCGGCGGATGGCCCGCTTCTTGGCCCTGGCACGCCGGCCTTCGTCATCGTCCCCGTCGCAGCTCACCCGTCGCCGATCCGCGCCCTCGTCGTCCCCGATACAGCCCGCATCGAGGTCGAGCCGCTGGAAGGAGCGCCCGTGGTGCTATCTATTGATGGCCAGACGAATTTCGGCCTGGCGCCCGGCGACAGGGTGGTCCTGGCGAAGAGTCCGGCGACGGTAAAGTTTGTCCGTCTGACACCTCCGAACGATTTTTACGCGACGCTCTTGGAACGGTTGCGATGAGTACCTCTGGAACAAACAGTACCCATAAGGATGACCTGGAGCTGTCCACGCTGCTTCAGCAAGGCGCAGCGGCGGCGCGGGTCGGCGACACGGCGGAGGCGGAGACCCTATTCCGCAAGGCCGTTGACGAGTACCCCTACAACGCCGACGCCTATCTGGCCTTGGCCGGTGTTGTCACGGATCTGGAAGAGAAGCGCAGCCTGCTGCAACACGTCCAGAAGCTCAACCCGTCGAGCGAGGAAGCGCGCCTGGGGCTGGAGCGGATCGCGGCCAAGATTGGCCCGTCGCCCGACGATGGCGCGGCCTCCAACGTTGAGGCGGTGCCGTGCGTGTGCGGCTCTGGCCGTATGACCGTGCTGCGCTGCGGGAAGTGCGGCAAGCCCATCTGCCCCAACTGCATGGTGCGGCACCCCGTCGGGTTGCGCTGCAAAGAGTGTGCGGCGGTCCGCAAGTCGCCCATCTACGACGTCAAGGTGCGCGACTACCTGGTCGCGGGCGCGGTCGGGCTAGGGCTGTCGCTCGTGGCGGCGATTGCGATTCGCTTCTTCGGCGGGCTGGCCGGCTTCTTCATCATCATCATCGGTCTGCCCATCGGCGCCGGCATCGCCGACGTGATGAGCCGCTCGGTGCGGATGAAGCGCGGGCTGGGGATGCAAATCCTGTCGGCGGCGTGTCTGATCCTCGGCGTCGGGCTGTCGTCCGTGCTGTTCGGCGGGCGCATCTCCGTCAACACCGTCACCCTGATGTTCGTCATCGCGGCGATCATCGGCGCGGTCGGCCGGCTGAGATAGGGTTGGAGGGCATTGTGCTGACTGTCACACTCAAGGCAGATATCGCAGATCAAATCGAGGAATTGGCCGAGGCTGCCGACGCCAACGCCGAGGAAATTGTGGATAAAGCCTTGCGCTCGTATCTGGCGCTGTATCGTCGCAATAAGATCCGAGTGGAGACAGAAGCGTTTGAGCAGCAAAAGGATCGTCTGCTAGACCAGTACGCGGGCGAGTATGTCGCCATTCATAACGGTGAGGTCATTGACCACGACGGTGACCTGCGAACACTCCACTTGCGAGTGTTCGCCCGCCTGGGACACACACCGGTCTTGCTCAAGCAGGTTGCTCGCGGAGCGCAAACAACGCTGGTCTTTCGTAGTCCGCGTTTCGAGCGAGGTCAGCAGTGATCTTTCGCTATAGTCAAGACTATGATCCCGCCGCGCCTGTTGTCGAGATCAGACTCAGTAGTATCGCGGAGGATTTGCAGAGCCGGCCGCTACAGGCGTTGATAGACACGGGCGCCGATGGCACCATAGTGCCTGTTGCAATTCTTGATAACATTCGCGCTCCATCAACGACCGAAATGTTCATTCGCAGCCAATGGGGAGAGAGCCGGCGCGTACTGCTGTATCTTGTGGATGTGGAACTTGGCGACTTAACCGTGCCGGGGGTAGAGGTTGTTGGGGACGAGTTGTCAGACGAGATTGTGCTAGGGCGCGACGTAATCAACCGCGTGCGCGTGTTTCTGGATGGGCCAAAAGGGATGACGACGATCACGCTTTGATCACGTATCGGTCGCTTGTGAATGAAGGCTGAGAGCAAACGTGTTGCTTTCAGCCTTCCGCTTTTATAGGGCTAGGCACAGCGGCGCGGCCGGAGACGCCGAAGACGAGGATGAGCCAGCCGACGAGCGCAATGGCAGCGCCGACGCTGAAGGCGACCGCCAGCCCCCAGCGATGGTAGATGATGCCGAAGGCGAGCGATCCGCCCCCGATGCCGATGCCGTCACTGAGCGCGCCGAACAGTGATTGCCCGGTCGCCTTCCACTCCGGCGGCGTCAGGGTGTCTACATAGGTGACGGCGGCGGCGTAGTAGGCGGCGGCGGTGGCGCTGTGGAGGAATTGCAGCGGCAGGATGTAGGCCGGGTTGGTGATGAAGCTGTACAGGAGCCACCGCAGGGGGACGGCGGCGGTGAACAGGACGAGGACGGTCTTGCCCCCAAAGCGGCGCATGAGCCAGGGCGTCGCCGCCATGAACGGCACCTCCAGCCCGGCGGCGATGCCCCACGCCGCCCCGATCATCCAGCCGGGCGCGCCGAGGTCCTTGAGGAAGAGGGGCAGGTAGGCGCTGGCGAGGGGGTGCGTGAACTGGAGCGTGACCAGGGCCAGGCTGAACACCAGGAAGGCCGTGTTGCCCTTCGCCACATGCCACGCTTCCCACCAGCGCGTGTTGAACCGCGCCTGGCTGCGCGGCAGACGCAGCGTGGTGAGGGTGGCGACCAGCATGCCGGCGGCGTAGAGATAGACCGTCCACTCGATGTGCGTGTCCACGACCCACCAGCCGACACCTAGCGTGGCGAGGGCGAAGGTGGCCGACCCGACCATGCGAATCTGCGGGAACAGGTCGCGCCGACGGCCGAGCGCATCCAGGGTGATGGCGTTGGCGACGGGCATGATGGGCGAACGGAAGATGGTCAGCGCGAGCATGACGGCCATCGTCGCGGCGATGCCGGGCGCGAATGGCAGGAACAGCGCCGTGAGCGCGGCGAGGAGGCACACCGTCGTCAGGAGCCGCCGCCGCACGCCCAGGGTGTCGGCCAGCACGCCCCAGACCGGCATGACGATCAGGGCGATGAGCGGGGTCAGGCCGAACAGCAGGCCCATCTGGACGCCGTCGAACCCGGCCGCCGACAGGTAGAGCGCCAGGAACGGGTACAGCGCGCCGTAGGCGAGGTATTGCCAGCCGTAGAATGATCGGAACGGGAACAGACGCGGCAGCGTACCCATGCAGCGAACCTTTGGGAGATAAGGGACGATGTGACGGTGTGACGGTGTGACGGCTATGATTGGGTAACGATAGCGCCAATCAAGGATGCTGGCAAATTCCACCACAGGCGCGCGAAATTTAAGGTAAAACGCGCAAAATACGCTCAAAAAGCGATTGACACGGGCATAACTCTATGGTATGATGTGAACGCTTGAGGGTTCATCTTGCGCGATAGGTGATTGATTGTGAGCGCTACGGCCGCGCGTCTCATCGGAGCACGATCTCAGGACCTCCTGCGTTTCATCGAGGAACGCGGGCAGGTGAGCGTCTCCGAGGTGTGCGAGCGCTTCCGCATCAGCGAAGCGACGGCGCGGCGTCACCTGGCGCTGCTGGCCGAGCGCGGCGAGATCGAGCGCGTACACGGCGGGGCTATCGCGGCGCAGCCAATGTCGCCGGATCTGCCGCTCCACGAGCGCTCGCTCCAGGAGGCGGCCGAGAAGGTGGCGATTGGCCGGGCGGCGGCGGCGCTCATCGGCGATGGCGAGACGGTCTTCCTCGGCAGCGGCACGACGGTCTACCAGATCGCGCTGAACCTCCATGATCGCCGGGGCCTGACCGTGATCACCAACTCGGTGCCGGTGCTGTCAGCCCTGAGCCAGATTCCGGCGATCACCCTCATCTGTCTCGGCGGGATCCTGCGTCACAGCGAGATGTCGCTCATCGGGCATATTAGTGAGATGGCGCTTAGCCAGCTGCGGGCCGACAAGGTGATCCTGGGCGTGCGGGCGGTGGACCTGGAGCACGGCCTGACCAACGACTATCTGCCCGAGACGACGACGGACCGCGCCATCCTCGGCATTGGCCGCGAGATCATCATCGCCGCCGACTACAGCAAGTGCGCCCGCGTCTCGACCTCTTTCGTCGCGCCGCTGCGCCAGATGCACACGTTCGTGACCGACTGGCGGACGCCGCCGGAGTTTGTGGATGCGCTGCGCCAACGTGGGATTCGCGTGGTGCAGGCGACTCAGGATTGAGCGCGGGCGCGAGCGGCATTGACAACGGCGGCGGCGGGGACTAGAATCGGGGCCTGTTGCGCCCGACGACCCCACTACGATGTGAGGAGGCACTGTGGCTACGGTAGCGACCCCACAAACCCAGGCACGAGCCGGCTTGAACCTGCGCCACTGGGCGCGATCCATCTGGGATAGCTATCTTTTCCGCCGTATCCTCAAGGCCATTTTCACGATCTGGTTCGTAACCACCCTGCTGTTCTTCCTCGTGCGGCTCATGCCGTCGAACCCCATCGAAATCTACATCACCGAACTGATGAGCACGTACAGCCTGTCGTACACCGACGCGCGGAGCCAGGCGGCGGCCCTGTTCGCCCTCGACCTCGACGCGCCGCTGTGGCAGCAGTATGTCAACTACATGGGCCAGCTCCTGCACGGCAACCTCGGCACATCGCTGCGCAGCCCCGGCACGCCCGTGACCGCCATCATCGCTCAATTCCTCCCGTGGACGGTGTTCAGCATAGGCACGGCGCTCATCATAAGTGTCATTATCGGTGTCGCCCTGGGCATCGTGATGGCCTACGGGCGCGAAGGCTGGCTCGACAACATCCTGTCGGCGTTCGCCTCCATCATGAGCAGTATCCCCAACTACATCATCGGCATCCTCATCATCGTGTTCGTCGCGGTGCAGTGGAAGTGGCTCGACATCGCCCGCGTCCGCGGCTCCACGTCGCCCGGCATCGTCCCCGGCTTCACGCCGGAGTTCATCTTCGACATCTACTACCACGCCTTCCTGCCCATCCTGACCTATGTCCTGGCGACGGTCGGCTTCTGGATGCTGACCATGCGCAACAATACCCTGGCGACGCTAGGCGAGGACTACGTCACGGTGGCGCGGGCGCGGGGGTTGAGCGACAACCGCATCGCGACGGCGTATGTCGGGCGCAACGCGGCGCTGCCGCTGGTGACGGCCTTCGCCATCGCCCTGGCCTCGGTCGTCGGCGGGGCCGCCGTCATCGAGGAGCTGTTCCGCTACCAGGGCATCGGGTCGGTGCTGGTGCAGTCGGTCATCCAACGCGACTACCCATTGATGATGGGCTGCTTCCTGGTGTTCACCTTTGCCGTCGTCCTGGCGAACCTCATCACCGACCTGTGCTACGGCTGGCTCGACCCGCGCATCCACCTCGGCGGAGGAGAGTAACCTATGGCTGCCACCACGACACCCGTCACCGGTTCTTCGCCGCTCAAGGCCATCGGCGGCGCTTTCGCCAGCATCTGGAACGCGATCCGCGCCCTGGCCCGCAACCGCATCGGCCTGCTCGGGCTGATCGGCGTCGGGACAATCCTGTTCATCACCTTCATTCTGCCGTACTTCATCGGCCTGGACGACAAGGTCAAGGTGGATCAGATCTACGCGCCGCCTACCTGGCAGCACCCCTTCGGCTTCGACAGCCAGGGCCGCGACGTGTGGACGCAGATCATCCACGGCGGGCGGCAGCTGTTGCTGATCGCGTTGGGCGCGGCGGTCGTCTCCACGGTGCTGGGCGCGGGGCTGGGCGGGTTCAGCGGCGTCATGGGCGGGCGGGTCGACTCGTTCCTGATGCTGCTCACCGACGTGTGGCTGACGATCCCCCTGCTGCCCCTGCTCATCGTGCTGGCGGCGTTCATCCGCGTGAACAATCCGCTGGTGCTGGTGTTGGTCATCGGTTTCCTGAGCTGGGCCGGCCTGACGCGCGCCGTGCGCTCCCAGGTGCTATCCATCAAACAGCGCGATTTCGTCGAGGCGGCGCGGGTGTTGAACCTGGGGACGGGCCACATCGTGTTCCGCGAAGTTCTGCCGAACATGATGAGCTACATCACCATCAACTTCATCCTGGCGATCACGGCGGCGGTGTTCTTCCAGACGGCGCTGGTGTTCCTCGGCCTGGTGCCGGTGAGCACCAATGACTGGGGCGTGATGATCCGCTTCGCCTACACCCGCGGCGCGATCTTCTCGAAGGATAGCTTCTGGTATATCATGGCGCCCGTGCTGGCGATTGCCCTGTTCCAGCTGAGCCTGGTCGCCCTGGAGCGCGGCATCGCCGAGGTCTTCAACCCGCGGCTGCGGGCGTAGGAGCGGACACCTGTAGCCTGCTCGTAGCGCCGACTGATGGGATTTTAACGAAATAGCGCCGCGACCTATCCCCTGCTGGCGGTGGAGTGACAACTCCACCGCCTCTGGGAGGCGCTGGAGATGGCTCTCCAGCGCCAGCGCGATAACGGCAACGAGTTCAAGTTGATCAGTCGGCATCGGCTCCCAGTGAGGATGAGAATGCCAACACCGCCCAAGAATGACGACTGGCCTGAGATACCGAGCGACGTGGTGCTTGCCATCCGCGATCTGAGCGTGGATTACCAGGCGCGGCGCGGCCTGGTGAAGGCCGTGCGCAACGTCAGCTTCGACCTCCACCGCGCGGAGAGTATCGCGCTCGTGGGGGAGAGCGGCTGCGGCAAGACGACGCTCGGCACGGCGCTGGTGCGGCTGCTGGTGAAACAGGCCACCATTCGCAACGGCCACATGTACTATCAGCGCGGCGAGAAGAAGATTGACGTGGTGGACATCAGCAAGGAAGAGCTGCGGCAGTACCGCTGGGCGGAGTGCGCCATGGTGTTCCAGGGCGCCCAAAATGCGTTCAACCCGGTGCTACGCATCAGCGAGCAGATGTACGACACGGTGCGCGCCCACGGCTCGGCGACCAAGGCGGAGGTGCGCACACGGGGCATGGAGCTGCTGCGCATGGTGCAGCTCGATCCGGGCCGCGTCATTGACGCCTACCCCCACGAGCTGAGCGGCGGCATGCGCCAGCGCGTCCTCATCGCCATGAGCCTCCTGCTCAACCCGCAGATTCTCATCCTGGACGAGCCGACGACGGCGCTGGACGTCATCACGCAGCGCACGATTATTGATGTCCTACGCAAGCTCAAGCACGAGCTGGGCTTCTCGATGATCTTCATCACCCACGACCTGTCGGTGGCGGCGGAGCTGGCGGACCGCATCGCCACGATGTACGCCGGCACGATCATCGAGCTGGGGCCGGCCGATGCCATGTTCTATAACCCCGGCCACCCGTACACGGCGGGCCTCATTCACGCGGTCCCGACCGTGACCGGCGCTTACGAAGAGCTGACCTCGGTGGAAGGGTCGCCGCCGGACCTGATTGACCCGCCGCCGGGCTGCAAGTTCAACCCGCGCTGCGAGTACGTGACAGACGCCTGCCGCGCCGACGAGCCGTCGTTGATGACAGTTGGCCCGTCCCATCTGGCGGCGTGCATCCGCACCGATGTGGTGCGCGCCGATTTGGAGGCGCGCGGCCTGATCCACCCGGAGTATATTGGGATGGCGCGGTAGGGAGCGTTACCATGTTGTAGAGACGCGCCATGGCGCGTCTCTACAACCATCCGTCAGACGGCGAGGAAGGCACGATGAGCAGCGAATCTTTGCTCCATCTGGACAACATCACCCAGATCTTCAAGTGGCACAACAAGCCCGTGCGCGCCGTGGACGGGGTATCCTTCACGGTCGGCGAGGGTGAGACACTGTGCCTGGTCGGCGAGAGCGGCTGCGGCAAGACGACGATCGGCAAGATCGCCTGCGGCCTGCGCAAGCCGACCGCCGGCCGGGTGATGTACCAGGGCAAAGATATCTGGAAGATGAGCAAGGCCGAGTTCAATAACTACCGCCTGGCCGTCCAGATCATCCACCAGGACCCGTATGCCTCCCTCAATCCGGTGCAGACCGTGAGCCAGATTCTCGGCGCGCCCCTGGAGCGCCACAACCTCGTCAAGAGCCGCGTGCAACTGCGCGACCGCATCTACGAGCTGATGGACACGGTCAACCTGACGCCCATTGACGACTTCTACGACAAGCACCCGCACCAGCTCAGCGGCGGCCAGCGCCAGCGCCTGTCCATCGCCCGCGCCTTGACCGTGAACCCGAGCGTCATCATCGCCGACGAGTCGGTCTCCATGGTGGACGTTTCGATCCGCGTCAGCCTGCTCAAGACGCTGGCCGGCCTGCGCGACCGCCTCGGCGTGGCGTTCCTGTTCATCACCCACGACCTGGCCGTCGCCAAGTACTTTGCCTGGGCCGGGCGCATCGGCGTCATGTACGTCGGGCGCATGGTCGAGCTGGGCCGAACGCCGGATATCGTCAACGACCCGCAGCACCCGTACACACGCGCGCTGCTCGGCGCCGTGCCGGAGGCCGACCCGAACCTGACGCGCAGCAAGGAGCGTCTCGCTCTGCGCAGCCAGGACATTCCGAGCCTGCTGGCGCTGCCGCCGGGCTGCACGTTCAACCCGCGCTGTCCCCTGTTCGTTGAGGGGACGTGTGACCGCATCGAGCCGGCTCTGCTCCCCCTTCGTGAGGGCCACGACGTGGCGTGTCACGTGGCGACGGGCGCGGTCGTCGAGCGGGAGCGGGTCGCGTGATCAGTCCCTTGCTGGGACAGGCGGCCTTCAGCATCGCCGTCTTCGTGACGATCTGCGCCCTCGCCCTGCTGCCATTCGAGAAGCCGGGGACGGCCGAATTCGTCGCCACGGTGCTGGCGGCCGTTGCCGGCATCCTGGGGATCGTTTTCATAGCGATCATGGTGCGTATCCAACGTCACTGACGATGCCCGCACTGATGACTTGCACAGCAGTCTCAGGGCGCGTCGTGAACATAACCACCTCTCAGTCTCTCTTAAGGAGGAGAGTAACACATGAAAGGCAAACTGCTCGTTCTCGTGATTGCGCTGGCCGCGGTGGCCCTTTTCGCCGTGGCGTGCGCGCAGGCTCCGGCTGCCCCCGCGCCGGCGGCGCCGGCCCAGCAGCCGGCCCAGCAGCCCGCCGCCGCGCAGCCGACAGCCGCGCCGGCCGCGAAGCAGGCTGAGGCCCCCAAGGCCACTGAAGCCCCGAAGGCCGCGCCTGCTGCGACAGCCGCCCCGGCGGCCGCCGCTAAGACCACCAGCGGCGGCAAGGAGTTCCACGGCGCGTGGCCGTATGTTCTGCCGCCGAAGGGCCACTACAACCAGTTCGTGACCGACTTCATCATGGGCGGCGGCATCTACGACTACGTCGTCCTGCCCCCGCTGGCGCTGTACGACTGGGCCAACAGCAAGTTCATCCCCTACCTGGCGACCGAGTGGAAGAACGAGCCGGGCGACTGGTTCACCGTCAAGCTGCGCGACGGCGTCAAGTGGACCGACGGCAGCGACCTGACCTCGGCCGACGTCGTGACGACGTTCAACCTGGCCCGCCTGATGGGGCAGTCCGTGTGGAAGTACATTGACAAAGTCGAGGCCCCGGACAAGAGCACCGTCCGCTTCCACTTCACGAGCCCGACGAGCGTCGCGCCCCGCTTCATCCTGCGCCAGACGCTCATCAACCCCAACTCCGTCTACAAGGAGTGGGGCGACAAGGCCGCCGCGCTGTTCGCCGCCGGCAAGACCCAGGACTCCGACGAGGTCAAGGCGCTGCGCAAGGACTTCACCGAGTTCCGCCCCAAGGATCTGGTCAGCAGCGGTCCGTACAAGCTCGATCCGGCCAGCGTGACCTCGTCCCGCATGGACCTGGTCAAGCACCCGCAGGGCCTGTTCGCCGATAAGGTCGGCTTCGACAAGCTCGTCCTGTTCAACGGCGAGACGCCGGACATCACCCCTGTCATGATGAGCAAGGACGCCGACTACGCCACCCACGGCTTCCCGCCGGCGACCGAGAAGGCGTACCTTGACAACGGCATCCGCATCATCCGCCCGCCGACGAACAGCGGCCCGGCCCTGTTCTTCAACTACACCGACAAGAACCTGGCCAACCCGGCCGTCCGCCAGGCGATGGCCTACAGCATCAAGCGCGACGAGAACGGCGCCGTCTCCCTCGGCAAGTCCGGTATCGCCAGCAAGTACCTCACCGGCTTCTCGGACAACGCCGTGCCGACGTGGCTGAGCGCCGACGACGCGGCCAAGCTGAACCAGTACCCCTACGACCTGAAGAAGGCCGAAGAGGTCATGACCAAGGCCGGCTACAAGAAGGGGAGCGACGGCTTCTGGCAGGACCCCAGCGGCAAGACGCTGGAGTGGGAGCTGACCGCGCCGGCCGAGTTCGCCGACTGGTCCGCCGCCGCCGAGAACCTCGCCAAGCAGCTGACCGACGGTGGCTTCAAGACGACGTTCCGCGGCGTCCAGTTCCAGCAGCACAACCAGGACGTGCAGCAGGGCAAGTTCCAGCTGGCTATCCGCGGCTGGGGCGCTGGCAACCCGCACCCGTTCTTCGCCTATGAGTCCGACCTGCTGACCTACAACCCGCCGCTCTCGCCGGGTCAGGGCATGAGCTTCCCGTTCAAGCAGCAGGTTGACGGCAAGGATGTGGACCTGAGCGAGCTGATCAAGGCGACTGCCGTCGGCGCGACCGACGCTGAGCAGAAGCCCGCCGTTACCAAGATGGCGCAGACGTTCAACCAGCTCCTGCCCATCATCCCGCTGTGGGAGCGCTACGGCAACAACGCCGCCGTCGAAGGCGTGCGCGTCGCCAACTTCCCGCCCGACAGCGACCCGATCTGGAAGAACGCGCTGTACGGCGACAACCCGGTCGTGATCCTGCTGATGGACGGCCGCCTCCAGCCGAAGAGCTAGTCCCTCACCCCCTAGCCCCCTCTCCCAC
>JAXLWJ010000010.1:0-121518 GCA_046328535.1 Anaerolineae bacterium
CCTCTCCCACCGGGGGAGTGGGGGGACGGATCAAGAAGCTCCCTCTCCCATTTTGGGAGAGGGTTGGGGTGAGGGCCTTCTCTCAATAGTGTGGTACGCCAGGAGCCTGAGGGGAATCAGACCCCTCAGGCTCTTCGCGCAATTCGACAACGAAACTATGGCCCACGGAGCTTTACCCATGTCCAAACCCTTAGAAATGGCGCTGCTCGGCGCCGGCAATCGCGGCTACTACGCCTACGGCCCGTATGCCCTCGCCTACCCGCAGCAGCTCAAGTTCGTGGCCGTCGCCGAGCCGGACGACGTGAAGCGCGAGCGATTCGCCAAAGCGCACGGCATCCCCGCCGAGCGGCAGTTCGCCTCCTGGGAGGACCTGCTGGCGCAGCCACAGCTGGCCGACGCTGTGCTGAACTGCACCATGGACCGCGACCACATCGGCTCCTCCCTGGCCGCCCTCGATGCCGGCTACGACATGCTGCTCGAGAAACCTATGGCGGCGACGGCCGAGGAGTGCGTTCAGATCGTCCAGGCGGCGGAGCGCACCGGCCGGCTGGTCCAGGTCTGCCACGTCCTGCGCTACGGCCCCTTCTTCTCGACTCTGGCGCGGGTTGTCCAGTCCGGCCGGCTGGGCGAGATCGTAAGCATCGTCCACAACGAGAACCTGTCCTATCTGCACATGGCCCACAGCTTTGTGCGCGGCAACTGGGGCAACGCCGAGCGTTCGGCGCCGATGATCCTGGCGAAGTGCTGCCACGACCTGGACTACCTGACCTGGCTGATGGGCGGCGCGGCGGCGACGCTGTCCTCGGTGGGGACGACGCAGGTGTTTCGCGCCGACCGCGTCGGGCCGGAGATTCCGGCGCGCTGCCTCGACGGCTGCCCCATCGAGGACACGTGCGGCTACTACGCGCCGCGGGTGTACCTGGGCGAGACGCTCAACTTCATGCGCAAGGTCATCTCGCCGGACACGAGCTACGAAGCCCGCTTGCGCGCCATCGAGAGCGGGCCGTATGGCCGCTGCGTCTACCGCTGCGACAACACCGTCGTGGACCACCAGGTCGTGAGCATGATGTTTCCGTCGGGGGCGTCGGTGACGCTGACGATGCAGGGTTTCTCGAACGTCGAGGGGCGGACGACGCGCATAGATGGGACGCGGGCGACGCTGCACGCCGATGAGCCGAGCAACGAGATCCGCATCTACGACCATCCGGCCCTCGACGCGCCCTCGCAGCTCGTCGAAGTCATCCGCCCGGTCATCCCGGAGAGCGGCCACGGCGGCGGCGACTTCACGCTGATGGCGGCGTTCATCAAGACGCTGCGGGGCGGCGAGCCGGCGCTGACGACGGCGCGCGCGTCGCTGGAGAGCCACCTGATGGCGTTCGCGGCGGAGGAAGCGCGGCTGACTCGGTCCGTCGTGGTGATGGACGAGTTTCGCGCGCGGGTCGAGCGGGCGGCTTTGGCCCCGGCGTGAGGGAGGGAAGGAACGCCGAGACGCAAAGACGCAAAGGGAAAAGAACAGCACTCTTCTCTTCCTTTGCGCCTCTGCGCCTTTGGTAGCTCTGCACGATAGCGTGGAGGCCCCCTGCTATCCTCCTGCTGGCGGTGGAGTGACAACTCCGCCGCCTCTGGGAGGCGCTGGAGATGGCTCTCCAGCGCCAGCACGATATGCTCTTCCACGCTAGCGCTCTTCTCTTCCTTTGCGCCTCTGCGCCTTTGCGTTTCCTTCCTCTTGGCCGCTGACGTGACGAGAGGGTCAGTCCACCTTCGAGGGGCCGGCGGCGGTCTGGCCGAGCCAGCCCTGGACGACCGGCGGCAGGTTCTCGAAGCCGACAATCGCCGCCAGCTTCATAAGCTCCTGGCCGCCGACTTCCCACAGGAGGACCTGCGTCGCCATGGGGTATGTGGACAGGTCGCGCTCGCCCGACTCCAGCCAGGCGATGGCGGCGTCGTGGTGCGCCAGGGCCGTGTCGTAGTAGCTCAGGCTCAGGTCAATCTCGGCGCGCTTCGAGACGGTCAGCCACAACCCCTCGAACTCGGCGCGCATGGCAGCCAGCGCCTCGCGCTGCGCCTTGAGCCGCTGGATGAGCGGCGTCACGTCGCCGCCGTCCCCCAGCACGGCGCGCAGTTCCTGGGTCAGCGTCAGCTTGTCGGCGGCGAAGGCGATCTGGTAGGCGGCGAAGGATAGCTGGTGGCGCATCGTATCTTCGGGCAGCGTGGCGAAGACGGGCAGAGCCTCCGCCGCCGCCTCGGCCAGCTCCTTGACAACCAGCGCGGGCATCTCGGCGACACGCCCGGCGAGCGGGTCGTCGAAGATGGCGTAGGCCGCCTCCGAGCGGTTGTGGGCGCGAATGGCCGGGTGCAGCATGGCCTTGCCCAGGCGGCGGATGGCGGCGACGACGCGCCCGGAGAGGTCGCCGTAGAGCAGCGGGCCGACCTTGCGGTCGAACTCCGCCGGCTCCGTCGCGCCGCCGGTCCAGGCCGTCTCCGCGCCGAAAGCGTAGACGTAGAGCGAGGCCTCGGGCTGCTGGTAATGCCCGTAGTCGCCCCACTCGGTGTTGAGCATGCCGACGGCGCCGGCGGCGATGCCAGCCCGCGTGTAGCCGCGAATGTTGCCGAGGGCGTTGTCAATGCGCGGGAACGTCGTGTTCCAGGCGGACACGCCGGGGCAGACCATGAAGCGGCGGCCGGCCCTGGCGATGGCGTCAATCGTCGGGTAGGTGGGCTGGCTCTCGTACCACCAGTCGAGTAGGATGACGTCGTCGGGGATCTCCGGGATCAGCTCAGGGTACTCGTTGATGATGTCGGCCCAGACCTGGATGCGGCGGCCATGCTTCGCCGCCAGCTCGCGCAGGCGCAGGATGTGGTCCAGGTAGAGGCGGCCCTTGCCGCGCTCGGCCGCCAGCGCCGCCGACTGGCCGAGGCCGTGATCTATGGTCTCGTCGCAGTCAACGTTGAGCTGCATGGAGGTGAAGTTGGGCAGCATCTCGGCGTACCACTCGTCGAGGAGTCGGTAGGTCTCCTCGCTGGCGGGCGTCAGCGACCACGGCCAGTCAGTCTCCGAGAGGTGGCGGTACTGGTCGAGGCTCAGCAGCGAGCGGTGGTGGCCGTAGGACTGGAGGTTGGGGACAAGCTCGATGTGGCGCTCGCGGCAGAAGGCGTCTAGCTCGCGCACCTCGGCCGCGGTCAGCGCGCCGATGGACTCGGCGAAGTCGGCATGGCGGCTGAGCACGAAGGTGTGCTCGACATAAAGCTGGAACTGGTTGATCTTGTAGTGGGCGAGGAACGCCGCCACGCGCTTCAGGTAATCCAGGCGCGGGACGCGGCCGCGCGAGACATCCAGCATGAGGCCGCGATAGGCCAGGACCGGCCGGTCCTCGATGCGCAGGGCAGGCAGCACGCGGCCCTTTGTTTCCAGCGCCTGGATGAGGGTTTGGACGCCGTAGAACAGCCCGGCCTCACCTCGGCTGTGATGGCGCCGCCGCCCGCGCCGATCTCCAGGACATATCCCCGGCCCCGGACCCGTGGGGCCGAGAGCCAGGCGGATGGCGTTGTTCGGTCTCTTCGGGCGTGGTCTCGATAGGCGGCGTGAGGCCGGTCACGCGCTGAATGGCGGCGGCGAGATCGCCGGCGGCGAAGCGCGACTCAGGGCTGGCGTCCGGCGCGACGAGGAGGCGGGTCGCGGCGGTGAGGGGGAAAGAGCCGTGGCGCCGCTCGATGAGGCTCGGCTCCGGAATGAAATGCAAATCGGTCATGGGAAGTCACTCCATTGTGGTGTATTGCTGCTATTGTAGGAGGAATTGCCGCGTGACGGAAATAATCGTGGGCGAGGCGCGGCCACAATCGCCGCTGGTCGTGGGCGTGGATGTGGGGGGAACGAAGACGGCGGCGGCCGTGGTGGACGCCGCGGGGGCGGCTGTTCGGGCGCGCGCAGACGGCGACGCGGCTCGGTGGCGGCGCTGACGAGAGCTGCGCGGCGTGGCCGAAACGATCCGCGTGACCGTTGCGGCGGCCGGCCGGCGCTGTCGGACATCACCGCCATTGGCCTGGGCGTACGGCAAGGTGGACCCGGCGTGCGGCCTGGGGGTGTACTCGGTCAACGTGGGCTGGCACGACGCCCCCGTCGTCGCCTACCTCTCCGATGCCCTGGGCCGGCCGTGCGCCGTCGAGAACGACGTCGGGGCGGCGGCGCTGGGCGAGAGCCACTACGGCGCCGGGCGCGGCGTGGCGGCGATGGTGTACCTGAGCCTCGGCACGGGGATTGCGTCGCGGCTGGTGCTGGACGGCAAGCTCTACCGTGGGATGAGCGGGCTGGCGGGGGAGATCGGCCACACCGTGTTCGACCCGCGGGGGCCGCTCTGCAAGTGCGGCGCGCGCGGCTGCCTGGAGGCCATCGCGTCGGGGCCGGGGATCGCGGCGCGGGGACAGGCGGCGGTGGACGAGTGGCAGCCGACGCAACTGGCGGAGATGGCGAATGACGCGGGCGGCCCTGTCACGACGCGCATGGTGTTCGAGGCGGCGGCGGCCGGCGACGCCGTGGCGCAGGGCATCGTCGAGGCGACGGGCGTGACGCTGGCCGAAGCCGTCCAGCAGCTCATCATGTTCTTCGACCCGCAGCTCGTCGTCCTGGGGGGCGGATTGGTCGGCGTGGGCGATGCCCTCACCGCGCCCATCTACCAGGACCTCGCCCGCCGCGCTGCCGAGTCGACGACGTTCGCGGAGATGTACGCGCCGCAGAAGGTGCGCCTGACGGCGCTGGGCAACGATGTGGCCCTCCTGGGCGCGGCGGCGCTGGTCGCGCCATAGCGGGGACGATGGGGCGCATGAACGTCAGGACCACGAAAGTGGGTCATGCACCGGCGTTTACCAGCAGCGCGGGTGAACATCGCTGTCACCCCGAACGCCAGGTCCGCCCGCCGCTGAAGCAGCGGGCTACGGGTGCAAGCCTGAGAGGCTGCCACTCCGTCTCCCCTAGCCCCTTGGGCTTGCATGAGTAGCCGTAGGCTTGAGCCTACGGCTACCGTCCGCCGCGAGCAGCCCAGGGCTTATATTCAGGAGGGGACGCGCGGGGACTCTCTTTTCGCGCCTTTCGCGTCCTTTCGTGCTTTTCGCGGTCCAATCGTTTTGCAAACTGCCGAAGCCCTATATACTGGAACATGGAGGCTCTCTATATGGACGGAATGCCCGGACAACATACGTATAAGGAAATCGTGGGGCAGGCGGAGGCGTGGGCGGCCAGCCTCGCGGCGGCGGAGGCTCGCGCCGAGGAGTTGCGCGCATCCCTCGATCCATCGCGCGGCGATACGCTGTTCATCGGCTGCGGCTCGACCTACTACCTATCCCAGTCGGCGGCGGCCATCTGGCGCGCGTGGACAGGCTGCCGCGCCGCCGCGCTACCCGCGTCGGAGGTGTGGCTGTTCCCCGACGTGGCCCTGGCCCGCCCGGCGCCGGCCCGCCTCGTCGCCGTGTCGCGCTCCGGCGAGACGACGGAGACGCTGCGCGCCGTGGAGACGTACCAGGACCGTACCGAGGGCGACTGGCTGAGCGTCGGCTGCTACCCGCAGAGCAGCCTGGGCCGCCTGGCGCCCCTGTCGCTGATGACGGTCAAGGCCGAGGAGGAAAGCGTCGCGCAGACGCGCTCGTTCACCAGCATGCTCGCGCTGACCCAGGCGCTGGCCGGGCTGGCCGCTGGGTGGGGCGACCTGGATCCCCTGGCCGGGCTGCCGGACGTGGTCAACGCCCTGATCCCGGCCTATGAACCCCTCGCCCGCTGGCTCGGCGAGACCGAGTCCATCGCCCGCTTCGTGTTCCTCGGCTCCGGCGCGAACTATGGGCTGGCGAACGAGGCGATGCTCAAGATGAAGGAGATGTCCCTCTCGCCGTCCGAGGCGTTCCACTTCATGGAGTTTCGCCACGGGCCGAAGTCCGTCGTCGGGCCGGACATGCTCGTCGTCGGGCTGGTCGGTGACGCGGCGCGGGCGCAGGAGGGCGCGGTGCTCCAGGAGATGCGGGACCTGGGCGCGAAAGTACTGACGATTGCCGAGGGCGTCGAGGGGCTGCCCGCCGACTACGCGGTGGAGCTAGGCTCCGGCATGGACGCCGTCGCCCGCGCCCCGCTGTACCTGCCCGTTCTGCAACTACTGGCCTACTACCGGGCGATGGCGAAGGGCCTCAACCCTGACCGCCCGACCAATCTCGATGCCGTGGTGCGGCTGTAAGGAATTGCGCTCATGATTGACTTTCACACCCACCCGATGCTCGTCCAGGAGATGGCCGACCGCCACCCGGAGTTACTGGCGGTGGCGCGCGACGTGTTCTACATTGGCAACCGCATGCAGCCGCTGGAGACGTTCCACCTCCAGATGGACGTGGCGGGCATTCAGCGCGCTGTCATTCTGCCCATTGACGCGACGACGGCGCGCGGCGTCAAGCTCTACTCCAACGAGCAGGTCGCCGAGCTGTGCGAGATGAGCGACCGGTTCATCGGCTTTGCCAGCGTTGACCCCCACAACCCGCACGCGCCCCGCGAGCTGGAGGCGGCGATTCGCGGCCTGGGGCTGCGCGGGCTGAAGCTGTCGCCACCGACCCAGGAGTTCTTCCCCCACGACCGCGAGAAGGCGTACCCGATCTACGAGGCGGCGCAGGCGCTCGGCATTCCGGTCGTCATCCACTGCGGGATGAGCTGGGAGCCAAAGGCGAAGGCGAGCTGGGCGCAGCCGCTGTTCCTGGAAGATGTGGCCTGCGACTTCCCGAAGCTCAACATCGTCATCGCCCACATGGGCTGGCCGTGGGTGCTGGACAGCGTGATGCTGGCGCTGAAGTACCCCAACATCTACCTCGATACGGCGGCGCTGTACTTCGATAACCCGTGGGACTTCATCGCCTTCATGATGTCCAAGCAGGTCCCCGTGACGGTGTTCGAGCGCAGCCTGCGCCACCAGGTCGTCTTCGGCTCCAACTACCCGCGCGTCGAGATCAAGAACATGGTTCACGCCGTCAAGAAGCTGGGGCTGAGCGAGGACTGTCAGCATTTGATCTTCCAGGAGAATGGGGAGAAACTTATAGGGGAGCGTGCGGCATGATCATCAAACTGGAGAGACTGACGGTGCAGAGCCGCCGCGAGCAGGAGTTGATTGACGTGACGCCCCTGGTGGAGGAGGCCGTGACGGCGAGCGGCGTCACCAACGGTTTGGTGAACGTCATCAACCTCCACACGTCGGCCGGCGTCGTCGTGACCGAGGGCATCGAGTGCCTGGAGCGCGATGTGCTGGCGCACCTGTCGCGGCTCGCGCCGGAGGAAGGCGAGTACTGGCACAACCGCTACCTGGATTTCGACGGCCGCCTGGGCTTCAACGCCCACGCCCACCTGCGCAGCATCCTCAGCGGCTATTTCGCCATGTTCCCCATCGCCGATGGCAGGCTGGTCAAGGGCGGGCGGCAGCGGGTGTACTTCGCCGAGTACGACGGGCCGCTGAGCCGCGAACTCCTGGTGCAGATTATGGGCGAGTGATGATTTGTTGTCATGCTGAGTGAGGCGAAGCATCCCGACGCGATCGGGGACTCTTCGCTGCACTCAGAGTGACACTCGGAGTGAGTCGAGGGACGTATGACCACGGTGCAGGAGTTTGAGGCGCGTTACCCATTTCCGCTGGACCCGTTCCAGCGCGAGGCCATCCAATATCTCGCCGAGGACCAATCGGTGTTCGTCGCCGCGCCGACCGGGACAGGCAAAACCGTCGTCGCCGAGTACGCCGTGTGGTCGGCGTTGAGCGCCGGCCGCCGCGTCGTCTACACCACGCCGCTGAAGGCCCTCTCCAACCAGAAGTTCCGCGACTTCCGCGCCCAGTACGGCGTCGAGCGGGTGGGGCTGATGACCGGCGACCTGGTGGAGAATCCAACCGCGCCGCTGGTGGTGATGACGACCGAGGTCTACCGCAACATGCTCCTGCAGGGCGACGAGGCCGATATCGCCTACGTCATCTTCGACGAGGTGCATTACCTGGCCGACCCGGAGCGGGGGACGGCGTGGGAGGAGGCGATCATCCTCGCGCCGCCCTCGGTCTGCCTGGTGTGTCTGTCGGCCACCGTGCCGAACGCCGTGGAGATCGCGGCGTGGCTCTCGGCGCTGCGCGGCGACGTGGCCCTGATCCAGAGCGACCACCGCGTTGTTCCCCTGGAGTTTCAGTATTTTGTAGACGAAGAGATGAAGCTCCTGGTGAGCAGCGACGGCCGGATTCGGCTGCGGGAGCGTATCGGCGGCGAGCTGGTCCGCAGCCAGCGCGGCGGGTGGGTGCCGCGCGCCAACGGCAGCGAGGGTCACGGCAAACCGCACCCCATCCCGACGCCGCTGGAGATCATCAACACGCTGGACGCCATGGACCGCCTGCCGGCGCTCTATTTCCTGTTCTCGCGCAAGCTCGTGGAGGACGCGGCGGCGACGTGCAAGACCCTGCCGCGTGTGGCGCACGCCGATGAGATTGTGGCCCAGTTCGACGAGCGCATCGCGGCGCTTGACACGGCCGACCGCGCCATCAAACAGGTGGCGGCCCTGCGCGCCCTGCTGCCCTTCGGTGTCGCCTTCCACCACGCCGGTATCCTGCCCATTCTCAAGGTGTTCGTCGAGGAGCAGTTCGCCGCCAACCGCCTGCGCGCCGTCTTCGCCACCGACACCCTGGCCCTCGGCGTGAACATGCCGGCGCGCACCGTCGTCATCGGCGAGGCCTCGAAGTATGACGGGGAACGGCGGCGCA
This sequence comes from Anaerolineae bacterium, assembly GCA_046328535.1. Taxonomy (GTDB): domain Bacteria; phylum Chloroflexota; class Anaerolineae; order Epilineales; family JAHCIE01; genus JBDHWG01. The sequence goes on from JAXLWJ010000010.1 coordinate 8,745, forward strand.
TGTTGCTGCCCAACGAGCTGCGGCAGATGGCCGGGCGGGCCGGGCGGCGCGGCCTGGACACCCTCGGCACGGTCGTCATTCCCTACTCGCCGCTGGTCTCGGCGGGGCGCATGGCCGACCTGGCGACGGCGGAGCTGCTGCCGCTAGAGTCGGCGTTCGCGCCGGGCTACAACGCCCTGGTCAACTTGTGGCAGGAGGATATCGGCGACCGCCTCATGGTGGACCTGACGGCATCGTCGCTGAAGCGTTTCCAGCGCGACGACGACATGACGGACGCGGCGGTGCAGCGATTCAAGGTGGCGCAGCGCGTCGAGCAGCTCAAGCTGCGCCCCGACTATGACGAGGCGCGGGCGCAGCGCTACTTCGACCGCATGGACGACCTGGACGACGAGCTTGACCAGGCCGGCTACCGCGCGCGGCGCGGGGCGCGGCGCTTCGTCCGCCGCCTGGAGCAGGTACTCGGCCAGTTCGGCTACGTCATGCACAACCGCCTGACCGAGCGCGCGAAGTGGCTGGCCCGCATCTTCGACACCAACAGCCTGACGCTGGCCGAGATGCTGCGGCGGCACGTCCTGGACGACCTGCCGCCGGAGGAGATCGCCGAGGTCGTGTCCTGGTTCGCCTTCGACCGCGAGCTTCTCTCGACGCCGGACGTGCCGTGGACGAAGTCTCTGGCGCGGGCGCGGCGCACGGTGTTCGACATCCACAGCGAGGTGTTGCAGGCGGAGGCGACCGCCGACGTCGGCGTCTCGACGTTCCTGTCGGAGTCGTTCGCCGGTCCGGCGCTGCTGTGGGCGCAGGGCGCGCCGCTGCCCCAGGCCGCCGCGCTGGTGGGCCTGGCCGAGGGCGACATCATCCAGGGGTTGCAGAAGACGATTGACCTGTTGGGGCAGTTGCGCCAGGCGGTGCGCCACGCCGAGCCGGAGAACATCGTGCTGCGCGACAGGCTGCGCGACGCCGAGAGCTGCATTCGCCGCGGCATCGTCGAGTACGCCTACCAGCTCGTCCTCGCCCCGGAGGTCACGCCGCAACCATGAACGCTCCAATTGTTCCGCCCGCGCCGAAGGCCCGCCGCCTCTCACCCACCGATATCTCGCAGTTCATCCGCCTGGAACAGTGCGCTCGCTATCTGCGTTTCCAGCTGGCGCAGCGCTCCGGCGGGCGCAACTTCATGCGCGAGTACGACGTCGCGCCCCAGGCGATGACGCCGCTGCTCACCCAGTCGGGCCGCGCCTTCGAGGGGCGCGTCGAGGGGGCCGTCGCTCGGCAGTTCACGACGCTTCACCTGGCCCAGATTGCGCAATCGTCGGGCGACCGCGTTCCCGACAACGCCCGCGTCGTCGAGGAGGCGAAGCGCCTGGCGCCTGGCGAGCGCATCGTTCTGTTCCAGCCGCGCCTGGATGTGACGGTGGATGGCTGGGCGCTGCGCGGCGACGTGGACCTGCTGCGCATGGAGCGGGACGCCGACGGCGGGCTGCGCCTGTTCATCGCCGACATGAAAAGCTCGACGGCGGCGCGCATGGAGCATCGCCTGCAAGTGGCGTTCTACCACACCATGCTAGCGCGGCTGCTGGACGGCGCAGGCGTCCCCTACGCGAGCCTGGGTATGGGCATCCTCTACCGCGGCAAGCCGACGTCGGACGCGGGGGACGAGGTGGTGCGCGACCCGGCGGCCGAGGCGCTGCTGGCGGAGCACCGCGCCGCCGCCGCGTCCCTGCTTGGTGTGGCGGATGCGTTTCTAGAGATTGTGGAGCCGCCCGACTCGTACCTGGAGGCGGTGCGCGACTTGGTCACCGGGCCTGGCTCGCGCGCCGAGGACATCGCTGGCGCGCGCTTCGAGGACATCCCCTACACCCTCGGCTACAAGTGCGACGGCTGCATGTTCAACGAGTTCTGCATGAAGTGGACGGTCGAGCAGGACGACCTGTCGCTGCTGCCGTACCTGACGGCGCAGGAGAAGGCGGCGCTCCAGAAGGGCGGCGTGCGCACTATCCGCGACCTCGCCACTCTGAAGGACTTGCATCTACCGGCGGAGACAGGCGAGCCGCAGGCCACACTGACCCTCGCGCCGGGGCGCGAGGCGCAGGCGCGCGAGTTGGCGGCGACCTGGCCGGTGGGGCCGCGCCTCGACGAGCTGATCCTGCGCGCGCGGAAATGTCGCAGCCAGCGGGGCGACGCGATCACCTCCATCAGCAACATTCCCGGCAAGGGCTACTCGTCGCTCCCGTACTGCAACGCGCAGCACAACCCCAATTTGGTGCGCGTCTACCTGGACGCACAGCACGACTACCTGCACGACCGGGTGTACATGCTCGGTTCGCTCGTCGTGGCAAGCCGCGACGGCGCCGGGTACGAGGGCGGGCGGCGGACGGTGGTGCGCCTCGCCGACGGGCTGCCCGACAGCTCGGCGGCGGAAGAGGCGCTGTTCGTCGGCTGGATTCGCGACACGGTGGCCGCCATCGTCGAGACGGCGGCCCCGGATGAGGCGGGAGAGAAGCGCGCGCCGATCCACCTCATCTTCTACAACCGCTTCGCCCAGCGCGTGCTATTGGAGGGTCTGGCCCGCCACGCCCGCCAGGTGTTCGGCGCGACGCCCCTGTACGACTTCGTGACGCAGATCGCCGCCTTCGACTCGCCCATCGTGAGTTACCTGGACGAGGAGATCCGCGAGCGTCGCAACTTCCCCATGGTCTGCCAGTCGCTCCAGTCCGTCGCGGCGTATCTGGGCTTCGCGTGGAATGAGCCGCGGCCCTACCGCAAGCTGTTCCACACGCGCCTGTTCGACTCGCAGGGGAAGCTCGACGATGACGCGGCCGAGCCGGGCTGGTACACGCGGCGCGCCCGCTACAACAGCCAGATTCCCCTGGAGTATACCTACGGCGCGTGGGGCGAACTCGAGCCGCCCACGCCTGGTAAAACCGACGACCTGGCCCCGTACCGTTCCACGACTACGGACTTGCTCGTCGGCTTCGAGGAGCGGCGCCTCGACGCGATGGAGTATGTCGCCCACAATTTCAAGGGCAACTCCCTGAGTACCAAGAATGTGTTTGCCCTGCCCGACCTGACCCAGTTCCAGGGCAAGGCGCGCAGCCTGGCCCACGCCCTCGAAGAGTTTGTCACTATCGAGCGCCACGTCGAGCTGGCGGACTGGAAAGCGCCGCGCTATCTGCGGCCGGAACGCCGCCTGTTGCTGGGCGAGACGCTGCTGGCGCGCTACGTCGAGGCCGATCAGGAGGCGGCCACGGCGGGTCGGGTCCGCGAGAATGCGCGGCGGGTAATGCTCGCTGCCGAGTACAAGGCCGCCAGCCCCGACGGCGAACTAACTCCTGTGCAGAAGCAGGAAACCGCCATTGACCAGGATGGGCTGGTCGTGCGGCTGCGTCTTGACGTGGACGGAGCCGACTGCGACCTCGAGGCGGCGCTGGCGATGACCACTATCAAGACGGGCGATGTGCTCATCCTCTACCCGCGCCTGGTGGCGGCGACGTTCGCCGACGGCCGCCGGGGCGAGATGACGCCGACGCTGCGCCAACTGCTCCACGGCCAGCGCGTGACCCTGGCCGGGCTGAGAATCCAGCGCGATGGTCAGGGCCGCGCCGTCGCGGCGACCGTCGAGCTTGCGCTCCAGAATGACCGCCCCAACAACCAGATGGCGCCGTTCGTGTTCGGCTGGTACACGCAGCCGCTGCTCGACGGCAAGCTCTACACCCTCGACAGCGACATCAACAGCTATACGGGCTATTGGGACAACAAAGTTGTCGGGGCGCTGGCCGAATATGAAGACGGTGGCCGGCCCACGCCGAGCGTCCTCTACGAGCGGCTCAAGGGGGCGGACGCGGCGCCGCCCGACTGGCCGGCGGAGGCGGCGGCCGGCCAGGCGCGCTTCCTGGCGGGCCTGGAAACGATGGGCGAGGCGACGGGCGTCTTCACGTTCGAGGCGAGCAAGCGCGAGTACATCGGCGCGGGCGGCGACGCCCCGATTGTGCTGGTGCAGGGACCGCCCGGCACCGGCAAGAGCTACTCGACCGCGTTTGCTCTGCTGGCGCGGCTCCAGGGCGCGATGGCGGCGGGCCGGCCGTACCGCGTCGTCGTTTCGTGCAAGACCCACGCCGCGATAGACGTGCTGCTGGAGAAGATCGCGGCGGCGCAGCGCGAGCTGGCCGCCTGGCAGGCGCAGGCGCCGGACCTGTTCGCACGGTTCTTCGACGCCCGCCTGCTCGATGCGCCCATCTACCGCGTGGACCCGAAAGACACGTCGCCCCAGGGCATCATCACCCTCTCGAAAGACGAACCGAACCCGAATCGCAAGCTGTTCATGCAGCGGCAGTGGGCGATTCTCGGCGCAACGCCGAGCGCGATCTACCGCATGGCGAATATCGGCAGGAATCTCTTTGGACGCGCCTGCGCCCACTGTCTCGTTCTGGACGAGGCGTCGCAGATCAACCTGCCGGAGGCGGTGCGGGCGTCGCTCCTCCTGGAAGCGGGCGGGCAGATCATCGTTGTCGGTGACCACCGCCAGATGCCGCCCATCGTCAAGCACGACTGGGACGGCGAGCTGCGGCGGACGTTCCAGGAGTACCGCGCCTACGAGTCGCTCTTCCTGGCGCTGCTGCGTCTCAGCCCGCGCATGATCAAGTTCGAGCGGAGCTTCCGCCTCCACCGCGACATGGCCGAGTTCCTGCGCCGCGAGATCTACGACCGCGACGGCATCGCCTATTACTCGACGCGGCACGACGTGCTGCCCCCCCGCCGCTTCGGCGATCCCTTCGTGCGCGCCGTTCTCGCGCCCGAGCACCCGCTGGTCGTCGTCGTCCACGACGAGGGCGGCAGCCAGACCCGCAACGCCTTCGAGCAGGCGCTCGTGACGCCCATCGTGCTGGCCCTGGCTGACGAACGGGGCTATGGGTTGGACCCGCAGCATGGCATGGGCATCGTCGTGCCGCACCGGGCGCAGCGGGCGGCGTTGCAGGAGGCGCTGCCGGCGCTCAGCCTCTTCGACGCGAACGGCGTCCTTCGGCTGTCGGCGGTGGACACGGTCGAGCGGTTCCAGGGCGGCGAGCGCGAGGTGATTCTCGTGAGCGCGACAGAGAGCCAGCCCCAGTACATCCTGGCGGCGGGGACGTTCCTGCTGGACCCGCGCCGCCTGACCGTCGCCATCAGCCGCGCCAAGCGCAAGATGATCCTGGTGGCGTCGCGCTCGGTGTTCACGCTGTTCAACCCCGACGACGAGGTGTTCGCCAACGCGCAACTCTGGAAAGACCTGCTGCGGCGCACCTGCACCCAGCCGCTCTGGGCCGGGGAGCGCGGCGGCCGCCACGTCGAAGTGTGGGGCAACCCCACCCCCCATGAGCGAGCGCCGACCGACGGGACGTGAGGCAATGGCGGCGGTTCGTGCTATAATTGCGACGCGGCCGAGCGCGGAGAGGGATGCGCTCGCGCCCTAGTCTGGAGATCCATGGCGCCGCCGACCGGCACGGTCACATTTCTGTTCACCGATATCGAGGGCAGTACCAGGCTCTGGGAGCAGTACCCCGAACCGATGAAGGCCGCGCTCGGCCGACACGACATACTCCTCAAGCAAGTCATCGAAACTCACCAGGGCTACGTGTTCAAGACAGTGGGCGACGCCTTCTGCGCGGCGTTCGCTACGGCCGCGCGCGCCCTGGCGGCGGCCCTGGACGCCCAGCGCGCCCTGGCCGCCGAGCCGTGGGGCGTCACCGGCCCCATCCGCGTGCGCATGGCGCTCCACACCGGCGCGACCATCGAGCGCGACGGCGACTACTTCGGCCCGCCCGTCAACCGCGTGGCGCGGCTCCTTTCCGCCGGGCACGGCGGTCAGATTCTCCTGTCGCTGCCGACCTACGAGCTGGTGCGCGACGACCTGCCGCCTGACGTGAGCCTGCGCGACATGGGCGAGTACCATCTCAAGGACCTTGCCCGCCCCGAGCGCGTCTTTCAAATTGTCGCTCCCGACCTGCCGGCGGAGTTTCCGCAGCTCAAGTCGCTGGATACCCTGCCCAATAACCTGCCGCCACAGCGCGATGCCCTCATCGGGCGGGAGACGGAGCTGGACGCCGTGCGGCAGATGCTCCTGCGCGCGGATGTCCCGCTGCTGACGCTGACAGGGCCGGGCGGCGCCGGTAAGACGCGGCTGGCGCTGCAAGTGGGCGCGCTCCTGCTCGACCAGTTCGACGACGGCGTGTTCTTCGTCAACCTCGCGTCCATCTTCGACCCTGCCCTTGTGCCGGCCGCTATCGCCGAGGTCATTGGCGTGCGCGAGCAACCGCCGGCTCCGCTCCTGGCAACCCTAAAGGCGACGCTCCAGGATCGGCGGATGCTCCTGATCCTGGACAACTTCGAGCAGGTCCTCGTCGCCGCCCCGATCGTCGCCGAGCTGCTGACGCTGCCGGGGGTCAAGATACTGGTGACGAGCCGCGCCTGCCTCGAAATCCGCGGTGAGCACGAGTATCCGGTGCCGCCGCTGATGCTGCCCGACCTGGAGCGGCTGCCCGCGCCGGAGAGCGTGAGTCAGTACGAGGCGGTGCGCCTGTTCATCGAGCGGGCCAGCGCCATCCGCCCCGACTTCCAGGTCACCGCCGAGAACGCGCCGGCGATTGCTGAGATCTGCTACCGCCTGGATGGCCTGCCCCTGGCCATCGAGCTGGCGGCGGCGCGCATCCGCATGCTGACGCCTGCCGCCATGCTCCAGCGCCTGGCGGACCCGCTGAAGCTCCTGACGGGCGGCCCGCGTGACCTGCCCGCGCGCCAGCAGACGCTGCGCAGCACGATTGCCTGGAGCTACGATCTACTGGGCGAGAGCGAGAAGCGCCTCTTCCGCCGCCTGGCCGTGTTTGCCGGTGGCTTCTCCCTGGAGGCGGCCGAGCAGGTCGGTGACATGGATGGCGACCTGGGCATGGATGTCCTCGACGGCGTCGCCGCGCTTGTGGGCCAGAGCATGGTTCAGGCGGGCGAAACCGGCGCGGGCGAGGGGCGCTACAGCATGCTGGTGACGCTGCGCGAGTACGCTTACGAGCGGCTCGTGGAGAGCGGCGAGTTGGCGAGTATCGCCGAGCGGCACGCGCGTTTCTACCAGCAACTCGCCGAACACGCGACGCCGCTGCTGACCGGCCCGGAGCAGGCTAAGTGGCTGGACTGCCTGGAGATGGAGCAGGGCAACTTCCGCGCCGCCCTGGCGTGGAGCCACAGCGCCGCCAGCGCCGTCGAGCTGGAGCTGGCGCTGACCGGGTCGCTGTTGCTGTTCTGGTGGATGCGCGGCCACCTCACCGAGGGTTGGGGGGCGGTCAGCGCGGCCCTGGCGCGGACGACCGCCGACGACCGCACGGCGGCGCACGCCCTGGCGCTGCATTGCGCGGGCGGCCTGGCGTGGAACCTCGGTCATCTGGCGGCGGCGGCGGCCTACTTCGAGGGGAGTGTGGCGCTGCGCCGCGAGCTGGGCGACAGGCGCGGCGTGGCGCAGTCTCTCAGCAACCTCGGCGCGGTCAACGTCAGCCTGAAGGACTTCCCGAAGGCGCGGGCGTGCATCGAGGAGGCGCTTGCCATCGGCCAGGAGCTTGGCGACCAGAACGCCGTCGGCCTGGCCTACGGTAATCTGGGCGACCAGGCTTATTTCCAGGGCGACCTGGACAGCGCCCAGCGTTACTGGGGCCAGGCGCGGGAGATCTTCCGCACGCTCAAGGACGACTATAGCGTCGGCATCTATAACAATAACCTGGGCGAGCTTGTGCGCCAGCAGGGCAAGTATGCCGAGGCCGGCGCGCTGTTCCGCGAGGCCTTGCGAATATTCCAGCGGCTCGGCGGGCGGACCCTGGTCGCCACGCTCTTGCTCAACCTGGGCGAGCTGGCCTGGCTCCAGGGCGATCCGCGGCGCGCGGCGCGGCTGTTTGCGGCGGCGGAACAGCTGCGCGAAGTCGTCGGCGTCCCGCTGACGTATGACGCGCAGGACCAATACGACAGGACGATGCCGCAACTCACTTCGGCCCTGGGCGACGAGGCGTTCGCGGCGGCCTGGGCCGCCGGCCGTGCCATGAGCCAGGACGCGGCGGTCGCCGACGCGCTCAACGACGAAGGTGAAGACTTCTTACCGCGATAGGAAGAAGTCTTTTCTGTCATCCCCCCGATTTGGGTCTATGATAATAGGTGGACGAGTGTGTCCGAGGGTCTCAGCGGGAGATCCGTTCAACACGAGCGGAGGCGTGTAGACAACAGCGTTCGATCCATGTCTATCTCGTGAGCATGGCGCAACGATGCGTCATCCGCGCCAAAGGAGTCGCGATGCGAGGAACAATCCTCATTGACGAAAGCCGCTGCAAGGGCTGCGAGCTGTGTACGACGGTGTGTCCGAAGAATCTCATAACGATGGCCGAGCATTTTACGTCGCGAGGGTATCAGCCGGCGATGCTGGTTGACCCAGAGGGAGCGTGCACCGGGTGCCTACTATGCTCGACCATCTGCCCGGACGTCGCGATCACCGTCTATCGTGAAGCCGTCCACCGAGGGGCCGCCAGGAAAGAACTGGTGGCAGCCTGAGGGGACGGCTAAGTTTTTGCCTTTCGATGGGAGCTTACAATGACGAAAGAACTGTGGAAGGGAAATGAGGCGATCGCTGAAGCCGCCGTCCGGGCCGGCATGGACGCCTATTTCGGTTACCCGATTACGCCCCAAACTGAATTGCTCGAATACCTCTCGCGGCGCATGCTGGACCTCAAGCGCGCCTTCGTCCAGGCGGAGAGCGAGCTGGCCGCCATCAACATGGTGTACGGCGCGGCCTGCGCTGGCGCCCGCGTCATGACCTCATCCTCTAGCCCCGGCATCTCCCTGATGCAAGAGGGCATCTCCTACATCGCCGGCTCGGAAGTACCCTGCGTCATCGTGGACATCATGCGCGGCGGCCCCGGCCTCGGCAACCTCGGCGCGTCCCAGGCCGACTACTTCCAGCTCGTCAAGGGCGGCGGCCACGGCGACTATCATTCCATCGTTCTCGCCCCGTCCTCCGTCCAGGAGGCCGCCGACCTGACCTACACCGCCTTCGACCTGGCCGACAAGTATCGCACCGTCGTCGTCATCGCCGCCGACGGCAACATCGGCCAGTCCATGGAGCCAGTCGAGATGCCGCCGATGCGGACCATCGAGAAGAAGGACCGCGGCTGGGAGCTGACCGGGGCGAAGGAGCGCGCCCACCGCGTCATCCTGTCCATCGGCCTCCAGCCCGAGGTCCTCGAAGCGATGAACCTGCGCCTCCAGGCAAAGTACGACCTCATCCAGGCGACCGAAGTGCAATACGTCGAGCGTTTCACCGACGACGCCGACGTCCTGGTGGTGGCCTTCGGGACGGCGGGGCGCATCGCCTCGACCGCCATCAAGGAGGCGCGCGCCCACGGTCTGCGCGTCGGCCTGTTCCGCCCGGTGACCCTGTGGCCGTTCCCCTCGCAGCGCCTGGCGGAGCTGGCGCAGACCGTCCGCCGCATGCTCGTCGTCGAGATGAACGCGGGCCAGATGGTGGAGGACGTGCGGCTGGCCGTCAATGGGCAGGCGCAGGTCGAGTTCTACGGGCGCACCGGCGGCGCAGTGCCGCTGCCGGACGAAATCCTGGAGCGCATCGAGGCCGTCGCCCACGCGCCGTCGCCGCAGATGGGCGGCTTCGTCCAGAACGGCCACGTCGCCCCGATCTTCATCAATTAGCCGCGAGCAGGAGGGTTACATAAAATGCTTACCAACGAGATGGCTGTCGTGTACCAGCGGCCCGAGTCGCTGACCGACGTCGTGACCCACTTCTGCCCCGGCTGCACCCACGGCGTCGTCGAGCGCCTTGTGGCAGAAGTCCTGGATGAGCTAGGCGTGCGCGAGCGCACGGTGGGCGTGGCGTCCGTCGGCTGCTCGGTGTTCGTCTACAACTACTTCAACTGCGACTTCACCCAGACGGCCCACGGCCGCGCCCCGGCGACGGCGACGGGCATCAAGCGCGTCCTGCCCGACCACGTCGTCTTTACCTACCAGGGCGACGGCGACCTGGCGTCCATCGGCGCGGCGGAGATTCTGCACGCGGCGGCGCGGGGCGAGAACATCACCGTCATCTTTGCCAACAACGGCGTCTTCGGCATGACCGGCGGCCAGATGGCCCCGACCACTCTGCCCGGCATGCAGACGACCTCGTCCCAGCTTGGCCGCGACGTGGCCGTGATGGGCCACCCCATCCACGTCTCCGAGATGCTGGCGACCCTCGACGGCCCCGCCTATATCGTGCGCCGCTCCGTCCACGATGTCCTCAACATCAACCGCACCAAGAAGGCGATCAAGACGGCCTTCCAGGCGCAGCTCGCTGGCCTCGGCTTCTCGATGGTCGAGGTTCTGTCCACCTGCCCCATCAACTGGGACATGACGCCAGCCGCCGCGATGGAGTTCGTCAAGGACACAATGGTCCCATTCTACCCCCTGGGCGACTTCAAGGTCATTGACGCCGTCAAGCCCCTGGCCGGACGCCAGAAGGAGTAAGCCATGCAGCAGGAAATCATCATCGCCGGCTTCGGCGGGCAGGGCGTCCTCTTCGTGGGCCAGGTCATCGCCTACGCCGCCCTCGCCGAGGGCCGCCACGTCACGTGGATTCCCTCGTATGGCCCGGAGATGCGCGGCGGCACGGCCAACTGCACCGTCGTCGTCTCGGATGACGAGATCGGCTCGCCCCTCGTGAAGCGCCCGTCGGCGGCCATCGTTCTCAACCAGCCGTCGATGGACCGCTACGCGCCCCTCGTGGCGCCGGGCGGCGTCTTGGTCGTGGACGCCTCGCTCATCGAGACGCGCTCCGGCCGCGCGGACATCCACGAGTTCGACGTGATGGCGAAGGACATCGCCGCCGAGTTGGGCCAGCCGCGCACCGCCAACGTTGTCGCCCTGGGCGCGCTCGTCGCTGCAACCGGTGTCGTGCAGTTGGCGAGTGTCGAGGCGGTGCTGGCGAAGAAGTTCGCCGCCAACCCGGAGGTGCTGCGCGCCAACCGCCGCGCCCTCCACCTGGGCGCTGAGTTCACGACGAAGGTGGCGATGTAGACACGTCCCTCACCCCCTGCCCCCTCTCCCAGAACGGGTTCAAGGGCGGACAGGCAGGCGGCGGCGGCGATTGTCCCCCCCCCCCCGCCTGCTGGGCCTCTCCCCACTTGTGGGGAGGAGGTGGGGATGGAGGAGGGGCGTTGTGGCCCCACCCCAGAAGGGCCTGTCCGCCCTTGAACCAGAACGGGAGAGGGGGGAAGAGGCAAAGAAGCAGCGAGCAGAGTCGCCGGCGACTCTGCTCGCTGCGCGTCTTGGCCTTTTCGCCTGGCCCTCGCATACTATACAACATCCCACGTTCCCTCGCTGAGTGCAACAGGAGCCTCGCGCATGCCCTCTTCCGACACGCCCGCCGTCACCATCCGCGCCGCGACGCCCGCCGACCTCGCCGCCGTCGGCCGCCTCGGCGCGCTTCTCATCCGGATCCACCACGACTTCGACCCGCAGCGCTTCATCGCGGCCCGTCCGGGTACGGAGCAGGGCTACGCGGGGTTCCTCGCCACGCAACTCGCGGAGCCTGACGCGGTCGTCCTGGTCGCCGAGCGAAACGGCCAGGTTGTCGGCTACACCTACGCGGGCGTCGAGGGCTGGGACTACATGTCGCTGCGCGGGCCAGCGGGCGTCCTGCACGACATCGTGGTGGATCCGGCCGAGCGCGGCCACGGCATCGGCCGGCTGCTGCTCGACGCGACCCTCGCGGCGCTGAAGGCGCGCGGGGCGCCGCGGGTGGTGCTCTCGACGGCGGCGGGCAACGAGGCGGCGCAGCGCCTGTTCGCTGGGGCCGGCTTCCGGCGCACAATGATCGAGATGACGCGCGAGCTAGACGACGGTCCGTCCTAAACTGGCCCAGTAGTAACAACATTAGTTGTTTCCCAGGCCGCAGAACGACTTCAGTCGTTACTACAAGGCTAATGCGGTCAATACGGAGGAACTATCGTGCAGGACGTCGTTTCGACACCATTCGCCGCCTGGCAGAACTTCTACGTCATCATCGGCGCCGCGGCGGCAACGCTCACGGGCCTGATATTCGTGGTGGCGAGCCTCATCACGGGGCTGCAACGGCGGACGTCGGCGACGAGCGAGTCGTTCGCCACGTTCAACAGCCCCAACGTCGTCCATTTCGGCGCGGCGCTGCTGGTCGCCGCGATCCTCAGCGCGCCCTGGCCGGCGCTCTGGCACGCGGGCCTGATGCTGGGGCTGCTGGGTCTCGCCGGGTTCGTCTACATGATCGTCGTGTTCCAGCGGGCGCGCCGCCAGACCCACTACCAGCCTGTGCTGGAAGACTGGCTGTTCCACACGGTCCTGCCCCTGGCCGCCTACGCCGCCATTCTCGTCGCGGCCCTGGGACTCCCTGGCCGTCCAACGCCGTCCCTGTTTGTCATCGGCGCGGCGACCGTTCTGCTCCTGTTCATCGGCATCCACAACGCGTGGGATAACGTGGCGTACATCGCGGTCGAGCTTTACCCGCGGCAGAACACACGCCAGGAGTAGCCGGGGCGTGGCCGGGTCTTTGAGGCGTGGCGACTCAGGCGGCGAACTGCAACGCGGCGCGGACAGAGGGCGGCAAGTCAATGACGACGAAGTAGTCTTCGGGGTAGAGGTAGTCTTCGCCCGACTCGTCAATCACGCGAATCAGGCCGTGTTCGGCGCCCCGCGCGTCCGGCAAGACCTGGTAGATCTTGCGCACCTCGAGTGAGGCCGGGTAGTCGTCATTGCGGATGCAGATGGCGAGACGATACTCAATCGGAGTCAGGTCTGTTGTCATGTTTCACTCCAAGAGCCGCTGGACCACGAAGGTCACGAAAGGCCGAGAAGGACACGAAAGTTAGACATGGACTTGCGTCCACCGCCAGACGGGTGAAAATGCCTACGCCGCCTGGCACGCTTCCGAGCGGAAGGCGGAACGCAATGGCGCAAAGGCGCAACGCCGCCAACAGACTGAAGATTTATCTCTCTTGGCGTCTTGGCGTCCTTGCGTCCTTGCGTTGAAGCGTATTTTCAACGGGGGACTCGCCGCGCGGCGACAGCTTTTCGCGTCTTTCGCGTTCCTTTTCGCGCCTTTCGTGGTCCAACGCCCTTTGACGCCTGCCACCAACCGTGCTAAACTGCCGTCCTGGAACGATATGTCCTGGTAAATTGAGCGGGAGTCCCATCTGTGCAGCGAATCTCAGTGTTCCTAATCCAACATCGTCGCTTGCGGCTTGCGTTTGTCACGATCATTCTTGTTGCTGTGGTTGTGCAATGGTTAATCCAGAGCCATCTCGAATTGCTGCGCAACTATCGAGACCGATTCCTTGAGCAATTCTCGATTCCTGCGCTATTTGGACTCGGCGTGTTACTTCTTGCGATTGTGGCCTTGGTCCCACTATGGAGACAATGGAGACATGTCTCAGCAGCTGTAGATCTCGATACCAAGGATACCTTCACTCTTCAGAACGCGCTGTTGACAGCTTTGATTCAGGCTATTGGGGGACTAGTTCTCATCTCCGGTCTGTTTTTCACCTGGCAACAGCTAGGCAATACGCAGGAACAACTCAGACTGACTCAGGAATCTCAGATCACCGATCGATACACCAAGGCGGTTGAGCAGTTGGGAAGCGACAAACTGGAAGTCCGTCTGGGGGCGATTTATGCACTAGAGAGAATCGGGCGAGACTCAAAGCGGGATTTGGGGCCAATCCTGGATATCTTGACAGCCTATGTTCGCGAGAAAACTCCTTGTGAGAAGGGCCAAACAAAGCCTACATTCACAGCGACGAAGATTCCAGCTTTCCCAACTCCGCTCGATGCATCTCCTGCAAATTCGCCCAGTGCTACGTCCATACCATATCTATGCACGGACATTCAAGCTGTACTCACTGTCGTCGGGCGAACACCTCGTTGGGCAGAGAACCGCATAGTGCTCGATTTGCACGGAGCTAGACTCCCGGGCGCATACCTTGCTGCAGCGGACCTCAGCGGGGCGGACCTCAGCGGGGCGGACCTCAGTGGGGCAGACCTTAGTGGGGCAGACCTTAGTGGGGCAGACCTGCAGAAGGCGGAATCTAACGGCGCTGTACTCACAGATGCTATCCTTCGCCGTACTAATCTTGTGGGAGCCAGCTTGCGTGGAGCAGACTTCCGTGGGGCAATTCTCACTGAAGCAGACCTTGCTGCAGCGGACCTCACCCAGGCCGACCTTCGCCAAGCAAACCTCGAGGTAGCGGACCTGCGATACGCTAACCTGTTTGAAGCTAATCTGTTCAAGGCTGATCTTGGTAAGGCTAACCTTAGCCAAGCCCGATTGAGCCGAGCAGATCTCCGCGAGACTGATATCAGCCGCGCGAATCTCTTTGAGGTAGCACTGAATGGAGCAACGTTAAGCAATGCTAACCTATCTCAGGCGCAGATCGGCAGGGCAAGCCTTTTCGGAGCTAATCTCAACAGTGCAGATCTGACAGGCGCGGATCTCCATGGGGCGAGCCTCATCGGAGCGGATCTGTCACAGGCGAATCTCATCGGAGCTGACTTCAGCGACGCCAACCTTGGTGGCGCGGACCTTACAGGAGCGCATGTTGGAATGACTCTTATTATCAGGACGATCCTTACAGGAGCCACGATGCCGGATGGTTCGAAGCATCCGTAAGCCATACTCGTCACGCTCTCGCGTACTCCTCCAGTAGCCGGACCACCGTCTCGATGCCGCGCAGGTAATCGTCCACGACGATGTACTCGTTGGGGGCGTGAAGGTTGTCTTCGGTCGGGCCAAAGCCGCTGTACGCCTGCTGCATTTCCGGGAATAGCTCCTGGAACACGCCCTCTGGCCCACTACCCGGATACGTCGGGAACAGGACGACGTCGCGCTCGAACGCCGCCGCCAGGCTCTTCTGCAAGGCCTGGGCGATGGGGCTGTCCACCGACGTCCGCGCCCACGGGTTGCGCGAGATCAGCGACGCCGCCACATCCGCGAACCCGGCTGCGTCCAGGTGCGCCCGAATGAGCGCCAGCACGCGCTCCGATGTCTGGTTCGGCACCGTGCCGACGCGCATCTCCGCCGCCGCGAACGCCGGCACGACGCCCTTCTGCTCCGGCAGGATGTAGCCGCCGCCGATGCCGCCCAGGTTGATGGTCGGCTCCAGGTAGAGGCGCGTCAGGGCCTCGGTTCCGCTAACCCCGCCGACGAACGCGCTCTGTCGGCTCGCCGTCAGTAACTCCTCGCCCGACCAGCCCAACTGGGCCAGCAGCGCCACGTCGCGGGGTTGCGGCGGCACAACGTCGTCGTAGAAGTCGCGGATGAGGATGCGGCCGTCGGGCGACACTAGGGTGTTGAGCGCCCACACCAGCCGCCACGCCGCGTTCTCGATGAGCGGCGACATCATGGCGTGGAACTCGCGGCGCGTGCGCGCCTCCAGGCGGATCTTGGCGATACCCTTGATGCCGCACACCACACGCGGCCGGCCGTCCACCCACACGTTGTCGTCGAAGTTCACCATCGCGTCCGAGGCGATGCGAGCGTGATCGCGGCGCAGGATGCCCGGCAGGGTGGGGCTGCCGACCTCCTCCTCGCCCTCGCACAGGAAGCGCACCGTGAGCGGCGGCTGGACGCCGCAGGCGTGGTACGCCCGCAGCGCCTCCAGGACCGCCATCACCGGCCCCTTGTTGTCCACCGCGCCCCGCCCGTAGATGCGGCCGTCGCGCACCTCGCCGCCGAAGGGGTCCGAGCGCCAGCCGGGTTCGTCGGCGGGCTGAACATCGTAGTGCAGGTAGACGAGCAGGGTCCTGGGGGACCGGCCGGGGATTTCGGCCAGCAGCACCGGGTTGCCGCCGTGGGTGAGCAGGTCGGGGGGCGCGCCGAAGCGGGCCATGAACTCGGCCAGCCACGACGCGCAGCGGTGGATGTCGTCGGTGCGGGCGGCGATGCTGGGGAAGCGCAGCAGCGCCTGAAGGTCGCGGACGTGCTCGTCGGCGTGGCTTTTCAAGTAGCTCAGGATCGTCGGGTTCATGGGTCACTCCCGCCGTACAAGTGGCAGGAAAATGCGGATTGGCGGGACAGTGGCGACGTTGCGCTGGACACCGCCGCTACGCTCCAGCGGCACATTGTGCGTCACCGGCGCCTCGATGACCTGCAAGACCGGGCTGTCATAGGGCTGGAAACCCGGCGCTGCGACGGACATGCGGTACGCGCCTGGCGGCACGCGGAACGAGAAGTAGCCCGGCGTAAGCACCTTGTCGGGGTAAACACTGTCCGTGTACTGCGGATTGACCTGACTGTACTCCAGGGCGTTCCACGGCGCGAAGATGCCGGGCGCGGTCTGGCGCGTCGCCGTTACCCAGGCTCGAGTGATAATAGATTGGGTGATGGTGGCGCCAGCGCGGACGGCCGCGGCATCGTATACGAAGCCATCTGGGTCAATGGCGCGGGGGCGCGGGGGCTTGCCCGGCACACAATCCTCACAGTCGGGCGGCGGCGAAGGCGGGTCGTCGGAGCAGCTCGGGCCGTCAATGCACGTGTGGACGTGGACGAGCGGGCCGGTCGGGGTTGTCGCCGGGCAATCGTAGTCTACGTATAGCTCGAAGGCGAGCGTGCTGATCGGCGTCAGGAAGTCGAAGTCCACGCGCTGCGGGTTGGCCACAGACGCCACACCGGGGAAGCGCTTGTAGCCCGTCATGAGGCCGGCAGCGTTGAACAGCGATGATTGGAGAGTGGGAGAGACGGGCGCGGCGCACGCCGGCAGCTTCATGCCAAGCTTGTACGTGCGGTTGGGCGCCCAGCCGAGCGTCGGGTTGAGGCCGCCGAGGGGGATGCCGTTGCGCGTGAGGCTGTCAGGGTCAATGGCCGTGGTGGAGGTCACGGCGAACGATGCGCCGGCGGCGCCGCTCACACGGTTGTTGAGAGTCTGAGTCGCCGTGACCCAGTGCCAACCATTCACGGCGATCGTCGTGGTCGGCGTGATGGCCCACGTGCGGTCGGCGCGGACGACGGCGCTGCCGAGCTTCTGAGTCGGACCGGCGGCGCTGGCAGCCAGGTAGACCGACAACGTTGCGCCGGGTGTGCCAAGCCCTCGGAAGATCGGGCGTGGGCCGACCATAGTGGTCTTTGGCGTGTAGATAGTCGGCCGGCTCAGGGGGACAATGTGCTCGACCTCGACCGCCTCGTTGTTGGACGGCTCGATGTCGGGCGCCTCGGCCGTGCCTGTAATAGTGGCCGTGGCAGTCATTAGACCCGAGTCGCGGATCGTGACGCGCACGGAAAACGGCGTCGCGGCAGTCTGACCATCCAGCAAGGGAATCTGCCACACTGCGGTATTGTTGCTGAACAACGTTGGCGGCGTCGCCCCAAAGTCGGGGTCGCTCACGCCATTCGGCAGTGTCAGGGTCACGCGCGCCGGGGCGACATCGCCGACGCCGATATTTCCATAGGCGACCTGGTAGAATCGCTGGCCGCTGATCTCGTTGTCGCCAGTACTGACCAGGCGCACATACATGTTGGGGCCTTGCCCCGGCGCGACCTGGGTGTCAGAGCTTTCGCTGTCTCGCTCCGGCTCACTGCCGACGACGTTGGCCATCGCGCCGTTGATGCGCGCCGTCACTGAGATCGGCTGGCCCGGGGTTAGCGTATCGGCCAGGCGCAGCTGGGCGTAGATGCGCCCACTGCTGTCCGCCGCCAGCGTTCCCAGGAAGAAGGAGACGACATTGCCGGCGACATTCGAGTTCAGCGTCGTTTGGCCGGAGTCATCCTCACGCGCGGCGGAGACGAACGTTGCCACGGTCGGGAGGTGCAGCGTGACCGTCACGTTCGGCGCGGCGACTTCGTCGGCGCGGTTGGCGTATTGGAGTGTGTACGTGACAACGCGGCCGGCCGCGAATGCGCCGCTGTCCTCGGACGGTCGCACACCGAGCGTCAGGCGCGGCACGGCGACCTGGCTGCTGTCCTCGGTATAGTGGTCACCCCGGCTATCGGCGTTGCTGGCTGAGATGCGCGCCGCCAGTATCACATCGCCGGTCGCAGGCAGCGGCGATGGCATTTGGACGCGCAGGTCTATCTGGTTCTCTGTGTCAGCTGCGACCGCGCCAAGAGCGTACACAAGGTCGGGGCCGACTTGGGACGAGGGTGGCAGGGGAACGCCGTGGCGCTGGGAAGAGAGCAGCGTTGCGCCAGACGGCAGCGTGACCGTCAGGACGGTGTTCTGCGCAATCGTCGAGTCGCTGCGGTTTTCGTAGATAATGTGATAGTCAATCGCCGCGCCGGGGGTGACCGGCTGGTCGCGGCTGGATGTGACGGACAGCTCCGCCGGCTCGCCCGGCGGCGCCTGCCCCGTGACGTGAACCACGGCCGTCTCGCTCGCGTGGATCGCGCAGCTGTAGAGGAAGTCGCCCGCTGTATCGAAGGTACGCTCATACTTGTCGTTGGGGTGAAGGACTTGAGACGTCGGACCGCCGACGAACGCGACCTGGTGCGAGGCGCTGTCGGAGTTGTTCTCCCACACGACGAGGGATCCGGCAGCAATGGTGATGGCGCGCGGGACGAAGCCCGCGTCGGTGATCTGGATCGTGGTTTCGCGCGTCGGCCGCGCCTGAACCGTGGGAGCCGCGCGCAACGCTGTGAGCGCGACGACGGCGAGCACAAGTGGCGCTGCCATGAGGAGGGCAACGCGGATCAAGCGCGCCCGATGGGTAGAAGGTGTTCTTCGAAAAGTCATGAGGCCTCACGTTCTGTGGCTGTGTGACTCATACGTTTGAGCGGGCCGCTCGGTTACCGCTATAGTGTGAATGACGCCGCGCCATAGCCGTAGTTACGCGGGGTTGCGGGCGGAGATGTAGGCGCGGCGGCTCTGGTGTTCGACGTCGGGGTAGGGCGCGCGCTCGATGACCTCCTCGGCCACGAACCCGGCGTCTGTCAGATAGCCTACCATCGCGTCTGGCTGATAGAAGATGAAGTCAATGGCGACGGGCTGGCCCCACATCTCGTCGGGGCGCAGGACCTCGTCGCCCGCGTGAAAGGCCAGGAGCAGCGGCGCGCCCGGCCGCAGCACGCGGCGCATCTCTCGCAGCGCCGCCGTGACCTCGTCGCGCCCGATATGGATGATGCAGTAGAAGGCGGTCATGCCGGCCCAGGCGCTGTCCGGCTCGGCGAGCGCGAGCATGCTGCCTTCGCGGAACGGGATGGCCGGATTCAGCCGCCGCGCCTGGGCCACCATGCCTGGCGACAGGTCCACGCCTATCACATCCACACCGCGCTCATGCAGGTAGCGGGCGACGTGGCCCGGCCCACAGCCCATGTCACGCACCGTCCCGCGCCCGCGCACATCGTCGGCGAAGCGGTCCAGGAGGGCGCGGTCGAGGGGCTTGTCGGCCAGCTCGCCGTAGATGTGCGCCACGTACTCGGCGGCGATGCGGTCGTAGCTGGCTTTCAGGTCGTCCGTTGTCTCAGTATCCACGTCAGCGTTCTCCTACTTGACGGCTCTTTGCCCCGCGCCTACACTACCGACAGCGACCTTGAAAGGAACACAATCCCATGCACGACGTGATTGTGGTTGGCGGTGGTATCGTTGGCGTCGCGGCAGCCTACTATCTGACACGGGGCGGCGCAGATACCCTGCTCATTGACCGCCCGGCGGCCGGCCGCGCGACGGACGCTGGCGCGGGCATCATCTCGCCGCAGACGAACTCCCGCGACCCCGGCCCGTGGTTCGACCTGGCGAGCGCCGCCGCCGCCGACTACCCGTCGCTCATCCAGAACCTGGCCGACGGGGGCGCGGGCGACACTGGCTTTGCCCGCGTCGGCCTGCTGCTCGTGGCGATGGACGCCCAGGACGCGGTGGCGTACGATGAGGCCAGCGCCCGCATCTTTGCCCGCCAGCGCGCCCGCGGCGAGCCGTCGGGCGACGACCTGCGCGAGGTGACGTCGGACGAGGCGCAGCGCCTATTCCCCTTGCTCGCACCTGTCACCCGCGCCCTGTATCACCGCCAGGCGGCGCGTCTCGACGGGCGGCTGCTGGCGCAGGCGCTACGCCGGGCGGCGCAGGAGGCGGGCCTGAACGTCCAGGCGGCGGCGGTCGAGGGCCTGGCGATCCGCGGGCGCGATGTCGGGGGCGTAGTCGTGGATGGGCAGCCCATCGTCGCGCGCAACGTCGTCATTGCCGGCGGCGCGTGGTCGGCGGCGTTCGGCGAAGCCCTCGACATCTCCATCCCGGTCGCGCCCCAGCGCGGCCAGATCATGCACCTGGGCCTGCCCACGGCCGATACGACGGGCTGGCCGGTGGTCAACAGCTTCCGCGGCCACTACATGGTTCCCTGGCCGAACCGCATGGTGGCGGGAGCCACGCGTGAGACCGGCGCCGGCTTTGCGCCCCACGTCACGGCGGGCGGCGTCGCGGAGGTGCTGCGGGAGGCGATGCGCGTCGCGCCCGGCCTGGCCGGGGCTACAGTGCTAGAGACGCGCGTCGGCCTGCGGCCCCTGTCCGCCGATGGCCTGGCGGTGCTGGGCGCTGTGCCGGGCGTTGGCGGCGTCTACCTGGCGACGGGGCATGGCCCGACGGGGCTGACGCTGGGGCCGTTCAGCGGGAAGCTCGTTGCCCAGATGATCCTGGGTCAGCCGCTCTCCGCCGACATCACGCCTTTCTCAGTATCCCGCTTCTCGTGACAACTCTGCATTGATTATAACATCACACCCGTCTGGCGCTAAGAGAGGTTGACCACGGAATACACGGAATACACGGAATGAAGAGAAGGGAGAGGCAGAGACCTACGTTGACGCAGTGCGAAACGGTGCTATAATCCCTGTATCGCCACCGAAAGTTGAGTCCCATGCCCATGTCCCGAATGACCGGCGGCCAGGCGGTTGTCCAGACTCTCAAGCACGAGGGTGTTGACGTCGTTTTCGGCATCGCCTCTGTCCACATGCTCCCCGTCTACGACGCCTTGCGGGATGAGCCGTCGCTCCGCCTCGTCGTTCCGCGCCACGAGATGGCCGGTGGGTTCATGGCCGACGGCTACAGCCGCGTGAGCGGCCGCCCCGGCGTCTACCTGACGAGCACCGGGCCGGGCGCAGCCAACAGCGCCGGCGCCGTCGTCGAGTCGTGGATTAGCAGCACGCGCACGCTCCAGCTCACCGGCCAGGTCGAGAGCGCCTACCTCGACCGCGGTTTGGGCGTTCTCCACGAAGTACCAAACCAGCTCGGCATGTTCGACGCCATGGGCGCCTGCACCCGGCGCATCGCCCGGCCGGAGGATGCGCCGCGCGCGCTTCACGAAGCGTTCTATACCTTGCGCGTCCGACGCCCCAGGCCCTACGTCCTCGAAATGCCGATAGACCAGCAGTTCGCCGAGGCCGAGATCGCCCTCGACGCCCCCTATGCCGTCAACCGCCCCGCGCCACTCGACGCGGATCTGGATCGCGCGGCGGACATTCTGCGGGCAGCGCGGCGGCCGGTGCTGTGGGTGGGCGGTGGGGTCAATGCGGCCGGCGCCCACGCCGAGCTGCGCCGACTGGCGGAGCGGCTGGGCGCGCCCATCTTCTACACGCGCGGCGGGCGCGGCGCGATCCCCGACGACCATCCCCTGGTCATTGGCAACTACACGTCGGACGCGGCGGCGCGGGCGTTCATCGAGGCGTCGGACGGCCTTGTCGCCGTCGGCACGCGCTTCGGCCACAGCTCGACGGCTTCCTGGCAGCTCCGTCTGCCCGCCAACACAGTCCGCATTGACCTCGACGCGGCGCAAGCGCGACGCGAGCCAGCGGCGGTGACGATGGTCGCCGACGAGGGCGCGGGGCTGGCCGGGCTGGCGGAGCGCCTCGGCGACGGGGGCGGGGCCAATGGGGCCTACGCGGCGGAGTTCGCGGCGCTCCGTGAGACGCTGCGGGCCGGGGCGCGCGCTCGCTGGCCCTTGAACACGGCGATCATGGACACCCTGCGCGCGGTCGCGCCGCGCGAGACGATTTTCGCCGCCGACTCGACACTGCCCGCCTACTGGGGCGCGCATCAGTATCTGCCGGTCTACGCGCAGCGGGGCTACCTCTACGCCCGCAGCGTGGCGATTGGCCCTGGCTACCCGCTGGCGCTGGGCGCGCAGCTCGCCGCGCCGGACCAGCCCGTTGTGTGCATCGCCGGCGACGGCGGTTTCGTGATGCACGCGACAGAGATGGCGACGGCAGTCGAGAACGACCTGCCGGTCGTGCTGTGCCTGTTCAACAATGGGGGCTACGGCATGATCCGCCATCTCCAGAACCGCCAGATGGAGGGGCGGCAGATCGGCGTTGACCTGCACACGCCCGATTTCGTCAAGCTCGCCGACGCTTTCGGCGTCGCCGCCGAGCGTGTCACCGATACGGCGACTCTCGCGCCGGCCCTGGAGCGCGCCTTCGCCGCGCGCCGGCCGGTGTTGCTCGACTTGCAGATACCCTTCGACTCGTAGCCGCAGCCGCGTCCCGCATCCGATGTCTCGACGAACGAGGCGCCTTTCAATGTCGAAGCTCCGAGTCTCCTCCATCTCGTCCGCGATGGTCACCTTCTGCGGGCCATTGCCTATAATATAGTAACGGAGACACTATGCGGCTTGGTCTAAACCTGGGATATTGGGGCGCGGCCCCCGTGGATCAACTGGCGCTGGCGATGGAAGCGGACCGCCTCGGCTATCATTCGTTGTGGACGGCCGAAGCGTACGGCTCCGACGCGGTCACGCCGCTGACCTGGCTGGCCGCCAAGACGGAGCGCATCGGCGTCGGGACGGCCATTATGCAGATGCCGGCGCGGACGCCGGCGATGACGGCCATGACCGCCGCCACGCTCGACATGCTCACCCAGGGGCGTGTCCTGCTCGGCCTCGGCGCGTCCGGCCCGCAGGTCGTCGAGGGCTGGCACGGCGTCGTCTACGGCAACGCTCTCAAGCGCACCCGCGAATACGTCCACATTGTGCGCACGATCCTCAGGCGCGAGGAACCGCTGGAGTTCCACGGCGAGTACTACGACATCCCTGTCCCCGACGGCACCGGACTCGGCAAGCCCCTCAAGCTCATCATTCACCCCCTGCGCGCCAACATCCCCATCTACCTCGCGGCCATCGGGCCGAAGAACATCGCCCTCGCCGCTGAGATCGCCGACGGCTGGCTGCCGGTGTTCTTCTCGCCGTTTCGCATGTCTGTCTTCCGCGACTCCTTGAACGAGGGGTTGGCGAAAGCTGGCAGCGGCAAGACCCTCGCCGACCTGGACATTGCGCCGACGGTGCAGGTGGCGATGGGGCCAGACCTGGACGCCTGCCGCGCCATGGTCAAGCCGTTCGTCGCCCTCTACATGGGCGGGATGGGGGCTAAGGGGAAGAATTTCTACAATGACCTGGCGCGCCGCTACGGCTTCGAAGAGGCGGCGGAGCGCGTCCAGGACCTGTACCTGGGTGGCCGCAAGAACGAAGCGATCGCCGCTGTCCCCGATGAGCTGGTGGACGAAGTGGCGCTCGTTGGCCCCAAGGAGCGCATCGCCGAACGACTAACCGCCTGGCGCGACTCGGGCGTGCAAACCCTGATCTGTGGCACCTTCGACGTCAACACTCTGCGCGCGATGGCAGAGCTCGTTTCGTAAATGACCTATCCGATACCATTCATTCTCTGGAGGTGACTAACGATGGCCGCCGACTCCCTTACCGTCGTAGACAACCGAACTGGCAAGCAGTACGAGTTCCCGATTCAGGACGGCGCGATTCGCGCCAATGACTTGCGGCAGATTCGGGTGGACGACGATGACTACGGTCTGAAGAGCTACGATCCGGCTTTCATGAACACGGCGTCCTGCAAGAGCGCCATTACCTATATTGATGGCGACAAGGGCATCCTGTGGTATCGCGGCTACCCCATCGAGCAGCTCGCCGACAAAAGCTCGTTCCTGGAAGTCGCCTATCTTCTCCTGTACGGGGAGCTGCCCACGGCGGCGCAGCTCGACGAGTGGACGCACCAGATTACGTACCACACGTTCATCCACGAGAACATCAAGAAGCTGATGGACGGGTTCCACCATGACGCCCACCCAATGGGCATGTTCATGGCGACGGTCGCGGCCATGTCCACCTTCTACCCCGACGCCAAGCAGATCTTCGACCCCGCCGTGCGCCAGAAGCAGATCTACCGCCTCATCGCCAAGGTTCCCACCGTCGCCGCGTTCGCCTACCGCCATAGCACCGGGAAGCCTTACGTCCACCCCGACAACGACATGAGCTACACGGCGAACTTCCTCAACATGATGGCGAAGATGACGGACCGCTACAAGCCGCACCCGGTGCTGGAGCGCGCGCTGGACGTGCTGTTCATCCTCCACGCCGACCACGAGCAGAACTGTAGCACCAACGCCGTGCGCGGCATCGGCAGCTCGCACGTAGACCCGTTCTCGGCCATCGCCGGGGGCGCGGCGGCCCTCTACGGTCCGCTGCATGGCGGCGCGAACGAGGCCGTGTTGCGGATGCTCGTCGAGATCGGCTCCAAGGACCGCATCCCGGAGTACATCAAGCGCGTCAAGGCCGGCGAGTTCCGCCTGATGGGCTTCGGCCACCGCGTCTACAAGAACTACGACCCGCGCGCCCAGATCGTCAAGCGCCACGCCGACGAGGTGTTCGAGGTAACCGGGCGCAACCCGCTGATTGACATTGCCCAGGAGCTTGAGCGCATCGCCCTCGAGGACGACTACTTCGTGAAGCGCAAGCTGTACCCGAACGTGGACTTCTATTCCGGCATCATCTACCAGGCGATGGGCTTCCCGGTGGACATGTTCACCGTCCTGTTCGCCATCGCCCGCACCGCTGGCTGGCTGGCGCAGTGGAACGAGATGCTGAACGACCCGGAGCAGAAGATCGCCCGCCCGCAGCAGCTCTACACTGGTTCGCCCAAGCGCGACTACAAGGGCATGTCCGAGCGCGGCGGCACCGTGACGCTGTTCGGCGGAACCCACGTGCCGGCCCGCTAGACGAGCCGCGGAGATAGACTATGCGCGCCTGGCAGGTGACCGAGTGGTGCGAGCCGGAAGGCATGACCCTGGCCGACGTGGCCGTACCCGAACCGGGCGCCGGCCAGGTGCGCATCCAGACCAGGGCGGCGGCCCTCAACTTCTTCGACATCCTTGAGATTGCCGGGAAGTACCAGGTGCGGCCGCCTTTCCCCTTTACCCCTGGCGCCGAGGTCGGCGGCGTCGTGGACGCGGTCGGCCCCGGCGGGGCCGGCCTCGCCGTCGGCGACCGCGTTCTGGCGATGACCTGGCTCGGCGGCTTCGGCGAGTTCTGCCTCGCGCCCGCCCGCATGACCTTCCCCATTCCCGACAGCATGAGTTTCGTCGAAGCCGCGGCGATGCCCATCGTCTATCAAACCGGCTATCTGGCGCTGACGGTGCGCGGCGCGTTGCAGCCCGGCGAGTGGCTCCTGGTCCACGCGGCGGCCGGCGGCGTCGGCAGCGCGGCGGTGCAGCTCGGCAAGGCGATGGGCGCGCGCGTCATCGGCACGGCCGGCAGCGATGAGAAGCTGGACTTCGTGCGCGCCCAGGGCGCGGACCACGCCCTGAGCTACCGCGACGAGGGTTGGGTCAAGCGGGTGATGGAGATCACGGGGAGTGGGACCAACGTCATCTACGATCCGGTGGGTGGCGACATCTTCGACCTGTCCACGAAGTGCATCGCGCCGGAAGGGCGGCTGCTGGTCATCGGCTTCGCCGGCGGCCGCATCTCGTCCGTCGCCGCCAACCGCCTGCTGCTCAAGAGTATGTCGGCCATCGGCGTTTACTGGGGCGGCTACATCGAGCGGCGTCCGGCGTTCGTCGCCGAGGCGCAGGCGGCGCTGTTCGATATGTACACGCGGGGGCAGATCAGGCCCGCCGTCTCGAAGGTGTACCGCCTGGACGAGGTCCCCCAGGCCATGCGCTCCCTGGCCGGACGGCAGACCGTCGGCAAAGTCGTGGTGGAGATGAACGACGACGTGTTGGTGTAGCTGTCGCCCTGAGTGCAACGAAGGGCCTCCAGAAGCGTCGGGGATGCTTCGCTTTGCTCAGCATGACGACATGGCCTGTCATTGGGTAGTAGGAGGAACGCGCGTGATGATTGTCGTGCCGCACCTGACGGACGAACAGTTCGAGGAGTTCTGCCAACGTAACCAGGACGTGCGCGTCGAGCGCACGTCGCACGGGGACCTCATCATCATGCCACCCACCGGCGGAGCGACAGGCAACCGAAGCGCGGCGCTCATCACCATGCTGACCGTCTGGGCGTGGCAGGACGGCAGCGGCGAGACATTCGACTCCTCAACGGGCTTCGACCTCCCCAACGGCGCGACACGGTCGCCAGACGCAGCGTGGGTGAGCAAAGAGCGATTGGCGAGCCTCTTCCCGGCGGCGCGCGGCCGCTTCCTGCCGCTCTGCCCGGAGTTCGTGGCCGAGCTGCGCTCGCCCTCCGACGACCTGGCTGAGCTACAAGACAAGATGCAGGAGTACATCGAGAATGGCGCGCAGCTGGCGTGGCTGATTGACCCGGCCTATCGGCGCGTCTATGTCTACCGGCCCGATCTACCTGTGGAGGCGATGCGCGAGCCGTCGGCGGTGTCGGGCGAGCCGGTTCTGCCGGGTTTCGTTCTGGATCTGGCGCGGCTGTGGCGGTCGCTGGATTGATAGGTGAGGTGCAAGAGCAAGCTATGGACGAGAAGGTACGCGAAGCGTTGGCGACGGGACGCACGATTGACATCACGACTATTGGGCGCAAGAGCGGCGAACCGCGCCGCATCGAAATCTGGTTCCACAACGTGGACGGCCACCTGTACATCACCGGCACGCCCGGCCACCGCGACTGGTACGCCAACCTGGTCGCCCACCCCGACTTCACCTTCCACGTGAAGGAGGGCGCGCAGGCGGACCTGCCAGCGCGCGCCCGCCCCATCACCGACCCGGCGGAGAAACGCGCGACGCTCGTGCCGATCCTGACGCGGCTCGGGCGGCAGGCCGACATCGAGCGTTGGGTGGAGGAAAGTCCGCTAGTCGAGGTGACGATTCTCGAGGACGGCGCCGCCAGCCCATGAGCCACCTGGTCCTCGTGCGCCACGGCCAGGCCAGCATGTTCGCGGACGACTACGACCATCTCTCGCCGGCGGGCGAGGCGCAGTCGCGCTGCCTCGGCCACTACTGGCTGCGCCACGGCGTGACCTTCGACATGATCTACGTCGGCCCGCGCCGCCGCCAGCAGGGGACGGAGGCCGTAGTGCGCCAGGTGTTCGCCGACGCCGGGCGGCCCTGGCCGGATGCGGCCATCCTGGCTGGGTTGGATGAGTACGACGGCGACGGCGTCCTGCGCGAATTCCTGCCCGTCCTGGTCGAGCGCGACGTGGAGATTCGGCGGCTGGCGGCGGCCTGGGAGCAGCACCGCGACGGCCCGGAGCGCTACCGCCATTTCCAGCGGCTGTTCCAGGCGGTGATGGCGTACTGGGTGGCGGGCGATGTGGCGTCGCCGCTGGTCGAGTCGTGGTCGGCATTCCACGGCCGCGTCACCCGGTCGTTGCGGCAGATTATGGCGAACGCGGGGGGCGGGCGGCGCGTGGCCGTCTTTACATCCGGCGGTGTCATCTCGGTCGCCGTTCAGCTGGCAATGCGCGCCCCCGCGCCCCTCGCCATCGAGCTGAACTGGCGCATCCGCAACGGCTCCCTCACCGAGATGGTGTTCTCCCGCGACAAAGTGACGCTGGACACGCTCAACACCATCCCCCATCTCGACGATCCGGCTTTGTGGACGTACCGCTGAATCTCAATCAATGTCGAAAGGATTGCGGCGATGAATTTCGAATACTCCGAGCGAACCCAGGCCCTGCGCGAGCAAATCCTCGCGTTCATGGACGAGTACATCTACCCGAATGAGTCGGTCTACTGGGAACACGTGAACGGCCCGCATCGGTGGGAGCCTGTCCCTATCATCGAGCTGCTCAAGGGTATCGCCAGGGCGCGCGGCCTGTGGAACCTCTTCCTGCCGGAGAGCGAGTATGGCGCGGGCCTGACCAATCTCGAATACGCGCCCCTGGCCGAAATCATGGGCCGCTCAGCCTTCGCGCCGGAGGTGTTCAACTGCGCGGCGCCCGACACCGGCAACATGGAAGTCCTGGTGCGCTACGGCACCGAGGAGCAGAAAGAGCGGTGGCTAAAGCCGCTGCTCGAAGGCGAGATTCGCTCCTGCTACGCCATGACGGAGCCGGACGTCGCGTCCTCAGACGCGACCAATATCCAGGCCAGCATCGTCCGCGACGGCGACGAGTACGTCATCAACGCGCACAAGTGGTGGACGTCGGGCGCGGGCGACCCGCGCTGCAAGGTCGCCATCTTCATGGGCAAGACCGACCCAACCGCGTCGCGCTATACCCAGCAGTCCATGATTCTTGTGCCGCTGGACGCGCCGGGCGTCAAGATCGAGCGGATGCTGCACGTTTACGGGTACGATCACGCGCCCCACGGCCACGGCGATCTGACGTTCACCAACGTGCGCGTGCCGCTGTCCAACATCCTGCTCGGCGAGGGGCGTGGCTTCGAGATCGCCCAGGGCCGCCTGGGACCGGGCCGCATCCACCACTGCATGCGCTGTATCGGCGCCGCCGAGCGCGCCCTGGAGGGGATGGCGCGCCGCGCCAAGAGCCGCATCGCCTTTGGCAAGACCCTGGCGGAGATGGAAAGCATCCAGCAGGAGATCGCCAGGTCGCGGATCGAGATCGAGCAGGCGCGGTTGTTGACCCTAAAGGCGGCGTATATGATGGACACGGTCGGCAACAAGGCGGCGCGCCAGGAAATCGCCATGATCAAGGTGATCGCGCCCAACGTTGCCTGCCAGGTCATTGACCGCGCCATTCAGATTCACGGCGGCGCCGGCCTAAGCCAGGACTTCGAGCTGGCGTGGGCGTGGGCCAACGCCCGCACGCTGCGCTTTGCCGACGGACCTGACGAGGTCCACATGCGCGATGTCGCCCGCATCGAGCTACGGCGGTTCTAGCATGCGAAGTATCAGTGTACAGGGGCGTTGTCATTCTGCGTCATGAGAGGAAAGGAACGCAAAGACGCAAAGACGCGAAGGGAGAAAGATAGAAGTCTCTTCCCTTTGCGCCTCTGCGCCTTTGCGTTGCCAGCCTCTGGGAACGCCCGCTTGCGACGCGACATGCCACTGTGCAAGCTGTGAGGGGAGGGTCGGAGTGCTCTTGCGCGATAAGGCGGTGGTAATTACCGGCGGGGGAAACGGCATCGGCGCAGCGCTGTGTCGCCGTTTCGCCGCCGAGGCGCCGCGCGGCATCGTCGTCGCCGACGTGGACGCGGCCGCCGCCGAGAGCGTGGCGGCCGAGGTCGGCGGGCTGGCGGTTCCGACGGATGTGAGCGTCGAGGCCGAGGTCACGCGCTTCGTCGCGCGCGCCAACGCCGCCTTCGGCCCCATTGACCTGTTCTGCTCCAACGCGGGCATCTTTGGGGACGAGGGCGGGCCAGAAGTACCGAATGCCACCTGGCAGCGCATCTGGGATATCAACGTCATGGCCCATGTCTACGCCGCCCGCGCCGTTCTCCCGCAGATGCTGGCGCGCGGCCACGGCTACCTGCTCAACACGGCGTCGGCGGCCGGTCTGCTGACCATGCTCGGCGCCGCGGCCTACACCGCGACCAAGCACGCCGCCGTCGGCTTCGCCGAGTGGCTGTCCATCACCTACGGCGACCGGGGCATCAAGGTGTCCTGCCTCTGCCCGCAAGGGGTACGGACGCGGATGCTGCTGGGCGAGGATGGGACGCAGGAGAGCTTCCTGCTACCAACGGCGCTGACGGCGGAGCAGGTCGCGGACGCGGTTGTAGACGGGCTGGCGCAGGAGCAATTCCTGATCTTGCCGCACCCGGAAGTCGCCACCTACTTCCGCCACAAGGCCGACGACTACGAGCGATGGCTGCGGGGGATGCGGCGGCTGAACGCCGAGATTTTCAGCGGTGAGGCATGAGCATGAACGACCGACACATCGAGCTGCGCGGGCTGCGCTTCCACTACCGCGAGGCCGGCGATCCGACGGCCCCGGCGATTGTCTTCCTGCACGGCCTGGCGTCCCAGGGCCGCTCGTGGGATACGGTCGCCGAGGCCTTGCTGGATCGCTACCGCACCCTCGCGCTCGATCAGCGCGGCCACGGCGAGACCGACTGGGCCGACGACTACTCGGCCGAGGCGATGGTCGCGGATGTGGCCGCGTTTGTGGACGCGCTCGGCCTTGATACGTTCACCCTGGTCGGCTTCTCGATGGGTGGGCGCAACGCCTACATGTATGCGGCGGGGCATCTAGAGCGCATCGAGAAGCTGGTCATCATGGACATCGGGCCAGAGCTGATGCCCGTCGGCACGGACCGCGTGCGCGCGGCGGTCCAAGCGCCTGACGTGTTCGAGGACCCCGAGCACGCCTTCCGCCTGACCCGCCTCGGCAACCCGCGCCCGCCGGACGATGTCCTGCGCGCGCGCGTCTACCACAACCTGGTCCAGCGCGAGGACGGCCTGTGGACGTGGCGCTACGACAGGGCGTTCCGCGCGCCCGACCGTCCGCTGCCGCGCCCTGACCCGGTCCAGGGGTGGGCGATGCTGCGCGCCATCACTGCGCCGACGCTGGTCATCCGCGCCCAGGCGAGCGACGTGTTGGCGCGGGATACGGCCGAGCGCATGGCCCGCGAGTTGCCCCACGGGCGGCTGGTGGAGATACCGTACAGCGGCCACAACATCGCGCTGGACAACCCCGACGCGCTCATCGCGGCGCTGCGCGAGTTCCTGTGTGGATAGAACAGCGACCCAGGAGGGTGAAAGTGGATCTACATCTATCGCCTGAGGATGCGGCATTCCGCGAGCATGTCCGGGCCTGGCTGGCCGAGAACCTGCCGCGCCACGAGCTGGTCACGCTGGACGAGCGCGTCGCCTGGCAGCGCAAGCTCTATGAGGCCGGGTTCATCGGCATGGGGTGGCCGAAGGAGTACGGCGGCGCCGGCGCCCGCCCCATGGAGCAGGCCATCGTCGCCGCCGAGATGGCGCACGTCAACGCGCCGGGGCCGGTCAACCACCTGGGCCTCAACTTCATCGGCCCGACCCTCATCGTCCACGGCACGCCGGCGCAGAAAGCGGCGCACTTACAGAAGATTCTGAGCGCCGAGGAAATCTGGTGCCAGCTCTACTCCGAGCCGAACGCCGGCTCGGACCTGGCGAGCCTGCGCACCAGCGCGGTGGACGCGGGCGACCACTGGATTGTCAACGGGCAGAAAGTCTGGACGACCAACGGCCCCATCTCCCACTGGGCCATCCTGCTGGCCCGCACCGACCCGAATGCCCCCAAGCACAAGGGCATCACGTGTTTCCTCATTAACATGCGCCAACCCGGCGTCGTCGTGCGACCGCTCAAGCAGCTGACCGGCGGCTCCGAGTTCAGCGAGGTGTTCATGACGGACGCCCGCGTCGAGAAGGCCGACATCATCGGCGAGGTCAACCACGGCTGGGAGATCGCCCAGACGACACTGGGTTTCGAGCGCGGCGGCAGCATGCTAACGCGCTTCGCCGTGTACTCCGGCTCCCTGGAGCGCCTGGTGCAGGTGTGCAAGAGCCTGAAGCGCAACGGGGCGACGGAGTGGGACGACCCGGTCACCCGCCAGAAGATCGGCCAGGCGTTCGCCGAGCTGGAGGTGCTGCGCTACATCGGCCTGCGCATCCTGTCGGGCGTGGAGAAGGGACACAACCCGGGGCCAGAGTCGGCGGTCGCCAAGCTCTACTACAGCGAGTTCGACAAGCGCTACCACGAGCTTGTCATGTCCATCCTCGGCCCGTATGGGCTGCTGCTGGAGGGGACGCCGGCCGCGCTTGAGAAGGGGATGGGCGGCGACGCCGAAAGCCACCCGAGTTGGGCGCACGACTTCCTGTGGTCCCGCGCCCCGACCATCTTCGCCGGCACGTCGGAGATTCAGCGAAACATCATCGGCGACCGCGTCCTGGGGCTGCCGAAGGAAGTCCGCGCCGACCGCCTCAAGGCCAGGGCGTAGGGGGAGCGAGCAATGGATTTCGATTTCAGCCCCGAGCAAATGATGCTCCGCGACCAGGCGCGCGACTTCCTGGTCAACGAATGTCCCAGCGCCCTGGTGCGTCAAATGATGGACGACGAGCGCGGCCACAGCCCGGCGCTGTGGCGGCAGATGGCCGACCTGGGCCTGCTATCCGTGGCGATTCCGGAGGAGTACGGCGGTCTCGGCATGGGCATGGTCGAGCACGCCCTGATCCTGGAGCAGATGGGGCGCACCCTCTGCCCCGGCCCCTACTTCGCCACGACGGTCTTGACGGCGACGGCAATCCTCGCCGGCGGCACGGCGGCGCAGAAGCAGCAATATCTCTCCGCCATCGCGGCCGGCGATCTGATCGGGACGGTGGCGCTGCTGGAGGATGAGATCGCGTGGGACGCGAGCGGCGTCCACGCGCAAGCCACGCCCGTCGCGGGCGGCTACCGCCTGAACGGTCTCAAGCGCCTGGTTCCCTTCGCCAAAGTCGCCGATTTCGTCATCGTTCCGGCGCGCATCGGCGGCCCCGACGGCGACGTCTCCCTGTTCCTGGTGGACCGCGCCACGGACGGCGTGACCGTCACGCCCCTCGTGAGCCTCGACATGACTGAGAAAGTTTCCCAGATCGAGCTGACGGACGCGATGGTTCCGGCGGCGTGCGTCCTGGGGCAGCCTGGCAACGGCGCGGCCGTGTTCGACGCGGTGGTGCAGCGCGCCGCCGTCGCCGCCGCCGCCGAGATGGTCGGCGCGGCGCGGGCCAGCCTGGACATGTCGGTCGAGTACGCCAAGACGCGCGAGCAATTCGGCCAGCCCATCGGCAGCTTCCAGGCGGTGAAGCACAGGCTCGCCGACATGCTGGTGGACGCCGAGGCCGCTTTCGCCGCGACGTACTACGCGGCGTGGGCGCAGGACGACCACGGCGACGAGGCGCAGGTGGCGGCCCACGTCGCCAAAGCGTACACCAACGAGGCGGCGCGCAAGATCTGCGGCGACGCCATCCAGGTCCACGGCGGCATCGGCTTCACCTGGGAGTACGACCTGCACCTGTACTTCAAGCGCGCGAAGCACTACGAGGCGCTCTACGGCGACACGCAGTTCCACCGCGAGAAGCTCGCCCAGCACGCCGGCGCCGCGCACTAATTCGGCACACGACGAACGACCCGCCCGCGGCAGAAGAGGACGCCACAGAGACACAGAGCGCGCGGAGAGCAGATGTATTCACCTGTCCTTCCGCTGTGTCCTCTGTGCCGCTGTGGCAATATTCTGGTGCGGGTTGCGAAGGGACTAGCAAGCATGGATAACACTGAAGTCACCAGCATCGAGCAACTGAAGGGGTATATCGGGCAGGAGATTGCCGTCAGCCCGTGGGTACTCGTCACGCAAGAGATGGTGGACGCCTTCGCAGACGCGACCGGCGACCACCAGTTCATCCACGTGGACCCGGAGCGGGCGAAGCAAACCATGTTCGGCGGAACGGTCGCTCACGGCTTCTTCACCCTGTCCATGCTGGCCGGGTTCCTGCGCCAGCAGGAGTCGGGGCTGCGCCTCAACCTGCCGGTGCGCGTCAGCGTCAACTACGGCCTCAACCGCGTCCGCTTCCCGTCGCCGGTACCCGTCGGCAAACGCATCCGCAACCACACGAGCCTGCTCGCCATCGAGGAGGACCCGAAGGGCCAGTGGGTGCAGATTACGCGCGGGCAAACCGTCGAGATCGAGGGCAGCGACAAGCCGGGCCTGGTCGCCGAGTGGCTCGGCCGCTTCTACTTCTGAGCGCGAGGGGCACATGGGGAGACTAGATGGACGGGCGGCGGTGGTCACCGGCGCGGGCGGCGGCATCGGGCGCGGCATTGCCAGGCTCTTGGCGCGCGAGGGCGCGAGCGTCGTCGTGAACGACCTGGGCGCGAGCCTCGGTGGGAGCGGAACCGACACTCGCGCCGCGCAGGTGGTGGTGGACGAGATCACGGCCGAGGGTGGCCGCGCCGTCGCCAACTACGGCTCGGTGGCCGACTTTGCCCAGGCGGGCGCGATGATCGAGCAGTGCCTGGCTTCGTTTGGCCGCGTGGATATCCTGGTCAACGTGGCGGGCATCCTGCGCGACCGCATGATCTTCAACATGACCGAGGCCGAGTGGGACGCCGTCCTGGCCGTCCACCTCAAAGGCACGTTCAACACGATCCGCCACGCGGTCGGGCCGATGCGAGCGCAGGGGTACGGGCGCATCGTCAACTTCTCGTCCATCTCGGCCTGGGGTAACCCCGGCCAGCCCAACTATGCCGCCGCGAAGTACGGCATCCTGGGCCTGACGCTGGCGTGCGCCAATAGCCTGGCCGACGAGGGCATCACCGCCAACGCCATCGTTCCCGGTTTCGTCGCCACCCGCATGACGGACTCGACGCCGCGCGGCCGCCAGGTGCTGGAGGAGACGGGCAAGCCGCTGAGCGAGGTCTCCAAAGGCTCGGAGTTCGACCCCGACAACCTGGCCCCTATCGTCGCCTATCTCGCCACGGACCAGGCGGCGTATCTCAACGGCTGTTTCATTGGCATTCAGGGCTACGCGCTGCACCTCTACTCCCAGGTCGAGGCGGTGCGCGTCCTGCAAAGCGAGCCGCCCCTCGCGCCGGAGACGCTGGCGTCCCTCGCTGGCGCGACGCTGGCCGCGGGCCTGCCGCCGCCGCCACTGCCGCCGGACCCGACGAAGGAGCGCCCGAAGACGCGCACCGCGGCCTTGCAGGAGGATGCCAGCGCGTGGCGCGACGTGGCGCCGGGCATCACGTCCTGGCTGTGGCCGGACTACTTCGAGACGAGGAGGGCGTGACGATGGCGCTTCTAGATGGCAAGGCGGCGCTGGTCATCCACGCCGGGCGTCCGGTCGGCCGACACATATCCCAAACCCTTGCCGCGCAGGGCGCGCGGGTCCTGGCGGCGTGCATCGGCGAGGGAGCGCGGAAGACGGCGGACACAATCTGCGCCGGCGGGCAGCACGCGATCTCTTTCGTCGGCGAGCTTGCCGATTACAACACGATGGCCGTCGTCGTGGGGATGGCCTACGACACGTTCGGGCGGCTAGATATCCTCGTCAACGCGCCCGGCATTCGCAGCGAGACGCCCCTGTTCGAGCTATCCGAGGCCGAGTTCGACACGATGATGGCGGCCGACCTAAAGACGGCGTTCAACTCATCGAGCCTGGTCACGAAGCGTTTTCGGGAGCAGAAGAGCGGGCGCATCATCAACGTCACGTCGCTGGCGGCGTTCGGCCTGCCCGACCGGCCGGATGCGCCGACGAAGGCCGGCCTGCTCGGCCTCACCTGGACGACGGCCAACAGCATGCGGGCGTCGAACGTCACGGCCAACGTTGTCGTCGGCGACCACGAGCTGGCGCCGGGCCGCGATGGGGCGAGCCTCGGTCCCCTCGTGGCTTACCTTGCCAGCGACGGGGCGCAGGATGTGAGCGGCCAGCTTCTCGGCGTCACGGATGGCGCCCACTACTTGCTGTCGCAGCCGAAGATCATCCGCACGGTGCGCGCGGAGAGCGGCTGGACGGTAGACGCCCTGGCCGACGTGTTGCCCGCGACGTTTGGCGCGCCGCTGCCGGTCCGCGCCGACGCGAACCTGGGCTTGCGGGCCGGGCTGGTCACCCACGCCGACCTGCCGCCCGCCGCGTGGCGCGAGGTCGCGCCGGGTGTGCGCTTCTGGAGCGTCCCCCTGCCGCCGTACAGCGAACTGCGGTAAGGGCGAAGAAGTCGGCGCTACAAACATCGGTTGAGCATAGACCTCGACTGGGCGCACTTCGCCGAGCGCGCTCCTTCCCGAACCCGGCCATTAAGCCCGCCAGCCCCGATGAGACTGCCCCGGTAACCCGGTGGGCAAGTAGGGCGTGGCTCAAGACGCGAAAGGGTTGTGCGCCAGCGAGGTGTTCGCCGCCTAGCCACCTCTTTTGTCGCGCCTTTCCCCCCTTTCGTGTCCTTCGCGGTCCAAACCCCCCACCTGCACCATCGTCTAGTCACGGCGCTCTGCGGTGGCGAGTCCCCTCTCCCATCGGGTAGCCGCGGCCATTCGACTGGCGGTTCGATTTCCCTACCTTTGGCTCTTCCCTTTGGGCGCGTCTCGTGGTATTCTAAGAACGGCGCGGGCCGCGTCGCCAGTGGCCCAGGATTTGCAGCGCGATTCCACGCTCCGCCGCCGGCGTTCACCGCATACGCAAGGCCCTCAGGCTTTGCTTCAATATTCAAAGGGCAGGGAATGTGCCTATGTTGACAAATCAAGACGTCTCCCAAGAAGTGTCCACCTCGCCCCTCCGCATGTTCGCCAACGCCATTCGCGTCCTCTCGATGGACGGCGTGCAGAAGGCGAACTCCGGCCACCCCGGCATGCCCCTGGGCATGGCGGACGCCGCGGCCGTGCTGTGGTCGCAATTCCTCAAATTCAACCCCAAAAACCCCAACTGGCCCGACCGTGACCGCTTCATTCTCTCGGCGGGCCACGGCAGCATGCTCCTCTACTCGCTGCTCTACCTGACCGGCTACGATCTGCCCCTGGAAGAGTTGAAGAACTTCCGCCAGTGGGGCAGCCGCACAGCGGGCCACCCGGAGCACGGCGTGGCCCCCGGCGTCGAGACGACCACCGGCCCCCTGGGCCAGGGCATCAGCAACGCCGTCGGGTTCGCCCTGGCCGAGCGGTGGCTGGCCGCGCAGTTCAACCGCGAGGACTTCGATGTCGTCAACCACCGCACCTACGTTATCTGCGGCGATGGCGACCTGGAGGAGGGTGTCTCCCACGAGGCGTGCTCCCTGGCCGGACACCTGGGCCTCGGCAAGCTCATCGTCCTTTACGACGACAACCACATCTCCATTGACGGCCCCACGTCCCTCTCGTTCAGCGAGGACGTCCTGAAGCGGTTCGACGCCTACGGCTGGCACACCCAGCGTGTGGACGGCCAGGATGCAGCAGCTGTGGCGGCGGCCCTCCAGGTGGCCGAGGCGGAGACGCATCGGCCGTCCATCATCGCCTGCCGCACGACGATTGCCTATGGCAGCCCTAACAAGGCGGGCAGCGAGAAGGCGCACGGCGAGCCGCTGGGCGCGGAAGAGGTCAAGCTCACGAAAGAGAACCTCGGCTGGCCGTCGCAGGAGCCGTTCTACGTCCCCGACGCCGTCCTGCAGTACACGCGGCAGATCGGCGCGAAGAGTGGCGAGCGCGAGGCCGAGTGGAACAAGATGATGGACGCCTATGCGGCGGCGCACCCTGACCTGGCGGCGCAGTTCCAGGGGTGGATGCGCGGCGAACTGCCGGTGGGCTGGAGCGATAACTTGCCGACGTTCCCGACCGACAAACCGTTGGCGACGCGCGCCGCGTCGGGCGCTATCCTCAACGAGATGTGGCAGCGCATCCCCAACCTCATCGGCGGCTCGGCCGACCTGACGCCGTCGAACAACACGCTGGCGAAGGGCGGCCAGTCCATCACGGCCGACGACTACTCCGGCCGCTACATCCGCTTCGGCGTCCGCGAGCACGGCATGGGCGCGATCCTCAACGGTCTCGTCCTGCACGGCGGCATCCGCGCCTATGGCGGCACGTTCCTCGTCTTCTCCGACTACATGCGCCCGCCCATCCGCCTGGCCGCGCTGATGGATGCGCCGTCCATCTTCGTCTTTACCCACGACAGCATCGGCCTGGGCGAGGACGGCCCGACGCACCAGCCGGTCGAACATCTCGCCGCACTGCGCGCTATCCCCGGCCTGTTCGTCATTCGCCCGTCGGACGCGAACGAGACGGCCTACGCGTGGCAGGTGGCGCTGGGTAACGGCCAGAACCCGACGGCGCTCATTCTCACCCGCCAGGCGCTGCCGGTCTTCGACCGCCAGCAGGTCGCGCCCGCCGATGGCCTGCTCAAGGGCGGCTACGTCCTCGCGGATGTCGAGAACCCGCAAGTCATTCTCATCGGCACTGGCTCCGAGGTGCAGCTCGCCCTGGGCGCGCAGCAGCAGCTTGCCGAGGCCGGCATTCGCGCCCGCGTCGTGGCGATGCCCTGCACCGAGCTGTTCGACCGGCAGCCGCTCGAGTACAGGGAGAGCGTCCTGCCGAAGAGCATTCGCGCCCGCGTCGCCGTCGAAGCGGGTATCACCCGCGATTGGTGGCCCTATGTTGGGCTGGATGGCGCGGTGGTCGGCCTGGATCACTTCGGCGCGTCAGCGCCCTACCAGACCATCTTCAAGGAGTTCGGCATCACGGCGGAGGCTGTGACTGCCGCCGCGATGCAGGTTCTCGGCCAGGCATAACCGCGACACGAGCAAAGGAGAAGGGCGCGGTCATCGCGCCCTTCTGCTAAATCCCCTCCCGAGAGACAGCTATGCCCCTGCGCGCGCTCATCTTCGACGTAGACGGCACCATCGCCGACACCGAACGCGACGGCCACCTGGCCGCGTGCAACGACGCCTTCGCCGCCCTCGGCTACCCCATCCACTGGTCGTGGGACGAGTTCAGGGCGATGCTCCACATCCCCGGCAATGCTCAGCGCATGCGCCTGGCCCTGGCGCGCCTCGAGCCGCCCCTAAGCGACGCCGCGCTTGACGACGCCGTAGCCCGCCTGGTGGCGCTCAAGCAGCGCCTCTACAATGAAACGTACGCGCCGCAGCTCCCCCTGCGGCCGGGAATCCGCGCCTTGATCTCGGACGCCGTGGCGCGCGGCGTCCGCCTCGCCATCGTCTCCACGTCAGACGAGAACCAGATCGTCGCCCTTCTGCGCCACCACCTCGCCGCCGCCGCCGACTGCTTCAACCCCGTCCTCGGCAAGGGCGCGGGCGTCAAGACTGCCCCCGACTCGCCCGTCTACCGCCGCTGCATCGCGGAGCTGGGCCTGCCCCCTTGCGAGTGCCTGGTCATCGA
Source organism: Anaerolineae bacterium (assembly GCA_046328535.1). Lineage (GTDB taxonomy): Bacteria > Chloroflexota > Anaerolineae > Epilineales > JAHCIE01 > JBDHWG01. The sequence continues at coordinate 47,687 of JAXLWJ010000010.1, forward strand.
GGACTCGGAGGTCGGCCTGCGGGCGGCGCGTGTCGCCGGGTTGCCGACGGCGGTGTTCTACAACGACTACACCTTCGGGCAGAGCTTCGCCGGGGCCGCGCTCGTCGCCCGCAGCGCCGCGTTCTTCACTCTGGACGAGCTTGCCGCCCTCTGCCTGCCCGACGGGCGCGGCGCGGGAACATGAGCGACAAACCGCCAATGTACGAGTGGTACACGCAGTACTATGCCGCTGTTGCCAGCAGCCGCGCCAACGCGCTCTACTGTGAGCGCCTGGCCGGGCGCAACCTGTGCCAGCACGACTTCACCGAGATGTCCCACCTGGACCGCATCATCGAGGTCACGGGGATGAGCGGCGGGCAGCGCGTGCTCGACATGGGCTGCGGCAATGGCTTCATCGCCGAGTACCTCTCCGACACGAGCGGCGCGAACGTCACCGGGGTTGACTTCATCCCCGACGCCATCCGCCAGGCCCAGGAGCGCACCCGCGCCAAGGCCGACAGGCTCGACTTCCGCATCGGCGACATGGCCCACCTGGGCTTCCCGCCCGCGAGCTTTGAAATCATCGTCTCTATTGACACACTCTACTTTACGCCCCTGGATGAGACAGTGCGGCAGATGACGGCCCTCCTGAAGCAGGGCGGGCAGATGGCGATCTTCTACTCCTATGGGCGCGAACCGTGGGTTCCCCGCGAGACATTCCCGACCGAAAACACCCTGCCCGACGCAACACCCCTTGCCCGCGCGCTCCGGGCCAACGGCCTCGCGTACGAAACCGTGGACTACACCGACGACGACTACCAGCACGCCCTGCGCAAGCGGGCGATTGCGGAGGAGCTACACGCGGCGTTCGAGGCCGAGGGCAACCTCTTCCTGTACGAGAACCACTATGGCGAGGCCGTGGGCGTCGCGGCGGCCATTGAAGAGGGCGCCCACCGCCGCTACCTCTACCATGTGCGACTGCCGGGGTCATAGAGGGTTACACGTTCTAGCGCCTTTGCGTTGTTGCGTTTCGCTACCTTCTCAGCCGAGGCGGTAGAAGGCGGTGGCGTTGGCGGCGAAGAGGCGCGCCTGGTCGGCGGCCGACAGGTCGCGCGTCGCGCCGCGCAGCGTCTCCACCCAGCGGTCGTAGGTCGTGGCGAGGTAGGCGACCGGCGCGTCGCTGCCGAACATGACTCGCGCCACGCCGAACGACTCAATGACCGCCTCGATGTAGGGGCGTAGGTCCTCCGCCGTCCAGTTCGCCGTGTCCGCCTCTGTCACCAGCCCCGAAATCTTGCACCAGACATTCGGCAGCGCCGCCAGCGCGGCGATGTTCTGCCGCCACGGCTCCAGGACGTGACCTTTGATATCCGGCTTCCCGATGTGATCCAGGACGAAGCGCACGTCCGGGCATTGCTCCACGAGGCGGATGACGTCGGGGAGCTGCGGGTGCTTGATGCACAGGTCGCACGTGAAGCCATACTCGGCCAGCAGCTGCACGCCCTGGACAAACGCCGGCTGCACGCTGAAGCCGAGCGGCTCCGACTGAATGAGGCGGCGGATGCCTTTGACCAGCGGCCGCAGCGACAGCGTCTCCAGGATGGGCGCGGCGGCGTCCGGGCGCTCTAGCGGGGCGAAGGCGACGATGCCGCGGATGCGGCGGTCGGTGTCGGCCAGCCCGCTGACCCAATCCACCTCGGCGACGCCCTGGTTCGGCAGGCAGTCGGCCTGCACGAAGACGATGCGCTCCACGCGGTAGTCGGCGCCGCCGGTCGGCACGTGGTCGGGCAGGTAGGGGCGATTGAGGGACGGCAGCTCCTCTAGCCAGGGGTAGCTCAGGTAGCCGGTGTCCCAGAAGTGGGCGTGGCTGTCAACGACGGATAGCATAGAGTTGTCCCCTTTCACGCCCACTCGACGACGGCCTTGACGACGCCACTCTCCGGGCGCATCCACGTCTGGAACTCGTCGAGCATCGCCTCTGGCCCGGCGCGGTGGGTGATCCAGGGGTTGAGGTCAATCGCGTCCGCTTCGAGCGCCCCGATGACCCCGGCAAAGTCCTCGGCGGTGGCGTTGCGGCTGCGATAGAGCGTCACCTCGCGGCGGTGGAACTCCGGGTCGTCCAGGCTGAGCTGCCCCTGGACCAGGCCGACGAACACGAGCTTACCGGCGCTCGCCAGGTACTGCACCGCGCCCATCATCGAACGCGGGTTGCCGGTCGCGTCGAACACGGCCGTCGGCAGGTCGCCGCCGAGCATCTCACGCAGGCGCGCCGGGGCGTCCTCCAGTGAGTCGAGGACGCGCTCCACGCCGCCGTGCCTTCGGGCGAACTCGACGCGCTTGGGGTTGATCTCCAGCAAGGTGACATCGGCGCCGGCGAGGCGGACGAACTGCATCGTCGCCAGGCCGATGGGGCCGGCGCCGATGACGAGCGCCCTCTCGCCCGGCGTGAGGCCAGGGCGGCGGGCGGCGTGGGCGCCAATGGCGAGCGGCTCGACCAGCGCCAGGTGGTCGGCGGAGAGGGTCGGCGCGATGTGCAGGTTCTCCACCGGGACGACGAACGCATCGCGCATCCCGCCGTCAATATGGACGCCGATGACCCGCAGCTTCTCGCAGCAGTTGGGCGCGCCCCGGCGGCAGGCGCTGCACTGCCCGCAAGCGATGTAGGGACGCACCGCGCAGCGGACGCCCTCAGTCAGGCCCGGCGGCATCTCGCCCGCCCCCAGGGCCACCACCTCGACGGCCAGCTCGTGGCCGAGGACACGCGGGTAGCTGAAGTACGGCTGCGTCCCTTCGAAGGCGTGGAAGTCGGTGCCGCAGACGCCGATGCGCAGGACACGGACGAGGGCCTCGCCCGGTCCGGGGCGGAGCGGGGACGCGGTGTCGGTCAGGGCAAAGCTGCCCGGTTCACTCAAGACGATTGTTTTCATAGAGTGTATTTCCTGATGATACGCGTGGGCTGTCATGCTGAGACTCCCATGCCCGTGGCGGCATGCGCCGTCGCAAGAACACTGCCAGGCCGTCATTGCGAGGCGGGCTTTGCCGCCGAAGCAATCCCCCGCCCTTGTAACAAGGTTGCTCATTCAGCTACAGCAGGTCAATAGCCTAACGTGAGGCTGTTTCGTCGTCCTATCGTCCTCCTCGCAGCGACGCCATCGTTTGTGTTCTGCCAGGATGATAGCGCAAGCGACTCTGCGGTCAAGTCTGCGGTGACAAATCCAGCCGACAGGCCCAAGCGTCTGTCACATATGTTCCCGCGACGACGACAGCTTGAAACGCTAAAATGAGCTAACCTGGAGGATGACATGGCAACGAACATGGCGATGGCGACGGTGACACGGGCGGCCGAGGGGCAGACGTGCCGCTGCCTCGATACGGACTTTACCTTCAAGGTCACGGCGGCGGAGACCGGCGGCGCGTACTCAATGATGGAGATTGTCTCCGGGCCGCAGCTCGGTGTCCCGCCGCACATGAACGAGCAGGATGAGACGCACATGGTCGCGGAAGGCACGTATGGCTTCGTCCTGGGCGATCAGCAGATGGTGCTTGGCCCCGGCGACCTGGTGTACGTTCCGCGGGGCGTGGCGCACGGCTTCCAGAACATCGGCGAGACGGTGGGCCGTATCATTTTCATCGCGTCCCCCGGCGGGCCAGGCGAGCGCTTCGTCGAAGAGCTGGCCGTCGCGATGGCAGGCAAGGGGATTGCGGACACCGCCGATCCCGCCGTGCTACAACGAATCGCCGAGATCGGCGCCAGACATGGTGTGACGATGGCCCCGCCGCCCGGCGCGTGAGGCCGGGGGCATGGGGCGGGCGGCGGACCATTCCGCTGCCTGCCCCTTTTCTGTCGGCATACAATCCCGGCCTTCTGTGCTATGATTAAGAGGTCATGGTCACAGGAGGCTCAATGGACGCTGACACCACGTATGATTTGTTGGTAATCGGTTCCGGTCCGGCGGGACAGCGCGCGGCCATCCAGGGCGCGAAGCTCGGCAAGCGCGTCGCCGTCGTCGAGCGCAAGGCCGTCGTTGGCGGCGTGTGCATCAACACAGGCACGATCCCTAGCAAGACGCTGCGGGAAGCCGTGCTCTACCTGACGGGCTACCGCGAACGCGGCATGTACGGCGCGTCGTACACGGTCAAGCAAAATATCACGATTGCCGATCTGCTGTTCCGCGCCAACCACGTCATGACCCACGAGGTCGAGGTGGTTCGGTCGCAGCTGATGCGCAATCGCATAGACGTCCTCTCCGCTGAGGCGACCTTTCTCGATCCCCACAGCATTCGCCTGCACTATCTCGTGGGCGGCGGCTACCGCGATGTCACGGCGGACAAGGTCATCATCGCCGTCGGCACCAATGCCACCCAGGACCCCCACATCCCGTTCGACGGCCAGCACATCTTCATCAGCGACGACATTCTGCGGCTCGACCACCTGCCGCGCACACTCAGCATCATCGGCGCGGGCATCATTGGCCTGGAGTATGCCAGCCTGTTCGCGGCGCTGGGCGTCAAGGTCACCCTGGTGGACAAGCGGGACCGGCTGCTGCCATTCATTGACGCGGAGATCATGGATACCCTGGCGTATCACCTGCGCGAGAATCTGGTGATGCTGCGCCTCGGCGAGGAGGTGCGCAGCATCGAGCCGCTCGACGACGCCCACAACGGGCGGGTCAGAATCAATCTAGAGAGTGGCAAGCAGATTGTGACGGAGAAGGCGCTGTACAGCATCGGCCGCACCGGCGCGACGGAGTCGCTGAACCTGGCGGCGGCCGGCCTCAGCGCCGACGACCGCGGGCGTATCCCGGTGAACGAGAACTACCAGACGAGCGCCCCGCACATCTACGCCGTCGGCGACGTCATCGGCTTCCCCAGCCTGGCGTCCACGTCCATGGAGCAGGGGCGGCTGGCGGCGGCCCACGCCTTCGGCCTGCCGACGAACAGCATGCCGCACCTCTACCCGTATGGCATCTACGCCATCCCGGAGATCTCGACCGTCGGCAAGAACGAGGAGGAGCTGACCAAGGCGGACATCCCCTATGAGGTCGGCAAGGCGTGGTACCGCGAGACGGCGCGCGGGCAGATCATCGGCGACACGAGCGGCTTTCTCAAGCTCATTTTCCACTTGGAGACGCGCGCGCTGCTGGGCGTACATATTATCGGGGAGGGGGCGAGTGAGCTGATCCACATCGGCCAGGCGGTGATGAGCTGCGGCGGAACGGTGGACTACTTCGTCAACACCGTCTTCAACTACCCGACACTGGCCGAGTGCTACAAGGTCGCCGCCTTCGACGGCATCAACCGCCTCGTGGGGTAGCGCCGCGGGTTTGGCAAGGGCGAAGACATTGCGTAAAATACGTAGAGTGGTAGGGACGTAAGGAGGAGTTGGCTATGTCTTCGGCGACGATCATCACCAGGACCGATCTCGCCCGGCGCACGCGCGACGTGGTTGACCAGGCTCAACGCGGCCACATCTTTGTTGTGGAGAGCTATGGGGAGGAGCAGGTTGCCATTCTCGACATCCAGGACTACCGTCTGCTGCTCGCCGTCGCCAGTTATCACGCTCAGCCGGAGGGAGACGCGTTGCGCGCCATGTCTGCGCGCGATACGGCGCAGGCGCCGGAGGGTTTGAGCGAAGCGGCTGTCGAAGAAGCAGTCGCTGCGGCCGCCGCCGACCCGCAAGTTGGCTGGAACATGATCATCAGGGCGTACCTGGATGGGAATATCAGCTTTGGTCGGATGGCCGATCTACTGGTCCTCTCGCGCTTCGATCTGGCTCAGCGCTTCACCCGACTGGGGCTGCCGCTCCGTCTGGGCGCAGCAAATGCAGATGAAGCTAAAGCCGAACTAAGAGCCTTGCTCGATTAGGCTAGCAAGCCCGTGACCAGGCGTTTGCTCGACACCACCGTTCTCAACAACTTCGCTCAGGTGCAGCGGCCGGACCTTCTGCGGCTGGTGTTAGGCGAGACCGCCGCCACGACGCCAACGGTGATGGCGGAGCTGCGCGATGGTGAGCGACTTGGGTATGTTCCGGTTTGTGACTGGGCGTGGCTATCGGTGCTGAAGCCAACCGCTGAAGAGAGTGATGTGGCGGAAGGGTGGGAGACCCTGCTGGACCGAGGTGAAGCGGAGTGCCTGGCTGTGGCCGAGGCGCGAGGCTACGTATTTCTGTCAGATGACTTTGCAGCGCGGCGCCTGGCCCAACAGCGCCGCGTTGCTGTTTCCGGAACAATAGGTGTGCTGCTGCTGCTGATTCGCGGGGCGCATTTGACCACAGTTGAGGCGGATGTGCTTATAGCGGCCATGATAGGCCACGGCTACAGATCCCCGGTGCAGTCGCTCAAGGACTTGCTATTAGCCGAAGTAGCGGTCCACCGCGTTGGCGAAAGCGTCGGCGAGGGCGGCGCGGATGCGCGGCTGAGTGAGCAGCCGGGCCTCGTAGGCATTGCTGACGAATAGCGCCTCCGACAGGACGCCGGGCATCTCCGTCGCGCGGAGCTTGGGCGCAAATCGTCGCCGCTCGCCGTTGGCCGGCGTCGGCCGGGCGAACAGGCTTGGGTTAGGAGCGCGAAGCGGGCCGAGGACGAACAGGTGGCCGCGGTACGCGCCGCGCGAGTAGAGCAGGGCGTCGTCGGTCACGCCGCGATCCGGCGAGTCGTAGCCCTGGCGGGCCAGCGCCGCCAGCACTTCTTCCAGGACGAGCTGCCCAAACCGAAACGATTGGTCGGCGAACGGGCGGTCGGCGCAGTAGTAGACCTCGCTGCCCGCCGCGCTCGCGTTTGTGCTGCCGTTGTGGTGGATGGACAGGAACAGGTCGGCGTGGACGGCGTTGGCCTGGTCCACGACGGATTGGAGGCCGTCGCGGTTGGTACTCTGGCCGTCGCCGTTGACATCCTCACTGCCGCCGGGCTGGTCCGCCGTCTCCCGCGACAGGTAGACCGTGTAGCCGTGTTCGCGCAGGCGGTCGGCGGTGCGCAGCGCAATATCCAGGTTGACCTCGGCTTCCTCCAGCGTGAAGCCAGCGCCGTGGAAGACGGCGCCGCTGTCGCTGCCGCCGTGTCCCGGGTCTATAAAGATGACGGCTTTGGGGGCGTTCGGCTCGTCAGGCTCATAGGCGCGAGCCGGCCGAACCGAGAGACTGAGAAGCAGGGCGGCGGCCGCCACAGCGGCCAGCCAGTAGAGACGACACAGCATGAACTCTCCTCGCTTGTCGGAGCGCTTACCCACTAACACGAGGGACAGGTCAAAAAGTTTCAACCCTCGAAGGTAGAGAAATCACCACCTGGCGTTAAGAGGTGGTAACGACGAATGGCGGCCGGGGCTGGTATACTGGAAAGTGGCGTGAACAATTGTCGCCTGACGCGAGCAATTGTGATAGACCACCCGAGGCGCAACGAATCGATGCCGATTCCGAGCAGTGACTTCGCGATAGTACGGACGGGATACCGCAGCACAAGGTATGCCGTCTGTTCGTGTTTCTAGAGCATTGACGCGCTTTGCGTAAGTGTCGCACGGCCAGCTCGCGCTCCGCCACCAACAAACAAAGGTCGAGCGCGGCGAGAAAGGAGACTCTTCAATGGCGAAGACAATTGGGGTTGTAGGGGCGCTGGATACGAAGGGCGTGGAGTTCGCGTTCGTGAAGCGCGAGATCGAGACGCGCGGGCATACCGCGCTGGTCATTGACGTCGGCGTCATCGGGCAGCCGGGTTTCCCGCCCGACATACCCGCGTCCGAGGTCGCGCTGGCGGGTGGCGTAAGCCTGCCCGACCTGCGCGCGAAAGATGACAAGGCGCTGGCGATGAGTGTGATGACGAACGGCGTCGCCGAGGTTGCAAAGCGGCTGTATGAGGCCGGCCGCATTGACGGCATCTTCTCGATGGGCGGCTCGGCCGGCACGGCTATCGGCACATCGGCCATGCGCGCGCTCCCCATCGGCGTGCCGAAGGTCATGGTCAGCACCGTGGCGTCGGGCGACACCAGGGCCTACGTCGGGACGAAGGACGTCGTCATGTTCCCCTCCATCGTGGACGTGGCCGGGGTCAACAGCATCAGCGCCCGCATCTACGCCAACGCGGTGGGCGCAATCGTCGGGATGGTCGAGACGGCCGCGCCGACGATGGAGCACAAGCCCCTGCTCGCCGCCTCGATGTTCGGCAACACCACGCCGGTCGTTACGCGCGTGCGCGAGGCGATGGAGGCGCGCGGGTTCGAGGTGCTGGTGTTCCACTGCACCGGGACGGGCGGCGCGACGATGGAGAGCCTGATCGAGGCCGGTTTCATCGCCGGTGTCCTGGACATCACGACGACGGAGTGGGCCGACGAGCTGGTTGGCGGGGTGCTCAACGCCGGGCCGACGCGGCTAGATGCCGCAGCGAAGGTCGGTGTGCCGCAGATCATCTGCCCCGGCTGCCTGGACATGGTGAACTTCTGGGCGCCCGACACGATCCCCGACAAGTTCAAGGATCGCAATTTCTACCGCTGGAACCCGAACGTGACCCTGATGCGCACGACGCCGGAGGAGAACGCCGAGCTGGGGCGCATCCTGGCCGAGAAGGCGAACCAGTCTACCGCGCCCGTGGCGTTCTTCATCCCGCTCCAGGGCGTCTCGCAGCTCGACTCGCCGGGCCACGAGTACTGGTGGCCGGCGGCCGACCAGGCGCTCTACGACGCCATCAAGAAGAACCTGCGGCCCGATATCCCGGTCTACGAGCTGGACAACAACATCAACGACGACGCGTTCGCCGACGCCATCGTCGCCAAGATGCTGGAGTTTCTCCACGTTGGCGTGCCAGCGTAAAACAAAATCAAGGAGCATATCTCATGGGCAAGAGAATTCCGCGTGAGGAGATCGTCAAGACTCTGAAAGACAAGGTTGCGCGTGGCGAGCCGATTGTCGGCTGCGGCGCTGGCACAGGCATATCCGCCAAGATGGCCGAGGCCGGCGGGGCCGACCTCATCATCATCTACAACTCCGGCCGCTACCGCATGGCCGGGCGCGGCTCGCTGGCGGGCCTGCTGCCCTACGGCGACGCCAACGCGATTGTCCTCGACATGGCCCGCGAGGTCATCCCCGTCGTCAAGAAGACGCCGGTGCTGGCCGGCGTGTGCGGCACTGACCCATTCCGCGACATGGAGGTCTTCGTCAAGGAGCTGCAATTCGTCAATTTCAGCGGCGTGCAGAACTTCCCCACCGTCGGCCTGATTGACGGCGACTTCCGCGCCAACCTCGAGGCGACCGGCATGGGCTACGACAAGGAAGTCGAGGCCATCAAGATCGCTCACGAGATGGGCATGCTGACGACGCCGTATGTGTTCGACGCCGACTCCGCGAAGGCGATGGCCGCCGCCGGCGCCGACATGCTCGTCGCTCACGTCGGCCTGACGACGGCCGGCACCATTGGGGCCGGCGTGGCGCTGACCCTGGACAAGGCCATCGAGAAGGTCATGCGGATGGCCGAGGCCGGTCGCACCGTCAACCCGGACGTCATCGTCATTTGCCACGGCGGGCCGTTCGACGAGCCGGACAACGTGGGCAAGGCGCTGGCCCAGATGCCGGGCATCGCCGGGTTCTTCGGCGCGTCGAGCATCGAACGCCTACCCACCGAGCGCGCCATCAAGGAGCAGGTGCAGACGTTCAAGGGGCTGAAGCTGGCGACACCGGAGAAGGTGTACTAGCCGAGAATAGAGTGGCGACCTCCAGTCGCTCATCAGTCCGACGAACGACTGAAGTCGTCACTACATGACACCTGCGGCTGTTTCTCGATGCTAACGAAGAAACGCGCCGCACCCATCAAAGGTGCGGCGCGTTCTCTTGGCCGGTTCACGACCATCGGGTCGTTACACGTCGAGGTTGCGGACGTCCTTGGCGTGGGTGTTGATGAAGCGGGTGCGCGGCGGAACGGCGGAACCCATGAGCATGTCGAAGGTACGGTCGGCGGTGATGCCGTCCTCGACCGTGACCTGGAGCAGCGTGCGGTTCTCCGGGTTCATCGTGGTCTCCCAGAGCTGCTCGGCGTTCATCTCGCCCAGACCCTTGTACCGCTGAATCTCTGGGTCCTTGCCCGCCTTGCGCAGCTCGGCGAGGGCCTGGTCCTTCTCGCCGTCGCTATACACCCACTTGTGCGCCTTGCCATCCTTGACGAGATAGAGCGGCGGCTGCGCGATATAGAGGTGGCCTTCCTCGATGAGCGGCTGCATGTAGCGAAAGAACATCGTCAGCAGCAGCGTGCGGATGTGGCTGCCGTCTACGTCGGCGTCGCACATGATGATGATGCGGCCGTAGCGCAGATTGTCGAGGTTGAAGTCGTCGCCGATGCCCGTGCCGATGGCCGTGACCAGGGCGCGGATCTCGTTGTTGTTGAGCATCTTGTCCAGGCGCGCCTTCTCCACATTGAGGATCTTGCCGCGCAGCGGCAGCACCGCCTGGAACTTGCGGTCGCGGCCCTGCTTCGCCGTGCCGCCGGCCGAGTCGCCCTCGACGATGTACAGCTCGGCGCGGTCCGATTCGCGCTCCTGGCAGTCGGCGAGCTTGCCGGGCAGGGGCGAGACTTCGAGGGCGCTCTTGCGGAAGACCAGGTCGCGCGCCTGCCGCGCTGCTTCGCGCGCGCGCGCCGACGTCAGCGACTTGTCTACGATGGCCTTGCCCTCGCGCGGGTTCTCTTCGAGCCACTGCTTGAAGGCGTCGGTCACCACGGTCTCGACGATGTTGCGCACCTCGGCGTTGCCGAGCTTGATTTTCGTCTGGGACTCGAACTGCGGGTCGGTCAGCTTCACGGACACGACGGCGGTCAGGCCCTCGCGCACGTCCTCGCCGCTGAACGCCGGGTCGCTGTCCTTGAGCAGGCCGCTCTTGCGCGCCCAGTCGTTGATGGAGCGCGTTAGCGCGGTGCGGAAGCCGGTCAGGTGCGTCCCGCCCTCGGTGGTGTGGATGTTGTTGGCGAAGGGCAGTACTGACTCGACATAACCGTCAGTGTACTGAAGGGCGACCTCGACGTCGGTCTGGTCAATATTGCGTTTGACATAGAACGGCGCGGTCAGCGGCGTGCGATTCAGGTTCAGGTAGCGCACGAAGGACTTGATGCCGCCCTCGAAGTAGAAGGTCATCTCGTGGTCGTCGCGCTCGTCGCGGACGTGGATCGTCAGCCCCTGGGTGAGGAACGCCATCTGGCGGAAACGCTCGATCAGGGTGTGGAACTTGTAGTCGGCGGTCTTGGTGAAGATCTCCGGGTCGCGCAGGAAAGTCGTGCGCGTGCCGGTACCCTCCGCCTCGCCGATGACCACCACGTCGGTGACCGGGACGCCGCGCTCGTAGCGTTGGCGGTACAGGTTGCCGTTGCGCCGGACCTCGACCTCTAGCCACTCGGACACAGCGTTGACGGCGGAGACGCCGACGCCATGCAGGCCGGAGGCGACTTTGTAGCCGCCGCCGCCGAACTTGCCGCCGGCGTGCAGCCTGGTCATGACGACTTCGAGGGCCGGGCGGCCCACCTCGGCGTGGATGTCCACGGGGATGCCGCGGCCGTTGTCCTCGACCATGACCGCACCATCGGCCCGCAGGACGATCTCGATGCGGTTGGCATAGCCCGCCAGGGCCTCGTCAACGGAGTTGTCTACGACCTCGAACACAAGGTGGTGCAGGCCCATGACATCGGTGTTACCGATGTACATGCCGGGGCGGCGCCGGACGGCCTCCAGCCCCTCCAGCACGGTGATGCTCGACGCGGTGTAGCTGCTGGTGGGGTTAGCGATGGTAGGGACTTCGCTCACTCAAACCTCCTCCGGACACAACGAAGGATAAGCACACAAAAGAGTGCAAATACAGTATCAACCGAACAATTGTACAACATTTCGGGGAAAAATGCCAATGCTGGCGGAGCATATCAATGAAGGCGGTGCATAGATGCTGACTGAAGTCGGCGCTACGACGTTCTTACGGTAGCGCCGACTTATGCTCCTTACGTATTTGTTGCCGCTTTCGCTGGCGGCAGCTCCGCACAATAGCGTGGAGACCACCTGCTGGCGGTGGAGTGACAACTCCACCGCTTTTTCGAGGCGCTGGAGATGGCTCTCCAGCGCCAGCACGATAACGGCAAAAACTAGCTAGAGTTCATCAGCCGGCATCCGGGCGCGTGAGTTCCTCGGCGCTGGCCTGCAATGCGGCGCGGAGGGTCTCCACGTCTTTGCGATGCAGGCTGTCGTGGATGGCGATGATGCGGAACAGGCCGCCGACTGTGGTGTCGCCCCAGACAGGGTGAACGGTGGGCAGGGCGAGCTGGTCATCAGTCCAGCCGTGCAGGACGGTGACGCTGTTGGCGCGGACGCTCGCCATCTCCTTCAGCGTGTCGTCCCAGCTCTGCGCCTGGCGCTTCTCGACCTGGCGGGCGTTGAAGCGGTTCAGGTCGAAGTCGGGGACGGGCTGATAGGTGCCGGCGACGGTGCGCTCCGCGACCGTGATCATGCTCTGCTCGGCGGAGGCGACGTGGCGCATGGCGTCGTGAATGGTTGTCCAGCCGTCTACGCCCTCGACGCGGCGGCTCGCCATTTCGTCGGTAATGCCTTCGAGCGCGGCCATGAGCCTCGCGCGCTCCTGATTCAGTTTCTCCTCCAGCTCCTGCGCATCGGTTGTCATCGCTGATCTCCTGTGATAAGCCGGCCGCGGGTCCACGAGGCACATTGTAGCATACTCCCCTCACCTGGGCGAATATGTGGGTTAGGGAAGACGGGCGCATGGTGCTATACTTAGAAAGGATGAAGAGGTTTGCAGGTAGGTTAGCAACGGACGAGAGATGTCAAACTCGCCTCTGGATTGGCAATTTCACGACGACCAGGACCGCCAGGTCGAGATGGACAACGCGCCCCGCCGCCGAACCCCCTCTGTGCGCTGGGGGCGACTCGTCGCGTTGGCGCTGGTGTTTCTGGTGGTCATGGTGATAGTGACCGCGGTTGGCTTTGGTCTAGGCCGCTATCAACGCTCCAGCACTGCCGCGCGCGCGGATATCCAGGCGGCGCTCGACGTGGAGACGTGGGTCTGGCAGGGCGGGAATACCGACCTGTTTCAGACGACCCTGGACCCCGGCGCGCGCCCGCAATGGCGCTCCGACCTGACGCAGCAGTTTGCGGCCAGCGGCCGGGACATCCGCGCCGTTCGCCTCCAGAGCGTCAAGCTGCTCAGCGATACGATGGCGCAGGTCGAGGTCGAGGTCGCCGACGCGAAAGGCACGCACCGCGAGCTGCGCTACTATCGCCTCGTGCAGGGACAGTGGCGGCGCACGTCGCCGCCGCCCTCGACGTAAAGCAAGGATAACGGACCTGATAGGCTACCCAAGCCCGCCTGCCCGTCGAACGGGCAGGCTACGACGGGCAAGCCTGGGAGGCTACCTCTCAGCCCCTTGGGCTTCCATCCCATAGCGCGACGCTCGAAGCGTCGCGCGGGCGCACGATGCCGTACTTGTCGCGCTTGTCGGAGGGCCGTATCATGCGCTTTCTCAGCCGAGGCATCGCGCTCGTGTTGGTCGCGTCCCTGGCCGCGCTCATGCTCACCACCATGACCTCGGCCCACGACAGGGATGCCGCCGACGCCGAAGCGCTCGACCAGCAGCTAGAGGCTGTCCTTCGAGGGCAGGGGTTCACCGGGCGAGTCGAGGAGACTCTGACGCAGCGGCTCGGCCGGCCGGTGGACCGCCGCCTGGCCGATCTCGGCCGCTTGCTCTGGTTCGACACGATTATTGGGCTGAACAGCGACAACACGTGCGCCGGCTGCCACTCGCCGACGGCCGGCTTCGGCGATACGCAGTCCATCGCCATCGGAATTGACAACAACGGCATCGTCGGCCCGCACCGCGCCGGCCCGCGCAATATGCGCCGCGCACCTATGGCCGCCAACACGGCCTTCTTCCCGAACCTGATGTGGAACTCGCGCTTCGCGGCGCTCTCCGGCGACCCCTTCGACAACAGCGCGGGCTTTCTCTTCCCGGCGCCCGAAGGTCTGTCGCTCTCATACCAGCCGCATCTGCTGGTGGCCCAGGCGTTCATCCCACCGACGGAGCGAACCGAGGCGGCCGGCGTTCACTTCGGCGGTGACAACAACGCGATTCGCGCCGAGGTGCTGCGGCGGCTCAACGCCGTCCCGGCCTACCGCAGGCTGTTCGGCCAGAGCTTCGGCCACGTGCGCGCGGGCGCCCCCATCACCTTCGACCAGGTCGGCCAGGCCATCGCCGAGTTCGAGTTCAGCCTGACCTTCGCCAACGCGCCAATTGATCGCTACGCGCGAGGCGACAAGGCGGCGCTCACTGCGGACGAGAAGCGGGGCGCGCTGCTGTTCTTCGGCGTCGCGCGCTGTGTTCAGTGCCACGCGGTTTCAGGTAGATCGAACGAGATGTTCAGTGACTTTCAGGATCACGTGATTGGCGTGCCGCAGATCGCGCCGAAGGCGACCAACAACACGTTCGATGGGCCGGGAGTGAATGAGGATTTCGGGCGCGAGGAGATCACGGGCGAGGCGGCTGACCGCTACAAGTTCCGCACCTCGCCGCTCCGCAACGTTGCCGTGCAGCCGACATTCATGCACAACGGGGCATTCACCAGCCTCGAAGATGCGGTGCGCCATCACCTCAACGTCGCCGCGTCGGCGCGGAGCTACCACCCAGCGAAAGCCGGGTTGGCGGCCGATCTGACCGGCCCGACCGGCCCCGTTGACCCGGTCCTGGCGCGCGTGGACCCGCTCCTGGCGGCGCCGATTGACCTGACGCCGGACGAGTTCCGCCAGCTCGTCGCGTTCGTTCGCAACGGCCTGCTCGACGCCCGCGCCACCCCGCAGCAGTTGCGCCGGCTCGTCCCGGCGTCCGTACCGAGCGGTCGGCCGATGCTGACGTTCGAAACGCCGTAGACCTCACGGGGTCACAGCGGTTACGGCGTCACGAGCAGGTCCATGAACCGGTGCGCGGGCGTGGCGTCGAGGCGGGCGGCGTCGGCGCACAACTCCTCGATGGCCTGGCGCTGGCGGGCGGCGAAGCGCGTGGCGAGGGCGGCGCGGAACTTCGCGTCCAGCAAGGGGATGCCCTCCGTCCGGCGGCGCGGATGCCCCAGCGGGTACGCGACAGCGACGGGCGCGGTGGACGAGCCATCGTGGAAGAAGACCTGGAGCGCGTTGGCGATGGAGCGCTTGTCCGGGGCGAGGTAGTCGGCGCTGTACCCCTTGTCCTCCTGGGTGACCATCTTCTGGCGCAAGGCGTCTATCCGTCCGTCGGCGGCGACGGCGTCCTCGTAGTCCTCGGCGGTGAGGCGGCCGAAGATGAGCGGCACGGCGACCATGTACTGAAGACAGTGGTCGCGGTCGGCGGGGTTGTACAGCGGCCCGGTCTTGTCAATGATGCGGATGGCGGACTCGTGGGTGGTGATGACGATGCGCTCGATGTCGTCCAGGCGGTCGCGCACCACGGGATGCAGCTGGAGGGCGCACTCGACGGCCGTCTGGGCGTGGAACTCGGCCGGGAAGGCGACCTTGAAGAGAATATTCTCGATGACGTACGAGCCGTAGGGACGCGGGAGCGTGAGACTCCGGCCCTTGAACAGGACATCGTTGAAGCCCCAGCGGGGCGCGGTGAGCGCCGACGGATAGCCCATCTCGCCGCCCAGCGCCATCAGCGCCAGGCGCACCCCACGGCTGGCCGCGTCGCCGGCCGCCCACGACTTCCGCGCGCCGGTGTTCGGCGCGTGGCGGTAGGCGCGCAGGGGGTGGCCGTCAAGCCAGGCGTTCGAGAGGGCATTGACGACATCGTCCTTGCCGCCACCGAGCAGCCAGGTGACGACGGCGGTGGACGCGACCTTGACGAGGATGACGTGGTCCAGCCCGACGCGGTTGAAGCTGTTGTCGAGGGCCAGGACGCCCTGGATTTCGTACGCCTTGATGGCCGCCGTCAGCACGTCGCGCACCGTCAGGGGCGGGCCGCCGGCGGCGGCGCGGGCGCGGCTCACGTAGTCGGCCACGGCGAGGATCGCGCCGAAGTTGTCGCTAGGGTGGCCCCACTCGGCCGCCAGCCAGGTATCGTTGATGTCTACCGCGCGGATGAGCAGCCCGATGTCGAAGGCGGCCTTGACCGGGTCGAGGCAGTAGTTCGTGCCGGGGACGCGCGCGCCGTGGGGGACAATCGTGCCGGGGACGAGCGGGCCGAGGAGTTTCGTAAACTCCGGGAAGCGCAGGGCGATGCACAGGCAGGCCAGGGAATCGGTCAGGCAGTAGCGCGCTGTGGTGTACGCCAGTTCGCTGGCGACATCGTCGGCCATCACGTAGTCGGCGATGTCCACAAGCACAGAGTCAGGCGCCGGGCGAACGTTCGATGTATGCGTGGACATGGCTCTCTCAGTTTCAACGTGCGGCAAGCGGCAGGTAGGGCTGTGGGTCGGGGCCGATGTACTCGGCGAGCGGGCGAATCAGCTTGCTCGTGCGGCGCTGCTCGTAGGCGTGGGCCGCCCAGCCACTTGTGCGCGCCATCACGAACAGCGGGGTAAACATCGGCGTCGGGATGCCAGCGAAGTGATAGGCCAGCGCCGAGTAGAAATCCACGTTGGGGAACAGGGCGCGCTCGCGCCACATCACCTCTTCGATGCGGTTGGCGATGGCGAACAGCCGCCACTCGCCCGCCTCGGCGCACAGCCGCTCGACCCAGCCCTTCACGATATCGGAGCGCGGGTCCGACTTCTTGTAGACGCGGTGGCCGAAGCCCATGACCAGCTCCTTCCGCGCCAGCATGTCCAGCACGCCGCGCTCCGCCTCGTCCGGGTCGCTGAAACGCTCGATCAGCAGCATGGCGGCCTCGTTCGCCCCGCCGTGGAGCGGGCCTTTGAGCGTGCCAATCGCCGAGGTGATAGCGGAGTAGACATCGGAGCGGGTGGACATGGTGACGCGGGCGGCGAAGGTCGAGGCGTTGAACTCGTGTTCCGCGTAGACGATGAGCGAGACGTTGAGGGCCTCGGATGGTAGGGTTTGGGGTTGCCGGCGGTGGAGCAGGCGCAGGAAGTGGCCGGCCAGCGTCGCTTCCTCGGTGGCCGTCTCGATGCGCGCGCCGTGGGTGTGGAAGTGGTACCAGTAGAGCAGCATGCTGGGGAACGCCGCGATGAGCCGGTCGGCGATGTGGTGCTGGTCTATGAAGCGGCCCTCCGGCTCGAGCGTGCCGAGCATCGAGCAGCCCGTGCGCAGCACATCCATCGGGTCGGTGCTGCCGGGGATGCTCTCCAACACACTCTTCAGGGCGGTCGGCAGGCTGCGCAGCTCCATGAGATGCTGTTGATAGCGCGCCAGCTCCAGGGCATTCGGCAGCCACCCGTAGATGAGCAGGTGCGCCACCTCCTCGAAAGCGGCGTGTTCGGCTAGGTCACGGACATCGTAGCCGCGATAGGTCAACGCCAGTCCAGCCTTCCCGACGGTACTGATAGCGGTCTCGCCGGCGACAATGCCGGCCAGCCCGGCGGACGACTTTGTGTCGGTCATGGGCGGCCCCCTTCCGGCAGCAAAATGAACATAGATTGAGGATGGTTTGCCCAATATTATAGCACACCGCGTCATAATTGGCAATACCCTGGCCCCCCCTCACGACACAGGTTACGGCGGCCGTAGCGGTGGACAACAGCGGGGGCGGCGGCGTGGACTTGCATCCGCGCCGCCGCCCTATTAAACTGGTTTCACAGTGCAACGCCTGGTCGCGTCGCCGCGCAAGGCGGCATACAGCGCATCGAAGGGCGTCGTCATGCTGACCCGGCAGATCGCCGTTGACTACGTCCGGGAGGGCATTCGCGTGAACTGCATCTGCCCCAGTGAGGTGGATACACCCTTGCAGCGCCGCTTCATTGCCGACTCGCCGGACCCCGAAGAGACCCGACGCCGTCTCGTGGAACGAATTCCCCTCGGCCGCGTCGCGCTGCCCGAGGAAGTCGCGCGCGTGGCCCTGTTCCTCGCCAGCGACGACTCATCCTATATCACCGCCATTGCCCTGCCCGTGGATGGCGGGCTGACGACCATGTGAAACGCCCTAATGGAGGGGCTATCTCAATGAAACGCAAACTGGGACATTCGGGAATCGAGGTCAGCGCGCTTGGCATGGGCTGTTGGGCCATCGGCGGCCCGTTTTGGGCCGGAGACACACCTCTCGGGTGGGGCGAAGTGGACGACGACGAGTCTATTCGCGCCATCCACGCTGCCCTCGACCGAGGGGTGTCCTTCTTCGATACGGCCAATGTCTATGGCGCGGGACATAGTGAACGCGTGCTTGGCCGCGCCCTCGCTGGCCGCCGCGCGCAGGTCGTCATCGCCACCAAGTTCAACGCTGTGTTCGACGAAGCGACGCGCCAGGTGACGGGCGCGGATACATCGCCGGTCGGTATCCGCAAGGCGTGCGAAGACTCTCTGCGCCGCCTGAACACCGACACCGTTGACCTGTACCAATTCCACGACAACGGCTTCCCGGCGGATAGAGCCGCGCCAGTGCGCGACACGCTTGAGGCGCTCGTGGAAAGCGGCAAAATCCGCGCCTATGGGTGGAGTACCGATTTCCCCGACCGGGCGGCGGTCTTCGCCCCGGGGTCTCACTGCGCTGCCATCCAGTTGCAGCTCAACGTGCTGGACGACAACCCTGCCGTCCTCGCCATCTGCGAGCAATATGACCTGGCGGCCATCAACCGCGGCCCGCTGGCCATGGGCCTGCTAACCAACAAGTACAGCGCCGAGACGAAGCCTTCGGCGGACGATGTGCGCGGCGAGAAAAGCCCTGAATGGATGAAGTACTTTGCCGATGGCCGGCCAAGCCCGGCGTGGTTGGCGAAGCGCGATGCCGTCCGCGACATCCTCACCAGTGGCGGGAGAACGGTGGCACAGGGCGCGCTGGCCTGGCTCTGGGCGCGCAGCTCCCGGACGATTCCGATCCCCGGCTTCCGCACGGTGAAGCAGGTCGAGGAGAATGCGCGGGCGATGGAGTTCGGCCCGCTGACGCCGGCACAGATGCGTGAGATCGCTCAGGTGTTGGACCGAGTGTGACGACGCGGGAAAGGGCGCGGGGACCTTGCTGGGCCTGGAGCTACAGTCAATCCATTTCGGCGGCGAAACACGTATTCATAGAGTGTGAGCCATCGTTGCCGCGCTAGCGCTGGCAGCGGAGTTGACACTCCGCCGCCAGCTGGATGTGGCAATAATCTCACCAATCATAAGCTGCGCCAAACTGCCTGACTGCGTGCCATCGGGAGGCGAAGGAGCGAATGACTCGTCAGCTTGCCAACCTTACCGGCCGTCTCGCCTGGCTGGCTCTCGTCGCCCTCGCCCTCCTTGCCCCGTTCCAGCCCACCAAACCCCTGCTCCAGACCCGCTACTCCGACCTGCACACCGCGGCCGCGCTCGCCGCGCTCGCCGTCGGCCTGTGGCTCGCCCACCTGATCCTCGCGCGCCGCCCGCCGCGTCTGTCCACCCCTGTGATCCTCGCCCTCGCCGTGTTCCTCGTCGTCGCCGACCTATCCACCCTGTTCGCGCCGAGCAACCGCCTGGACGCGGCCAAGTTCGCCGTCGGCCTGGCCCTCGGCGCCGCCGTGGGCGCGGCCGTCACCGATCTGGCGGTCGAACCGCGCCGTCGCGCGCAGCTTGCCCTGGGACTCATCGCCGGCGCCGCCGTCGTCGCCGCGTTGGGGCTAGGGGAGTACGCCGGGCCTGGGCCTGTCGCGCGCTTCCTGACGCAGTTTCGCCCATCGTCCTCGCACGTCGGCGATGTTGTGCGCGTCAGCTCGACCTTCATCTACCCCACCATCACGTCAATGTACCTGGAGCTGGCTTTGCCGTTTGTCCTGGCTGGCATCTGGCTGGCGCGGCGCGCGCGGCGGCGCGGCGCCGCCATCGTTCTCATGCTCGTCTTCGCGCTCATCGCCGAGGCCATCATCATCACCTTCACGCGCACGGGCCTGCTCTCGACAGCCGTCGTCGTGATGTTCATGGCCGCAGCGCGGTGGTGGTACGAGCGCCGCGTCGGCGCGTGGCAAGTCGCGCTGGCCGCGATGACCGTCGCCGTTCTGCTAGGCGCAACGACGTTCGTGACGCCGGCGCTCGCCCTCCGCCTGCGGACGGAAAACGACCGCGCGTGGTATGGCGCGGAGTACATCGCCGACCCGCTGCCGCCGCTGGCCGCCGGCGAGCAGGCGACGGTGAGCGTGCGTGTCGTGAATACGGGGGAGATGGCCTGGCAGCCTACGCCGGGGCGAGCGTTCAGCGTGTCGTATCACTGGCTGGCCCACAACGAGGACTCCGTCGCGGAGTGGGACGGCGCGCGCGCGCCCATTGCCCAGGTCGTGGCGCCGGGCGAGGCGGTGACAGTCACCCTGCCTGTCGTCGCGCCACGCCAGGCGGGGCCATTTCGCCTGGCGTACGACATGGTGCAGGACAACGTGACGTGGTTCAGCGCGAAAGCTGTTCCGATGGGGATCGTCCCGGTCGTTATCGCGCCGCGCCGGGCCGCCCCTGCCGTCCAGCCCGCGCCCATCCGCCTCGCGCCGATGCCGCAGGCCAGCGCCGTTGACCTGTCGCCCGGCCGGCGCACTCTGTGGGCCGTGGCGCTGACAATGGTGCGCGATCGGCCGCTCCTCGGCGTCGGCCCGGACAACTTCCGCTTTGCCTATGGCCGCTACACGGGGCAGACCGTCTGGGATAGTGGGCTGCACACCAACAATATGTACATCGAGATGTTCGCGGACACCGGCGTGCTTGGCGGCCTCCTGTTCCTGGTGTTCAACATCGCCGTTATCGGGACGGCCATCCAGGGTCTACGAATGGTAGGGCGAGCGGGGGCCGCGAATGAAGACTCTATCGTGCCACAAGCCGCGGCTCTTTCGAGCGATGCGGCGTTCGCCGTGGCGGCGGCGGCGGCGGCCGGCCTGATCGCCTGGGCCATCCACGGTTTCGTGGACTACTTCTACGAGTTCCTGCCGCTGGTTTTCATCTACTGGATCATCATCGGGCTGGCCGCAAGCGGCGCCGTACACGCGCTCAATGGAACCGCTGCGCCTCTCGGCGAGCCATCCGACTCTGCCGCGCCGCCCACCGCCGATGCCTAGCCCTCATGGCGCGGGAGCAGGCGATTGGTCCGCCCGCCTCGACGTGGGCCTACTCGTCCTCCTGCTCGCCACATTGTTCCTCCTCCCCTTCGAGCAGCCAGCACCGCTGCTGGCGCTGGGCGGCATCGTCGTCACCAACCTGGAAGCGCTGCTGTTTCTCGCGCTCGCTGTCTGGCTGTGCCGCGTGGCCTTGCGGCCCGATACTCTTCGGCCGCCGTTCTTCGCCTGGCCGGCGGCCGCCATCGTTCTCTCCGCCTGCCTCTCCGCGCTATTCGCAGTCTCCTTCCAGATCAGCGCCCTGAAGGTGGCGGCGCGCTGGAGCCTCGGCGTCGTGTTCGCCGTCGCCCTCGCTGATACCCTGCGCCGCACGCGCCGCGACCGCTTCGCCTTCGCCGCCATCGTTCTCGGCGCGACCACGGCGGCGGGGCTTGGCCTGCTGGAGATGGGGGGCAGTTCGTGGGCCGCCGGTTTCCTGGCCCTGTTCAGGGACGCGCCCGCGCAACTCGGCCCGACAGCTCGCTTGAGCGCCGCCTTCGGCTCCGCCAACGCGGCGGCCATGCTGTTGGAGACTGCGCTCTGCCTGGCGGTCGGCCTGGCGCTCGATGCGGCCCACCGGCGCCGGCGTCACGCCCAGGCAGTCTGGGCCGCCTGCCTCGTCGCGCTTGCCGCCGCTCTCGCGCTGACCTACAGCCGGGGCGGCATCGTCGCAGGCGCGGTGGGGCTGATGGTCGCGCTCGTCCTGGCTATTCCGCACAGGAAGCAGCTGAATGGGCGCCGACTCGGCTGGACTGTCCTGGCAATGGCGGCTGTTGTCGTCGCCGTCCTGGCGCTCAACCCTGTCCTCCGCGCTCGCCTCGCCGTCTGGGATGGGCGCCCGCTCGACGCGGCGGTCGTCAGCGCGCCCCCGACCCTGTCGGCAGAAGCCGGGAGCGCCTTGCCTGTCTCGGTCAACGTGACGAACAGCGGCCGTCTCACCTGGCGAGCGAACGGCCCTGACAGCGTCGCCCTGGGCTACCACTGGTTGACCGAGGACGGGCAGGGCGTCGCCGAGTGGGACAACGCCCGACTACCGCTGCCCGCCGATGTGCCGCCCGGCGGCGCCGTGACGCTGGCGGCGGCGCTCGTCGCGCCCCCAGCGGGCCGCTATGCCCTGGCGTGGGACGTGGTCCACGCGCCGAATGAGTGGCTGGGGAGCCGTGAGGCGATGCCCGGCTGGAGCGCCGTCGTCACCACCGGCGCAGGCGGGACGCCCTTCCCCCCGTCTAGCCGCGGCCGAGCGCCCGCGCTCCCACCGGACCGGGGGCAGTTGTGGCGGGCGGCGCTCCAGATGGCGCGGGAGCATCCCATCCTGGGCGTCGGCCCGAGCAACTTCCGCCGCCTCTACGGGACGTATCTGGGCCTGGCGACCTGGGATGATCGGATTCTAGCTAATAACCTGTACCTGGAACTCCTGGCCGATGTCGGCGTGGTGGGGCTGCTCGCCTGGGGTTGGCTGTTCGCGAGCGCTGCCGCGCATCTGTGGCGCGCTTTGCCGTCGCCCCGCTTGCCTGCCCCGCTCGCCCGCGGGGTTGAAGGACGGACAGATGCGAATTTGGGGCAATCTCCTCCCATTTCTGGCCCCCTCTCCCCATGGGAGAGGGATGGGGTGAGGGTCTTGAAATCTAGCGAGCGGATTAAGACCCTCACCCAACCTCTCCCAAAGGGAGAGGGGGCAGATCTGTCCGCCCTTGAACTCCGGGTGGGAGAGGAGTCGTGGCCGTTCGCCATTGCGCTGCTGGCGGCGTTCGCGGCGTGGCTGGTCCACGGGCTGACCGACGTCGCGTTCGAGACCACGGGCATCTACCTCCTGCTGTGGGCGCTCGTCGGCCTCGCGGCGAGCCTGAACGCGGCCCCCGATGTCCAGCGTTAGCCGGCCGCTGGCTGCCGCGCGCCGCGCCGCCGCCGACCCGATCACGCGGAGCTGGGCCATCGTCACGGCTGGCAGCGTGGCGCGGCTAGGGCTGGGGTTCGTGGCGAGCGTGCTCATCGCCCGCGAGCTGGGCGTGGGTGACTTCGGCGTGTATGTGAGCCTGGGGGCTGTCGCCAGCATTGTCGGCGCGGTGGCGGATTTTGGGTTGACGGAAGCGGCGGTCAAGCGCATCGCCGAGGTCTGGAGTGGGGACGAGACGGCGGCGCGGGAACGGGGGCAGGTGTTCTTCTGGGTGCGGCTGGCAGCAGCCGCTGGCGTTGCGCTGATGGGTGTCCTGCTCTTCCTCGCGTTCGCCGCCGTCGTTCCGGCCAACACGCTGCCCGTCCCCCTCGTCGCCCTGACCCTCGGCGGTGTCGTGGCGGCGGCCTTGAGCGGCGCGGTGAGCGCGATGCTCCAGGCCATTGGGCGCTTCGGGCGGCTGTCGGCGGTCATGCTGGTGAACTCAGGCGCGACCGCGCTGGCGGCCCTGGCGCTGGCGTATCTCGGTCGGCTGACGGTGGTCACGACCCTCGTCGTCCTCGGCATCGGCGCATCGTTCCTGAGCTTTGGCGTCGGCCGCTATCTCTTGCCGCGCGGCTGGACGCTGCGGCCGCCGACGCTGGCGCGGGTGAGGGATGAGACGCGGCGGCTGGCGCGTTTCGCCGGCTGGGTTGGCGCCGCCAACAGCCTGGCCATGCTGGCCGCCTACCTCGATGTCCTGCTGGTGGGGTGGTGGAGTGGCGCGACGAGCGCGGCGTTCTACGGGCTGGCGCTCAACCTGGCGAACAAAGTAGACGTCGTCAATCAAAGTTTGCATGCGGTCACGCTACCCGCCGCCGCAGGCGTCTTCCAGGCCGACGCCCTGCTCGCCTATATCCGCCGCAGTCTGCTGCGGAGCGCCGCCATCAGTGTCATCCTGCTGCCCCTGTTCTGGCTGGCGGCGCCGTTCATCGGCTTCTTCTACGGCGCGACCTACCTGCCGGCGGCGACGACGTTCGGCCTGCTGCTGGCCGTCGTCATCTTTGACATCTTCACCCAGCCGATGCTGCTGCTCGCCCTCCCCCTCAATGAGCCGCGACTGCTGGCCGCCGCCGATGCGGTGCGCGTCGTCGTCCTGGTGGCCGTCGGCGTATGGCTCATCCCGCTCTACGGCGCGAATGGCGCGGCGATCGCGCGCCTGATCGCCCGCTGCGTCGGTGTCGCGCTCGTCCTGGCGATCCTGGCCGTTCGCTATCGCCAGGGCGCGCTGCGCTTCGAGCGCCGGCCGTAGTGCAAGGACACCGGACCTGTTAGGCGACCCACGCCCGCCTGTCCGTCGAACGGGCAGGCTACGACGGGCAAGCCTGAGAGGCTCCCTCTCAGCCCCTCGGGCTTCCATCCAGTAGCGCGACGCTTCGAGCGTCGCGCGGGCGCACGATGCCGAACATGTCTCTGACTATGCCCTAGCCTGTCATGCCCCCGTACAACTCGCGCAGATCGGTGACGGTGCGTTCCAGGCTATAGCGCGTGTGAGTGGCGTTCAACGCGGCCTCGGCCGCACAAGACGACGCATCGTCGAGCGCCGCGCCGATGGCCTCGGCCAGACGTTGGGGATCGCCCGGCGGGGCGACATACGCGGGCGGCATGAGGTCTGGCAGGAGGCCGACCGCCGTGCCGGCGGTCCTACGGCCGCACGCCGCCGCCTCCAGCGTCACAAGCTCCTGGCCCTCGTGCCGCGACGAGAGGACGCACAGGTCGGCGGCGCGATACCACGCCGCCAGCGCCGCATGGGGAACAGCGCCGTGGAAGGTCACGCGCCCTCTCAGCCCTGGCTGGGCGGCGAGGGCGTCAAGCCCACCGCGCAGCGGCCCGTCGCCGACAATGTGCAGGTGGATGCCGGGCGCGTCGCGCTGGAGACGGGCCACGGCCGCCAGCAGCGTGGCCTGGTCCTTCACGGGAACCAGCGACGCCACGTGCAAGAGCGCTGGGTGGCCGTCAAGGGCAATCGCGCACCCGTCGCCGTCGCCGCGGGGGTGAAAGAGATCGGTGTTCACCCCCAGGGTGAGCGGGACGAGGCGGGGCGGCGGGACGCGCGGCGCGGCAAGGCGGCGCAGGTAGGACGAGCCAGCGGTGACGCGCCCGGCGCGGCGCAGGGTGACGCCAATCAGGGCGCGATTGATGGGGCTGAGTTGCGCGCCATAGCCGATGTCGCGCAGCCCCACCAGCTCGCCGCCAAGCAGCGACGCGAGGGCGGGGACGCTGAGCAGCCGGCCCGCTGCGACGGCGACAAAGCCAGGTTCGTCGGCCCACATCGCGTGCAGCGCGTCGAATGGGCGGCGACGATGTTCGGCGACGATGGCGGCCACGGCTCGCCGCAGCAGACCCAACCGCGCGGCGCCCCCGACAAGGCGGCCGCCCTGCGGGCGCACCTGGATGTCGCCGATGGCGTAGGACCGCCGGTGATGCGGGTAGCGCAGCGGGAACACGGTGACATCGGCCTCGGCCGCCAGCCGATGCGCCAGGTCGAGCTGCACCGGGATGCACCAGTCGTCCGCGGCGGCGCTGAAGCCGGGGATGACGATGCCAACCCGCCGCCGCGTCACGCCAGACTCTCGTAAAGCGCGGCGAGCTGCCGCGCCATCGCCGCAAAGCTCAAGGCGGCCTCGAAATGCTCCCGGACAGCGGCGGAGCGCGTGGGGATGTCGGCCGGACAGATGCGCAGAGCGCCCTCGGCCAGCGCGTCCGGTCGGCCGGGCGGGAAGAGCGCGCCGTGGCAGCCGCCGTCGGTCATGGCGCGGAAGGACGGGATATCCGTCACGACGGGGATAACGCCGCACGACATGGCCTCGAGCACGGCGCAGCCGCTGAACTCGCGGCGGCTGGCCTGGAGCAGAAAGTCCGCGCTATTGTAGATGTCGGGCATGCGCTCATACGGCGCAACGCCGCGAAAGTGGACATGCGCGCGCAGGCCGGGCCGCTGCTCGCAGAAGGCGCGCATCTGTGGCAGAAGCTCGTCGGTGAGGTAGTGCATGTACAGCTCGGCCTGCGGCCAGGCCGCGAGGATGCGCTCGAACCCCGCCAGCGCCGTCAGCGGGTCTTTGATGGGGGCGAGGCGGCCGACCCACAGGAACACCGGCTGGCCCGCCATGCCGGTGCGTTGGCGCGCCTCGCGCCGAGGCGCCGGCGCGAAGTCGCTGGACGTCTCCATCACCGCCACGACGCGCTCGTCCCCCGCCAGGACACCGGCCGCGATGAACGGCTGCGCGTGGGCGTGGGTGGTGAAGAGGAGGCGGGCGGCGCGGCGGACGTTGGCGCGCTGGAGGGCGCGCCCGACGCGGGAGGCGGCCGGGTAGCCGCCGTGGTAGTGGAGGACAATGGGCGGCGTCCGGCCGAGCGCGTGGCTGAGCAGGAACAGGTTGAGGTTCAGGCCGATGCCGTGGACGTGGACGATGTCCGGCTGAAGCGCCCGCACCGCTTCGACAGCGCGAAACGCCGGCTCGTACAACGCCGGGTCGCGCTGACGGAGGCGGCTCGCGATATCGGCCGCACCCCGCGCGATGCGGCCTGACGCCACAAAGTGATGCGTCACGCCGCCGTCCATGGTGCGGGCATCCGTCGGGTACAGATGCACAACATGGACATCGTACCCCAGCGCGGCCATCTCGCGGGGTAGGGCGCGGTGAATGGGGACGCGCGCCAGGTACGCCGCCACGTCGCGCTCGGCGACGCGGTCGTCATAGTGCAGGACGGCGTAGCACACCCTCATCGCCGCACCATGTCTAGCACGAAGAAGCGCCCCCGGTCGAGCAGCGGTGGGTGAGCGGCGAACGGACGCTCCAGCGCGCCAAGCGCCTGCGGGATCGGAGGCGGGAGACCATGCAGGGTATGCGGCGGACGCAGCGCGCCGAGGCTGTAGGCGCGCTGAAGGCGGAAGTGCCGGGCGAAATAAGCGCCGAAGGCTTCGCGCGGCAAGTACAAGAAATGTGGGACGGGCTGGCCGCCAATCGTGTAGACGCGGCGGGATTGGCTGCCGAGCGTCCGCGCCGCCCGCCACCGCCCCCGCGCCGCGAGAGCCAGCCACTCCCACGCGCTGCGCCGGCTCAGCATATGGACGATGAGATGCCCGCCCGGCCGAAGCAGCCGCGCGGCGGCGCACGCGAACGCCGCCAGGTCCGGCAGCGTATTGAGGCCGGCGAACGTCGAGACCACGCCGTCGAAGCGTGCGTCCGCCCGAATCGCCAGCGCCGCCGCGTCGCCGACGAGCGCCCGCACCCGCTCGCCGACCCCCGCCCGCGCAGCTTTGTGGCGCAGCATCTGCGCCATGCCCGGCGAGATGTCCAGGGCTGTGACCTGCATGCCGTGTTGAGCCAGAAAGATGGCGTCCGTGCCTGTGCCGCACGTCACGTCCAGGATGTGGTCGCCCGGTTCGAAGACGGCGAGAACGTTGGCCCACAGGATGCGGCGCATCCAATCGTCGCCCTGGACCTGGCTGTCGTAGTCGGCGGCAATGGAGTCGTAGGCTGCGGCCACCAGGTTGGCCGCCGGCGGTGACGACGGGTGAACATCTAGAATAACGTCGCGCAAAGCTGCACCATGCCTTTAAGAGGCTGACCACGGAACAGAGGGAACACACGGACAGGGAAATGCGCGCTATGGCATTCCGCTGGCGGTGGAGAGCCAACTCCACCGCCCCTCGGCGGCGCTGGAGATGGCTCTCCAGCGCGAGCAGGATGCAGCAACTATTTCTGAAGCCCGCTCCCATTCAGGTCCCGCGTCGGACTGAGGTAGAGGCTGCACGTGCAGCGCTGGCAGATGGGGTTCTCGGCGACGTCGAGCGTCTGGCGGAACTGCCGCGCCCTCGGCGCGTTGAGCACGGCATCCAGCGCCCCCTCGCCCAGGTGGCCGATGGCCGGATGAAAGAAGCACGGCTTCACCGCACCGTCACTCTCCACCACCGCCGACACCCACGGCGCGTTACAGCGCACCGTCGGAAACTCGCCCTGGCCCAGGAGCGCCGCGAAGTACTGCGGCAGGCGGCGGAGCTTGGCCGGCGACTCGGCGATGTAGCCGCTGGCGAAGTCGTCGGCATAGCGCGCAATCGTCTCTTCGACCACGTCGCGGAAGTGGGCCACCTCATCGGCGGACAGGGCCACGTCCGCCACGCGCGCCGTGTCCCACGGCGTTGGGCGATTGAAGGCGCTGCTGGAGACGTCGGCGGCCAGGAAGCTGATGCCGTCCAGGCCCAGGTCGTGCGCCGCCGCGACGATGTTGGGCAGGTCGGCGTAGTTCAGGCGCTGGAGGGTGCAGCGGGCGGTGACCGGGAAATCGCGCCGCTCGGCCTTCAGGGCGGCGACGCCCTGGGCCAGCCGGGCGTAGGCGCAGGGGATGTTGCGGATGCGGTCGTGGACCGGCCGACTGCCGTCGAGCGATATGATCACATCCGAGGTGGCGCCCACAACGGCGGCGGCGTTCCGGTCCAGGAGCAGGCCGGTGCTCAAGAGCGTGACGCGGGCCGGGAGGGCGGCGAGCATGTCGCACAGCGTCCACAGGTTCGCGTGCATGAGCGCCTCGCCGCCGGACAGCACCACCCACTGCACGCCGAGCCGCCGCATAGCGGCGACGTGGGGCGCCAGGTCGTCGGCGGCCAGCTCGACGCTGTGGGCGTTGGCCTTCCAGATGTCGCACATCACGCAGCGGCAGTTGCACGAGCTGTGGGGCATGAGCACAAGCACCGGCAGGCTGTAGATGCGGTGCGTCGCCCGCGTCATCACCCGCCGCGCCGCCTCGATCATCTTCGTCACTATGACACCTCAGAAGCCGGTGGTTTCCGGGCGCTGGTAGGCGATGACCTTGTGCAACGCCCGCAACTCGAGCGGGTAGTCGTAGACGCGCAGGTGGTAGCGCCAGGCGCTCGCGGCCCGCAGCACGGCGCGCCACCCTCGCGTCAGCCTGGGGTCGGTCGCTGTCGGATAGTAGGCGTTCAGGACGCGCTCGAAGTCGTGGGTGAGGTCGCGCAGGTCGCCGCGCAGCCAGGGCATCGTCGTACTGCGGCGGAGCGAGAAGCTCGTCCATGCCGGGCCGACCCATTCGTCGAGCGTCTCCGGGAAGCGGAAGCCGTTGGCCCTGGCCTGGTCGTACAGCTCGCCGGCCAGCGGCACGGGGGTGTACATGTACATGACGATCTCGGCCGCCGGGTGGACGCCCTTGACGCGCCGGATGAACTCGATGGTGTCGCGGATGTCGGCCGCCGGGTCGGGCGGATTGCCCATGACGAACGAGAACTCCGGAATGATGCCGTAGCCCCGCATGATGCGGGCGATCTCGAGCGTCTTGTCGGCGCTGGCCGTCCCGCCCTTGTTCATGCGCCGCAGCGTCTCGTCGGAGCCGGACTCCGCGCCCAGGTACACCATCTTCAGGCCGCTGTCAGCCATCAGCCGCCAGGTGCGCGCGCTCATCTTGAGCAGCGTGTCAATGCGCGCCTCGCCCCACCAGCCGATGTCCAGGTCCATGATGCGCTCGGCGAACTCGGCCGTGCGCGCCTCGTGGACGAAGAAGTTGTTGTCGAAGAACTCGACGGCGTCAGCGCCGTAGCGGTCGTGCAGGAGACGGATGGTGTTGGCGGTCCGCGCCGCGCTCTGCGCCAGCCACCGCCCGTTGACCATGTTGACGACCGCGCAGAAGTTGCAGAAGAACGGGCAGCCGTAGGAGGAGTGGTGGGGCAGGGTGCGGCGGCCCAGGTAGCACGCCCGCGCGTAGTGGTCCATGGGGACACGGTGGTAGGGGAAGTCGGGCAGGTGATCAGGGTGGGGGATGGGCGCGAGGGCGTTGGAGCGCGGCGCGCCGCCGTCCACGTAGGCCAGGCCCGGCACGTCGGCGAGGGCGCCGCCCCGCTCCAGTCGGTCGAGAAGCTGCATGAAAACCATCTCGCCATGTCCGCGCACGACGTAGTCCACGTACTCGGCGCGCAGGCAGGTGTCCCAGTGCTGCGTCGGGAAGTAGCCGCCCCAGACGATGGTCAGGCCGGGGTGGCGGCGCTTCAGCTCGCGGCACAGCGGGACGGCCTCGGCCAGCTGCGGGCCGGGCATGACCGTGACGCCCAACACGCTCGCCCCTTCACCGGCCAGCTGGTCCAGCCGCGCCAGCGGCTCCGCCTCAAGGTTGCCATCCACGATGACGTAGTCGCGGCCCCCCTCTAGCAGCGCGCCCAGGGCCAGCAGCGACATGGGCAGGATGCGCTTGCCGGAGGCATTGCTGCGCGGGTTATACAGAACGATCATGGTCATTCTCACACGTAAGTCGGTATACCGTGATCACCTCGTGGATGAAGTCGCGCCGCGAGACGACTTGCACGCGGAGATCGTTGGCGGCAGCGGTCGCCAGAAAGCCGCGCTCGTCGGCGTCGCTGGACAGCACGACGAGCGCAGCGCCCCCCGGCGCGAGAACTGCGGCGAGAGCGGCCAGGAAACGCGGCGCGACATCGGTCGCGCGCCAGGCGTGGTCGTACAGGTCGGTCGGCCGGCCAGCGAAGTAGGGCGGGTTGAACAACACGAGGTCGAAGCGCTCGCCCGCCACGGGCGCGAACAGGTCGCCGAGCCGCGCTTCGATGCGCCCCTCGACGTTGTGGGCCAGGGCGTTCAGGCGCACGCAGCGCACCGCCGCCGGGTTGATGTCCACAGCGACGACCCGCGCTTCCCGCTGCGCGGCGAAGACCGCCGCCGCCCCCGCGCCCGCGCCCATGTCCAGCACGACGGCTGGCGGCGCGGGCAGGTCGTTCAGGGCCTGCGCCAGGATTTCGCCTGTGCGGAAGAGCTTCGGGTTGAACACGTCCGGCAAGACGACGAACCGCTCGCCGCACACGGTCTCGACCACGAGGCGGCGGTGGCGGTGGGCCACGAAGGGCCGCCGCAGGGCCTGCGCCCGCGTCCAGAGGCGGCGGACAAGGGGCGGCCACGGGCCGCTACGAGGGTGAAGCGTCGCCATTGCGTGGACCCTCCCCGGCCGCGTTTCACTCTGGGTTGTCACAAGTTGCTCGGTTCGCCGCAGCTCGATCAGGTAGTGATCGTTCAGCCGGCCGGCGAGCCACGTGTCGGCGATGCGCGCCTCCCAGCGGGCCAGGCGCTCGAACGCGGCCGGGTGGCGCTCGACGAGACCGCCTAGATAGGTGGGCGGCAGAAGGACGCCGATGCCGCGCACACTGACCGGCTCGAAGTGCGGCGCGAAGGCGCGTGCAATCTGGCCCGGCGGCGGGTAGTATACGCGCAACATTTCATCACCGACTCGCGCGACGGCGCCGCCGCGACGGAGACGGCGGCTCGCTGCCGCCAGGTCGCCACGCGCCGCGTGCCACAGTATCTCCCACGGACACCACGGACCCATGATGACGAAAGCGACGCGGCCGCCGGGCCGGATGAGCCGCGCCAGCGCCCGCGCAACAGGCGCGAGGTCCGCGACGCAGTTGAGCGCGCCGAAGTTCGACAGCGCCCCGTCGAACGAGGCGGGCGCTTCTTCCTCCGCCATCGCGCCGGCCAGGTCTTCGATGCGCAGCACGCGCGCGTCCACGCCGGCCGCGACACCGGCGCGCGCCGCCTTCTGCCGCGCCATCTCCACCATGCGCGGCGAGGCGTCGGTTGCGAAGACGCGCACCCCGCGCTGCGCCAGCCACACGGCGTCTTCCCCCGTGCCGCAGCCTAGCTCCAGGACGCGGCTGCCCGGCGGGAGCAGCGTGGCGAGGCGGGCGTGGACGGCGTCGCGCAGCCAGCGGCCGAGGCGCGTCGCGGTGAACGTCGCGTCGTAGGTCGCGGCTGCGCCATCGAAGGGCGCGACGCCAAGCGCCTGGCTCACGAAGTCCCGCCCTTCTCGACCTCGCCCGACGTGAGCGCCATCCCCAGCCGGCCGACGCGCGCATTCACGAACGTCCTGGCGATGCGCAGCGGGTCCTTGCGGCCGTTGGTGAGCTGCTTGTGCAGGGCGACCTCGTTCACCATCCAGCGCGTGGCGAAGGAGTAGAAGCGCTTCGAGTGGCGGCCGGCGACGGTCAGGTCGCGGTCGGTGCGCTCGTCCCACGGCCTGTCGCTTAGCACGCGGCCCTCGACCTCGGCGTAGTAGGCCGTCCCTTTGATGGGGTAGGCGACGGTCGTCAGGAAGATGTCCGGGTTGGACTTCTTGAGGTGTTCGACCGTCTCCTCCAACTGCGGCACGTCCTCGCCCTCGTAGCCAAGCATGATGAACATCCCCGCCTGGATGCCGCGCTTCTGGAGCAGGCGCGTCATGCGCTGCACGTCCTCGACGTTCGTGCGCCGCGACATGGCGTCCAGAACGTGCTGCGAGCCGCTCTCCGAGCCGATCCACAGGCGGAAGCAGCCCATCTCGGCCAGGGTATCTATGATGTGCTCGTTGAGGCGGTCCGCCCGCGAGATGCACTCGAACGGGAGGCGCAGCCCGCGCCGCTTGAGGAGGTCGGCGTAGGCCAGGAACCAGCGCGGGTGGATGGTCAGCACGTCGTCGGCGTACCACAGCATGTCGGGCCGGTAGCGCTCGACGAGCTGCTCGACCTCGGCGACGACGTTTTCCGGCGAGCGGCGGCGGTGGGTATGCCCGAACACCGTGTGGCTGCACCACTTGCACGTGTACGGGCAGCCGCGCGCCGTGATGAGCGACGCCGACCCCATGCCGTGGTGGGTACGCCAGGTCTCGACGTAGTCCGACATGGGGATGGCCTCGCGGTCGGGGAAGGGCAGCTCGTCCAGGCGCTGGAGGTAGGGGCGCGGCGCCGTCCGCGTCAGTATTCCGTCGTCGTCCCGATAGACGAGGCCCGCGATGTGGCGCATGTCGCGCGGGCCGTAGCGGGCCAGGTGCGGCAGCAGCTCCGCCAGCGTTGCTTCCCCCTCGCCCACAACAACCACGTCCGCGCCGCGCGCCAGGTAATCCTCGGCGTAGTGGGGCGGCTCCGGCCCCCCCAGGACGACGAGCGAGCCCGCCGCCTTCGCCTGCTGGATCATAGGCAGAATCCAGCGCTTGGTCATCAGGTTGCAGTAGAGGCCCACGACGGCGGGGCGCTCGTGCTGGAGGACGGCGGCGAAGTCCTGGGGCCGGCGGAACGTCGCGTCGAAGACGCCGACGGCGAAGCCGCGCGCCTTGAGGTACGACGAGATGTAGAGCAGCCCGAGCGTCGGGTAGGGCTTCATCACCTTCCGCTCGTGGGGGTCCTCCGACAGGTAGTAGCCGTGGGCCAGCAGAATATCCATAGGTCTCACGCCAGCTTTGGCGCCGGGTACAGCGCCTCGACAAGGCGCTGTTCGACCGGCCAGCGGTAGAAGTCGCGCTGCACGCGCCAGCGCGCGACCGCCTGGAGCGGCCGCGCCAGCGGGTGCGCGTGGCGGCCGTAGGCGTACTTCTGGTAGAACTTGAAGCGCTCGACGCGCGCCCACTTCTCGGCCGACACCCACGGCCCGGTCGAGCCAACATAGTCGAAATCGGCCCACTCTTCCAGCGTCGTCGGGAACGGGTACGCGCCGTCCAGGCTATCGGCGATGTCATTGCCTGGATAGGGGCGGTAGAAGAAGATGGCGACGTCGAAGTCGGCGCTCATCTCCCGCAGACGCCGAGCGACCTGCAGGCCAGCCTCGAAGCTCTCGTCCGGCTCATCGGGGAAGCCGACGATGAAGTTCCAGATCGCGCCGATGTCGCGCCGCGCCAGCTTCTCCGCCGTGGCGAACACCTGGGCGATGGTAATGTCCTTCTTGATGCGCCTGAGCATCTCGTCCGTGCCAGCTTCGACGCCGACCATGACCCGCCGCAGCCCCGCCTGCCGCGCCAGGGCCAGCGCCGCGTCGGGCAAACGCGCGCCCTGGTCCGCCCGCATCGTCGCCGTCCAGATCGCGTCCAGACCGGCGGCGATGAAGGCCTGGCTGATGTCGGCGACGCGCTGGGCGCTGGTGAAGAACGTCTCGTCCTGGAACGCAATCTCGGTGAAGCGGTGGCGCTGCCACAGCGCGCCCAGTTCGTCGGCCATGCGCTGCGGCGCGAGGCCATGCCAGCCGCGGCGGTAGACGAACGGGTCGGCGCAGAAGGCGCAGCGGAAGCGGCAGCCGATGGACGAGATGTAGTCGAGCTGGCGCTTGCCCTTGCGGGCGAAGTACGCCTCGACGGGGATCAGGTCGTAGTTCAGCGGGGGCAGCGCGTTCACGTCGCGCAGCGGGCGGGGTATGTTCTGGATGACCGCGCCGTGTCTGTCGCGCCAGGTCACGCCGGCGACGCCCGCCAGGTCGCGCCCCGCCGTGTAGCGCTCGACGATCTCAGCGAATGTCTCCTCGCCCTGGCCGCTGACCACGGCATCCACCGTCGGCTCGTCCAGGCACTCGCGCGGAAACAGCGACGGGTGCCAGCCGCCCCAGACGACGGGCAGATCGGGCCGCGCGGCTTTGACCGCGCGAGTCACGGCCAGGGCGTCGCGGATCGGCGCGCCGGTGAGGACGGTCACGCCGAAGCACAGGGCGTCGCGGGCCTCGGCCAGAGCGACGTTGAGCGCGTCGGCCTCGAGCCGCGCGTCTATGATTCTGACGTCGAAGCGCGCCGGGTCGAGGGCCGAGCTGACGGCGAGCAGGCCGAGGGGCATCGTCCAGAACACGGCGTAGGGGTTGTAGAGCACAATCTTGGGGCGGGTCACACAACCCCCTTATACCAAACGCGCAATGACAGCTTTTCCAATTGGTGTTACTCCGGCTGCGCCGAGGGTATCGCGGCCGCCTCGGCGCTCATCGCCAGCGGCAGGGCGCTCACGCTGCGGGGTGACTGTTCCGCCAGCCGCGCCAGCCGCCACCGCGCCCAGGGCAGCGTCAGCGTGTGATAGGCGGCGGCCGCTGCCTGGCGCACAGGATGGCGCGGCGCGGCGCCGAGTCTGTCCGGCTGCGCCCGCCACGCGCGCCGCGCCCGGAACTCCTTGTGCAGAACGGTGTGCAGCTGGCGGTAGAACGCGGTGGAGTACGGGCCGCGATAGAGCATCGCCAGGTCGGCGCTGTCCTGCCAGTTCTGCTTGTCGCCTAGCTGCATGCGAATGCTATCGTAGAACTTCGTGCCGGGCAGCGGGTAGGAGACGGACATGCCGATGTCATCCGGCGCGCACTCCCGCACCATGCGCAGTGTCGCCGCGATATCGTCGCGGTCTTCGCCGGGGTAGCCGAACTGGAGGAAGAAGCCCACGGCGATGCCGGCGCGGCGCAGCTTCTCCGTCGCGGCGTAGATTTGCGCGACTGTCGTGCCTTTGTCCATCGCGTCGAGAATCTTTTGCGAGCCGGACTCCGCGCCCACCCACACGGTGTCGCAGCCCGCCATCGCCAGCGCCTCCACCACGCTGTCTTTGATGAGGTCCACGCGCAGCAAGCACTTGAAGGGGACGACGGTGTCGGCCGCCTGCGCCAGCCGCCCGAACTCTTCGAGCCAGCCGGGCTTGAGGCCGAGGATGTCGTCCACGAACCAGATGTGGTCGGGGGCGTAGGTCGCCTTGAGCCAGGCCATCTCGGCGACGACGTTCTGCGGGCTGCGAACGTTGTAGCGCTGGCCCCAGATGGGTTTGGCGCACCAGTTGCAGTGGTACGGGCAGCCGCGCGTCGTGACCATGTTCATGGAGAAGTAGCCGTGGCGTTCCTGCCACAGGCGGCGGTAGCGCGGCACGTCTACCAGGTCCCAGGCCGGGAACGGCAGGCTGTCCAGGTCCCGGATTAGGGGACGGGGCAGCCCCGGCTGCGCCCCGCCCGCCCCAGCCGGCTGCGACACTCCGGCGACGGACTCGATCCCCCGCGTGCTGCGCCCCGTCAGCGCGTCCAGCAGCTCTAGCAGCGTCATCTCGCCTTCGCCGCGCAGAGCATAGTCCGCCCCCTGCGCGAAGTACAGCGCGGCGTGGTCCGTCGCGTCCGCCCCGGCCACGATGACGGCGCAGCCGCGCGCCTTCGCCAGCGCAATCATGCGGAACGCGGCCTCGCGCATCCGCAGCAGGCACATCTTGCTGAGGTAGTTGAAGTTGTCCTCGAACAACACGGCGAAGTGGGGCCGGTGCGCGTCCAGGGCCGCCGCCCATTCGTCCTCGGACGCGGCGAGCATCGCGTCGAACAGGGCCACGTCGTAGCCGCGCTGGCGCAGGAGAGACGCGGCGTACAGCGCGCCCAGCGGCGGGTAGGGCTGCATCGCGTCCCACAGCTTCGGGTCGAACCGCAGGTAGTAGCTTTGTCCCAACAATACGTCTGTCATGCGCACCTCATGCCGGGGCCGCGATGGCCTGGCGGTAGACCGCCAGCGTCTGCCGCGCCGTCTCGCGCCACGAAAGCTCACTCGCGCGCGCCAGGCCGCGCTCGCGCATCTGGCCGGCGAGCGGCCGGTCACTCACCACGGCGGTGAGCGCGTCGGCCAGCTCGCCGACGGACAGCGGGTCTACCGTGAGCGCGGCGTCGCCGGCCACCTCGGCCAGCGACCCGGCCCGCGTGGTGACGACCGGCGTCCCGCACGCCATCGCCTCGATGACCGGCAGGCCGAAGCCCTCGTAGAGCGAGGGGAACGCGAACACCTCGGCCATGTTGTAGAGGCTAACCAGGTCGTCCGATGGGACGTAGCCGAGGAAGTGGACATCGCCGCCCACGCCGAGCGCCGCGATGCGCTCATACAGCGCCTTGTAGTCCCAGCCGAGCTTGCCGACGAGGAGCATCTGATGCGGCAGGCCCGCCGCCCGCAAGCGGGCGTAGGCTTCGACGAGCCGGACGAGGTTCTTGCGCGGCTCGATGGTGCCGACATAGAGAATATAGCGCCCATGCAGCCCGTAGCGCTGTCGCGTTGCGGCGACCTGGGCGGTGGAGACAGGCTGGAAGCGGGCGGCGGCCGCCTCGTAGATGACATGCACCTTGCTCTCGGGTACACCCAGCAAGCGCACGATATCGGCCCTGGCGCTGTGGGACACGGCGATAATCGCCGCCGCCCGCCGCGCGATCATCGGCACGAACGGCCGCATGACAACGTGCTGCCGCATGGGGTGGAGGCGCGGAAAGAGCGACAGCGTCATGTCGTGGATCGTGACGACGAACGGCGTCTGGCACGACAGCGGGGCGGTGAAGTTGGTGAAATGGCACAGCACCGGCTGCTCGGCGCGCAGGGCGGCCGGCAGCACCATGTGCATCCAGATGCTGCGGTTGGGGAAGGCGTAGCGCGGCGAGAGGCGGCGGCCGGCCGCCTCGCCTTCGACGCTGCGGTTCGAGAGGAGCAGATAGTCATGCTCCGCGTCTTCTTCGACAAGGTGCGCGAGCAGGTTGCTGGTATAGTAGCCGACGCCGGACTTCGCGCCCCGCAGCGTCGTCGCGTCGAAGCCAATCGTCGGGCGGCGCGGCGCGGCGTGGGGCGCGATACCGTTCGCGGGGCGCGGCGTGACCGGAACCGCCGTCTCAAGCTCCGAGGGAAGAGCGTCATTCGTGAGGCCGTAGCGGGTGAGGCGGGCGGTGTAGGCGGCGAGGATGCGGCGGCCGTGGCCGTCGAAGTGGCCTTTGCAGCAGTCAGGCGACAGCACGATCGTGTCGGCGTGGGCGGGGGCTTCACGTTTGAGCTGCGCGATCTTGCGCCGCTGAATCCACTGCTCGGCGCGAGCGCCCCACCGACCGCCGAGGAATCGCTCGCCGGCTGTCTTGAGCCGCGCGCGGACCGGCCCCAGGTGGTCGCTCGCGTTGGGCGGCTGTGCGTCTCGCGCCTGGGGCAGATAGGCGTCCGCCCAGCTATTCGCGTCGCGCATCTGCTGGTGGACGCGACGACCATAGACCGGCGTCATCTGCGCCAGCTCGCGGGCGGTGAACAGGTTGCGCTCGTCCAGCGACAAGCGCGTCTCGGCGAGCAGGTAGTTGGGGCAGAGGCGTTGGCGTCTCAGGGCGGCCACGCGCACGACGGTCGTGGTCAGCGCGCGCGCCAGCCACAGGCGTCCCGGCGCGGTCACCAGGAGGTAGTCAATGTCGTCGCCGGGCGTCGGGGCGCCGGCGGCGAGAGCGCCGGTGACGATGACCGATCGGACGAAGGGGAGGCTGCCAAGCACGTTGCCCCAGCGACGAGCGGTCGGCCAGAGCGCCGCCGCCGCCTGATCGCGCGCGCGGCGCCGCGCGACGATGCCCTCGCGGCCCGTCAGGCAGTAGAAGCCATCGCGTGACGCGATCCGCTCGGCCAGCCACGCGTCGCCCACCAGGGCGGCATGGACGGCCTCGGCGGTCGTCGCCTCGCCGATCAGATAGTGGGCAATCTCGGCCTCATTCAGAGGAAAGTCGAAGATGTCGGCATAGAGCAGGGTCTTCAGAATCGCCACGCCCAGCGACGTGGCGCTCTCGGCTGGCCGTGTCAAAGCGACCTCCCCGCACAAACTGGGTCACGTCGCACGCTGTGGGGAGTGGGGGTGAGTGGCGCGGCGATGTGTCGGAGGCGTAACTGCTATGTCCATTACTACGGCCCCGCCGCCGACTTGGATTTCGGAGTTGCGCCGCAGTTTGCCGTGGAAGAGCCTATCGTGCGGGCGCTGGAGAGCCATCTCCAGCGCCTCCCAGAGGCGGCGGAGTTGTCACTCCACGCCCAACTGCGGAGCTAGCAACGCGAAGGCCCTGGCAGTCGTTGAACCACCAGGGCCTCGCGGTATGTGCGGCGCGTGCGCTTGAGGATTTACTTGGCCTTGGCCTTCGGGGCGGGCTTGGGCGCAGCGGTCTGCTTCTTCAGCACCGGCAACCCCGTCGCCGTCTCGGACACTTCGTACCCCTCCGGAACTTTGTCGAGCGAGCCTTCGCCTGCCTCGCCAGAGAAGAAGTACAGCGTGCGCTTCCCGCTCGCCGTCTCCGTCGTCCGCGCGTGCAGATGATATGTCTTGCCCTTGCTATTCTTGTACGTGAATGCCACGGTCGCCTCCTTGCTTAATGCAGATAATCGAGCTTGCCAACCACCCGTTCCGAAGCCTTCCCATCCTTACGCTATATTATACCATATGTAGTCAAGCGCCGCATATTGGACACTAGTCCTAGTATTCGCGCCCGGACTTGCCCCCGCGCAGGCCCCGCGCCGAGTTGCCCAGCACCACCAGGTCGGGCAGTGACTGCAACGCCGCCGCCAGAACCGGCGGCAGGAAGCCGAACGCGGCCAGGGTGACGCCGGCGACGTTGTAGATAGCGGCGAAGCCGAGGTTCTGGCGGATCAGGCGCGCGGCTTGCTTGCCAATCGCCAGGGCCTCCGGCGCGAGCCGCCAGTCGGCCCGCATCAGCGCGACGTCGGCGGCGGCCAGCGCCACGTCCGACGCCGCCGCGCCGAGGGCGATGCCCACATCGGCCTGGGCCAGGGCGGGCGC
Source organism: Anaerolineae bacterium (assembly GCA_046328535.1). Taxonomy (GTDB): domain Bacteria; phylum Chloroflexota; class Anaerolineae; order Epilineales; family JAHCIE01; genus JBDHWG01. The sequence continues at coordinate 87,007 of JAXLWJ010000010.1, forward strand.
GTCGTTGACGCCGTCACCGATCATGGCGACCACGCGGCCCGCCGCCTGCATCTCTTTCACGATGCGAATCTTGTCCTCGGGCAGCAGCTCGGCCTGATAGTCTACGCCCAGCTCCTCGGCCAGGGACGCGGCGGCGGCGCGGCGGTCGCCGGTCAGAATGGCGATGTGGCCCACGCCGATGCGGCGCAGCTCCGCCAGGGACTCGGCCACGCCGGCGCGCAAGGTGTCCGATGTCGCCAGCAGCCCCACGATTTCGCCATCTTCGGCGAGCCAGAATGTTGATTTACCCGCCCTCTCCAGAGCATCTGCCGTGCCAACGTATCGGGCCGGGTCGCTGCCCGCGTCGGCGAGCATGCGGCGCGTGCCGAGCGTCATCTGGCGCCCCTCGACCGTGCCGCTAACCCCGCGCCCGGCCTCGCTGCGGAGGGCGGCGGCGGGTTGGACCGGCAGGCCGCGCTGCTGGGCGGCGCGCACGACGGCGGCGGCGATAGGGTGCTCGGACAGGCTCTCCAGGGCGGCGGCGCGGCGCAGGATGTCGTCGGCCGTCGCGCCGTTGAGGGGGACGATGTCCGTGACGGTCGGCGCGCCCAGGGTGAGGGTGCCGGTCTTGTCTATCAGCACGGTGTCCACCTTCGCCAGCGCCTCCAGCACCGCGCCGCCCTTGATGAGGATGCCCTGCTTGGCGGCGCGGCCGACGCTGGCGAGGACGACCACCGGCGTGGCGATGGCGATGGAGCACGTGCAGGTGACGACGAGGACGGCGACCATGGCGCTGACGCTCTGGCTAAAGACCCACGTCAGGCCGGCGACGATGGCGACGAAGGGCAGGTAGTAGGCGGTGAAGCGGTCGGCGAGGCGCTGCACCGGCGCTTTGGCGCTCTCGGCCTCCTCGACGAGTCGGACCACTTTGCCGAAGGTGGTGTCGGCGCCGACGCGGCGGACGCGGACGGTGAGCGAGCCTTGCGCCGTCAGCGTCGCGGCCAGGACGTCGTCGCCGGCCCCGCGCTCGATCGGCGTCGCTTCGCCGGTAATGGCGGCCTGGTTGACCGCCGCCTGCCCATCGAGGACGACGCCGTCGGCGGGAATCGTCTCGCCGGGGCGGACGACGATGATGTCGCCCGGCGTCAGGCTGTCGGCGTCCACGTCCACCAGCGCGCCGTCCCGCTGCACGTGGGCCACGCGCGGGGCCAGGCGCGTCAGGGAGCGCACGGCCTCGCGGGAGCGGTCTGTGGTGTAGGATTCGATGGCGTCGCCGACACGCATCAGGAGGACGAGGATGACGGCCGTCGCGCCCTCGCCGGCGAATGCGGCCGCCAGGACGCCGACGGTCATGAGGGTGTGGGCGGTGACGCGGCCCGACCGGGCGGCGAGGGCGACGTTGCGGAAGATGGGCCAGCCGCCGACCAGGAGCACGGCGGCCAGGATCGGCCAGGGGATGCCGGTCAGAGCGACATCCAGCACGCCGAGGCGCTCCCCGACCACCAGGAGCAACATGATGCCGACGACGACGCCCAGCACTACCCAGCCGGCGAGGCGCGCGACGCGGGCCGTCGCCTGCTGCGTCTGCGACGTCGCCGTTCCGACGCGGTAGCCCGCCCGCGCCACGGCCGCCGCCAACGCCGCCTCGTCTGCCTGGCGCGGGTCGTACTCGACCTCGGCGCGCTCGGCGGCGAGGAGGACGGCGGCGCGGCGCACCCCCGGCACCGACGCCAGGGCGTGCTCGACGTGGGCGGCGCATTCGGCGCAGTCCATGCCTTCGATGCGCAGGTCAATGCGCTGGAGATCGAGGCTCCTCTGTCCGTTCATGCCTGGTCAAAGCCCTTCAGTAAGCGTTGCACTGTTCCGCTCACGGTGGAGTTGTCACTCCACCGTCGGGCGGGGGGCGCTGGAGAGGCTCTCCCGCGCCGGCAGGAGTGGCACACCATTGGGGCAAAGTTCATCCGTTCACGCGACGCCGGGCGGGGCGACGGGGGCCGTCGCGCCCGCGATGTCGTCCTCTTTCAGGTCATCATCGTCGGGTGACGGCCCGCCGGGCTGATACGCCGTCACGAGCACAGTCAGGGTCAGCGTGCGAAACGTCGGGTTGAGCTTGCCGGGACGAAAATCGCAGGTGATCACCTGGGCGGTCAGGCGCAGGTGGGCGGTCTCCATGATGAGCGGCTGCCCCATCGCTTCGACATTGACCGCCGGCTTATACCAATCGTTTTCGAGCCGGTTGACCAACTCAGCCGTAATCGGGTCGCGGGCGGCCTGGGCGCTGACCAGGATGACTTTCTTGGTGCGATCCGAGGTCTCGTAGAGGCTCAGTTCCAGCCCGGTCGGCGCGCCGGTGTTCGGGTCGCGCACCGGAATCTCGGACACGTGCAGCGCGACGTCGCCGATGCCGTGGCGCGTGGCGTCTATGATGCGCAGGTCCTGGCGGAAGTTCTCGATGTCGGCGGAGTACCGCATCTCGACGGGGCTGTCCAGCGCGATATACGTCGCGGGCGCGGGGCGCATGCCCCCGCGACGCGAGGCGGGCGGCAGCGGTTCCTGCGCGGAGGCGCCGGCGGGGCCGGATGCGCTGCGCCGCCACAGGCGGCCGCCCAGCCGCCAATGGCGGTACGCCCAGAAGAGCACGGCGGCCAGGGCCAGGAGACCCAGGGTCGCCCCGGCCGCCGTGAAAGCGGTCCGAGAGCGCGAGATGGCGGCGGCGACTTCGGCGGCGGCAGCGACGTTCGCGGCGGGCGTCGGGACCGGCGTGCGGGCCGCGGCGGCCGTCGCCACCGCGCCCGGTGTCGGCGCGGCTGCGCCTCCCAGGGCCAGGTTCAGGCCGCGCGCCGCCTGGGCCTGCGCGGGGATGCCCAGCTGCTGCGACTGCTGCGCCAGGTCGTTCAACTCCCGCTGGGCGGTTGTCAGGCTGATGCCCTCCAGCCGCGCCTTCGCCAGGACGAGGTTGCGGGACTGGGCGTAGGAGTCCGCGACGAGTTGCAGGTAATCCTGAAGGTAGTTGGGCGCCAGGTCCGACGGGCGAGCGCCGCCGCGCAGGGGGCTAGACGCGCCGAGGAGCAGCCAGCCGACGAGCAGCCCGGCGGCGAAGCAGGCCAGTGGAATCCACACCCGGCGCAACAAGCCCATCATACGGTCTACACCGGAATAACCATGTCGGCTAGCGCCTTGGGCGCGTGGCTGAGGCGCTGCACGCCGTTGGCCTCGATGACCACCAGGTCCTCGACGCGGACGCCGCCCCAGCCGGGAATGTAGACGCCCGGCTCGATGGTCAGCGTCATGTCCACGCCGAGCGGCTCCTCCGCGATCTTGCGCGCCGTCGGCAGCTCGTGGATCGCCAGCCCGACGCCGTGGCCCAGGCTATGCCCGAAGTTCTCGCCGTAGCCGGCCGCCTCGATGATGTCGCGCGCGAGCGCGTCCGCCACCTTGCCACTCATGCCCGCGTGGACCTTGTCCAGCGCATTTTCCTCGGCGTGGAGGACGAGGCTGTAGACCTCCTCGAACTTCGCGTCGGCCTCGCCGAGAATGATCGTGCGGGTCATGTCGGAGTGGTAGCCGTCCACGAGGCAGCCGAGGTCAATGACGATTGGCTCGCCGCGGCCGATGATGCGCTCGGAGGGGCGCGCGTGGGGCAGGGCGCTATTCGGTCCGCTGGCGACGATGGGGCCATCGCTCCAGTTCTTGGCCCCGTTCTCGCGGAAGAATTTCTCCAGCTCCCAGCCGACGGCCTTTTCGGTCATGCCGGGGCAAATGAAGCCGCACACGAAGGCGAACGCGGCGTCGGTGAGCGCGGCCGCGGCGCGGATGGAGGCCAGCTCGCCCGGCTCCTTGACGGCGCGAATGCCCTCGACCAGCCCCTTCGTCGGCGCCCACTCGAGGCCTGGCGTCTTCTCCCGCCACTCCTGGAACTCAGCGACCGTCACCACGCCCGCCTCGAACCCGACGCGATACGCGCCCTCCAGCATCCGCGCCAGGTTGCCGACGAAGTCGTAGCCGACGCGCTCCAGGGCGAAGCCGGGCGATTGCTGCCCGACCTGCTCGTAGTAGCGCGAATCGACGGCGAACAGGAGCTGGGTGGGGCGGATGATGAGGACGCCGGCCGAGCCGGTGAAGCCGCTGAGGTAGCGGCGGTTGATGCCGCTACTCACGACCAGGGCGTCCAGGTTCTCTTCGGCAATGCGCTGCCGAACCGCAGCGAGTCTCTCCGGAACGGGCATTGTCTCTCCTCTTCCCCTGAAGATTTTGAAACGCAAAGGCGCAGAGGCGCAAAGAAAGAGCATGGTCTGATCTCTCCCCTTTGCGTCTTTGAGTAGCTCCCCAGTTAAGCGTGGAAGACCGTATTGTGCTGGCGCTGGAGAGCCATCTCCAGCGCCTCCCAGAGGCGGTGGAGTGACAACTCCACCGCCAGCAGGAGATGGCGGCACGCTATTATGCGGAGCTACCTCTTTGCGCCTCTGCGTTACCTTTCTCTCTGGTACGTTGCTTACGGGCGGGTTGTCGGTTTGGCCTGCGGCTGCGCGGTGGCGCTGGGCTGCGCGGTTCCCACCGGCTGCGCGCCGCTGGGGGCGCCACCTGCGGCCGGCATGGTCGCGCTGAACACGCTGTTGCCGTTGATGATGTACATCTTGCTCGCGCCGCTGTCCACATACAGGCCGCGCGGGTCGTCCAGCGCCTTGTCGGTCGGCCCGCGGAACTGGCGCTGGAACGCGCCGTCCTTGCTCACCTCGATGACGCGCCCGTTATCGAGAATGTAGAACACCTTGCCTTCCTGAGGGACGAACAGAGCCTGGGGGTTGGTCAACGGCGGGTCAATGCCCTGGAGGCTGAACTTGGTGTCTTCCTTGCCGCCGGCGAAGCGGCGCACCCGCCCGTCGCCCATCAGGATGAAGATGTCGCCGTCAATACCCATGTCCACCGCGCCCTTCAGGTCTACCTTGTCGGCGAGCCAGGCGGTGGGCGCCTGGAAATTGTCGTTGCCGCCGGCGACGTACTTCAGAATCTGCGAGCTGTCCGGCTGGAGCAGGTAGACGTTGCCGCCGTATGTGTCGGCGATGATGGGGTTCTGCCAGTCTTTGCTGCCCGGCATCTGGATGGCCGTCGGCGCGCCCGTCGGGCTGACCTCCCACAGAATCCCGTCGCGGGCGAGCGCGCCCACATCCTCGACGGTGCGTCCGCCGCCACTCCGCAGCCACACCATGTCGGCCATGTCGCCGACGGTGCGCCCGCCGACGCTGTCGCCCGATTTGAGCGCGACATCCGGCGTGGCCCCGCCGCCGAGGCGCTGGCGGAACACGCGGCCAAGGCCAGTGTCCATGGCGAACAACAGCGGCCCATTGAGCTGGACGTACTTCATCACCGCGCCTGGCTCATTCGCCGCGAGAACGGGCGTCCAGTCGGCCAGGCGGTAGATGCCGCCGACTTGCTCGATCTGGAGCTGGAGCGTCTGCTGGAGGCGCTTGGCGTTCTCGTCGCCTGGCCGAATCTTGAGCGCCTCGGCGACCTTCGCCTCGCCGTCGCGCAACAGGTTCATCACCGACTGCTTGTCCGCCTGGCTGCCGGTCGCCGCCGTCAGGCGCTCCTGCGCCTGAGTCAGCAGCAGGGCGACCTGGGCGTCCTCCTGGCGGCGCCCGTTCATGGAGCGGAAGGTCGTGAACACGACCGCCGCGATCACCAGCACCACGATGATGAGAGCGAGCCAGCGCCAGAGGGATGGCCCGCGCGGGACAGACGGCGCTCCGTTGGCCCCGTCTGGCAGGGTCTGCTTCAAGACGCTGCCCGTCCCTCGCCCCACGCTCGACGCGGCGCTCTTCGACGTCTGGCCGAGCCAGCCGCCCATTTTGCCGATGACGCCGGCGGTGGCGACCTTGCCGGCTGTGCTGCCCGGCTTGGCGTAGCCGCGATTGCTGGTTCCGTTCGGCGGCGCGGCGACGCCGGCGACCTCCTCGAGCCGCACCGCGATCAGGCCCAGCTCCGGCGGCGGGGACTGGGTGGCGGCGAGCTGCACGATTTCCGTCGCCAGACCTTCGGGCGACTGCTCCAGCACGGTGTGCAGGGCATCGCGGCTGACGAGATGGGCGACATTCGGCGAGGTCACCACCGCCAGGTCACCGTCGCCGACTTCGACGTGGTAGAGGTCCACGCTGATGGTGCGGCGCACCCCCAGCGGATACCAGCTGCCGTCATTCTCATCCTCATCACGCCCGGAAATCCACGGCGAGTCCGACGGGAATTGGAGCAGGTCGCCCGCCTGAACGATGTAGATAAGCGACGGGCCGCCCTGGCCGATGTACAGGTCGGCGCCGATGAGGGTCGCCAGGCCGATGCCGCCGTGGCGTCGCGCGTCGCGCTCGACGGTGGAGTTGACCAGGTACAGGGCTTCGTTGGCCGCCTCGACGGCCAGCCGCAGCCCATTGGTCGGCGTGCTGGTCGAGGCGAAGTAGGCTTTCTGGGCGGCGTCGAGCATTTGCTGCCCTAGCGCCTGCTTGCCCTCGTCCGGCCCGGCCAGCTCCACAACCGCCAGGAGCAGCCCGCGGTCCGGATGCCCCATGGCCTCGCCCGGAAACACGCCCACGCCGGCATCCTTCGTGCGCCACGCGCCCTGGACAAACGCGCCCTGGACGATATCTGTGTCTAGCTGCGGGCCAGCGCTGGCTGACATAGGGCCGCTCCTTTCACTCCCACTCGATGGTCGCCGGCGGCTTGCTCGTGATGTCGTAGGCCACGCGGTTCACGTGCGGTACCTCGTTAACGATGCGCGCCGAGATGCGCGCCAGCAGGTCGTGGGGCAAGCGCGCCCAGTCGGCTGTCATGCCATCCTCGCTGGTCACGGCGCGCACAACGACCAGATCGGCGTAGGTTCGGAAGTCCCCCTGGACGCCGACCGTCTTGACGGGCGCCAGGACGGCAAAGAATTGCCACGGGTGATGGGACAGGTGGGCCGCCTCGATTTCGTGCCGCACAATCGCGTCGGCGGCGCGTAGGGTATCGAGGCGCTGGGGCGTCACCTCGCCCATGATGCGCACCGCCAGGCCGGGGCCGGGGAACGGCTGGCGGAAGACGACGTCGCCCGGCAGCCCCAGGGCCAGGCCGACGCGGCGCGTCTCGTCCTTGAACAGGAAACGCAGCGGCTCGACCAGGCGAAACCGCATGTCCTCCGGCAGCCCGCCGACGTTGTGGTGCGTCTTGATCTTGGCGGCGGGGGTGGCCCCGGCGTCGCGCCCGTAGGGTTCGGCGCTCTCGATGACGTCCGGGTAGAGCGTTCCCTGCACCAGGTAGTCCGAGCCGCCGAGGCGCTCGGTGGTCGTCTCGAAGGTGCGGATGAACAGCGCGCCAATCGTGCGGCGCTTGACCTCCGGGTCGGTGACGCCCTCCAGCGCGGCCAGGAAGTCGGCCGAGGCATCCACCAACACGATGGGCGCGGCGATGACCGGGCGCAGCAAGTCGAGCGTCGCCTGGGCCTCGCCCTGGCGCAGCAAGCCGTGGTCCACGAAGATGCACGTCAGCCGGTCGCCAACGGCGCGGGAGACCAGGGTCGCCGCCACCGACGAGTCGACGCCGCCGGAGAGGGCGCACACCACGTGGCCGTCGCCGACCTGAGCGCGGATGCGGGCAACGCTTTCCTCGATGAACGCCGCCGGCGTCCAATCCTGGCGCGCGCCGCACACGCGGACGAAGTTCGCCAGGATATCGCTGCCCTGGGGGGTGTGAGTGACTTCGGGGTGGAACTGGATGCCGTACAGGCCCGCGTCGTTGCCGATGGCGGCGCAGGGCGAGCCGTCGCTCGTGGCGAGAACGTGGAAGCCCGGCGGCGGGGTCTCGACCCGGTCGCCGTGGCTCATCCAGACCCGCAGTGTCGGCGGCAGCCCGTCGAACAGGCCGCCCGGCGCGCGCACCGCCACATCGCCAGGGCCATACTCCCGCTGCCCGCTCGGCGCGACGTGGCCGCCGAGGGCGTGGGTGAGGAGCTGCATGCCGTAGCAGATGCCCAGCACGGGCCGACCGCTGGCGAGGACATAGGGCGGCAGGGTCGGCGCGCCGGTCTCGTAGACGCTGGACGGACCGCCGGACAGGACGAAGCCGCACCCGTTGAGCGCCAGAACGCGCTCGGCGGGCGCGTTCCAGGGCAGCATCTCGCTATAGACGCCCAGCTCCCGCAGCCGCCGCGTGATGAGCTGGCTGTACTGGGAGCCGAAGTCGAGAACGACGATGGTGTCGTGGGCGGTCGTCGGTTGGGTCATGCCCTCCGCCTGTTGGCGAGTCTGAACGGTCATGGGCCGGCCTCGTCTCCTGCCGGGCCAATGGGCCGGCTGAGCCACTCCAGCGGATCCACGGCCACCCCGTGAACCCGGATCTCCCAGTGGAGATGGGGGCCTGTCGAGCGGCCGGTCGTCCCCACAGCGCCGAGCGTTTGTCCCGCCTGCACCGTCTGCCCCGGCTTCACCGCCAGGGACGACAGGTGAAAGTAGCCCGAGTAGACGCCCCAGCCGTGGTCAATCCACACGTTGTTGCCGCGCACCTGCATCGGCGCCGCCACGACGACGCGGCCCGGTGCGGCGGCGAGCACCGGCGTCCCGACGCCCACCCCCCAGTCCGCGCCGCTGTGAGCCTCTTCCAGCGCGCCGTCGTTGTAGACGCGCTGCTGGCCGAAGGCCGCGCTCATCGGCGCATCCACCGCCAGCGGCCGCCCCATCGGCGACCCATGCCACGCCGCCGTGTCCACGGCCCACACCTTTTGCAGCGCGGCCAGCTCCGGCGCGGTGATCGCCGGGTTGATCAGGTCGGCCTTGTTGGGCGGCAGCACGAAATTGAGCTTCGGCCGCTCCGTCCGCGTCACCTCGACCGCCGCCGTCAACGTCTGCTTCTGCCCCGTCCCATCGTCCACCACGACCCGCAGCGGGGTCTTGCCCGGCGGCGCGTCCAGCCCGACACCGGCGATGGCCCAGTACGCCTCGTTGGCGCGGCGGAACTGGAGCCGCGTATCGCCCAGCGTCCCGGTCGCTGTGATCGGCCGGTCGGCGGTGAGCGTGATCGCTACGACGCGCCCCTGGCCGACGGCGGCGCGGTCCGTTCGCAAGGCCACCTGCGCCGGGCGCGGCGTGGGCGTGGCCGTCGGGGTCGGCGTCGCGGTGGGCGTCGCCGTCGCCGTCGGTGTGGCGGTCCGCGTCGGCGTCACCGTCGGGGTCGGCGTGGGCGTCACCGTCGGCGTCACCGTGGGCCGAATCACCAGGGCCACGGCGGCGGCGAGCGGGGCCGGCGTCTCACCCCGGCAGCCGGAAACCAGCATCAGGAGCGCGATCGCGACGCAGCCGAGGGGGCGCCTCAAACCATCCTCCGGCCGCTATTTTGCATTATACAACGGCCAGGACGAAAACTCAAGCCGCGTCCATATGTAGTACGAGTCATCCGTCGTTCATCACTATATATAGGAAGCGCGGCTACGACGCGCGACGCGCCCTGTGCTGGCCCCTGTCTTGCTCTATAGCGTGGCAGACGGTCTATCTCTTCACGCCGAACAAGGAGTATAGACCAAACTTCGCCGCAGGGCAACTAACGCCACATAATGTTAAGCCGCATGACCGTGAGGGTAAAGGGGGTGACCGTGGTGGACCATGATGTACCTGGTATTCACATTGACGAGCTGCGCCAGCACGGCGACAGCTACTACATGCGCTTGCGCTATGGGCCGGGCTTCTACCCGACCCTCGCGGCCTTCGAGGCGGCTGTCCCGGCCAGCGAGCGCCACTACGAGACGGGGCGGCGCATGTGGCGCGTGTCGAAACAATACTCTCACCTGCTCCCGTCCTTCTTTCCCAACTTCGATGCCCTCACCGCCATGCCCGTCGTCGAGCTGAGCGCGCCGACGCCGCCGGTGTACCACCCGCAGGCGGTGCGGACGGGCCTGATGGTCGCCGGGCTGCTGGCCGCGCTCATCGCCTGGCGCGCGATTCTGCCCGTCGCCGTGCCGAGCGCCGGGGCCGTCGCCAGCGCCGCCGTCGGGAGCCTGCCAGCGCCGCTGCTGCGCGTCGTGCGCGACACGCCGACGCAGTTGGCGAAAATGACGTCAGCGCCGACGACGGACCGTCCGCTGATTCGCATCGCGCCGCCGGTGGATAATGCCGCCCTGGCGGCAACGCTGCTCCGCGCCCAGGCCGTCCGCGACGACCACCTGGTGGCGATGAAGTAGTAGCCGAGGCGCGAGAAAGACGAGTAACCGCCACCCCTCCTGCATGGGTGGCGGTTTTTGTGCGCGAAGCGTGGGACCACGGAACACACGGAACACACGGAAAGGGATTGGATCACGAAGGTCAAGAAAGGGAAGTCTCTTCGCGCCATCAGGGGAACACCCTCTAGCGAAGGGGCAGGTAGCGTTGGCCCTTTAGTCCTGGCGCCGCGCGAGTAGGCGCTCTCGCACGCCCGCCGGGTCGAGGCGCGCCTCCGTCTGCTGCCGAACGGCATCCGCCTGAGCCTGTCTTTGCCGTAAGTACTTATCAACTTCAGCTTGGTGATAGAGGTAATACGCGATGACGTGGTAAATATCCGCCAAGCGGAGCACAGGGTACTGTTGAGCGATCTCTTCCGCCGTCGCGCCCTCCACAAAGGCAGCGACCACGGTGTCAAGGGTCACGCGCGTGTTGGCAACACGCACAACGTCGTCGGCATCGCTACGCAGTGGTATGGCGTTCACGCTCAAAGCTAAGGTCACGCGCCCTCCTCTTCGCTTCAGGGCAATGCAAACAATGCGCCAATTCTAGCCTGTCTACGAGTATCGGTCAATCGCTCGTCGGAGATGGCGCGCTCCGCAGTCGTCCCTCATTAGCCCGCCAGTCTTTCCGGCCGGCCGGCGCCTGCCATTCTTGGCGGGAGACAGTATAATTGATGCTTACTTCGCTGGAGTTGGAAATCTAATCCTGCTCCCTTACGCCGAACACGCAGAGGTTGCCGTCCGCAAGTTGGTCGAATACTGCTTGAACCCCGACCACCCTGAGGGGAAGCACAAGGCGCGCCGTTTTGCTGCTGCCTTAGGAATGACGGCCCGCGATGCTGAGGCTTTGCGCTTGCTCATCTTGGACGCCGTTGTCGTAAACGAGGCACAGGTTGGTCGCCTGGATGAGTACGGGCAGCGGTACACGGTAGATTTCGAAGCAGAATGGCGCGGCCGGCGAGCGATGGTGCGTAGCGCGTGGATCCTTGAGACCGGCTCTGTCACACCGCGGCTGACAACATGCTATGTCCTGTGAGCCGCAAGAAGTAGGGTGGTATGGCGAATGAGATCAACCTTTTCGATGTGGTGGCGCTAACGAGCGACCTGACTGGGATGGGCCTGCGGCGCGGGCAGGTTGGCACAGTGGTAGAGATATTGGCGGGTGGGGAGGCATTCGAGGTCGAATTCAGCGACCGCGAAGGCCGGACTTATGAGTCGGTTGGCCTGCGCCCCGACCAGTTCATGGTGTTGCATTACGAGAAGACAACGTGACGCTGCCCAATCTGCCGCGGTTCGACGCGCCTGAGCTTCTCGACCTGAATGTGGGCAGCCTCGACGAGGCGGCCCTCAGCCTGACCGACCTGCGCCGCATCAACCGCTGGCTCGGCGGCTGGGACACGCTGGCGCGACACTTGCTTCCTCGGCTCGCGGAGGCGGCGCGCGCGTCGGCCCGCCCGATCGTCGTCGCCGACATCGGCGCGGGATCGGCGGACCTGCCGGTGGCTATCGTGCGCTGGGCGCGGCGGCGGGGGCTGGCGGTGCGGGTGCTGGCGGTGGACCTCAACCAGCGCCACCTGGCGATTACCCGGCCGTGGCTGCGCGGCTACCCGGAGATTCAGCTCGTCGCCGCCGACGCCGGGAACCTGCCGCTGGAAATGGACGTTGACTATATTGTGGCGTCGCTGTTCCTGCACCACTTCCCACCGCCGACCGTCGCGGGGTTCCTGCGCTCGTGGTACGCGACGGCGCGACGCGGGGTGATAGCGAATGACCTGATCCGAGCCTGGCCGCCGTACCTGGGCTACTTCGCCCTCCAGCCGTTCATCGCCCGCAGCTACCTGACGCGCTACGACGCCCCGCTGTCCATTCGGCGGGCGTACACGCGGCGCGAGATGCGCGAGATGGCGGCGGCGGCGGGCGTGCCGGCGCGCGTCTACTGGCACTGGCCGTGGCGGCTCGCCCTCGTCGCGGACAAACACTGATAGTGACTCGTCGTAATGACTGAAGTCGTTCTGCCTGGTTTGGAGTAGGGGACGCATGAGCAACATTCCGGGTGGCCCGTCCGGTCCGACGATCCTGGACGGCCGCTACCAACTACAGCAGCAGATTGGCGTCGGCGGCTCGTCCGTGGTCTACCGCGCCCTGGATCAGCGCCTCGGGCGCACGGTGGCGGTCAAGCTGCTGCGGCCGCACCTGGCGCAAGACCCGGCCTACCTCCAGCGGTTCCAGGAGGAGGCGCGGCGCGCGGCGCAAGTGAGCTACCCCTACATGGCCGCCGTCCTCGACCTGAGCGCCGACCCCGCCCACCCCTACATCGTCATGGAGTACGTGGACGGCCAGCCCTTGAACCGCCTCGCCCCGCTGCCCATCGCCGACGCGGTGGAATACACGCGGCAGGCCGGCGAGGGCCTGGCCTTTCTGCACAGCCAGCAGCTCGTGCATGGCGACGTCAAGCCGGAGAACATCCTGGTCGGCAAGGACGGCCGGGTCAAGCTGGTGGACCTGGGCATCGCCAGCCCACCCGGCGCCCAGGCTGGCGCGACCATCATGGGGTCGCCGGCCTACGTCGCGCCGGAGCGGCTCCAGGGCGCGCCCCTCTCGACGCGGGCCGACGTGTACGGCCTCGGCGCGACGCTGTTCGAGGCCCTCACCGGGCGGCCGCCGTTCGTCGGCGCGACGGCGCAGGACGTGGCGGCGCAGAACCTGTCGAGCAACCCGCCGGACCTCCTGTCGCTGCGGCCCGACGCGCCGACGGCCCTGGCCGCGATTGTCAGCCGCGCCCTCGCCAAGGACCCCGCGCAGCGCTACCCGGATATGGCAAGCCTGAACAAGGGGCTGGCGAGCCTCCAGATGAGCGCCGGGCAGACGACCGGGCCGCTGCCCCGCGCCGCCGCGCCCGCGGCCGCGGCGACGGCGGCGACTGTGGCATCGGCCCCGCCGCCGAGCGCCCCCCCGCCCAACTACCCGCCACCGCGCACGCCCGCCACCGCGCCAGCGCCGCCGCCGCGCCGCAACCGCGGGCTAGGCTGGGCCGGCCTGCTGGCGCTCCTGGCCATCCTCTGCCTGGCGCTCGCCGGCTTCATGTTCATTCAGCAGAATCTCGCCTCGCGCCTGTCGCCGGTCGCCGCCCCGCCATCGCCGACGCTGGCCGTCCCGTCCGCCACGACAGCGCCGGGCAAACCCTCGGCCACGCCACAGCCAGCGAAACCGACGGCCACCGAAAAGCCGCAGCCGACCGACAAGCCGACCGCCACCGACACACCGCCGAAACCGACGGCCACCGAGAAGCCGACATTCACCGCGATTCCGCCGACGGCGACGAAGCCGGCGACGACGCCCAGCCCGGCCGCGGCGACGGCGGCGGCGACTCAGGCGGTCGTGGAGGTTCCGCGCGTGCTAGGGCTGACGCAGAAAGCGGCCAACGTTGCGATCGAGGCGGCGGGGCTGAGGGTGGGAAACATAGATTTCGTGGCGACGAATGACGTTCCGCCGGATACCGTCGTCGGGCAGCAGCCCGCGCCGGGGACGCGGGCGCCGGCCGGCAGCCGCGTGAACTACGTCCTGGCGGAGAAGCCGAGCGGCGCGCCGGCGGTGTTCATCTGGCCGTTCCCGCAATTCGATATACCCAGTAGCCTCCAGGCGCCGCCGGCGCCGGGGGATCAGGGAGAGCCAGCGGCTCCAGCGCAAAAGTCGAAGCCAGGGCGTCGCGTCGGGCATCCGTAAGCACGAGGTACGCGCCGACGGGGGCGTCGGCCAGCTCCTCGACCGGCGGGTTGAGGCGCGGCGTGTGGTCCAGGTCCAGCAGCATGCCGAGCGCCTTGTAGACGTGGCCGCCCGCGTCGAGCTTCAGGTCGCGCAGGCCGCGGTCCAGGTACAGCGGCGCGCCGCCCTGCACCGGCGCGCGCACCGCGTCCATGATCTGCCACAGGCGGGCGTTGTTGCGGCCATCGGCCAGCTCATAGAAGTAGTACGTATCGAGCCGGGCGAGGGGGTAGGTGATCAGGGTGACCGTCAGCACGATTGCGCCGACGCCAAGAGCCACGCGCAACCCGCGGCCGACGGCCGTGGCATCCCTGACGGCCGGCCGCAGGATCGCCACGCCCGCCGCGAGCAGGATGCCCAGCGCCGCGAACGCGGGCGGGAGCAGCGCCGCCATGTAGCGGGCGGAGATGTGGGAGTCGTAGGCGCGGTTGAAGTAGGGGAAGATGAGGAACGCCGCCAGCCAGCACGCCAGCGGCAGCCCGGCCCGCCGCGCCGTGTAGAGCAGGGCGGCGAGGGCCAGCGCGGCGTAGCCGATGACGACCGGGTGGCGCATGGCCGCCGCGCCGGCGTCGGCCGGCAGCGTCGAGATGAACGTCGAGCCGACCATCTGGTACGCCAACCCCACGAACCCGCGCCCGTTGTCCACGTAGTCCGCCAGGCTCGACCCGCCCGTAAAGGCGTAGCCGCGCCGCGCCGCCCCCTCCGCCGACCCGCCACCCGAGACGATATTGTAGAGGATGAGGTTGCTCGCCAGCAGCGCCGCCGCGCCCACGGCGAGCCACGGCCAGCGCGTCCGCAGCCACGCACGACGGACAATGGCGATCCAGACCGCGCCGCCGAGCAGGATGACGAAGGCGGTCGGGTGGGTTTGCAGGGCCAGGCCGGCCAGCGCGCCCGCGACGACCAGCAGCCGCGGCTGAGCGCGGCGGTGGGCCTCGGCCAGGGCCAGCAGGGCGAGGCTCGTCCAGAAGGGTGTCGTGGCGTTGGACCAGGTGATGTGGCTATTGACAACGACGGGGACGAAGGACACCGCGAGCAGCGCGGCGGCGATGAGGCCGGCCAGGCGGGACCACGTCGCGGCGCGGCGCGAGTCGGCGAAGTGGGCCGCGCCGAGGCTGGCGCCGAGGAAGTAGGTCACGCCGACGGTGAGCGCGCCCAGGAGCATGACCAGGAAGCGCGGCCAGGCGGGGCCGTCGAGCCACAGGCCGGGCGCGAGCAGGTAGTGCAGCAGCGGCCCGTTGTACGTGTCGAAGGAGACGGCCGGGAAGAAGTGGTCGCGGACGATGCGCAGGGCGAACTGCACGTCGTCGGTTTCATCGGTGAGGGTGGGGACGAGCTGCAGGGCGCGCAGCCGAATCCACGCCGCCGCGAGGGTCAGGCTGGCCGCGATCAGCGCATCCAGCGCTCGCCAGCGAAACGGGGCCGGGTCAGTGGTACTCATAATCGAACACAGACAAGGGGCTTGCCACAGAGGCACGGAGGACACAGAGAAAATTCTGTTTCGCTTCTGTTCTCTGTGGTCTCTGTGCCTCTGTGGCGCATCTTAGTGGCCGAGGTTGGCGCCGGGGACGTGGACCAGGAAGAAGACGGCCGCCAGGATGACGTACAGAGCGAGGAGCTGGAAGCCCTCCAGCCAGTTGCTCTCGCCGTCCAGGCAGATCGCCTGGAACAGGAAGCCGGCGGCGGCGACGGCCACGATCTCGATGGGCAGGAAAACCAGGTTCATCGGGTGGGGGCCGAGGACCAGGCTGAGCAGGATGAGGACGGGCGCGACCAGCAGCGCCACCTGGGTGGACGACCCCGCCGCGATGCCCAGGGTAATGTCCATGCGATTCTTGCCAGCGAACAGGATGGCGCTGAAGTGCTCGGCGACGTTGCCGACCAGCGGGACGACGATGACGCCGATGAAGAACTCGCTGACGCCGAACTGCCGCACAATCGTCTCCACCTGCCCCACCATCGCCTCGCTGAGGACGACCGTCGCCACCGTAACGCCTGCCAGCACGGCGATAGCGGTGGTGCGGGACCAGGGGACGTGATGGGCGCCCTCCACGTCGGCCGGCGGCGGCTGGACCTCGTCGTCAATGGCCTTGTCTTCCCCGCCGGCCCGGAAGCTGTAGAGGATATAGGCCACGTAGACGGCCAGGAGGATCAGGGAGACGGCGATACTTTCGGACTCGACGCGGCCTGGGTCGGCGTCGGTGAAGGCGAAGACGGCCGGGATCAGCAGGCCGAAGATGGCGAGCAGCATCATGGTGCCGTTGCGCCCCGCCTCGCGGCTGTCGAATCGCTGGACGCCGTGCTTGAAGCCGCCATACATGAACGCGCCGCCCAGCACCAGCAGGATGTTGCCGATGATGGAGCCGGTGATGGACGCCTTGACGAGGTCCTGCAGGCCGGCCGCCAGGGCGACGCCGCCGATGATTAGCTCGGCCGCGTTGCCGAACGTGGCATTGAGCAGGCCGCCCCACTTCGGGCCGATGTAGTGGGCCAGGTCCTCGGTGGAGCGTCCGATGAGGGCGGCGAGGGGGATGAGGCCGGCGGCGGCCATCAGGAAGATGAAGAGAGCAGGCGCGCCGACGAACTCGCTGGCGAGTCCGATCACGCCGAGGGCAAGCAAGATCCACTGCCAGCGCGGGATGCCAAACATGGACTACTCCAGAATGGGTGAGGTGGAGGTCGAGATCAAGCCAGCCGCGTCGCGGGGACGTTCTCGGCGAAAAGATCAACGGGCGCGCTCGCCGGAAGCAGGACGGTGAGGGCGCGCGGCGCGACGCGGATGCGCAGCGGTGTCCCGACGAACGGGTCGCCATCAAGGTGGACGGCGAGGCTCTCGTCGGCAAGGATCTCCAGGTCGCGGGCGCGGAACGTCTCGACGGTCGGGTCGCCCTGGTGGCGGCGCAGTGCGATCTGGGCGATATGGCGCAGCGAGTCGACCCAGGAGTCGCCGTCGAACAGGTAGACATCGAACATGCCGTCGTCGGCCTGGGCTTCGGGCGCAAGATACGTGCCGGCGTAGTACTGGATATTGCTGACGACCATGAACATCACGCGGTGGCGGTGGGCCTTGCCGTCAATACGGAGCTTGACGCGCGTTCCCCGCGCCTCGAGTACCGGGCGCACAGCGGCGTAGATGTAGGCAACCTGCCCGAAGCGGCGCTTGACCGGCTTGGCCTCCGTCTCGATGACCTGGGTGATGGTGGCGTCGAGACCGATGCCCGCCCACAGCATGAAGTACTTTTCGTAGCCCTGGCCCGTGGCGATGCCCAGGTCAATGTGCTTGCGCTGGCTGGAGACGAGGGCGCGCGCGGCGGAGATGGGGTCGGGGCGGTGGATGAGCGTTGGCACGGGCATCAGGCCGACCTGGGCCGCCCAGACGTTGCCGGTGCCCATCGGAATCAGGCCCAGGGCGGTGTCTGACCCGGCCAGGCCGTTGGCGGCCTCGCTTAGCGAGCCGTCGCCGCCGATAATCACGACGGCGTCCGCGCTCTCCGCCGCCGCCGCCGCCGCCAGGCGCGTCGTGTCGCCGGGGGCCTGGGTCTCGTGGAGGGTGAGGGTCCAGCTTGAGTCGCGCAGCAACCGCAGCGCCGCTTCGATCTCGCCCGCCGCGCCCACCTGTCCGGCCATCGGGTTCTGTATGACGTGAACGTTCATGTGGTTACCCCGCTCGGTTAGCGTTATTATAGCGGGGGCGCGCGGGGAGCGCAAGCCTGACAGCGGCGCCGATTCGACAAGACATAAGACCCGGCGTAGAATGTAGCACCGATTCGCAAGGCATTGGTTCGAGGAACGATGACAGACCCGACAAAGACGCTGATAGATAATCGCTATCGCACCGACGCCGAGGTCGGCCAGGGGGGCATGGCTATCGTCTACCGCGCCTACGACGAGCGCCTCGCGCGGCCGGTTGCCATCAAGATGATGCGCCCGCAGTTCGCCGGCGACCCGACGTTCCTGGCGCGGTTCCGCCGCGAGGCCGTCGCCCTCGCCAACCTCCTCCACCCCAACCTGGCTGCCGTGTGGGACTCCGGCGAAACCGGGGGCATCCCGTTCATCGTGATGGAGTACGTGGACGGCGACAACCTCAAGACGCACATCGTCGCCGAAGCGCCCATGCCGGCCGACCGCGTCATCGCCCTCATGATCCAGGTGTGCGAAGGCGTCGGCGCGGCGCACCGCGCTGGCCTGGTCCACCGCGACCTGAAGCCGCAGAACATCCTGCTCACGCGGGGCGGTCAGGTGAAGGTGACGGACTTCGGGATTGCGCGCAGCGTGGCGGCCACGGCGGTGTCGCGCACGCAAACCGGCCAGGTCTGGGGAACGGCGCAGTATATCGCCCCGGAACAGGCCGCCGGACAGCAGATTTCGCCCGCCACCGACGTCTATTCTTTAGGCGTCATCATGTTCGAGATGCTGACCGGGCGGCTGCCCTTCGAGGGCGACTCGCCGATAGCCCTGGCGACGCAGCACCTTCAGGCCGAGCCGCCGCCGCTCCGCTCCGTGAACCCCAAAGTGCCACGCGGCCTGGAGATGATCGTGACGCGGGCGATGCAGAAGCGGCCAGAGGCGCGCTACCCCGACGCCGACGCGCTGTGTTCGGCGCTCAAGGCGTACCAGCGCCTCGGCGAGCAGATCACCGGCCCGATACCCGTCGCGGCGGCCGGGGCAGCCGTCGTGCAGCCGACGCGGCCGGCGACCGCCAGCGCGCCCCGCGCTACGCCGACCAACGCCGGGCCGGCCAGTGCCATCCCCCCGGTCGCTACGCCGGCGTCGGGAACCGACTGGGCGACGATTGGGCTGGGTGTCGCGGCGACATTGTTTCTGCTCGGCCTGCTCCCGCTGTTCTGGGCAGTGATGCAGCACTTTCAGTCGCCGGCGGGGTAGGGACAAATGACGAAGTGGCGAGGTGGCGGAGTGGCGAGGTGAGGGGATGTCACCCGTCACCCGTCACCCGTCACTCCGTCACCCGTCACCCGTCACCCGCCACTTTCATCATCGTCTTTCCAATGGCACGGGATGTGTGTATAATTGTTTTTGGGGAAACATAACCTCGACCTAAAGCGCATAGGGCTTCGGGCGTCTGTTGGCGTCTAAGTTTGAAGTAACTGGAGAAGCATGTGAACAGGGGTATGCTACGGAGCGGCGTCGTGGTGCTAGTCGTCATGCTGGCCCTCATCGCCCTGCTCATGACATTCATGAATGCCCAGCCGTCCACTCAGTCGAGTGTCGGCTTGTCCCAGGTGGCGAAGGATGTCCGCGACCGCAAGGTCCAGTCCATCACCGTCATGGGCGACGATCTGCGCATCAAGTACGTCGGCAGCAACCAGGACAAGATGGTGCGCAAGGAGCACGGCACAAACCTGCTTGACACGTTCAAGGCGTTGGGCCTCACCGACCAGGACCTTGCCAGCGTCAAGATCGAGGTGGTCGCGCCGAGCTTCTGGTCGAACTGGGGGCCGCTGCTCGGCTCGTTGCTGCCCGTGCTCCTCCTCGGCGGCTTCATCTTCCTGATGATGCGCCAGGCGCAGGGCGGCAACAACCAGGCGATGAACTTCGGCAAGAGCCGCGCCCGCATGTTCGGCGGCGACAAGCCGACGGTGACCTTCACCGATGTGGCCGGCGTGGAAGAGGCGAAGCAGGAGCTGGCCGAGGTGGTCGAGTTCCTGAAGGAGCCGGAGAAGTTCATCTCCCTGGGCGCGCGCATCCCGAAGGGCGTCCTCATGGTTGGCCCGCCCGGCTGCGGCAAGACCTTGATGGCGAAGGCCGTCGCTGGCGAGGCCGGCGTGCCGTTCTTCAGCATCAGCGGCTCGGAGTTCGTGGAGATGTTCGTCGGCGTCGGCGCGTCCCGCGTCCGCGACCTGTTCGAGCAGGCGAAGCGCCACAGCCCGTGCATCATCTTCATTGACGAAGTGGACGCCGTCGGCCGCCATCGCGGCGCGGGCCTCGGCGGCAGCCACGACGAGCGCGAGCAGACGCTGAACCAGATTCTCGTCGAGATGGACGGTTTCGACACCGACACGAACGTCATTCTCATGGCCGCCACGAACCGCCCCGACATCCTCGACCCGGCGTTGCTGCGGCCGGGCCGCTTCGACCGCCGCGTCGTTATTGACCGCCCCGACCGCGTGGGCCGCCGCAAGATCCTCGACGTTCACGTGCGCGGCAAGCCGCTGGACAAGACGGTGAACCTGGATGTCATCGCCAAGCAGACGGCCGGCTTCGCCGGCGCTGACCTGGAAAACCTCGTCAACGAGGCCGCTATCCTGGCTGCCCGCCGCAACGCCCGCGCCATCGGCCTGGCCGACTTGCAGGAGGCGTTGGAGAAAGTCATCATGGGGCCGGAGCGCAAGAGCCGTGTCCTGTCGCCGGAGGACAAGCGCGTCCTGGCGTACTACGAGGCGGGACACGCCATCGTGCGCCACTCGATGCCCCAGTGCGACCCGGTTCACAAGGTGTCCATCGTCGCGCGCGGCCTGAGTGGCGGCTACGTCATGCGCCTGCCGGACGAGGAAAGCGGGCTGATGCCCAAGAGCAAATTCGAGGATGAGATCACGGCGCGGCTCGGCGGGCGAGCGTCCGAGGAGATCACCTTCAGCAACGTGACGACGCGGGCGAGCGAGGACATGGAGCGGGCGACGAAGGCCGCGCGGGCCATGGTCACGCAGTACGGCATGAGCGAGCGCCTCGGCCCGATCACCTTCGGCGACAAGGAAGAGCTGGTGTTCCTCGGCCGCGAGATCGGCGAGCAGCGCAACTACTCCGACGCCGTCGCTGAGAAGATTGACCGCGAAGTACAGCGCATCGTCAACCATGCCTACGAGCGCGCGAAGTCGGTGCTCATCGGGCAGCGCCAGCAGCTCGAAGCCCTGGCGAACCTGCTCCTGGAGAAGGAGACGGTCGAGCGCAGCGAGTTCGAGGCGCTGTTCAACCCGACGGCGGCGGCGGCGGTGTAGACTTACGCTGATGCACGTACAACGAAAGGGCGGGTTTCAAACCCGCCCTTTTGCATTTCCGGATAAGGGCAACGCCAAGCTACCCAGGCCCGCCTGCCCGTTCTACGGGCAGGCTACGACGGGCAAGCCTGGGAGGCTCCCTCTCAGCCCCTCGGGCTTCCATCCAGTAGCGCGACGCTTCGAGCGTCGCGCGGGCGCACGATGCCGAACATGTCTCTTGACAACGCACTATGGACTGCCGTCCACCGCCAGACGGGTGAACATCGCTGTCACCCCGATGGCCGTAGGGGCAGGCCCCCGTGCCTGCCCACGACAGGTGGCCCAGATACGGAGGCCCCCCCTTAGCTCATCCAGTTGGGAAAATAGAGCGCGAGCAAGATGGTGCTGGCGTTGAAGAGGGTGTGGATGACGATGGTCGTCGTCGTGTTCGTTCGCTGCCGCGTGTAGCCCAGGACCAGCCCGACGAGGAACAGCTCGATGAGCGCCGGCGTCAGGCCGTACTGGACGTGGGCGATGGCGAACAGGAACGACGTCAGCCACAGGCCGAGCCGCGGCTGCGCCGCGCCGCGGAACAGAATCTCCTCGCCGATGCCGGCCGAGACGCCGAGGGTGATCGCGCCGGGGATCGAGGTGAACGGGCCGAAGAGCGAGTCCGTCAGGCGGCCGAACTCCTCGAACGCCTGGGGCGCCAGGGCGCGCCAGCCGAGGTTGATGAACGTGTCAATCAGAAACAGCGCGAGAAAGACGCCAATGGCGATGGCGAGGTATTGCGGGGTCAGCGGGCCGAGGCCCAGGCGCTCCATCGCCGACCGGAATGACCGCCGCACCCACAGGCCGACGCCGATGAAGCCGTAGACGGCGAACATGATGCCCTGGAGCCAGATGATCGGCAGGGTGACGGCGTTCTCCATGAGCGCGGCAGTGTCGCCGGCCGTCGAGGCGCTGCCGAGGTTGCCCGCCGACGGCAGGCTGGCGAGGCTGAACCCGACCAGGGCGACGGCCAGGGACAGGGCCACGCCGTCCACGATGGAGTCGCGCCGGATGGGAAGGATGCGCGCGAGAACGCCGCGCACCTGGGGAACCATCGGCAGCACGACTCCGACGGCGGTCGCCAGCAGGACGACGGCCGTGATGAAGGCGATGAGGAACGATGTCGCCGGCGTCGCCGCCGACGGCTCGGCCATGCTCGCCGCGAAGGGCGCGAGGAGCGAGAGCATCCCCAGCAGGGCGAGCAGCGCCCCTAGCCCAACGATGCTGATGATGGTCAGGATGCGGGCCGTCGGTCGGCGCTCGCCGAAGTTCGCCAGCAGCAGCAGGCCGAGCGGCACGAGCAGGATGATGAAGAACAGAACCAGGTAGACCAGGCGCTCGACGAACACGTTCATGCGAAGTCCTCACAATACACGGCAGATAAGCCCTTTGAGATACGCGCTTTCCGGAAAGCTCAGCAACACCGGGTGATCGGGCGCTTGCATCAGCCGCGCCGCGATCTGCGCCTGACGCCGGGCGTCGGCGCTCGCCCCGAAGACGATCTTCTGGAACAGGTCGGCGTCCACCGCGCCGGAGCAGGAGAATGTCGCCAGGTAGCCTTCCGGCCGCAAGAGCTGGAACGCCAGCAGGTTGATGTCCTTGTAGCCGCGCGCCGCCCGCTCGACCTGCGCCGTCGTGTGGGCGAACTTGGGCGGGTCCAGGATGATGACGTCGAAGCGTTCGCCGCGTTCGCGGTACTGCCGCAGGACGGCGAACATATCGCCCGCGACGTACTCGTCCTGCGGCCGGTCGAAGCCGTTGAGCGCCACGTTCTGCCGCGCCATGCCCAGCGCCTCGGCCGAGGTGTCCACGTTGACGATCTGGCCCGCCCCGGCCGCCGCCGCGTAGACCGCGAACGCGCCGGTGTACGCGAAGCCGTTGAGGACGCGCGCGCCCGCGCACAGCCCGCCGACCAGGCGGCGGTTGTCGCGCTGGTCCAGGTAGAAGCCGGTCTTCTGCCCGGTGACCAGGTCCACCGCGAAGCGCAACCCGTTCTCGACGATCTCGACGCGCTCCGGCGCTTCGCCCCACACGACGCCCTCTGTCTGCGCCTCCAGCCCCTCGCGGGCGCCGATGTCAAGGTCTACGCGCTCGATGATGCCGCGCGGCGCCAACTCGGCCGCCAGCGCCTCGACCACCACGTCGCGCCGCTGCGCCAGGCCCAGGGTGCTGATCTGGATGGTGAGGGTGTCGCCGTAGCGGTCCACGATGAGGCCGGGCAGGCCGTCGGCCTCGCTGAACACGACGCGGTACGCCGTGGCCTCGCGGCCGACGGTGCGGGCGCGGTACGCCGCCGCCTGCGCGATGCGCCGCCGTAAAAACTCTACGTTGAGGGTGTCCTCCGGGTCCCAGGAAAACAGGCGCACGGCGATCTGCGAGCGGCGGTTGAGCATCCCGCGCGCCAGGAAGGCCCGCTTGTTGTCCAGGACATCCACGACGGCGCCGTCGAGCGCGTCGCCCTCGACGCGGGCGATCGCGCCTGAGAACACCCAGGGGTGGAAGTTGCGCACCGGCTTCTCTTTGCCGGGCTTGAGAATGACTCGCGGCTCCTCGCCTGACATTGCTCGTCCTCCATGATAGTGCAAGCACAACGGGCCGGCTATGAAAGTTGGTCCCGGGCCTCCGTCGGTTGGGCTTTGACCAAGTCATCGGCCATGACGTACAATTCCGGTCGGAAGGTGTTGATGTCTACGATGGGTAGCTCCTGTTCATTGAACGGCTTGTCCAAGCTAACTCTAGGACATCGTCACCTCCTTTGTCAATTCACAGCAAGCGCCAGTCGGCGCTCTATGTTTGCACTTTGTGTCTGGCGGGGAGGCTTGGAGGGCGCAGCCCTCCAAACGACCCCCTTTCCCCTTCTTGAGTGGGGACTGCGCGCTTGAACGACGCGGGGCAGAGGGGTTCGTGGGGGCCTGCGGCACCCACACCCCCGCTGCACAGCAGAGTGCAAAGATAGACGTCGGTGGCTGAGTGGGCAAAGCCTGCTGATGCCCAGTATGGTAAAGATCCGGCCGGCGCGGCCGGCCAACTTCGAGGACGAGAGATACATCATGCGAACTGTTCTGCCAACATCCAAAGATCACGAGAAGGTGGCCGCGATTCGCCGCGAGATGCCGGCGGTGCAGAAGTGGGTGTTCCTCAACACCGGCTCTAACGGCCCCCTGCCCAGCTGCGGCCACATGGCGATGCTCCAGCAGGCCCAGACGGAGCTTGTCGAGGGGCGCGTCGGCATGGCGTCGTACATGCGCATGGCCGAGGTATTCCAGGAGGCCGTCGTTTGCGTCGCGGGCATCCTGGGCTGCAAGCCGGACGAGGTCGCCCTGACCCACAACACCACCGAGGGCATGAACATCGGCCTGTTCGGGATCAACTGGCAGCCGGGCGACGAGATCGTCACGGCCGGCAGCGAGCACGAGGGCGGCCTGAACCCCATCGCCGTCATCCGCGAGCGGTTCGGCGTCAAGGTGCGCTACACCGACATCGGCCTACGCGGCGTGGACACGCTGGCCGAGCTGGAGAAGGCGCTGACGCCGCGCACGAAGGCGGTCATGCTCTCCCACGTCTCCTGGGCCAGCGGCGTGGTGCTGCCCATGCGCGACATCTCCAACCTGGCCCACGCGGTCGGCGCGCTCGTCATCTGCGACGCGGCCCAGGGCGCGGGCCAGGTTCCCTCGAAGGTGTACGACATGGGCGTGGATGTGTACGCCCTGTCGGGGCAGAAGTGGCTGTGCGGGCCGGACGGCACGGGCGCGGTGTTCGTGCGCGAGGATCGCCTGGGCGACATTCGCCAGACCTACGTCGGCTACGGCGCGGTCGCCCCGCGCCAGGCCACAGAGGGCGTCGAGTTCACGCCGCGCCCCGGCGCGCTCCGCTATCAGGCCATCAGCCACTCGACGCCGTCCGTGCGGGCGTTCGCCACGGGGATAGCGTGGATTGACTGCGACCTGGGTTGGGAGTGGGTGTACCAGCGCATCCGCGAGCTGGGCCGCTACTGCTACGATACGCTGGCCGCCCTGCCCGGTGTCAAGATGTACATGCCGAGCTACGACGGCCTGGCCGGCCTCATCCACTTCACCGTGGACGGCATCGAGCCGGCCGACCTGACGGAGAAGCTCGGCCAGCGCGGTATCTCTATCCGCCACACGCCCGACCCGGTGCTGAACCGCGCCTCGACCGGCTTCTACAACACCGAGGAGGACATAGACCGCCTGGCCGAAGCCATCGCCGAGATCGGGGCGGGCTAGGAAGATGGCCGGTGTATCTCCGGCCCCCTCGCCCCATGGGTTCAGGGGCGGACAGGTGAAAGGCGGCGGTGGCTCGTCCCCCACCAACCCCCGCCTCGCTGCGCTCGGCTCCCCCTTCCTCCCCCACTTGTGGGGGGAGGAAGGGGGCTGGGGGAATGGAGGAGGGGTCGGCCTACCCACCCAAGAACGGCCTGTCCGCCCCCTCTCCCACGGGGAGAGGGTTGGGGTGAGGGTCTTGAAACCTGGCGAGTCTCTCAAGACCCTCACCTAGCGTCTCCCAGTGGGAGAGGGGCCAGACCTGTCCGCCCTTGAACCCTGTGGGAGAGGGGGACAGGCTATCCGCTGAAGTGAAGGGATGAGGAGTCTGGACGATGGAGAGCGAAGCTGTTCCCGACAAAGAGGACGACGACGGCAACCTACTCGTCGACTCGCCGCGCTTCCAGGCCATGCTCGAGAAATCGCGCCGAAGCATACGCGAAACCGGCGCGCTGTCGGGCGACGAAATCTGGGATGATGTGGACGGGGATGAGGTATCGGATACCAAGAACTGAGGTGATAGACGGTAACGACAACGGCGGGGCCGCAGACCGAGGGGCGCTCCGCCGTTGTCGTGTGGAGTCTCCTGTGATGGCACGACATTCCGATATCGTGACCGCTATCCGACGCGCCACCCCGGCGGACGAGCCGTTCCTGTGGCGGATGCTCTACTACGCCAGCCACATGGACAAGGACGACGGCGCGGTGGCCGACGACGCGAAGACGCATCCCTATCTGGCGCGGTTCGTCGAGGGTTGGGGGCAGCCGGACGACCTGGGCGTGATCGCCCAGGATGCCGACGGACGACCCCTGGGCGCGGCGTGGGTGCGCGTCCTGCCGGTCGCCGACGGTGAGCATGCCGAGCTGGCGATTGCGGTGCTGCCGGAGTGTATCGGGCGGGGCGTGGGCGGCAGGCTACTGACGCGCCTGCTGGCCGAGGCGCGGGGCGTCTACCCCTGCATCTACCTCAGCGTGCGTGACAGCAACCCGGCCATCCGGCTCTATGAACGCGCCGGGTTCGTCGTCGTGGGCGAGATCACCAACCGCGTCGGCGGAAAATCGTACCTGATGCGCGTGAACCTGGTCTAGTATCCCGGCCAGGAACGAAACGCAAAGGCGCCCCTCCTCCATCCCCCCAACCCCCTTCCTGCTCCCACAAGTGGAGGAGGAAGGGGGAGCCGAGCGTAGCGAGGCGGGGGTTGGTGGGGGATGCCCCTAAGGAGATGCGACATGGCCCAGAGTGTGGACGTGACGACCTACGGCTGCCAGTCTATGGTGGCGCCGGTGCGGCGGATGCTGCTCAAGGACCCGCGTGCGGCGTGGGGGAGCCAGGCGCGCGTGGACGCCCAGTGGCAGGCGCTCAACTACCTCGCCCGCCCCGACTTCGACGCGGCGCTGGCGGAGTACGACGCCTTGGTCGAGACTCTGTCGCGTTTCGGCATGGAGCTGGCGTGGCTCCCGGCTGACGACGCCACAAGCCTGGATTCTGTCTACGCCCACGACCCGCTCATCGTCGCCCGACGCGGCGCGATCCTGGGGCGGATGGGCAAGGCGGCGCGGGCGCCGGAGCCGGACGCAGCGGGGGCATATCTGGCCTCCCTCGGCGTGCCGCTGCTGGGGCGGGTCGAAGCGCCGGGTAAGCTGGAGGGCGGCGACGTACTCTGGATGGATGAGCGCACCCTCGCCATTGGCCAGGGTTACCGCACCAACGCCGAGGGCATCGGCCAGGTGCGGGCGATGCTGGGCGGCGACGTAGACGAGATCATCCCGGTGCCGCTGCCCCACTGGACCGGCCCGGCCGATTGCCTGCACCTCATGTCGTTCATCAGCGTGGTCGCCGACGACCTGGCCGTCGTCTACTCGCGGCTGATGCCCGTGCCATTCCGCGAGTGGCTGCTGGAGCGCGGGGTGCGGCTGGTCGAAGTGCCGGACGAGGAGTACGACAGCTTCGGCTGCAACGTGCTGGCGGTCGCGCCGGGCGTGTGCGTGATGCTGGACGGCGCTCCGGTGACGCGGCGGCGGCTGGAGGCGGCGGGCGCGGAGGTACACACGTTCCCCGGCGGGAATATCTGCATCAAGGGCGGCGGCGGGCCGACGTGCCTGACGCGCCCCATCTGGCGGAGGTAGGGTGACCGTCGAGGCCGTTCTGCTGGGCGTGGCGCAGGACGCCGGTGTGCCGCAGATCGGGTGCGATTGCCCAAACTGCCGCGCCGCCCGCGCCGAGCCGGCGACGCGGCAGTGGCCGGTCAGCCTGGCCCTGCTAGACCACGCAGCGGGGGCCAGCTGGATCATTGACGCCACGCCCGACTTAGGGGCGCAGTACGACTGGCTGCGGGCCTACGCGCCCGACTGCCCGGCGCAGGGTATCCTGCTGACCCACGCCCACATCGGCCACTACCTGGGCCTGGCGTTCCTGGGGCGGGAGGGGATGAACGCGAAGGGGCTGCCGGTCTACGCGACGGCGGCCGTGGCCCGCTTTCTGACCGACAACGCGCCGTGGTCGCAGCTCGTCGCCCTGCGCAACATCGCCCTGCGCGAGATCGCGCCCGACACGCCGCTGGCTCTCAGCCCCGCCCTCGCTGTGACGCCGATGCCCGTGCCGCACCGGGCGGAGTTCAGCGACACGGTGGCGTACCTGGCGGCGGGGCCGGCGGCGCGGCTGTTCTACTGCCCGGACATAGACGGCTGGGCGCAGTTCCAGCCCGACCTGGCCGCGTTCCTGGCCGATGTAGACGTGGCGCTGCTGGATGGGACGTTCTTCAGCCCCGACGAGCTGCCGGGCCGCGACCTGTCCCAGATACCGCACCCGACGGTGGTGGACACGGCGAACCGCCTCGCCGAGCGACGCGGGCAGACGGTCATCATCCACCTCAACCACACCAACCCGCTGCTGCGGGACAGCCAGGAGCGGGCGTGGCTGCGGGCGCGGGGCATCGGGGTGGGCTTCCTGGGTATGAGTTGGCGGCTGTAACCGAAGGAGACTGACATGGCGTGCGCAATTCCCCCGTCGCGGGGCTTCATCCCGGTGGCTTACGGCCCCGACCCGTCGCAGTTCGGCGATCTTTACCTGCCGGATGTGGCCGGGCCGAACCCGGTCGTCGTCACCATTCACGGCGGCTTCTGGCGCTCGATGTATGGCCTCGGCGAGATCCAGGATGTGGCGGCGGCGTTGGCCGACGCGGGCTACGCCGTGTGGAACATCGAGTATCGGCGCATCGGGCAGCCGGGCGGCGGCTACCCGGGGACGCTGGAGGACGTGGCGCGGGCGATTGACTACCTGGGCGTACTTGGGCCGCAGTACGGCCTGAATCTGAATCAGGTGATCACCGTGGGCCACTCGGCGGGGGGACACCTGGCGCTGTGGGCGGCGGGGAGGCCGACTGAAGTCGGCGCGACAGGGGGCGCCGGGGCGGGGAGGCCGACTGAAGTCGGCGCGACACGGGGCGCCGGGGCGAAGAGGCCGACTGAAGTCGGCGCTACGACAGGCGCGACAGCAAGTGTTGCGGTGCGGGGGGCGGTGGCGCTGTGTGGCGTCGTGGACCTGGGGGAGGGCTGGCGGCGCGACCTGGGGCAGGGGGTGATCGGCAGCTTCATCGGCGGCTCGCCGATGGAGCGCCCGGAGCGCTACGCCGCTGCGTCACCGATGGCGATGCTGCCGCTGGGCGTGCGCCAGGCGCTGGTGCATGGCGTCGAGGATGACACGGTGCCCCTGGCGCTCAGCGAGGGCTACGCGGCGGCGGCGCGGGCGGCGGGCGATGACGTGATGCTGGACGCGCTGCCGGGCATGGGCCACTTCGAGGTGGTGGACCCGCTGTCGCCCGCCTGGCCCCACGTGCTCGCGGCTGTAGAGTGGGCCTTCGGGCCGTAAAAGTTATCGCGGCGGCCGTCTTTGTGCTATCCTTTTGCCCCCATACTTAGCAAGGACGGTTGCCTGTGCTCTTCTGGCTCATCGTATCGCAGATACTCACCCTTGGCTCGTTGTTGCCCTGGTTCGCGGTCGCCGGCCTGTCGTTCACGGCGTTCAACGCCGGTTTCTCCTGGGGCGCGCTGCTGCTGGTGGCGCTGGTCTGGTCGTACCCGGTGTTCATTCTCGTCTGCATCGCCCTGGCCTGGTGGTGCTACTACCAGAGCTACCCGAATGCCTCGCTGATCAGCACCTCGGTCCCCCTGCTCATCGCCGTACCTCTGCTCGGCTTCCTGATGTACGCCGAGATCTGGAGCGTGCTGCACTAGCGTCCGACTCCCTCCCCGGTCTTGACACCTTCACATTTTCACGTAACATAATGAATGAAGGACTGCATCACCGACCGACACACCGGGGAGGGTGTCATGCGCACTATCACGTCCTGGCGGCTGCGCCTCGTGTGGGCCGCCATTTTGTTTGTCGCGCTGGCGAGCCTGGCCGGCGCCGCGAGCGGGCCGACAAGCCCGGAGGCGGGGGTTGAGAGGGACAGCCGGAGCTACGAGATCCGGCCCGTGCTGGGCGTCCAGGCGCGCTCGGCCATCGCGGCGACGGGCGCGTTCATCTTTGAAGTCGGCCACGATTACGTGCTTGCCGACGCGACGCCTGCCGAGGCCGACGCCATCCGCGCCCTCGGCTACACCGTCAGCGGCTACACCGCCCTCGACTTCCCGCCGCCCGACGCGGCGTACCACAACTACAGCGAGATGGTCAGCGAGATCCAGGCCGAAGCCGCGAGTCACCCCAACCTGTTCAAGCTCGTGAACATCGGGCAGTCCTTCGAGGGGCGCACGATTTGGGCGGGCAAGGTGGCGACCGACGTCAACGTGGATAAGAACCAGCCCGAAGTCCTGCTCACCCACCACCAGCACGCGAGGGAGCACTTGACCGTGGAGCAGGCGCTCTACACCATGCGCCTGCTGGTGGACAACTACGGCACGGACACGCGCATCACCAACCTCGTCAATGGCCGGACGGTGTGGATCGTGTTCGACATGAACCCGGACGGCGGCGAGTATGACATCGCCAGCGGCTCCTACCTCTCGTGGCGCAAGAACCGCCAGCCCAACGCCGGCTCGCCCTATGTCGGCACGGACCTCAACCGCAACTGGGGCTACAAGTTCGCCTGCTGCGGCGGGAGCAGCGGCAGCACGAGCAGCGAGACCTATCACGGGCCGTCGGGCTTCTCCGCCCCCGAAACGCAGGTCGTCCGCGACTTCATCACGAGTCGGTTCATCGGCGGCAAGCAGCGCATCACCAGCGCGATTGACTTCCACACCTACAGCGAGCTTGTCCTGTGGCCCTACGGCTACACCTACACCGCCGTGCCGTCGGACATGACCCAGGACGACCATAACGTCCTGGTGACGATGGGCCAGGCCATGGCCGCGACCAACGGCTACACCCCTGAGCAGTCGAGCCAGCTCTACATCACGGACGGCTCGATTGACGACTGGGAGTACGCGGCGTACAAGATCATCAACTTTACCTTCGAGATGTACCCGACGTCCCAGGCCGGCGGCGGCTTCTACCCGCCCGGCTCGGTCATCGGGCGCGAGACGGCGCGCAACAAGGAAGCCATCCTCTACCTCATCCAGAACGCCGACTGCCCGTATCGTACCATTGGCAAGGAGACGCAGTACTGCGCGGCGGCCGCGCCGACGGCGACGGCGACGGACACGCCGAATCTGCCGCCACCGCTGCCCGCGCCGACCCAATCGCCGACGGCCACGCCGAATGCGCCGAGCGCGACGGCGACGGCGACCGACACACCCAACCTGCCGCCGCCGCTGCCCGCGCCGACCCAGACGCCCACGGCCACGCCGAACGCGCCGGGCGCAACGGCGACACCCACCGAGACGCCGAACCTGCCGCCACCGCTGCCCGCGCCCACCCAGACGCCCACGATTACGCCAACGGCGCTGCCACCGTTGCCGCCGCCCATCGCCTACGTCTGGGGCGACACCTTCGACGGCGCGGCGAAGGGCTGGACGGTCAACCCGGATGGAACGGACACGGCCACGGCGGGACGGTGGGAGATCGGGACGCCACAGCAGACGCAGGAGAACGGGGTCAAGCAGCCGGGCGCGGCGCACCAGGCGCCGAACGCCCTCGTGACCGGCGCGCAGGCCGGCGCGTCGGCGCGGGCCAACAGCGTCCAGGGCATCACGACGGTGCGCTCGCCGTCGTTCAGCCTGGCGGGCGACCTGAGCGCGCAGACGCTCGTCTTCTACGGTTACTTCGCCCACTCGGCGGACGCGACGGCGGACGATGTGTTCCGGGTGAAATTGGTGGGAGCGGCGACGACGGTGGTCTACGAGGAGCGCGGGACGGCGGCGAACCAGGACGCCGGCTGGAGCATCCACCGCGTGGACATCAGCGCGTTCAAGGGGCAGACGGTGCAGCTCCAGGTCGAGTGCGCCGAGCCGACCGGCCGCAGCCTGGTCGAGTGCGGCGTAGACACGCTCTCGGTGACGGGAACTCAATGAGTTCACGCGCACCTAGACTGCTCAACCGCATCAGGCCCTGACCTACTGAAACGCAAAGGCGCAGAGGCGCAAAGGGGAAGAGGCAAGTTCTCTTCTTCCTTTGCGTCTTTGCGCCTCTGCGTTACCTTCTCTCGACGACTTGGGAAAAGGAGCCACTCGATGAGGACTCAACAGAGCGAAGACAGGTTTCCTTCAGCGCGTCATGGCCTCGACGACTTGCAGGCCGGCGAGGAGCTGCGTGTCCGACGCGGCGCGCAACTCGGCGGCGGAGAGCTTCGCGGCGCCCGCCGGTGTCAGCAGGACGCTGTTGGCGGGCATCTCGGCGGCGATGTCGGGCGCGATGCCCTGGCGGCGGATCATCCGCCCGCCCGGTGTGAGCCACTCGCCCGTTCCCAGGAGCAGCGCCGAGCCGTCGGACAGCTTGAAGCTGGACAGGACGGTGCCGGTGCCGAAGGTTGTCTCGCCGACGAGCCGGGCGCGGCCCGCGTATTGGAGCGCGCCGGCCGTGATCTCGGCGGCGCTCGCCGTCCCCCCGTTGATGAGGACGACCATCGGCAGGTCGAGGCCGTGGCCGCCGGGCCGCGCAGAATAGGGGACTTCGCGGCCGGCGCGGTCCCGCTGGAGCAGGACGTTGCCCTCGTCCATGAACTGGCTGGTGACGAACACCGCCTCGTTCAGCAGGCCGCCGGGGTTGTTGCGCAGGTCGAGGATCAGGCCCTTCGCGCCGGCGGCCCGCGCCGCGTCAATCGCCTGCCCCAGCTCGGCGGCGGCGTGCGCCCCGAACTGCGTCAGACGGATGTCGGCGACCTGGGCGCCGGGTAGCATCTGCCAGGTGATCGTCGGCACGACGACGCGAGCGCGGGTCAGGGTCAGGTCGAGGGTAGCGCCCGTGGCCGGGCGCAGCAGGCTCACGCGAACGTCGCTGCCTTCGGCGCCCCGCAGTCGCCCCAGGACCTCGTCCATGTCGTGGTCGGCGATGTCCTCGCCGTCTACGCTGAGGACAACGTCGCCGGCTTTGACGCCGGCCTGCGCGGCGGGCGAGCCTTCGAGGGGCGCGACGACGACGGCCTTGCCGTTCTTGTGGGTGATTTCCGCGCCGATACCGACGAAAACCCCGGCGAGGACTTGCGACTGGCGCTCGGCCTCGGCGGCGGTCATGAAGCGGGTGTGGCCCTGGTCGCCGAGCGCATCCAGCATCCCCTGGATGGCGCCCTGGGTCATGCGCTCGTCGTCCAGCGCCTTCGCGTCTACGTAGTGATCGTGGGCGATGCGCCACGCCTCCCAGAAGACCTTGAACCTGTCGCTCTCCTCGCCCGCCCCTGACGCGCCGCGCCCCTCCACGAAGAGGCTGCTCGCCGCCAGGACGCGCGACGGGTCGGCCTGGAGCGTCTGCGCCGTCACAACGACGCCGCCGACGAAACTCAGCGCCATCAGGGCGAGAACGATAGCGACTCCGACGAAGATGCTGGCAACACGCATGGGCTGACCTCACCACAGGGTTCGTGATTGGTCAGGAAATTATGGCGGCGCGCCTGGCAAATGCCAAACGCGCCGCGCGTCTCACAAGGCGCAGAAGTAGAGACGCGCCATGGCGCGTCTCTACTAGAATTTGTACAGGTGGTGGTGTAGCTCGAAGCCGGTGGTTTCGCGGCGGAAGGCGGCGTACTCCGACTTGCGCACGGCCAGGTAGGCGGCGCCCAGCCCCGGCCCCAGCGCCGACATGATGGCCAGGTCGGCGCTCAGCGCCGAGGACACGCCTCCATCTGGTCTATCGGGAGGCGCTGGATGCCCCGCGCGGCGCGCTCGTCGGGCGAGAGCAGCGCTTGAGGTCGTCTGCACCGGCTCGCCCGGATCCAGGCAACGGTCCATGCCGTCCAGCCCGGCGGCGATGAGCGCGGCCAGCGCCAGGTACGGGTTGCAGCTCGAATCGACAGGCTTCAGCTCGAGGTTGCTGGAGCGAGCGGCGGCGCGCCACAAGCCGGAGACGACGCGGACGGCGGCCTCGCGGTTGTCCGGCCCCCAGGCGTTGAAGGACGAAGTCCAGTTGCTCGGCTGCTGGAAGCGGCGGTAGGAGTTGTAGGTGGGGCAGGTGAGCGCCATGAGCGCGGGCAGGTGGGCCAGGACGCCGGCCATGAAGTGGCGGGCCAGCGGCGACAGGCCGTACACGCCATCCTCGTCGTAGAGCAGGTTCTTGATGAAATGCTCGTCCCACAGGCTGAAGTGGATGTGCGCGCCGTTGCCGGCCTGATCTGGCACCGGCTTGGGCGCGAAGGACGCCATCAGGCCGTGCTTGTGGCCGACGCCGCGCACGGTCTCGCGCAGTGTGACCTGCTGGTCGGCGGCGCGGAGGGCGTCGGCGTGGCGAATGGTGATCTCTTGCTGGCCGTGGCCGTGCTCCGGGTGGTAGTGTTCGACGGACATACCCTGGGCCTCCAGGGTCGCCGCGAGGTCGTCAATGAACCCGGCAGCCGCCGTCATCCCCAGGCCGCTGTAGCCGAGGGACTGGTCCACCGGCAGGTATTGTCCTTCCGGGGTGCGGTTCATCAGGGTGAACTCGACCTCGAAGGCGGCTTGCAGCCCTAGCCCGCGCTCGGCAGCCCGGTGGATCTGCTCCTTGAGAACAGAGCGAGGGTCGAGCTTCCAGGGCTGGCCGTCGGCCGTCAGCAGGTCGCAGTTGAGCGCGCCCTGGTGGGGGACGTAGGGCAGCGGGCGGAACGTGTCGGGGTCGGCCATCAGGCGCACCTCGCCGACTGGCCCCAGGTTCTCGATGGGCTGCCGCTGATCCAGGATGTTGAGCGCCTGCATCGCCACCGGCAGCCCCACGCCGGAGCGCAGCCGGTCGGGCAGC
>JAXLWJ010000011.1:0-121271 GCA_046328535.1 Anaerolineae bacterium
CCATCGTCTGCGGCGACAGCCACACCTCCACCCACGGCGCGTTCGGCGCACTGGCCTTCGGCATCGGCACGAGCGAGGTCGAGCACGTCCTCGCCACCCAGTGCCTCCTTCAGCGCAAGCCCAAGACGATGGAAGTGCGTGTGGACGGCGCGCTGCACCCCGGCGTGGCGGCGAAGGACATCATCCTGGCCGTCATCGCCCGGAACGGCGTCGGCGGCGGCACCGGCCACGTCTTCGAGTACACCGGCAGCGCGATCCGCGCCCTGACGATGGAAGGGCGCATGACGGTGTGCAACATGAGCATCGAGGGCGGCGCCCGCGCGGGCATGATCGCGCCGGACGACACGACCTTCGAGTACCTGGCTGGCCGCCCCTTCGCCCCCAAGGGCGAGGCCTGGGAGAGCGCCGTCGCCCGCTGGCGAATGTTGCCGACCGACGATGGCGCGACGTACGACCGCGCCATGACCATCAACGCCGACGAGCTGGAGCCGATGATCACCTACGGCACCAACCCCGGCATGGGCATGCCCATCACCGGCCGCATCCCCAACCCGGCCGACTTCTCGGACCCGCTCCAGCGCGGCTCCCTGGAGAAGGCGCTGGCCTACATGGACCTGCGCCCCGGCGAGCCGCTGCTCGGCCACCCGGTGGACGTTGTGTTCATCGGCTCCTGCACCAACTCGCGCATCACCGACCTGCGTCAGGCGGCCTCGCTGCTCGAGGGCCGCACGGTCAGCCCAAACGTCCGCGTCATGGTCGTCCCCGGCTCGGCCGAGGTGAAGGCCCAGGCCGAGAGCGAGGGGCTGGACAGGGTTTTCAAGGCGGCCGGCGCGGAGTGGCGCGAGGCCGGCTGTAGCATGTGCATCGCCATGAACGGCGACGAGCTGCGCCCCGGCCAGTACTGCGTCAGCACGAGCAACCGCAACTTCGAGGGCCGCCAGGGGCGCGGTGGGCGCACCTTCCTCGCCAGCCCGCTGACCGCCGCCGCCACTGCCCTCACCGGCGTCGTCACCGATGTGCGAACGATGCTGTAGCTCGTTGACGACTTGCTCGATGTAGGATACAATGTGGAGACTAATGTTGATCTCCCTGTATATTCGTCGGATGAGGCTGCATGAAGACGATCCAACTGACAATTGACGAAGACCTACTCGAGCAAGTGGACGAAGCAACTCACAAGTTGGGTACGACACGATCTGCCTTTACACGAGAAGCGCTCAAGAAGTTCCTGCGCGAGCACCGCATGAAGGAACTGGATCGTCTGGACGAAGAAGGCTATCAGCGCCATCCAGTGCGGCCAGGTGAGTTCGAAGTCCGCGAGGAAGACCTCGCATGGGGGGATGATTGGCCGTGGGAGGACGCGTGAACCGCGGTGAGGTGCGCTGGTATACGTTCAGTCCTCCAGACAAACGGCGGCCCGTCGTCATTCTCACGCGCGATCCGTCGCTCCGTTACCTCAACGAGGTTACAGTTGCGGCAGTTACCTCGACGATGCGGGGGGTTCCCTCGGAGGTGATTCTCGGCCAAGAGGACGGTATGCCTCACACGTGCGCAGTCAATCTCTATCACATCCAGACGATAGCGAAGGCGAAGCTGGGCCGTGTGATCACTGTGCTGTCCCAAGAGAAGATGGCACAACTCAGCGTAGCGATTGACTACGCACTCGATCTAGGTCTTGTCTAGGAGACATTTGCGTCATGCCCGAACCCTTGAAACCGTTCCGCAGTCAGGTCGTCGTCATCCCGACGGCCAACATTGACACCGACCAGATTATCCCGGCCCGCTACCTGAAGGTTACTGACAAGCACCAGCTCGGCCAGTATCTCTTCTCCGACTGGCGCTATCGGGATGGCGAGCCGATTCCGGATTTCATCCTCAACGAGCCGGCCATGCACGGGCGGCAGGTGCTGCTCGCCGGCGACAACTTCGGCTGCGGCAGCTCGCGCGAGCACGCCCCGTGGGCGCTGGTGGACTACGGCTTCCGCGCCGTCATCAGCACCTCGTTCGCCGACATCTTCCGCAACAACGCCTTGAAGAACGGCTTGCTGCCGGTAGCCGTGGGCAGCGAGGTCCACGAGACGCTGCTGCGGGAGCTGGCTGCGAACCCCGACGCCGAGGTCAGCGTGGACCTTGAAGCTGAGACGCTCACGCTGCCCGACGGCCAGACCGTGCGCTTCCCGATTGACCCGTTCGCTCGGACCTGCCTCCTCCAGGGCGTAGACGAGCTAGGCTACATCATGAACCTGTCGGACGACATCGTGGCCTTCGAGGCCGAGCACGAGCGCCGCGTCGAGGCGGCCGCCGGCTGATGGCCGTGACCGCTGTCCCGCGTCGCCACGACGCAACCGCGGACGAGCCGCGCGCCCGGCGCGTGTCCCTGTCCGCGCGTCCCTGCATTTCGATCATCATTATTGGCCGGGGGTGACAGTGCGCTGTCACCCCTGAGCGTGTGCGGGGGTGGCGGCAGCAGAAGCGGCGCTCCTCCCCGCAATGGCGCTTGCGGAGCCAGCCCTGACGGACGGCCCGAGGCCCAAACCGCCCCATGCGGGCAAGGAGAGAGCGAATGCGCATCCTGGTCTACGATACCACCCTCCGCGACGGAACCCAGCACGCCGGTGTGTCTCTGTCCGTCGAAGACAAGCTGAGAATCACGACGCGCCTCGATGAGTTCGGCGTTGACTACATCGAAGGCGGCTGGCCCGGCTCGAACCCCAAGGACATCGAGTACTTTCAGCGCGTCCGCAGCCTCCCCCTGCGCCACGCCCGCGTGACCGCCTTCGGCTCGACCCGCAAGGCCGACACACCGGTAGCCGAGGACGCCCAGGTGCAGCTCCTCATTGACGCCGAGACGCCCGCCGTTGCCATCTTCGGCAAATCGTCCGACCTGCACGTCGAACACGTCCTGCGCACAACCCTCGAAGAGAACCTGGCAATGATCGGCGACACCGTCGCCTACCTCAAGTCCCACGGACGCGAGGTGGTCTACGACGCCGAGCACTTCTTCGACGGCTACAAGCGCAACCCGCCCTACGCCCTCAAGACGATCCAGGCGGCGGCCGACGCCGGCGCCGACGTTGTCGTCCTGTGCGACACCAATGGCGGCTGCATGCCGTGGGAGGTGGAGGACATCGTAGATGCCGCCGCCGCCGCCGTCCCCGGCACGCCCATCGGCATCCACACCCACGACGACGCCGGCTGCGGCGTCATCAACACCCTCGTCGCCGTTCGCCACGGCGCGGTACACGTTCAGGGGACGGTCAACGGCTATGGCGAGCGCGTGGGGAACGCCAACCTCTGCACCATCCTGCCCGACCTCGCGCTCAAGATGGGCTACGAGCTGCTGACGCCGGGCGCGTTGACCCGCCTGACGGAGCTATCGCGCTACAT
Organism: Anaerolineae bacterium; assembly: GCA_046328535.1. GTDB lineage: Bacteria > Chloroflexota > Anaerolineae > Epilineales > JAHCIE01 > JBDHWG01. The sequence goes on from JAXLWJ010000011.1 coordinate 3,388, forward strand.
CGCCGAGGTCTCCAACATGGGCCTCGACCCCCGCCTGCCCTACGTCGGCTCGGCGGCGTTCACGCACAAGGGCGGCATGCACGTCGCCGCGATCCTGCGCGTCGAAGAGAGCTATCAGCACATTGACCCGACCCTCGTCGGCAATGAGAAGGTCGTCGTCATCTCGGAGCTTTCCGGCCAGGGGAACCTCCGCTACAAGGCGGACGAGTTCGGCGTTGAGGTGAATGGGAACGATGGGGTACGTGAGGTGTTGCAGCGGATCAAGGAGCTGGAAAACCAGGGGTTCTCGTTCGAGGGCGCTGAGGCGTCGGTAGACCTGATGCTCCGCCGCGTCCAGCCGGGCTACCAGCCGCCCTTCCAGTTGGTTGACTTCCACGCCATCGTCGAGCATCGCCAGGGGCGCGGCCTGCTGGCCGAGGCATCGGTGAAGGTAAAGGTTGGCGATGAGGTGGCCCACACCGTGGCCGACGGCAACGGCCCCGTCAACGCCCTGGACCGCGCCCTTCGCAAGGCGCTGATCCCCCACTACCCGCACCTGGCCGACATGCGCCTGGTAGACTACAAGGTGCGCATCCTCGACTCCCACGCCGCCACCGGCGCGGTCACGCGCGTTCTGCTCGACTCGGCCAGCGGCGACCTGACGTGGAGCACGGTCGGCGCGTCCACCAACATCATCGAGGCGTCCTGGCAGGCTCTCGCCGACTCCTTCGAGTACGCCGTCATCGCCACCAGCGAACCGGCCGCCGTCACCGCCTGATTTCGCTCGACGCGATAGAACGAGACACAGAGGACACGGAGGGTGAAGACATCTCATCCTCTCCGTGTCCTCTGTGCCCTATCTTTGCCCTTTTCTTGGCGGGTGGCTTGGAGAGGGGGAGCGCCGCAGTTTTGTGGAAGAGCTATCGTGCTGGCGCTGGAGAGCCATCTCCAGCGCCTCCCACGGGCGGCGGAGTTGTCACTCCACCGCCAGCACGATATACTCTTCAACGCTGAACTGCGGCGCTAGCCCCTCTACCGCAGACCGTGCATCACGGCGGGTTCACGGCGTCCTTGACAGCATCCACGACGGCCGGTTCGATGGGCGCACGGCTGCCGTCCGCGCTGGCCTCCCGCCCCACTGGCTCGCCGGTCACCTCCTCGCAGAGCGCGATGGCGAGTACCTCATCCATCGTCTCCGCCAGGTGGAACGTCAGTTCCGTGCGCACCTGTTCCGACAGATCGTCCAGGTCAGGCTCATTGCGGCTCGGCAGGATGACTTCCTTCAGCCCGGCGCGGTGCGCCGCCAGCACCTTCTGCTTGATTCCCCCGACCGGCAGCACCCGGCCGCGCAGCGTGATCTCGCCTGTCATCGCCAGGTTCGGCTTGACGCAGCGCCCCGTCAGCAGCGACGCGATGGCCGTCGCCATCGTGATACCGGCCGACGGGCCGTCCTTCGGCGTCGCGCCCTCCGGCACGTGGACGTGGATGTCGTTGCGGCCGAAGAAGTCGTCGGGAATGCCCAGCGCCTTGACGCGCGAGCGAACGTAGCTCAAGGCGATATGGGCAGACTCGCGCATGACCTCGCCGAGCTGGCCGGTCACCTGCAAGCCCTTGCCGCCGGGCATGCGTGTCGCCTCGATGAACAGGATACCGCCGCCGACGCTCGTGACGAACAGGCCCGTGGCGACGCCTGGCACGCTCGTCGCCTCCGCCACCTCGGCGAAGAAGCGCGGCTTGCCCAGATACGTGCGAACGTCGCCCTCATCAACATGGAAGTGATCCCCCTCGTCCGCCGCGATCTTCACCGCGACTTTGCGAACCACCGACCCGATCTCTCGCTCCAGGTTGCGGACGCCGGCCTCGCGGGTGTAGTCCTCGGCGATGCGGCGCAGCGCGGGGTCGCTAAACGTGACCTCGCCCTCGCGCAAGCCGTTGGCGGTGAGCTGCCGCTCCACGAGATAGTTGCGCGCGATGTGGACCTTCTCCTCGTCGGTGTAGCCGTCGAGGCGGATGATCTCCATGCGGTCGCGCAGAGGCTCCGGGATGGGGTCGAGCAGGTTCGCCGTGCAGACGAAGAGGACCTGGCTCAGGTCGAAGTCCACGTCCAGGTAGTGGTCGCGGAAGGTGCTGTTCTGGGCCGGGTCGAGCACCTCGAGCAGCGCCGACGACGGGTCGCCGCGCCAGTCGGAGCCGATCTTGTCCACCTCGTCGAGCATGAACACCGGGTTCCGCGTCCCAACGCGGCGGATGGACTGGATGATGCGGCCCGGCATCGCGCCGACGTAGGTGCGGCGGTGGCCGCGGATCTCGGCCTCGTCGCGCATGCCGCCCAGCGACATGCGCACGAACTCGCGGCCGAGCGCCCGCGCGATGGACCGGCCGAGCGACGTCTTGCCGACGCCCGGCGGGCCGACGAAGCACAGAATCGCCCCCGTTCCCTGCTGCGGCGCGCCCGGCCCGGCTGTCGCGCCCGACTCCTCATCGTCCTCGCCCGCCTCGGCCGCCGCCTCGATGGGCGGCGTCTCCTCGCCGCTCGCCTTCGCGCGATCGAGCTGGAGCTTGCGCACGGCCAGGAACTCCAGGATGCGCTCTTTGACTTCCTTGATGTCGTAGTGGTCCTCGTCCAGGATTTCCCTGGCGCGGGGAATGTCGAGGCGGTCGGCGGTCATCTTGATCCACGGCAGATTGACCAGCCAGTCCAGGTAGTTCTTGATGACAGAGTACTCGGCCGCGGCAGCGGGCAGCGCGCGGAGCCGGTCCAGCTCCCGCTGCGCCTCGCGTAGCGCCTCTTCCGGCATCCCCGCCGTCTCGATCTTCTGGCGGTACTCCTCGACCTCGCGCTCCTGCTCGCTGCCCTCGCCCAGTTCCTTCTGAATCGCCTTGAGCTGCTCGCGCAGGTAGTATTCCCGCTGGAGCTTGTTCATCTCAGACTGGGCTTCGGTCTGAATCTTGCGCCCCAGTTCCAGCACTTCGAGTTCGCGGTTCAGCACCGTCATGAGCTTGCGGAACTTCGCGCTGATGTCGTCCAGCTCCAGAATCTCCTGAGCATCGGGGACATCAATGCGCAGTGAGCTGGCGATCAGGTAGACCAGGTTGAGCGGGTCCTCGATGTTGGCCGCCGCCTGGCTCAACTCGTCGGGCAGGTTCGGCACCAGCTCCACGAGGCGGCGGAACAAGTCCACTGTCGAGCGCATGAGCGCCTGAATCTCGAGTGACGTTTCGACTTCCTCAGCAATCACTGAGACCTTCGCCTTGAGGTATGGCTCGGTTGCGGTCCACTCGTCAATGCGGATGCGCTGTAAGCCCTGGATGAACAGCCGAATAGACCCGTCCGGCGACTTGAACAAACGGTGGATGACCGCCGCCGTCCCAATGGTGTAGACCTCACCCGGCCCCGGCTCTGGAATGGACGGGTCCTGCATCCCCACCAACCCAATCATGCGGTCGCCCAGCGCCACATCGTCCACCAGGCGGATGGCGCGCGGCTGCTCCACGGCCAGCGGGGTCAGGACGGGGAAGGGGAAAACGATTGTGTTGCGCAGCGGCAGAATCGGCAGCTCCGAGGGGATCGCCGGTCCCTGCTCCTTGTCAACCTTCGGCTCTTCCTCAACCTGCTCAGGCGCGTCTTTCTTGAATATAGGTGACATCGATTCCGTAGTCATTGCGTTATCATATCTCCTCGGGCGGCGTCTGGACGGGAATCCGGCGGCGGCCTGCCTTGGGCAAAGTGATCGTGAGAAATCCGTCTTGATACTGCGCCTCGATGGCGTCTTCCCGAATGGCGACCGGCACGGCAATCTCAGTCTGGAAAGGCCCCCAGGCGATTTCCATGCGGTGATAGCCGCGCTTTGGAGCCGTATCGCGGCGCACACCGGCGATCAGCAGTGTACCATCGCTCAACGCCACCCGAAAGTCTTCCTCCCGCATGCCCGCGATCTCGACACGGACAATCAGGGCGTCGTCCGTCTCATACACGTCCGTTGGCGGCCGGAACACCGACTGTCCATACAGGGCCGACCAGGGCGACGGGAACCCGGTCTGGCCCAACAAGCGATCAATTTCGTTTTGCAGTCTGCGAAGCTCCTCCGGACCTGACCTCGCTCGATGCATAGTCGCGCCTTTCTGTGCCTTGTCTTCTGACGAAATTGTAGCCGCGCCAGGCCTAATTTCAAACATGCGCCGACAGCCGGGCAAAATGCTCAGTGTTGAGCGCGCGCCGCCGCCAGGCTCTCCGCGCCGAGCGCGGACGGAACGTACCCCTCGACACCGCTGCGGGTCACGGCGAGACCGAGCGGGTACACGAGTGGCACGCGCGGGATGTCCTCGCGCAACAGTTGCGCCACTTGTTGGTAGGCGCTACGGCGACGCTCCGAGTCGGCGCCCATCTCGCCTGTCTTGAGCGCGTCAACCACGGCCGCGTTGCTGTACCCTGTTTCTCCCACCGCAAGCGAACCGAAAAGCGGATTCAGGAAGGCGTAGGGGTCGTCCAGCGCCTCGCTGCGGCCGGAGGGCGTCGGGAAGCTCAACAGAAACAATGGGAACTGGCCTTGCTTGCGCTCAGCCAGGAAGCTCGCCCACTCATCCTCCCGCAGCGCTACCTTGATGCCCGCCGCCTCGAGTTGCGCCGCGACCGCTTTCGCCAGCGGGGCAGCGCTCGGCCCTAGTGGTGGGTTGCTGTACCACAGCTCCAGTCGCTGAAGCTTGCCATCTGGCCCTGCCACCTCCGACAGACCATCCCCAAACCCGGCTTGCCGAAGCAAATCTCGCGCCTGCGCGCCGTTCGCAGATGGGGCGGCGCCGATGCGGCAACACAGGGCGGGCGGAACGAACTGGTCGGCAGGCGCGGCCGAGCGCGGGGGGAGAGCCGCGGCGAGGGCCGCCCCATCGAGCGCCGCGGCAATCGCCTGGCGCACGCGCCTGTCGTTCAACGGCCGATAGCGCTGATTGATGCCCAGATAGCTGACGGCAAGGGCTGGCCGCGACAGCGCCACCAGGCCGCGCGCCGCGGCGTTCGCCGCGCGGTCCACAGGAATATCCGGGGCCAGGTCGGCGCGTCCGTCGGCCAGCGCTGCCAACTGCGTGTCGGCATCGCCGAACGCCTGAAAGGTCACACTCTCCGCCACCGCCGGCCCGCCCCAGTAGTCGGGGAAACGCTCCAGCCGCAGCGCGCCCGGCTGCCACGCCTTCAGCCGAAATGGACCCGTGCCGACTGCGCCGCCGTCGGGCGCGCCATAGCGCCCGCCAGCCCGCGTGACGGCGTCCGGGCTGCTGATGCCGAAATAGGGGAGCGCGAGAAACGATGGGAAGTAGGCGGCCGGCCGCGCCAGGCGAAAGGTCACCGCCCCATCGCCGGCGACAACGTCGGTGACGAGGCTGCCGGCCCCGCGATAGCCGCCGAAAATGTCGGACCAGACCTGAAACTGCTTCCCCTCATTCCGCGACCCGGCGGCGAAATCCTGGTCGGACCAGCGGTCGAAGTTGAACTTCACCGCCGACGCCGTCAGAGGCGTTCCATCCTGGAAGCGAACCCCCGGCCGAAGCGTAAACGTCCACTCGGTGGCGTCGCTGTTCGCCCGCCAGCTTGTCGCCAACTGCGGCGTGATCTCGCCGTCGGGGCCGAGGCCGGTCAGGGTGTCGAATATCTGGCGCAGGGCAGGCAGCCCTGTCGAGTCAACCAGGTCACCGGGGTCGAGGCTTAGCGGATCTCGAGTCATGGCGACGACGAGCGCGTCACGCGCCCCCGGCGTGGCCGCCGTTTCGTCACCCGCCCCACGTGTCGGCGCGGCGACTGGTTGAGCGTCAGACCCTGCCGGGGGCGCGGTCAGCGGCGCGGGCGGCGTCCTGGCGAACGCGCGGCAGCCGCCGCCGAGCGCGGCCAGAGTGCAGCAGACGAGAAGCACGACAATTCGGTATCGCATAGCGCAAGTATACCACGTTGACCGCGCAAGGGGGTTAGACTAAAGCCGCGCTACTGTCGGAATAGCCCGGCGCGGCTGCCGGTGCGTACCAACTGGAAGTTGCCGCCTTGTCGCGGTGGATGAGCAGCCAGTCCGGTACGGGTAGCCCGTACAATAGCGAGCAAGCCTCGTTGCTGGCGGGGTGAGCAAACAACTCCGCCGCGCTGGAGATGGCTCTCCAGCGCCAGCACGATACGCTCTTCCACGCCAAACTGCGGAGATGCCCTCATCGAGCATCTTCAGGTATTTTACAGCCAATTGCAACAGCCGCCAACCGTTTACCCCGTGGAGACTCGCCTATGCCCGGCGCTCTGTCAGACCTGTTCGTCCTCGACCTCACGCGTGTCCTGGCCGGCCCCTACGGCACGATGGTTCTAAGCGATTTTGGCGCGCGCGTCGTCAAGGTCGAGCAGCCGGGCGTCGGCGACGACACGCGGCAGTGGGGTCCGCCCTTCACACCCAGCGGCGAGAGCGCCTACTTTCTCTGCGTCAACCGCAACAAGGAGAGCCTGACGCTCGATCTCAAGACGGAAGCCGGGCGCGACATCCTGCGCCGCCTCGCCGCTCGCGCCGATGTCCTCATCGAGAATTTCAAGGTCGGCACGATGGCGCGCCTGGGCCTGGGCTACGACGACCTGCGCCCGATCAACCCGGGCCTGATCTACTGCGCCATCACCGGCTACGGCCAGAGCGGCCCCTACCGCGACCGCCCCGGCTACGATGTCGTCATCGAGGCCCAGGGCGGCATCATGAGCCTGACCGGCCCGGCCGACGGCGAGCCGTTCAAGGTCGGCGTCGCCATCGTGGATATCACGGCCGGTCTGTACGCCGTGACCTCCATCCTGGCCGCGCTGCGCCACCGCGAGCGCAGCGGCGACGGCCAGTTCATTGACATCGCCCTGTTCGATACCCAGCTCGGCTGGCTGGCGAACGTCGCCAGCGCCTACCTGGTCTCCGGCCAGCCGCCGCGCCGCTGGGGCAACGCCCACGCCACCATCGTGCCATACGAGACCTTCCCGACCGCGGACGGCTGGATGATGGTGGGTGTCGGCAACGATCACCAGTTCGCCGCCCTCTGCCGCGTCATCGAACGCCCCGATTGGCCAGCCGATCCGCGCTTCGCCACGAACCGTGACCGCGTTGCCCATCGCGCCAGTCTCATCCCCGACCTTCAGCGCATCTTCCGCACTCGTCCCACCGCCAGGTGGATCGAGGCGCTACTCGATGTTGGCATTCCGTGCGGCCCGGTGAACGACGTCCCGACCGCCCTCGCCGACCCGCAGACGGCGGCGCGAGACATGGTGCAGACGGTGCATCACCCTGCCGACGGCGACCTGCGCGTCGTGGGGCCTGTCCCCAAGCTAAGCGCGACCCCCGCCACGATTCGATCCGCGCCGCCCCACCTGGGCGAGCACACGGACGCCCTTCTCCGTGAGCTGCTCGAACTCGATGATGCCGCGATCGCGCATCTTCGCGCCAATGGCGTCATTTAGCTCATGGCGCGCGGGAGCGTAACTTTCAGGCCGCTCAACCGTCACCCCTAGTGGAGGGTGGCGGCCTGCCCGGGGGGAGCGCAGACGCAGCGGCCGGCGCGCGCCCACAGCTCGCAATGGCGCCCTTTCGCGCGCCGTAGAAAGGACGATACCGTGTCGTTTTTCTCCCCCCGCCGAGCCATCCTGGCTCTGTTGCTCGGCCTCACCACTGCCGTTCTCTTGCTCGTCCGCGTCTCCGCCCAGGGAACCACTGGCTGTTCCATGGAGGGGTACGTGCTCGATCCGCAAGGGCGCGGCGTGCCGCTGGCCGACGTCATCTTGAAGGTCAGTGGGCGCGATGGCGAGATTCGCGTGCAGAGTGACTTCTTCGGCCACTACCAGATAGACCTGCCGCCCCTCATCGTGCAGGAGACGGGCTACATGTACTCCCGCCTCGCCAGCGGCGATGTCATTCTGATTGGCGAGATCAACTTCAAGCGCTGCCGCGACCGCCGCGATGTCTTCACCAACACCCCGTCCGGCTCTGGCTACACGCCCGGCCCCACCCCGCCTGTCCCGCCGCCCATCCCGCCCGCCTACCCGGCGCCCGACGCGCCGCTGCCCTCGCTGGCGAACGCCCTCGCCTTCTTCGACCTGACGGCCCTCTCGCGCGGTGGCGTCTCCCCCGGCGAGAGCTTCAGCCTGCCCATCTGCATCGCCGCCTTCACCAACTCCGTGCCGCAGGTCAGCAAGCTCACCTTCATCGCCGAGTATGACCCGGCGAAAGTACGCATCCGACGGATTACCCGCCTGGCGAGCGATCCGTTCACGGGCCAGCCCCAGGTCAGCTACGGGGTCAGCCCCGAGCCAATCGCTGGCCGGATTCGCGGACGCATCTACTACGTGGTCGACTCGACATCGCTCGTAGAGCTGCCGGCGCTGCCCCGCTGCACGCGCCTCGCGGCCGTCGAGATGGAAGCCATCGCCGACACCAATCAGCCGGGCGACACACTGGGCTTCTCCACCGTCAAGGCGGCGCTGCCCGACTCCTTCAATCCCGTGAACACGTCCATGCGCATCGGCGGCATCGAAGGTCCCATCGCCCGCACGACAACTTATGTTGACGTGCTTACACCGGACGAGAGCCGCGACATCCTCAAGCGCGCCTACCTGCCGCTCCTCCAGGTGAACGGGAGCCTGCAACCGATCCCCGTCGCGCCATAAGAGCCGAGTGGAGTCGGCGCTACACCTCCTCTCCGCGTAGCGCCGACTGATGAACTTTCACCAATTAGCACCGCAATTCCTGGTTGTTACGCTGAGCGGAGCGAAGCATCCCTCAGAGTGAGGACATCGGACCTCGTCGGCTACCCAAGCTCGCCTGCCCGTAGAACGGGCAGGCTACAAAGTGCAAGCCTGAGAGGCTACCTCTCAGCCCCTCGGGCTTCCATCCAGTAGCGCGACGCTCGAGCGTCGCGCGGGCTTTGCATTCGCTCAGCATGACAATCCGATTACGGCGCTAAAAAGCTAAGGTTCATCAGTCGGCAACCCTCGCCGCGCTTCATGATTCTTGACACCTGCCTCGTCCATCGGCTATACTTCCTTAGCGCACTTATTCACATATCTGAATATCACCATAGGTAGTTGACGATGCTTCCTGATCTGATCTCTGCGCCGCCGAGGTTGGGCGTCGAGTTCGAGTTCTCACTCCCCCACGACCTTTTCACGACCATGAGTCTTATCGTGAAGTCGCCGTGGCGCGAGGGGTTGAGCGAGTGGGTCTACGAGACGGCGGTGGCGATGGGCGCCGCCCGCCGGGTCGAGATAGCGACTCTGACGCCCTTCTTCGGCGAGATCATCCGCGGGCCGGCGGCGGCTCTCGCGTCGCCCCCGCCGCACGACCCCGTGTGGCAGGACCTGGAGGCGCTGCGGCGCTATTTGCAGGGCCGAAGTAGCAGCTTTTTCGCGGCCCTCGGCGAGTCGTTCGTGGCGCGCATCCGCGCGTGCGAAACCGAACAGGGCCGAGGCTCCGCTGCGACACTGCCATCAACCGAGTTGCTGGCGCTGCACGCGCAGTCGCAGCAAGACCGTCGCGGCCTGGCGTACCTTGACTTCGACGCCCGCCGCGCCGCTGAGCTTGTGGAGCAGCCGGAGGCGATGCGCGCCGCTCTCGACGCGATGTTGGCCTGGTTTGGCGTCGGCATCTATCTCCCCGCCCTGCGCCAGGACGAGGCGCTGCTGAGCCGGGCGCTGGCGTACCACCGACGGCAGCGATACGTCGGCGGCATCGAGAACGTGTTCGCCGCCGTCACGGGGCGAACGCTGCCCCAGGACACGAGCGCGGTTCTGGCGTCGGCCGAGAGCGTATACTTCGTGCCATCGTCCCACATCGGGCCGTACTTCTTCATCGTCGTCACCGGCCAGCGTGCCTACGTGAGCTTCAATGCGCGCACCGTGGGCGCCGGCTCGCCGATCAGCCCGGCCATTCCAGATATCGTGCAGATGTTCCCGCGCCTCAAGGCCCTGGCCGACGAGACGCGCCTCCATATCCTGGCGCACCTCCAGGCGGGTGAGGCGACCCAGGAGACCATCGTCGCCGCCCTCGGCATCTCCCAGCCCGCCGCCTCGCGCCACCTCGGTCTCATGGAGCGCACCAATCTCGTCAATGTTCGGCGCGAGAACGGCATCAAGTATTACTCGATTCGGCGCGACAACGGCCGCGATCTCGTCGCCGCGCTCGACAGCTTCCTGGCCTGAGGAAGGGGGTTATCATGAAGAATATCCTGACACTGCTGCGCAACCGCGCCCTCGCCACTGTGACGCTGGGCCACTTCAGCGTTGATATGTTCTCGGGCATGCTGCCGCTAATTCTCCTCGGCCTGACGGACCCGCTCGGCCTATCGTATGTCCAGGTCGGCCTCGTCGCCTCGGCCTTCACCCTCACCTCCTCCTTCACCCAGCCCTTTTTTGGGTGGGTCGCGGATCGCATCGGCGGGCGATGGCTGGCGGCGGGCGGCATCCTGCTGATCGCCGTCATGATCGGCCTGATGCGCTCCGCGCCCTCGTATTGGGCGCTCCTCCTCATGGCTCCACTGGCCGGCATCGGCTCGGCCGCCTTCCACCCGCAGGGCGCAGCCAACGCCTCCATCGCCAGCGGCAAGCAGCGGGCGACGGGCATGTCCATCTTCATGCTCGGCGGCAACATCGGCTATGCCGTCGGCCCGATTGTGGCCCGTGTGCTCTTCGCGGCTATCGGCGGCGTGACAACGCTCGCTCTGGTCGTGTTGGGCGCGCTGCTCAGCGCGGCGCAACTCGTGTTCGGCCCCCACGTTCGCCGTATCGTTGGCAGCAAGGGGAACGCCACCGCCGGCCTCAACGACTACCGCCCTATGGCGCCGCTGGCCGTCGCCGCGCTGATCTGGGTCATATTCCTGCGCATGTGGGTCAACAGCGCCATCACGACCTACCTGCCCCAGCTGACCAAGGCCAACGGCTTCGACATTGACTACTCCAGCAATCTCCAGTTCGCCATCCTGTTTCCGCTGGCCTTCGGCGGCCTGATTGGCGGCTCGATGTCGGACCGCATCGGCCGCCGCCCCATCATCGTCGGCTCGCTGCTGCTGGCCGCGCCGCTGCTCATCCTGGTCCTGCTCACCCTCGGTCCACGCGCCTATTTCTTCGCCCCGTTCCTCGGCGTCATGATCGGCGCGTCGTTCCCGATCACCCTGGTTATGGCCCAGGAGTTGCTTCCGAAAGGCATCGGTCTGATGAGCGGGCTGGCCCTTGGCTTCACATTCATCGCTGGCGCCATTGGCGTCGCCATTAGCGGCTGGATGGCCGACCGCATCGGCCTGATGCCGATGATGTTCGTCATGGCCTTCCTGCTGCTCATCGCCAGCGGCATCGCGCTGTTGCTGCCCGGCAAGGAGCATCAAACCGCCGATGGCCGCATCCCTCAGACGGTGGATGCGCAGCCGGCCGAGGCATGATAAACTGGCAAGGGAACCCTGCTTAATAGGAAGATCATGCGGATACTCAAGCGACTGTTGACTTATCTCCGACCCTACCGAGGCTGGGCGCTGTTGACTTACAGCGCCCTCTTCATCGCTACCTTTCTGAACCTGATCGTGCCGTGGATTCTGCGCGCCGTCATTGACCAGGGTCTCGCCGGTCAGGACTTCCGCTTCCTCGTCGTCGCCGGCCTGACCATCGTCGCCATCACCGCCTTGCGCGGCCTGTTCAGCTACGTCCAGCTCTACGGCTCCGAGCGCCTGTCCCAGGACATCGCGTTCGACATGCGCAACCAGCTCTACGATAAGATTCAGCGGCTCTCGTTCTCCTACCACGACAGGACGCAGACGGGCGAGCTTATCAGCCGTGGGACGAGCGACATCGAGCAGATCATGCGCTTTACCGGCCAGGGCGCGATGGACCTGATCGGCATTGTTCTGCTCTTCGTTCTGTCGGGCGTGCTCATGTTCTCGGTTGACAAGCGGCTGGCCGCCATCGCCCTCCTGCCGATGCCCATCCTGATGTTCGTGAGCCTGCGCTTCGGCTTCCGCATGCGCGTCCTCTGGCGCGGCGCCCAGGAGCAGACAGCGGTCCTCAGCAGCCTGCTCCAGGAGAACCTGACGGGCATCCGCGTCGTCAAAGCCTTCGCCCGCGAGGCGCACGAGATCGGGCGCTTCTTCGAGCGCCACCAGGAGTACAACCGCCAGCGGCAAGAGATCGTGCATACCTGGGCCAACAACTTCCCGCTGATGACCCTCATCGTCGCGTCGAGTACCGCCCTCATCCTGTGGTTCGGCGGGCAGCAGGTCATCGCCGGCACGATCAGCGTCGGCACGCTCGTCGCGTTCAACGCCTACCTGCTCATGCTGGCCGCCCCGACGCAGCGCCTCGGCTTCGTCGTGGACCGCGTTGGGCAGGCGCTCGCCTCCGGCCAGCGCGTCTTCGACATTCTGGACGCGCCCAACGGCATCGAAAGCGCGCCGGACGCGCAGCCCATTGGCGAGATTCAGGGTTATGTCGAATTTAGGGACGTCTCATTTGCCTACCATGAAGCCCCCGTGCTGGCGGGCGTCTCGTTCCGCGCCGCGCCGAACACCGTCGTGGCGCTGATGGGGCTGACCGGCTCCGGCAAGAGCAGCGTCATCAGCCTCATTCCGCGCTTCTACGACCCCACCGGCGGCCAGGTACTCATTGACGACCGCGATATCCGCACTATGACCCTGGAGTCGCTACGGCGGCAGATCGGCATCGTCCTCCAGGACACGTTCCTGTTCTCGGCCACCATCCGCGAGAACATCGCCTACGGGCGGCCCGACGCGACGGACGAGGAGATCATCGCCGCGGCGCGCGCCGCCGAGGCCTACACCTTCATCAGCCGCCTGCCCGACGGCTTCGACACCGAGATCGGCGAGCGCGGCGTGACGCTCTCTGGCGGCCAGCGCCAGCGCCTCGCCATCGCCCGCGCCCTGCTTATGGACCCGCGCATCCTCATCCTCGACGATGCGACGAGCAGCGTGGACCCGGCGACAGAGCACGAGATCCAGCAGGCCCTTGCCCGCCTGATGGAAGGCCGCACGACGTTCATCATCGCCCAGCGCCTGCTGACCCTCAAGCACGCCGACCAGATTCTCGTCCTCGACCACGGTCGCGTCGTCGAGCATGGGCGGCACGACGATCTGTTGCAGAGCGACGGCCTCTACCGCCACATCTATGACTTGCAACTCCGCGACCAGGAAGAGACGGCGAAGGCCGGCGAGGGCGCGGTGAGCGTGGAAAGCCACGACCACGCGGCAGCGGGGCTAGCGTCAGGCTACGAGTTCATGGGCGGGCGGCGACGGCAGAAAGAGGCAGTCGAGTGAGTAGCGTTCCGACTTATACCAACGGCGCCGGCCGAGGGCCAACCGGCGACCCCGTGAGCGAGACGAAGGCGGAGCAGGCGCAGCGCCTCGCCCGGCTCAGCGACCGCGAGGACATGCTCGGCCAGGCGTACGATACCCGCCTGGCGCGGCGCCTGCTGCAATACCTGCGTCCGTACAAGACCCTGGTCATCATCGCCCTCATCGCCCAGGTGGTGCAGGTCATCGCCAGCGTCGCCGGCCCGCCCATCGTCAGCGGCGCGATTGACCAGGGCATGATCCCCGGCAATCTCCAGGCGCTGGCGTTCTTCGCGACGCTGTTCATCTTCGCCGCCCTGGTGGAGTATGTCGCGGCGCGGTTCCGCGTGAGGCTCATGGGCGAAGTGGGCAACGACGTCATCTTCGACCTGCGCACCCAGCTCTTCGCACACCTCCAGGAGATGACGCTGAGCTTCTACGACTACTTCATCGTCGGGCGGCTCATGTCGCGGATGATCTCGGACGTCGGCCAGATCCAGGACTTCGTCACCTGGTCGTTCGTCGGCGTCTTCCGCTCGCTGGCCGTCCTGGTCGGCATCGTCATCGCCATGTTCCTGATGGACGCGCGCCTGGCCCTGCTGACGCTGGCGGTGATTCCGATCATGATCATCGTCACGAATTTCTGGCGCCGCTTCATGCGCGACACCTTCCGCCAGGCCAAGCGCCGCCAGTCCCTCGTCACCGGCAACCTGGCCGAGAACATCGGCGGCGTGCGCGTCGTGCAGTCGTTCAGCCGCGAGGCGCGCAACCTGATGCGCTTCATGGAGCTGAACAAGAACCTGCGTGACGCCAACGTCCACGCCGGCTGGCTCAGCGCCCTCTTCTTCCCTAGCGTGGACGTCCTCGGCTCCATCGCCACCGCGCTCGTCGTCGTCGTGGGCGGCGCGCAGGTGCTCGGCGGCACAGTCTCCGCCGGCACCCTCGTGGCGTTCATCCTGTTCGTGGACCGCTTCTTCGAGCCAATCCGCGACCTGGCGCTGCGCTACAACAACCTCCAGAACACGATGTCGTCAAGCGAGCGCCTGTTCGAGCTGTTGGACACGCCGCCAGCCTTCAAGGACGCGCCCGACGCCACCGATCTGCCGCCCATCGAGGGCCACATCGAGCTACGCCACGTGACCTTCAGCTACGACGGCATCACGCCGGTGCTCAAGGATATCGTCCTGGATGTACCGGCCGGCAAGACGGTGGCGTTCGTGGGCGAGACGGGCGCGGGCAAAAGCTCGACCATCGCCCTCCTCAGCCGCTTCTACGACATTGACAGCGGCGAAATCCTGATTGACGGCCACGACGTGCGCAAGGTGACCATGGAATCGCTACGGCGGCAGATGGCCGTCGTTCTCCAGCAGCCGTTCCTGTTCTCCGGCAGTGTCAGCGAGAACATCCGCTACGGGCGCCTGGACGCAACCCAGGCGGACATTGAGGACGCGGCGAAGGCGGTCGGCGCCCACGATTTCATCGTCGCCCTGCCGCTCGGCTACGACTCGCCGGTCGGCGAGAACGGCAGCAACCTCAGCGTCGGCCAACGCCAGCTGGTCTCCTTCGCCCGCGCGCTCCTGACCGACCCGCGCATCCTCATCCTCGACGAGGCCACGTCGAGCGTGGACACGCAGACGGAGCAAATCATCCAGGCGGCGCTCAAGCGGCTGCTTAGCGGGCGGACGTCGTTCGTCATCGCCCACCGTCTGAGCACCGTGGTCAACGCTGACCTGATCTGCGTCATTGACAAGGGCGAGATCGTCGAGCGCGGCACGCATCAGGAGTTGCTCGCCCGCCGCGGCCACTACTACCAGCTCTACACCATGCAGTGGCGCGCCCGCGAAGGCGCTCTCCCGGAGTAGAAGATCGCCATAGAAGCGCAGCAAACGCAGAGGAGAGAGGGATTGTCTCTCGAAAATGGCAGACTTGCGCGGTGAGGCGAGGTGTTGGACCACGAAACGGACAGCCTCGCCGTTCAGAACACAAGGTTGCTATGTCGCTGCGAGGAGGACGATAGGACGACGAAGCAGCCTCCCGCAAAGTGAGGGACTCGCGCTCGCCGCATACACTGTCCTTTGCAATGCTGGGAGATTGCTTCGCTCTAGCAATGACAAGACCCGTCCTCTGTGTCTTTGTGGCATTCTCCTTCTCAGTACTTTTGTGGTAGCAGGGTAAGAAGGTTCAGCGCGGCGTCATCAAACCTGAGGTAGTCCGGGGTCGTCTAATGGTAGGACAGCAGACTTTGGATCTGCGTATCGGGGTTCGAATCCCTGCCCCGGAGCCACACACGACAAGACAGCCCGCTCTCGCGCTGAGAGCGGGCCTTTTCGTCCACCGCCCGTCGGCTAACGGGCGCATGGCCGTCAGGGAGAACCCGCGCCATAGGCGATACTGGTTGCGAGAGGTCGAAAGAGGTAGACGACTGGAAACGGAAGTCGGATATGTGGCGCATCATCCCGCGCGCTGAGGCGAACATCCACCTCCCCATCAGCATGGAAGAAGCGAGACAGCGTCTGGGCGCGTTGTCGGGCCAGAGGATAACGGTGGAGGAGGACGCCGGCCTTGGCACGTATACCCTCGCCTATCGCCTGCGAGCCGCTGGCCCCGGCTGGCGAATTGATGAGAGCATACCGTGGTTCCTGATACGGTCCATTCCATGTCGGACACGGGTCCGCTTGACCGAGGCGAACGTCCCTGTCATCCATCTCGCGACCTCGCCCCGCCTGGACTGGCTTCTCATGTATGTCGTGTTCGCGCTCGCGAGTTTGCTCTTGCTGTTCGTGCCGACGCTGCCGATCTACGTTCCAATTCTCTTTGCGTTGCTGATGGCACTCGTTTGCACTGTCGGCCCCAACAGCGCGACGCCGATGACAGCGGTTCGCCACAAGCGCGCTCTCATGAACGCGATGGGATTGGGGCTTGTCGGCGACACGGGCGAGGTATACAGGCCACCGCTCACGTAGAAACCAACGAGTAGAGACGCGCCATGGCGCGTCTCTACTTATGAATCGTGCCGAATTGTCGCCGCAATCATACTGGGGGTGGAGTTGGCACTCCACCCCCAGCATAGGGTCTCCGATCTATTGTGCAGAGCTAACCCAGAGCGGGAGCGGGGACCAAAAGGATACCCCTTCCCCCGTTCTGGGGGAAGGGGCCAGGGGATGGGGGAGGTGAGGGCCTAGTCCGCGGCGAAGCTCATGCCGATGCTCGGCCACAACTCCGGAATAGCGAAGTCCAGGCCCAACGCAGACAACTTGTCCGGCTTCGGCCGGCCGGTGGCCCAGTCCCAGCCGCGAACGTCGTACCACTCCTTGAGCAGCGTGTCGAAGTCTGGCACGACGCCCGCCGCGCCGCCGTATTCCAGCGGCTCGCTGAAGATCTTGGGCAGCTTGTCGTGGCGGCGGGAGAGGCCGCGGCGGTTGTTGAAGATCCGCTTCAGGTTCCAGGCGCGCTCACCCAGGTGGATCGCCTCCGCCAGGTCAATCTCGCGGCCGGTGGCGGCGGAGAACATGGCGGCGACGCCGTCCGGCGCCGGGTTCGAGAACATGCACATGATGAGGCAGTTGTAGAAGCTGCGCCAGTCCTGGATGCGGGCCGACGCGAACGCCTTGCCCTCGTCCGAGGTGCGCTCGAGGCCGCCCAGCCCCAACTCTTCGAGGGCGCGGCCCAGCTCGACCCAGTACATGTCGCCCTGGTTGTGGCACGCGCCGCGCGGCGACGTGGCGTAGATGAGGCTCATGCCCGTCATGGCGCGGGGGTCGTGCATCGCCACTTCGAGGCCGTTGACCTGGACGGCCATGTCCTCGACGCCGTAGCGGCGGCCGAGGGCGCGGGAGCCTTCGCCGAGGAGGACGCCGAAGCCCTGCTGGTGGGCGATCATGCCGACGAGTTGGATCGCGGTGTGGGTGTCGCCCCAGCGCAGCACCAGGCCGCCAGTGTCGGCCTCAGTGATGAGGCCCTCGTTGAACAGGTGGTAGGCGAAAGCGATGGTCGAGCCGACGGAGATAGTGTCCAGGCCGTAGGCGTTGCACAGGTGGTTGGCGTAGGACACGGCTTCGAGGTCGTCGCTCAGAATGAGCGAACCGAACGCGGCGACCGTCTCGTACTCCGGCCCGTCAATGTGCGATTGCTTGTAGATGCCGCGTGTCTCGACGATGCGCCAGCACGAGATGGGGCAGGTGTGGCACGCGCCGATGCCGGTCTGGATGGTCTCCTTCATGATGGAGCCGCTGAGCTTCTCGGCGCCATCGAAGAAGCCCTGCCGCCAGTACTTGTTCGGCATGTCGCCGACCATCATGAGGTAGTCTACGCCGCCGGCCGTGCCGGTCTCGCGGAACATGCGGACGCTGAAGTCTTCCTTCAACTCCTTGTAGGCGGCCTTCACCGAGTCGCGCATCGCCGCCTCGCTCGGCAGCGGAATCTTGCCCGTGCCGCGCGCGACGATGGCCTTCAGCCGCTTGGCGCCCATCACCGCGCCCATGCCGCCCCGCGCCGCGATGCGGGCCTCGTCGTTGACGATGCCGGCCATGGGGAGCATATGCTCGCCGCCTGGGCCGATGCAGGCGATGCTGGAGCGTGCCTCGCTCAGTTGCTCTTTCAGGAGCGCCTGGGTGACGTAGATATCCTTGCCCCACAGGTGCCGCGCATCCACAAGCTCCGCCTCGCCGTCGCGCACGACGAGGACCACGGGGCGCGGCGAGCGGCCGGTGATGATGATGCCGTCGTAGCCGGCGTAGCGCATCTGCGCCCCGAACCGCCCGCCGGAGTTCGCCTCGCCCCAGCGTCCCGTCGCCGGCGAGAGGCCACACACGACGTGGCGGCCACAGGCGGGCGCGGCCGTTCCAACGAGAGGACCAGCCATGAAGATGAGCGGCGCTTCGGGGCTGAGCGGGCCGGTCGCGGCGTCGGTCAGGTCCCAGAGGTAGCGCCCCGCCAGGCCGCTCCCACCGATGAAGTCGCGCGTGTAGTCCTCGTTGAGCGGCTCATCGCGAATGATGCCCGAACTCAGGTCCACCGACAGCAGCTTGCCGAGATACCCGTACATGGTGGCCTTCTCTCTTTAGCTCTGGCCTGGTTGAGCCAGTTTGGCGCGTTCCTCGTCCACAAGCACGCGCCGCAAGACCTTGCCGACCTGGGTCTTCGGCAGCTCGCTGCGGAACTCGATGGTGGACGGCACTTTGTAAGGCGCAAGGTTCTCCTTGCAGAAATCACGGATCTCGTCCTCGGTCGCGGTCACCCCCGGCTTGAGCACGACGTAGGCTTTCACGGTCTCGCCACGGTACGGGTGCGGGATCCCCGCGACCACGGCCTCGGCCACCTTCGGGTGCTTATACAAAACCTCTTCCACGTCGCGTGGATAGATGTTGTAGCCCGACGCGATGATCATGTCCTTCTTGCGGTCAACGATGGAAAAGTACCCCTCTTCATCCATGACTGCGATATCGCCCGTCATCAGCCAGCCGTCCTCGGTGACGGTCTTGGCCGTCTCCTCGGGCTTGTTCCAGTAGCCCACCATCACCTGCGGACCGCGCACCCACAGCTCGCCCGGCTGGCCGGCGGCGGCGTCCGTGCGCGTGTCCAGGTCTACGATCCGCGCCTCAACGTCTGGAAACGGGATACCGATGCTGCCGGACTTGCGCTTGCCGAAGACGGGATTGCAGTGGGTGACGGGCGCGGCCTCGGTCAGCCCATAGCCCTCGACGAGGCGGCCGCCGGTCACCTCGCCGAACTTCTCCTGCACCTCCATCGGCAGCGGCGCTGAGCCGGAGATACACGCCTTCACAGTGCGCAGGTTGTAATTGTCGCGGTCCTTGTGGTTGAGGATACCGATATACATCGCCGGCACGCCGGGGAACAGCGTTACGCCCTCCTTCTCGATGATCTGGAGGAGGAAGTCGAGCCGCCGCGGGTCGGGGACGACCAGGAGCGTCGCGCCGATGTAGATGCCATAAAGCATCGCAATCGTCATGCCGTACACGTGGAAGAACGGAATAGCGCCGAGCATGACCTCGCCGCCGGCGACTGACTTCGGCAGCCAGGCGTTGGTCTGGACGACGTTGGAGACGATGTTGCGGTGACTCAGCATGGCCGCCTTCGGCACGCCGGTCGTTCCGCCGGTGTACTGGAAGAGGGCGACGTCGTCCGGCGCGATTTCCACCTCGGGCGCTTTCTTCCCTTGCTCGATGAGCGCTTTCATGGAGTAGACGCCGCCGCCGGTCGCCGGTTCCTGCCAGGCGCGCTCCTTCTTCTGCGTGCGTTTGACGAGAATATGGTAAGGAAACTCAGCGCCCTCGTGAATATACGTCACGACGCAGCGCTTCGTAGGCGTCTCGCTCTGAATCGCCTTGAAGCGATCGTAGATCATGTTGTAGAGGACGATGGTTTCGGCGCCCGAATCGTTGAGCTGGTGCTTCAGTTCCGGGGATGTGTACGTCGGGTTGACATTGACGACGATGGCGCCAATCTTCATCGCGCCGAGGAAGGCGATGACGAACTGTGGCGAGTTGGGGAGCATAATGGCTACCCGGTCGCCCTTGCGCACGCCCTGCCCATATAGCCCACCGGCGAAGGCATCCACCGCCTCTTGAAGCTCGCGGTAGGTCATCTTGCCGCCGATGGTCAGGCGGCCGCCAGCGGCATAGCGCAGCAAGAACTTGACGGCCGGCTTGCCGCTGTACTTGCGCGCGCTCTCACGAAACATGGCGTACAGCGACTCGGAGGGGTACGTCAACGTCGCCGGCACGCCAGGCTCGTAGCTTTTGATCCACGGTTTATCCATCGTCAGTCTCCTTCGACAGCGGGCTAGACGCTCAAATTCATTATAACATCAACAACGCACTGCGTCAAGAGAATCGGGCCAGAAGATGACGCATTGCATCAAAATACTGCGCAAAGACTTGACATTCGAATCTGGAGGTGCTATAATGATTGTGACGCGATGCGTTATAAGGCTTTCAAAGTCTAAACTCAATTCGGGGCCGCGCCAGGCGGCAAGGAGATACCATGGAAGCGAAAGTTACTACGAAAAAGGTCAAGGCCCCCGCGGTCGAGGCGCCGGTGAAGGCTGAGGTCGCGGTGGACGGCGAGAAGATGAGCGAGCAGGCCGAGGCAGCGGCCGAGCAGGCCAAGGGCGTGCTCCAGATGGTGCCGCACGAGGTTCGCCGCGTCTATCTAGCTTCGATCGGCGCCCTGTCAATGGCGTGGGACGAGACCGAAGGCCTGTTCAACAAGCTCGTGGACGAAGGCGAGACGGCGGAGAAGAGTGGCCGCCAGTGGTTCAAGCGCGTCGCCAAGGAGAGCAAGGAGACACAGGAGAAGGTGACCGGCCAGGTGGATGAGCGCTTCGAGAAGGGCCAGGACCGCGTCGAGCAGACAGTCGAGAAGGTCCTCACCCGCCTCAACGTTCCAACCAAGGCCGACATTGACCGCCTGTCGCGCCAGATCGCTGAGCTGTCGCAGAAGGTCGAAGAGCTGAAGACAAAGTAGACTCCCGGCGCAGACGCCGGTTGCGATGACGAGCCAACGACCCAGGCGTGCATGGGGCGGGTAGCGCCGCTATGTATGCCTGGGTCGCGTCATGATTGCGTGCCTGCGCTCCAGCTTGACGCATCACGTCAAGGGACTATAATCACACGAGAGACCTACCGAACCGTTGCCAAAGGCGCCCGCCATGCACGTCATCAAGCGTTACCCCAACCGAAAGCTCTACGACACGGAAGCAAAAGCCTACGTGACCCTGGACGGCATCGCTGAGTTGATCCGAGTCGGAGACGATGTCCAGGTCGTGGATCATGAGACAGGCGAGGACCTGACAACGGTTACCCTGTCCCAAATCATCTTGGAGCAAGAGAAACGCCAGGTCGGCGCGCTGCCCAAGGTTGTCCTGACCTCACTGATCCAGACGGGGGGGGATACGCTCGACATGTTCAAGCGGTCGTTCTACTCGTCGCTGGGCGCTGTCAGGCTGATCGAGGAAGGCATCGAAAAGCGCCTGGATACGATGGTCCGCCGCGGCCAGATGCCCGAAGCCGAGGCCCAGTCGCTGCGGGAAAAACTGTTGCGCTACACACACGATCTCTACCCAGACGAAGACACTCTCAGCAGCCCGATGGACGCGGCCTTTGACCGCCTCAATATCCCAACGCGCGCCGACGTGAAGCGCCTGAGCACGCAGTTGGAGGAGCTGGCATCAAAGTTGGATGCCCTACTAGTGGCCGAGGCCGCGAAGTCCACCGAACAGCACGAGCACGACAGTCCGTCCGACCCACTAACATCTGAGTAGCTTTCGACTACCTCACAGGCCGACGGGAGACAAAGGTGTCGCAGAAGTTCGCAACCTCGCGTACAGACAAGACTGCACTGGTACTGGCGGGCGGCGGTTTGACCGGGGCTGTGTATGAGATGGGAGCGCTGCGCGCCATTGACGATCTGCTCGTGGAGCTTGACGCCACGCAGTTCGACATCTACGTTGGCACAAGCGCGGGCGCCCTTGTCTGCTCATTCCTCGCCAACGGCATCTCGCCCGGCGAGATGATCCGTGGCGTTGAGGGTCAGCACCCCTATTTCCGCGGCCCGAAGCCGGCCGAATTGTTCAACCTGAACGTTGAAGAAATGCTGTTGGGCGTCGGCAGGCTGCCTCTGGTCACCTTGCGCGCCCTGCGCTACTACCTCCAGCACGTGCGTGACACCAGCCCGACCGACGTTCTCCTCAGCATGAGCGAGGTGTTGCCGTCGGGTATTTATGACAATTCCACCCTCGCCCACTACATGCACGAGACTCTCATCGCCGCCGGCGGCACTGACGACTTCAGGGAATTGGAGCGCGAGCTTTACATTGTCGCCACCGACATAGACACCGGCGCGCGCGTCGTGTTCAGCCGCGACAACCCCGCGGCGCCCATCTCCCGCGCCGTCGCCGCCTCCAGCGCCGTCCCGATTCTGTACAAGCCGGTGCGGATCGGTGACAGGGACTATATGGACGGCGGCGTACGCGGCCCGGCCAGCCTGGACGTCGCCATCGAGCGCGGCGCGACCCTCGTCGTGGTCGTCAACCCCTCCGTGCCGCTGGACAACGAAAAGCGATCCGGCGGCCCCTTCTCCCTGGCCGACCGGTATCGCATCAGCCGGAAGGGCGTATCAGCCATCGGCGCGCAGGTCTACCGCACGCTGTTCCATGCCGGCCTTCAGTACCATCTGAAGCAGGTGCAGCGCCAGCATCCCGAAGTCACCTTCATCCTGATCGAGCCGTCGCCGACCGACACAACCATGTTCTTCTTCAACGCCATGCGCTACTCCTCGCGCATGACCATCGCTCAACACGGCTACGAGTCGGTCACGCTCAACCTGGCTAAGGACTACCACCGCTACAAGCAGGCCCTCTCGCGCTACGGCATCACCATCTCGCCGCGCCTGGTCAACGAGGAGTTGGAGTTCATCTCCCAGGCCGGCGGCCACCCAGATGCGATTCGCTCCGTGATGGAGCGCATCGCCAGCCAGCCGCGCGCGGTCCCTGCACTGACGCACCGGCTACAGCAGACCCTCGATAATCTCGAAGCCGTGCTGGCCCAGCACGCCAACGGCAGCCGCCCGGCCACTAACGGCGCCGGCCAGGAAGCGGCTGCGCATCAGGGCGCCTGATCCAAGGCGGCGAAAACAAACGAATAGATACAACAGTAGAGACGCGCCATGGCGCGTCTCTGCCATTATAGCGCGTCTATACTATTATAGCGCGTCCCTAACTCGCCAGCACGGGCAGGCCATTGGCGGCGATCACGTCCCGATACCACCCCGCGCTATCCTTGGGTAGCCGCTCCAGCGTCGTGTAGTCCACGTACACCAGGCCGAAGCGCTGGCTGTAGCCTAGCGACCACTCGAAGTTATCCATGAACGACCAGACAAAATAGCCCTTTAGCGGCACGCCCGCCGCGATCGCCTCATGCGCCGAGCGCAGGTAGCCGTCCAGGTAGGCGATGCGGCGCGGGTCGTGGACCGCGCCGTCCGTCACCGTATCGGGGAAAGCCGCGCCATTCTCGGCGATATAGAGCGCCGCCGGCGCGTAGTCGCGGTACAGCCGCTCCAGGAGCATCTGCATGCCTTCCGGCACGACCGGCCAGCCCATCGTCGTCAGTTCGTAGCCCCGCGCCGCCAGCTCCTCCGCCGACAGCTGGCCGAACCCCAGCGGCGACGTTGGGTCGGCGCGGACGAAGCCCGGCGCGTAGGTGTTCACGCCCAGGAAGTCCGTCGGCGTGGCGATGGCTTCCATGTCGCCAGGGTGAATCGTCGGAACGTTCGGGCCGTACAGCGCGAGCATGTCCTCTGGATAGCCGCGCCCATACAGCGGGTCCAGGAACCAGCGATTCATGAAGCCGTCGAAACGCTGGGCCGCCAGGGCATCCTCCTCCGAGTCACTCGCCGGAATGACGGCGTGCGGGTTCGGGACGATGCCGACCTGCGCGCCCTGGCTGGCCGCGCGAATGATGGGTACGGCGCGTCCGTGCGAGACGAGGACATTGTGCGCCACCGTGAGCGCCAGCCCAAGGTCCTGGTAGCCGGGCGCGTGCATGCCAAGCAAGTTGCCGAGAAAGGCGACGACCCACGGCTCATTGTGCGTCATCCAATTCTTGACGCGGTCGCCCAGACGCTTGGTGACAATGTCCGTGTAGGTCAGAAACGCCTCGATGGTGTCCCGGCTGGCCCACCCGCCCCTATCCTGCAACGCCTGGGGCAGGTCCCAATGGTACAGCGTCACCCACGGGGTTATGCCCTTCGCCAGCAGCGCGTCAACGAGACGGTCGTAGAAGTCCAGGCCGGCGGGGTTGATGCGCCCCACGCCGTCGGGCAGGATGCGCGGCCAGGCCGCCGAGAAGCGATACGCCCCCACGCCCAGATCACCCCGCAGCCCGACATCGCTCTGCCAGCGGTTGTAGTGGTCGTCCGCGACATCACCGCTGTCACCGTTCAGTATCTTGCCCGCCGTGTGGCTGAATGTGTCCCAGATGGAGACGCCGCGGCCGTCCGCGTGAACAGCGCCCTCGATTTGATAGGACGCCGTCGCCGTCCCCCACACGAAATCCTTCGGGAATGTAAGCATATTTTCAGCCTCATTGGTGTCTGCCGTGGCGGGTGCAGCGGCCACGCTACGCCCGCCACGGCGCATTGACTCTGTTGTCAGCTAAAGTGCGGCAACACCTGCGCCGCCAGGGTTTCCAACCCCGCCATGTCGTCCAGGTCCAACCATTGGAGCATCAGGCGCTGCACCCCGACCTCGGCCAGGCGGCCGAGTTGCTCAACAACCTCACTCGGCGTTCCCACGATAATGCCGCGCTCGCGCAGATCGTCCGCTGACCGGCCGGCGAGGCGCTCGGTCACATCCGCCTGAGTCGCCCCAAACACGCTGCCGGTCATGAGGGAGCGGCGGATGGCGGACGGGGCGCGGCCGCGCGCCTCGGCCAACTCACTCAGCCGCGCCGTCAGCTCAGCAAATCGCTGCGCGGGAATGAACACGCCGTTCCACTCGTCGGCATACTGGGCGGCCAGCGGCAGAGTCCGCTGCGGGCCGTTGCCGCCGACAAGGAGAGGCGGGCCGCCGGGCCGCTGCGGACGGGGCAAAAGAACGGCGTCGCGCAGGTGGTAGTACTCGCCGTCGAACGACACCGGCGTGTCGTTGTTCAACAGTCGGCTGATGACCTCGACGCCTTCCTGGAAGCGGCGCATGCGCTGGGGAATGTCCAGCAGGTCGAAGCCGAAGGCATTGTGCTCGCGCACCTGCCAGCCCGCGCCGACGCCCAGTGTGAGTCGCCCGCCGGATAGGTCGTCCACGTCCTTGCCGATGCGTGCCGTGAAGACCGGGTTGCGGAACGACACCGGCGTCACGATCGGGCCAAACTCGATGCGCTGGGTGTGGCTGGCGAGCCAGGCGAGGGATGTCCACAGCTCTAGCGAGTCTATGTCTGGCGCCTCGGCATTCGTGAAATGGTCCGATCGGTATAGCCCGGCGAAGCCCAGGTCCTCGACAGCGCGGGCGATGCGCTGCCACTTCGGCCACGTCAACCCGTTCTGCCCCTCCAGCATGATGGCGAGATCCATAGCGGTTTACCAGCTTTCCTTGTGAATGTAAAAGTCATCGGAGGTTCGGCCGCGCCGTAGCGAGGGCGACGGCTGGTCCTGCGCGCCGTGGCCGATGGCGATGACGCCGACCGGGCTGACCTCCGGCGGAATGCCCAACAGTTCCCTGAGCGCCGCCAGGTCGTGCGCGCCTACGAACGCCGCCGCCAGCCCCTCGTCCACCACGGCCAGCAGCAGCACCATCACCGCGCACCCCACATCCATGAACCAGTACGGCACAGGCCACACAATCTCCGAGCCGTCGTCCTGCACCTTATCGGCCTCCTGGTAGCGGCGGTGGTAGGCCGCCTCGCTCGTGCAGGGGATGACCAGCACCGGGGCCTGAGAGATGAACGGGTCGAAGCCTTTGGCGACATACGACTCTTCGCCACACAGGTGGGCGATGGCGGCGCGCGTCTCGGGCTGTGTGACAATGATGAATGACTGGCCCTGGGTAAAGCCGGCGCTCGGCGCGTGGCGGGCAAGCTGCACCATGCGCTCGACAACCTCTGGCGCGACTGGCTCGGCCATGAAGCTCCGCACCATGCGCCGCTTCCTGACAATATCCGCGAACTCCATGTCGCCTCCAGATTATCCGCGCGCGATTGACGCGATGATGTCGGCCAGCGCGCCCCGCTCGGCATCGGAGTCTGACACCGGAACCAGGCTGACCATCAGCTCATCGAGACCCGACGCCAGCAGCGCGCGCAGCCGCGCCTCGACCGTCTCACCCGTTCCGCTGACCACCAGGGCATCCACGAGCGGCTCGGGCAGCGTCCCGTTGCCTGGCACCGGATAACCCGCGTCGGCGAACATGCGGATGTAGTGCGGTAGATTGGCGTAGAAGCCGATGCCCTTCTGCGCGGCAGCCAGCACGACATCGCGTCGCGCGTCCAGGACGACCGGCACGTGGGCGATGAGCGGCGGGGCCGGCCGGTTAGCCTCGGCAGCGCCCTCCCGCAGCGCGGGCAGCGCCTTCTCGAGCAGGTAGGACGGCGGCGTCACCCAGGAGAGCGCGCCATCGGCAGCCTCACCAGCCGCGCGGTAGGAGGGCGGGCGCAGCGCCGAGATCGGCACGGGCGTGCCCGGCGGCGTCATGCCCGGCGGCAGGGCGGCGTGAACCTTGTAGAACTCACCGTCGAACTCGGCCTTCCCCTGCTGCAACAGCGCCCGCGTCACGGTTACGTACTCTTTCAAACGCGACACGGGCTTGTCGGAGGCGATGCCGTATATCCCGCCCATCACCCGCTCGGCGCTCGGCCCGACGCCGAGGCGCAGCCGCCCCGGCCCGAAACCTTCCAGGGCCAGCGCCTGCATCGCCAACGCGACGGGGTGGCGCGGGAACCCCTGGATGATGGCCGTCCCGACAACGATCCGCGTCGTGCGCGCCAGCGCCACGGCGAAGACCGAGAGCGGGTCATACGTGACACCGGCGGTAATCGTCCAGATCATTGGCACGCCGCGCCTCTCGGCGTCGGCGATTATTCCGACCGTTGACTCCGGCGCGCCGGGTACGAACACGAGGCCAATCTTGGACTCAGGCACGGTCATCCTCCCTTTCTTGGGTCGCTTCGAGCAAGGCCCACCAGCGCTCGGCGAACGCCAGCTCGTTAGCGCGTTGGTCGTAGCCCGCGGACGCCTCGCCCCGATACTCATCCCGATACCAGATGGCCGTTCGCGCGAGCCACTCGGCGAACGGAGTCGCGGTGTAGCCCAGATCGGTCTGCGCCCGACGGATGGACGGCACGAAGTTTACCATGTGGCTGTAGGGGCCGCCGCTCAGGTGCGCCGCCGCGAGTACCCGCGACGGGACCTCGGCAGTGATCAAAGTCAGGCCCAGCGCCTCAGCCGCGATATCTAGCATCTGGCGCAGTGTCACAATCTCGGGCTGGCAGATGTTGTAGGCGCGACCGCCAGCGCGCGGGTTGGCGAGGGCAAGCAGATAGGCGTGGGCCAGGTCGTCCGCGTAGGCCAGGCGGAACGAGGCCACGCCGCCGTTGGAGAGGAGCAGCGGCCCGCCGTCCATCAGCCGCTGGAAGTAGTAGTAGCCGCGCAGCGTCGGGTCGGAGGGGCCAAGCACAATCGGTGGGCGGAGGATGGTCCACGGTACGTCGCCGCCCATCAGGGCCGCCTCGGCCGCCACCTTGCCCGCCGCGTATTGCCAGCCGCCATCGGCCGGGTCGTAGCCCGGCGGGACAACCCCGTGATTGACGCTGTCCTCCATCAGCGGCGCGCCGGGTGGCGCGTAGCGATAGACTGAGCCGGTGCTTGTGAGAACGTAGCGCCCAACGCGGCCGCGCAGCGCGTCGAGGGCCGTCGCGACGTCCTCGGCGGTGTAGGCGATGTTGTCAATGACCGCGTCGAACGTCTCGGAGGCCAGCCGGTCCCGAAAGCCCGCATAGTCCTGGCGATCGCCCTGAATGTGTTCGACGCGCTCCCAGAAGTCCGGGCGCTGCGCGCCGCGCGTGAAGACCGCCACGGCGTGGCCGGCCGCCAGAAGCTGGCGCACGATGCCAGCGCCAAAGAATGTTGTTCCGCCAAGCACGAGGATGCGCATGCGAGACCCCTATCCATGAACTTTCAGCAATTGTCGCCGCATTCCGCTCGCGGTGCAGTGCCAACTCCACCGCCCGTCCGAGGCGCTGGAGATGGCTCTCCAGCGCCAGCATGATTGCGGCGACCGTTCAGTAAGGTTCATCAATCGTATCTGTGGCCGTCCGCCTGACTACTTCTGCACCAGCGGCAGGTAGACATATTTCGTGGCCGGCGTGGCGGTTGGTGTTGCTGTTGCGGTCGGCGTCGCGCTCGCGGTCGGCGTCGCCGTCGCAGCGGCGACCACGGTCCGCGTCGGCGTCGGTGTCACCGTTGCGGTCGCCGTCGCCGTGCGTGTCGCCGTCGGGCTGGACGTGGCAGTCGGCGTCGGCGTCGGCAGGATCGGATCGCCTTCGATGGCAAGGCTGTGATAGTAGCCCGCTCCGACGATGGCGATGCGCGTCAAACCCGGCACTGCCATAGGCGCGGAGGCGGCCCCGTTCGGCCCGATCCCCAGTTGCCCGAAGGAATTGTCCCCCCAGGCCCACAGCGTCCGATCGGACTTCAGGGCGAGAGTATGGGCCGAGCCGGCGATGATGCGCGTCACGCCTTGCACGCCGGGGACTTGCAGCGGTACGGCGCTGCTCGTCGTGGTCGCGGCGATGCCCAACTGACGAAAAGCGTTGTCGCCCCAGGCCCAGACCGTCCCATCAGACGCGAGAGCCACACTATGGTCACTACCCGCCGCGACAGCGAACGCCGGCGCATTGAGCCGCACCGTCACTGGTGTGAGGCTGCTGTCGGTAGAGTCGTTGCCGAGCTGCCCGCGATAGTTGAAGCCCCAGGCCAGCACCCCGCCGTCTCCGCGCACAGCCAGGCTGTGGCGTCCGCCGCCGGCGATGCTGATGATCCCGCTCAAGCCGGGGACGGCCTGCGCCTGAGTCCGGTTGTACATGTCCCCTAGGCCAAGTTGCCCGTCGCCGTTGTTGCCCCAGACCCACACAGTGCCGTCCGACTTCAGCGCCAGGCTGTGATGGTAGCCCGCGCTAATCGCCGTCACGTGATCAAGCCCAACGACTCGCACCGGCGTCACGCTACTCGTCGTCGAGCCGTCGCCGAGCTGGCCCTGGGAGTTGTCGCCCCAGGCCCAGACGGCGCCATCTGATGCGAGCGCGAGGCTATGCTCAGCGCCAGCGGCGACGGCCACAGCCCCCAACACCCCCGCAACTATCGCGGGCTGCGGGTGGCGAGACTCATCCGCCGCCAGGCCAAGCTGCCCGTGATTGTTTCTTCCCCACGCCCACACGTTCCCGTTCGCATCCACCGCCAGAGTGTGCAGCCCACCGGCGGCGATTCGGTAGACCTGCGCCGGCCCGTTTCGGATTGGGCTAGACTGATCGGCGACATCCACGCCCCCCACCTGCCCGTAATTGTTCCAGCCCCAGGCCCACGGTATTGTGTCAAGCTGCCCAGGCTCGACGGCCCTCGCCGTCGCTGCCGCCCACAACACCCCCAATGCCGTCACCAACACCAGAAACACCCCAACCAGTCGAGACACGAGGTTTCTCCCTACGGTTTGAGCCGCCAGGACTTCGGCCGGCCTCCCCCCCGCCCATGGTCAAGCGCCCGCTTGGGCAGGCAGATGGGGATTGTACGTTGTCGCGCCGCATCTGTCAACAGATTCGTAACGCCGCCGATTTGGGTATTGCCCTTGCGTCCTCTACCCTTCGGCGAGTATAATTCCCGTCGCTAGATTTCGTCACAGTAACAGGATTACGATATGGCCTCTGCGCTGCCCCCTAAACGCGGCTTCTTTACCTTTCCCTGGGACTTGCTGGCGGAGCCTGTGGAGACTACGCTCCGTGTGATGCAAGACGAGTACCTGACCGACGCTATCACCGTCGCCGGCAGCTACCACCAGGCGCGTCTTTTCCGGCCGCGCACCGAGGGCGGCTACTATATGGAACGGCCGACTTCAACAGTCGCCTTCCAGCCCAACCTGGCGCTCTACCCACCGGCAGGGCCGTGGCCGGTTGTGGAGTCGACGACCGCCGACCCCGACATCCTCAGACGGGCCAGGGACGGCGCCGATAAGCTCAACATGCAGTTCGACCTCTGGCTCGTGACGCTTCACAGCTCAACCCTCGGCCAGGCACACCCCGAGCTGTGCGTCCAGAATCTCGTCGGCGACCAGTATAGTTTCAGCCTCTGCCCATCTCAGCCCAGGGTACGCGCCTACGCCACCGGTCTGGTGAATGACGTGTGCCAGCAGGTCCAGCCCCACACGCTGCTGCTGGAGAGCGCGTCGTTCATGCCGTCCAGCCACGACACCTACCCGCTGCGCGTCCTGACGCACATCGGCGAGGCCGCGCACTGGCTGCTGGGGCTGTGCTTCTGCTCGAGCTGCCTGGCCCGCGCGCAGGCGAGCGATATTGACGCCCTCGGCGCCCTCTACGACGCCCGCAGCCTCCTGCCGGCGCTGCTCGATGAGGGGGGCGACAGTCTCGCCGAAGGGGCGGCGCCCTCGCCGCTGGGGCCGATCCTCGTCGGCTGGTCGCGGCTGCGCGCCTACGCCGAGATGCGCATGGGTGTGGTCACGGATCTCTTGAAGGAGATGTGTCAGGCAGCGCATGACGCTGGCGTGCGTGTCGAGGTGATGGTCAACGCCGACGTCGGCGATGTCAACCGCGCCTGGAGCGTTGGCTTCGATCTCCGCACGCTGGGTGAGATTGCCGACGGGGCGGCGGTGCAGGTCGGTCGGGGCGGGGCGAACGGCGTTCGCGCCGAGATGAGCAGCCTGCGCGCCCTGGCGCCAACGTTGTCGGCGAGCGCAGCCCTCAACGCCGGCTTTCCCGCGACCCCCGACCGGGACACGTTAATCGCCAGCGCCGCAGCCGCCGCTGAGACATCCGTTGCGGCGATTCGCTACCAGAACTGGGGGCTACTGAGCGGCGAGCGGCTGGGCTGGGTCCGCGCAGCCAATGCTGCGCTCCTGGACCGCGCCTAGTGCAAGGACAACGGCCTCGCAGGAGACCCAGGTCCGCCTGCCCGTCGAACGGGCAGGCTACGACGGGCAATCCTGGGAGGCTCCCTCTCAGCCCCTCGGGCTTCCATCCAGTAGCGCGACGCTTCGAGCGTCGCGCGGGCGCACGATGCCGAACATGTCCCTTGACGACGCATTAGTCAGAAAGGCTGTCCACCTCGCGGGAGACTGCTTCGACAATGCCCTCGGCGCGAAGCTCGGTGGCGAGGAAGTAATGCCCGCCGAGGGCGTCGGCGAGGGCGTGGGCGGCGCCGTCTGCCCCGCTACTCTCGGCGTCTATCACCACTGAGTGGACGCCCGCCTGCCGCAGCAGATAGGCCAGCCGCGCGATTTCTTCCTCTGGCCCCATGTCCTCCGTGAGCGCCACATTCCCCACCCCGTCGGTGAGCAGTATCAACAGCGGCAGCGCTCGGGCGTCGAGCTGGCGGGCGCGCTGGAACGTGTGGTACGCCACCAGCAGCGCGTGGGCCAGCGGCGTCTTCCCGCCGATAGGCAGCCCTGTGAGCGCCCGTTGGGCGCGCTCGACACTGTTCGTGAACGGCAGAACGAGACGCGCCTCAGCCCGACGGAACACCACGACGCCCACACGGTCGCGCCGCTGGTAGGCGTCGCGCAGCAGCGACACCACCGCGCCCTTCGTCGCAGCGATGCGCTCGCCTGCGGCCATGCTCCAGCTCGCGTCCACGGCGAACAGGATCATGTTGCCGACCCGCCGCGTGCGTATCTTGCGGCGGTAGTCGGACGGTTCCACGATGATTTGACGGCTGTCGCTGGCGGCGCGGCTCGCCCGACGCTCCCGCTGGAACGGCGCGGCGGCCCGCAGCGTCGCATCGAGGGCCAGGTCCGCCGCTGCGTCGTCGCCGGGGCGGCTGGCGACGTAGTGGCCGCGCTTGCGCTGCGTCAGCGAGTCGCTGCGTCGGCCCGACGTGTGGCGGGTGATGCGGTCCAACGTCGTCGTCAGGCGGCGGGTGCGGAACTCGGCGCCGGTGGGGGCCACGCGGTCCGCAACGGTGGGCGGGGCCGGGCCGGGCGAGTTGTGGGCCGCGCTGGCGTCCGCCGCCTCGCCCTCGCCGT
This sequence comes from Anaerolineae bacterium, assembly GCA_046328535.1. Classification (GTDB taxonomy): domain Bacteria; phylum Chloroflexota; class Anaerolineae; order Epilineales; family JAHCIE01; genus JBDHWG01. The sequence continues at coordinate 35,429 of JAXLWJ010000011.1, forward strand.
CGGCGTCCGCCGCCTCCGTCTCCCCCTCGCGGGCGCCGCCGATAGCGGCCACGGTCACTTCGCCGCTCTCGGACGGCATGCTGATGGACGCCGCGCGGCGCGCCTTCGCCAGCCGCGACTCGATATCGCCCACGCCCGCCGGCGCATCCTGCAACCCTTCGCGCCGCAGCCTGTGGGGCAGCGCCAGCTCCGCCGACAGGGCGACATCCACATCGGCGAGACGGGTTCGGCCGTCGAACGCGGCGTGGGCCAGGGCTGCCTTGAGGATCGCTAGATCGGCGCGATGCCCGGCCACATCGTAGCCCGCCGTCAGCTCGGCGATGGCCCGCAAATCGGCGGGGGTGTAGCGCACACGAGGCAGCAGGCGCTGGGCGGCGGCGATGCGCTCGGCCAGGCTCCGCTCCGCCTCTTCCCACTCGGCGTAGAAGGTGGCGGGGTTGTGTTCGAAACGCAGCCGCCGCGCCAGAACCTCGGCCCGCGCCCCCGCGTCGGTGATACCGTGGATGGTCACCAGGAGGGCGAAGCGGTCGAGGAGCTGCGGGCGCAGCTCGCCCTCCTCCGGGTTCATGGTGCCGATGAGGATGAAGCGCGCCGGGTGGCTGAACGAGATTCCCTCCCGCTCGACCACGTTGACGCCCATCGCCGCCACGTCGAGGAGCAGGTCCACCACGTGGTCGTCCAGCAGGTTCACCTCGTCAATGTAGAGAATCCCGCGATTGGCGGCGGCAAGGACGCCCGGCTCGAAGCGGCGCTGGCCCGTCTGCAACGCCTGGCTGATGTCCAGCGTCCCGACAACCCGGTCCTCCGTCGCGCTGACCGGCAACTCGACAAAGCGCACCCGCCGCCGCGCGTGGGGCAGCGCCTCGCCGCGTGCAAGACGCTCCTGGCACAGGCTGCATAGGGACGCAATGTTAGTCGGGTCGCAGCTAAACGGGCAGTCGGCGACGACCTCGATATCCGGCAGCAGCGTCGCCAGCGCGCGGGCTGCGGTACTCTTGGCCGTCCCGCGCTCGCCCCGGATCAGCACGCCGCCAATCGCCGGGCTGATGGCGTTCAGGACGAGCGCGCGCTTGAGCTGCTCCTGCTGCACGATGGCCGTGAAGGGGAAAAGAATGGGCATAAGGCAGAGGGTCCTCTTTCGCAAGTGTCACCCGCAATTATACGCCAGTGTAAAAGTCTTTGACTCATGCCCGAATCCGCGCATAATTTGGCCTATTCCGGTCCGCGTGGCATGGTGAAACGCCGGCGGCCGGGGATGAAAGTCTCACCGCTGAGGCGCTCACGGAGCGCCCTTTTGATGGCTCCCGCGCCTCCCATCCCGGCCGCCTCGTCGGCCTGGTGACTGGTTCCCAGGATGATCGTCACTTGTTGAAGCAAACGACTCTCCGTGGACAGCTGCCCCGCGGCGTGCAGGACTGGTTCCTCGCCGACGCCGCTCAGCGCGCCGACCTCGAGGCGAGGATCGGCGGGGTCTTCCGCACCTGGGGCTACAGCCGGCTCATCCCCCCCACTTTCGAGTACTACGAGAACCTCGCCCTGGGCTTGAGCGCCCCCGTCCAGGAAGCCACCTACCGCTTCCTCGACCATCGCGGCCACACCCTCGCCCTGCGGCCTGATCTCACGATTCAGACGGCGCGCATCGTCGGCACGAAGCTCTACGACCAGCCGATGCCGCAGCGATATTTTTATGTCGAGCCGGTGTTTCGCTACATCGAGGTCCAGGCCGGCCGCCAACGAGAGTTCACCCAGGCCGGTATCGAGTTGATCGGGGCGGCCACGCCGGCCGCCGACGCCGAGGTGGTGGCGCTGGCCGTGGAGGCGCTGCGGGCGGCGGGGCTGACGGACTTCCGCGTCTCGATCGGCCATCTCGACTTCTTCCGCGCCCTGCTTACCGAGGCGGGCCTCCCGCCCGAGGCGACAGACAGCGTGCAGGAAGCCATTGACCGCAAGAGTCCGAGCCTGGTGCGGGCGGCGCTGAACGGTGATCACGCGCCCGCGGCCCGCGCCCTGGAGATGCTGCCGTCGCTCGTCGGCGGACCGGAGGTGCTGGAGCAGGCGAGAGAGGTGGCGCCGTGGCCGGCGGCGCGGGCGGCCCTCGACAACCTGACCGCGATCTACGACTGGCTGGCGCGCGCCGGCATGGCCGAGCCAATCGTCATTGATCTGGCCGAAGTGCGCGGCATGAACTACTATACCGGGCTGACCTTCGAGGCCTTTGCCGGCGGCCTGGGGTTCGCGCTTCTCAACGGCGGGCGCTACGACAATCTCGTCGGTCAGTTCGGGCCAGACTGCCCCTCAGTCGGCTTTGCCCTCGGCATGGATCGGCTCATGGTCGCCCTCGGTGAAACACAGACCGCCAGCCACCTGCCAGATGTCGTCGTCGCCTACAGCAATGACCCGGCGTGCCTGGCCGCTGTAGCACAGCTTCGCGCGTCGGGCCGCCGCGTCGAGATGGATGTCCTCGGCCGTGATGCGGCGGCGCTGAGCGAGTACGCGCGCGAACGCGGCATTCCGGCTGTCCTCAGCTGGAACGGCGAGAGACTGTCGGCCGCGAGCCAGGAGAGCGAGCGATGACCGGCCCCGCCCTGACCATCGCTCTCGCCAAAGGGCGCATCTTCGACGACGCCCTGGCGCGGCTCGCCGCGGCAGGCTACGCCATTCCGCCCGGATTGTCCGACAGCTCGCGGCGGCTGGTGGTGGACACCCCCGATGGGGCCTTGCGGCTGTTGCTGGTCAAGAGCAGTGACGTTCCAACGTATGTCGAGTACGGCGCGGCAGACTGTGGCATCGCCGGCCGCGACATTGTGGCCGAATCGGGCCGTGATGTGCTGGAGCCGCTGCCGCTCGGCTTTGCCCGCTGCGCCCTGGTCGTCGCCGCCCCCACCGATCGCGCCGCCGCGCCGCTGCACCGCCTGACCTCCCTGCGCGTCGCCACCAAGTACCCGCGCCTGACGCGCGCCTACTTCGAGGCCCAGGGGCTGTCCGTGGACATCATCCCGCTCAATGGCTCGGTGGAGCTGGCGCCAACGGCGGGCCTGGCGGACTTCATTGTGGACATGGTCGAAACGGGGACAACCCTGCGCGAGAACAACCTGACGGCGGTGGACGTCGTGCTCGAGTCGGAGGCGCTGCTCATTCTGAACCGCGCCAGCCACAAGCTCAAGATGGACACCATCGGCGACCTGATTCGCCGCCTGGAGAGCGTCACCGAGACCTCGCCTACGGAGAAGCCTGGGCTGTCATGGTGAGCGCAGCGAAGCATCGCGCACCACTCCGCGAGGCTCGGAGCGACAACCGCACCTGGGACTGATATCATGCTAGAGACAGGGGTAGCTATTCGTATTCTGAACGTCGCCGAGGCGCAGGCCACGATTCTGCGGCGCGAGGCGATTGACCATGCCGCCATCAGCCCGGCGATGGCGGCCGGCATTCGCCGCGTGTTCGGGGAAGACCTCTCCCCGGCCGCCGTGGTGGATCGCATCCTCGCCGACGTGCGTCAGCGCGGTGACGCGGCGGTGCGCGAGTACACGCGCCGCATAGACGGCGTGGACCTGGCCGACGCCCGCGTCAGCGACGACGAGATGGAGGCCGCGTGGGCCGAGACACCACAGCGCCTGCGAGACGCCCTCGCCCGCGCCGTCGAGCGCATCCACGCCTTTCACGAGCGAGAGCCGCGCGGCTCGTGGATTGACTGGCGCGACAACGAGGCCCTGGGGCAGATCGTCCGCCCCATCGAGCGCGTCGGACTCTACGTGCCGGCCGGCGCGTCGCCGCTCCCCTCGTCGCTGCTCATGGCCGCCATACCGGCCCGCGTCGCCGGCGTCGAGGAGATCGTCCTCTGCACACCGCCCGACGCTACGGGACGGGCCAACGCGACGACCCTCGCCGCCGCGCGCCTCGTCGGGATTACGCGCGCCTTCAAGATTGGCGGCGCGCAGGCCGTGGCGGCGCTGGCCTACGGAACGGAGAGCGTGCCGGCGGTGGACAAGATCGTCGGGCCGGGCAACCCGTTCGTCGTCCTCGCCCAGAAGGCCGTCTTTGGGACAGTCGGCATCGCCAACCTGCCGGGTCCGACCGAGACCCTGCTGATCGCCGACGACTCCGCCAACCCGGCCTGGACGGCAGCGGACTTGCTGGCGCAAAGCGAGCACGTGATGGGAACCGCGATTCTGCTGACCTCGTCGCGGCCGCTGGCCGAGGCCGTGGGGCGCGAGATCGCGGCGCAGGTCGCTGACCTGCGCTGGCGCGACGGCATCCTGGCCTCGCTCGCCGCGAATGGCGGCATCGTCATCACCGACAGCATTGACCAGGCGCTCGACCTAGCGAATGCCTTCGCGCCGGAGCACCTGTGCCTGCTCACCCGCGACCCGTGGCGGCTCGTCGGCCGCGTGCGGCACGCCGGCGGCATCTTCGTCGGCGAGGCGTCGTCCGAGGCGCTGGGCGACTACATCTACGGCCCCAGCCACATCATGCCCACCAGCCGCACAGCGCGCTTCACCTCGCCGATTCACGTGCGCGACTTCCTGAAGGTGATCTCGGTCTTCGGCGCGAGCCTGCCCGTCCACAACGACCTGGCGCCAGATGCCATTGAGATTGCCGAGGCTGAGGGGCTGACGGCCCACGCGGCGGCGCTCCGACAGCGGCTCGAAACCGCCGATGGATCGGGCGCAGATGGGCGCTATGACTGAGCGGGGCAGGGCGGAGGGACCGTCCGACGCCGCGATCCTGGCTTCCCCCGCTTCGCCGGAGGTGGGCCGCGTGGTCGGAGCGATGCTCGGCCTGGCGATTGGCGACGCCCTCGGCGCGCCGTTCGAGGGCTGGCCCCCGCAACGCATCGTGGAGCGGCTCGGGGCGGTAGACGACTACGTGGACCTGGAGCGCCTGCCCGGCCTCTACACGTCGCGCACGCAGCAGGCGCTCTGTTTGCTTGACGCGCTGCTCGACGAGGGCGGGTTTAGCCCGGAAGCTCTGGCGGTGCGGCTGGTCGAGATGAGCAAGGCGCTGCACCAGAAGTGGCCCATCTACGGCGCATTCCGCGCCACGACCCGCGGCTTCCGCGACGCCGTGGACCGCCTGGCCGACGGCGTCCCCTGGCGGGAGAGCGGCACCCTGAGCGCGGGCAACGACCCGGCGCTGCGCGTCGTGCCGCTGGCGCTGTGGAGCCGCGACCACCGTGTCGTCCAGTTCCGCGAGGATGTGATTGAGTCGGCCTGGCTCACCCACCGCGACCCGCGCGCCGTCGCCGGCGCACTCGCGTTCGGCTTCGCCGTCGTGCATGTCGTGAACCTGGATCGGCCGTCGCAGTTCGACGCGCGAACCTTCCTGCGCACCGTGACCGAGTTCACCCGCGGCGCCGAGGCGGTGATTGCCAAACGCTGGTTCGCGCCCGATCTGAAGCTCCCCCACGACGCGGCCCACGACCTCAGCAACGTTCTGCGTCGCGGCGAGAGCTGGCTCGGCCTGTCGTCCGTCGCGCTGGTCGAGCAGGTTACGCGCTTCGCCCGCCCCCTCGGCGAGCGGGAGGTGCGCGGGACATCGCCCTTCGTCGTGGCCTCCCTGACCACGGCCCTCGTCACCTTTGCGCGGCTCGCGGCGACGCCCCACGACGCCCTCATCGAGGCGGTCAACCTGGGCGGCGACACGGCGGGCATCGGCGGCATGGTCGGCGCGTTGGCGGGCGGGCTGCACGGGCTGCGGGCGTTCCGCGACACGTGGCTGACCGGGCTGAAGAACGGCGCGGCGATTCGCGAGCGCGCCGAGAGTCTTGCGGTCGGCGGGGGGCTACCAGCAAGCCGCGCCGCGCCTGGCGCGGCTGGAGAGCGCCGCGACCGAGGCGGAAATGCCGCGCCTGAAAGCGCGTCACGGCCGGCCGCAAAACGAGGAAGATCGAGGTCACGATGACATCTGAGACCATCACCACCACGGCGGCCCGTTTCGCCAAGCCAGAGGTTCGCGGCATCAGCGCGTACCATCTCGACCCGCATACCGTCAGCATCAAGCTGAACCAGAACGAGAACGCCGCCGGTTTCCCGGATGAGCTGAAAGAGGACGTCTGGGAGCGCATCCGCAGCCTGGACTGGGCGCGCTACCCGGACTTCCATCTGACCGAGATCACCGCCCGCCTGGCGGCCCACGCCGGCGTGCCGCCAGAGTGGATTCTGGTCGGTAACGGCTCGAACGAAGTGCTGCAAATGACCCTGCTGACCACGGTCGGCCGCGGCGATAGCGTCGTGATCCCCGTGCCGACCTTCACGCTGTACAAGCTCCAGGCCACGGCGATGGGCGCGGCGGTCCACCCATTGCAGCTCCAGCCCGACCAGGACTTCGCGCTTGCCGCGTCGGATGTCATTGACCTGGCGCGGCGTCACGCGGCAAAGGTCGTGGTCGTTTGCTCGCCCAACAACCCGACGGGGACACGCTACGCCGAGGACACACTGCGCGAGATATGTGCGAACGTGGACGGCCTGGTGCTGCTCGACGAGGCCTACCGCGAGTTCTGCGACCAGGACCTCGTCCCGCTGCTGGACGAGTATGACAACATCGTCTTGTTCCGCACCTTCTCGAAGGCGCTGGCAATGGCGGGATTGCGCGTCGGGTACTGTGTCGCGCGGCCCGACCTGGCGCGCGAGATTGGGAAGGTCAAGCTGCCATACGCGCTCAACATCGTGTCAGAGGCGGTCACCCTCGCCGCCCTCGACCGCCCTGATCTGTTCGCGCCGACAATCGAGATGGCGCGCTCCGAGCGCGGGCGCATCAGCGACGCCCTCGCCGCGCTGCCCGGCGTGCGCGTCTACCCATCGGCGGCCAACTTCGTGCTGGCGCGCTTCGACGCCGGCGCAGCCCACGTGTTCGATGGCCTGCTGGCGCACAGCATTCTCGTGCGCGACGTCAGCCACTACCCCGGCCTGGCCAATCACCTGCGCATCAGCGTCGGGACGCCGACCGAAAACGACGCGCTCCTCACCGCGCTGCGTGGCCTGCGAGCCAATTGATTCATTACCGATTGTGACCACTTATTCAGCGCCCGGCGCGCTCAAGGAGCGAGAATGATTCCCGCGCAACCTATCAATATCCGCTGCCCACAGTGCGGCCAGTCGTTTACCTCCGACGTTCAGAGCATCGTGGACGTGGGTGAGAACCCCGGTCTCAAGGACGCCCTCCTGGGCGGCACGCTGAACGTGTTCACCTGCCCGAATTGCGGAGCGCGGGGGCGTCTCGGCACGCCGCTGCTCTACCACGACCCGAGCAAGGAATTGGCGATCGCCTACATCCCGATGGAGCTGAGCCTGTCCGGACCCGACCAGGAGAAGCTCATCGGCAGCCTCAGCAACGCCCTCATTGATGCTCTGCCGGCCGAGAAGCGCAAATTCTACATTCTCAGCCCCCGCACCGCCCTCACCTGGCCGGGCCTGATCGAGATGATCCTGGAGGCCGACGGCATCACGCGGGAGATGATCGAGGAGCAGGCGCAGCGGGTGCGCGTGTTGACCGACATGATTGACGCCGTGGGACGCGACGACGCGCTCAACCAGATGATCGCCGACAACCAGGCCATGATTGATTATGACTTCTTCCTGCTACTGGCCGGCGCGCTGGAAGAAGCCCAGGTCATCGGCGACGAGCTGCGCGCCCGCCGTCTCACCAAGCTGCGCGATCGTCTGCTGGCCGAGCTTGGCGATGACGCATCGCCGCTGCCCGCGCCCCTGCCCGAGAACGTCTCGCCGAGCGAGGCCGTGGACATGTTCCTGGCCCTGCCCGACGACGAGCTTCTGCCCAACGTGGCGGCGAACCGTCCGCTGCTCGACTACGCATTCTTCCAGACGCTTACCGGCCGCATCGAGGCCGCCGAAGGCACGGGCGACGCTGACGAAGCGACCCGGCTCAAGAACCTGCGCGAGCGCATCCTGAACGCCACCGAGACAGTTGATCGGGAGATGGAGGCGAGCCTGCGCCACGGGGCTAACCTGCTCGCGCAAATCCTCGAAAGCGATGACCCGCAGCAAGTCGTCCAGGACCACCTCGAGGAGATTGACGACGCCTTCCTGCTCGTGCTGAGCGCGAACATCAACCAGGCGCAGCAGGACGGCAAGACAGAAATCGCCCAGGCCCTGGAGGGCCTGTACGCCTATATCCTGTCCCGCCTCGAAGCCGAGCTGCCCCCCGAGCTCCAGCTCGTCAACCGCCTGCTGCGTATCCCCGACGCGGATCAACGCGCCGAAGTCCTGGACAGCGAGCCGAGTCTCGTCTCGCCTGAGCTAGCCGACCTGTTCGACCGCATCGCCGCGGATAGCGAGGCGCGCAGCCGGCCCGACGTGGCCGAGCAGGCGCGCACAGTCGCCGCCGAGGTGCGGGAGCGCCTGGGCAGTGGGGCGGCCGCCGGCGCGGCGAAGCCTAAGGGATCGCCATGAGCGCACAAGGCGTCCCGCAGATGAGAGTGGCGACGGTCGAGCGGGCGACTGCCGAGACGAGCGTGAGCGTATCCCTCGCCCTCGACGGCGCAGGGGCAGCGGATGTCAGCACTGGCGTCGGCTTCTTCGACCACATGCTCGTGCTGCTGGCCCACCACAGCCTCATGGACGTGACCGTTCGCGCCCAGGGCGACACCCACGTGGACGACCACCACACGGTCGAGGATGTGGGCATCGCCCTCGGCCAGGCGCTCCTCCAGGCCCTTGGTCCCCGCAGCGGTATTCGCCGCTACGGCCACGCGATCACGCCGATGGACGAGGCCCTGGCGCTGGTCGCCCTTGACCTCTCCGGCCGGCCGACGCTGGCGTTCGACGCCGCGTTCCCGTCGGCCAAGATCGGCACGTTCGACACGGAGCTTGTGCGCGAGTTCTTCAACGCCCTCGCCGTCAACAGCCGCATGACGCTTCACGTTCGCGTCCTGGCCGGCGTGAACAGCCACCATATCGCCGAGGCGGTCTTCAAGGGCTTCGGCCACGCCCTGCGGGACGCGATCGCGGCCGACCCGCGACGGAGCGGCATCCCCAGCACCAAAGGCTCACTGGAAGGCTAAGGGAGGACGAGCATGCTCGCCATTGTGGACTACGGCGTATCCAACCTGCGTTCGGTGCAGAAAGCGTTCGAGCACGAGACCCACGACGTTGTTGTCACCGGCGACCCGCGCCAGATTGGCGACGCCGATGCGATTGTGTTTCCGGGGCAGGGCGCATTCGGCGACTCCATGCGCCACCTGCGGGAACACGGCCTGGTGGAGCCGCTACGCGAGGCCGTGTTGAGTGGCAAACCGTTTTTCGGCATCTGCCTCGGCCTGCAGATGCTCTTCGAGGAGAGCGATGAGATGGGTCTCCACACGGGCCTGGGCATGCTGCCGGGCCGCGTCGAGCGCCTGCGCACCCAGGAGAAGATTCCCCACATCGGGTGGAACCAGATCCACACGGTGAGGGAACATCCACTGCTGGCCGGCATCGCGCCGGGGGCCTACGCCTACTTCGATCACTCCTACGCCGTCTGCCCGGCCGACGCGAGCCTGACCCTGGCGACGACCGACTACGGCAGCGACATCGTGTGCGCCGTGGCCCGCCACAACATCATGGCCGTCCAGTTCCACCCGGAGAAGAGCCAGACCGTCGGACTGCGCATTGTGCGCAACTTCGTGGCGCTGGTCAATGATGCGCGGGAGACGGCCCGTGCCTGACGACAAAGAAGCCGGCCGGGGCAAGCAGTGGCACACGCTCTCGCGGCGGCTGGTCTATGACAGCGCGCCGTGGCTCACGCTGTGGGAGGAACACGTCCGCCTGCCCAACGGCGCCGAGATACCGGGCTTCATCGTCTGGAAGGACCGCGATGTGGCGATGGTCTTCGCCGTAACGGCCGACGGCCAGGTGCCCCTCGTCAGCCAGTACCGCCACGGCATCGGGCAAACAACCCTGGACCTGCCGGCGGGCTACCTGGACGAAGGCGAGGATCCGCTCGTCGCGGCGCAGCGCGAGCTTGAGGAGGAGACGGGCTACGTTGGCGGCGCGTGGCGCCCCCTCGGCGCGCTGTGGCGGAACAGCACGCGCGGCAATCAGCGGCTCTTCGTCTACCTGGCAGAGGGTGTTCGTGCAGGCGCGACGCCGCACCTGGACGAGACCGAGGATATTGACGTTCACCTGGTGAACCTGGCCGAGTTGGAGCGGCTGGCGATCTCGGCCCAACTCGGCGGCATTAGCTCGACCGCCGTCACCCTGTGGGGACTGCGGATACTGGGGCAGGCATGATCATCTACCCGGCGATTGATCTGCGCCAGGGCAAGGCCGTCCGTCTGCGCCAGGGCGACCCGAACCAGGCGACGGTCTACGATGCCAACCCCGTCAAGGCCGCCGAGCGGTGGGTGGAGCAGGGCGCCACGTGGCTGCACGTCGTCAACCTGGACGGCGCGTTCGGCGTCGCCTCGCCCAACTTCAAGGTGCTGGAGCGCATCGCCGACGCCGTAGACGCGCCGATCCAGTTCGGCGGCGGCCTCCGCAACCTGGAAGCGGTCGAGGATGCGTTCGACGCCGGGGTCGCCCGCGTGGTGCTCGGCACCGCCGCCGTCGCCAATCCGGACCTGCTCAAGCTCGTCCTCGCCAAGTACGGCCCGGAGAGCATCGTCGTCGGCCTGGATGCGCGGGACGGCAAGGTAGCAACCCACGGCTGGCAAAACGTCAGCGACGTGCCGGTGTTGGACCTGGCGCGGCGCATGGCAAGGCTTGGCGCGGCGCTGGCTGTCTACACCGACATTGCCCGCGATGGCATGCTGCAAGGGGTAGACGCCGAAGGAACCGCGGCCCTGGCCGAAGGCAGCGGGCTAAGCGTCATCGCGTCGGGCGGTGTCGCCAGTCTGGACGACATTCGCCATTTACTGACCCTGGCGGACCGGGGCATCGAGGGTGTGATCATTGGGCAGGCGCTCTACAGCGGCGCGATTTCCCTGCCCGACGCCCTGGCCCTGAGCGACGATTTGTCACCCTGAGCAGAGCGAAGGGTCTCCCGACAGGGGATGCTTCGCTCCCCTCAGCATGACAATGTTACCGAATGGAGGCGCGGTTGCTCGCCAAACGCATCATTCCCTGCCTGGACGTGCATCAAGGGCGCGTCGTCAAGGGCATCAACTTCGTCAACTTGCGAGACGCCGGCGACCCGGTGGAGCAGGCTGCCGTCTACGACGCCGAGGGCGCCGACGAGCTGGTCTTCCTGGACATCACCGCATCCCACGAGAGCCGCGATATCATCCTCGACGTGGTGCGCGGCGTCGCCGAGACGGTGTTCATCCCGTTTACCGTCGGCGGCGGCGTTCGCACGGTCGAGGACATGCGCGCCTTGCTCCAGGCCGGCGCCGACAAGGTCGCCGTCAACACGGCGGCAGTGGAGACGCCCGACGTCATCAACGCCGGCGCGGAACGCTTCGGGGCGCAGGCGCTCGTCGTCGCCATTGACGCCCGGCGCCGCGCAAGTGGCGGCTGGGAGGTGGTCACCCACGGCGGGCGCAAGCCGCGCGGTCTAGACGCCGTCGCGTGGGCCGTCGAGATGGCCGAGCGGGGCGCGGGCGAGATCCTCCTGACCAGCATGGACCGCGACGGCACCCAGGACGGCTACGACATGGCCCTGACGCGGGCCGTCGCCGACGCGGTGCCAATCCCGGTGATCGCGTCGGGCGGCGCGGGCGCCCTCGCCCACTTCGCCGATGTTCTCACCGACGGCCGCGCCGACGCGGCCCTGGCGGCGTCGCTGTTCCACTACCGCCAGATTAGCATCGGCGATGTCAAGACCTATCTGGCCGAGCAAGGCGTCATCGTGCGCCGCGACGCGGTATTGCTGCCGTGAGATATTGCGACGTTGTGGGGGCTATTGCCGGCCAACTTAGTCTTGTCTCGGCATGACTAACGCTTCACTCGCCGCGCAGGTCGCGGCCTATCTAGAGCAACGAACTCGCAACGACCTTGTCGAGGAGGCGCGCGCGGCAGCCGGGCGCGCGGCGGCGCTGGCGCGGTGGGTCGGTGCGCCAGCGGAGGGGGCGCCGGACGCCGCCTGGCTGGTTGCCGTGGGCCTCGCCATTCGGGCGGCGGAGCGCATCGGGCTGGCCGAGGCGGAGAGCATCATTCTCACGCCGGCGGACCGCGAGTCGCCCCAGGTTGTCGCCGCGCGGCTGTCGGCCCGCATCGCCGAGCGCGCGATGGGCGTCGCCGACAGGACGGTGCTCGCTGCTGTGAGGTACGCGCCCACGCTCCACTACGGGGCGACAGACCTCGAAAGAATCGTTTTCCTCGCCTGGCAGGGCGCAACGCCGCAAACAGGGTCGCTGGACGAGGCCGTGTTCGACGCGCTGACCCGCCTGCGCGTGGGACAAGAGCGTCCTCACCCGGACATCAGCGCCGCCTGGGCCGACGCGGCCGGGCGACTGGGGCGGCTGCCCGCCGCGTGGCTGGCCGTGGAAGACAGCGTGAAGTGGGACGCGCAGGGCCTCGTCGTGGCCGTCGTCCAGGATGCCGACACGGGCGCCGTCCTGACCGTCGCCTACATGAACCGCGAGGCGCTGCGGCTGTGCCTCGCCACGAGCGAGACGCACTTCTGGAGCCGCAGCCGCCGCGAGATGTGGCACAAGGGCCGCACGAGCGGCCACACGCAGCGCATCGCGGCCATGCGCCTGGATTGCGACCGCGACGCCGTGCTTGTGGAAGTTCACCCCAACGGCCCGGCGTGCCACACGGGGGCCGTCTCGTGCTTCTTCACCCCCATTGCGCCCGACGCCGCCACGCCCTAACCCTGGATAGACACTGGAGCCTGCATGACGAGCCAGATACTTGACGAGCTATACGCTGTGATCGAAGAGCGCCGCCAGAACCCATCGCCCGACTCATACACCTCGCGGCTGTTCGCCGCCGGGCAGAACGAAATCGTAAAGAAAGTCGGCGAGGAGGCCGTCGAGGTCGTGCTGGCCGCCAAAGACGGCGACCACAGCCACACGGTCTACGAGATCGGCGACCTGGTCTACCATCTGCTCGTGCTGATGGTGGATAGCGACATTCGCCTTGACGAAGTGTGGGACGAGCTGGGGCGTCGCCGACGCTGACCCATCTTGCCCCACCCAATTCCAAAAGTGAGCGCGGGAGGAAATCATGATTCGACGGGCTTTGCTGAGCGTTTCCGACAAAACCAATCTGCTTGACCTGGCCCGCGGCCTCAACGACCTCGGCGTGGCGCTCATCGCCTCCGGCGGGACAGCGACGGCCATTCGGCAGGCCGGGCTGCCCGTGACCGACGTCGCCGACGTGACCGGCTTCCCGGAGGTGCTGGGCGGCCGGGTGAAGACGCTGCACCCGGCGGTTCACGCCGGGCTGCTCGCGCCGCGCACCGAGGAAGGGCTGGCCGAGCTGGCCGGGTTGGGCATCGAAGCGATTGACCTGGTCGCCGTCAACCTGTACCCCTTCTCCGAGGCCGTTCGCGCCGGCGCGACTCTCGACGAGGCCATCGAGCAGGTTGACATCGGCGGGGTGACGCTTATCCGCGCGGCGGCCAAGAACAACGCGGGCGTGACCGTGCTGTGCGACCCCGCCGACTATGGGGACATCCTGGCCGAGATTCAGGCAGGCGGCGACACCTCGGCGGAGACGCGCCTGCGCCTGGCGTTCAAAGCGTTCGAGCACACCACGCGCTACGACGCGGCGATCACCCGCTACCTGGCGGCGCAGATGGGCGCGTCGGAGCTAGGGCGCGCAGCGGCCGCGACCACCGAGCGCGGCCTGACGCGGCCGGCCGAGGAGGGGGCGGCGGGCAGCATGGCCCCGCTGGCGCTGCCCCTGGTGCTAACCAAGGTGGCCGATCTGCGCTACGGCGAGAACCCGCATCAGCGCGCAGCGTTCTACCGCTACGCGCCGAGTGGCGAGGGCGTCCCCGGCATCGCCGACGCGCGGCAGATGCACGGCCCTGGCCTGAGCTACACCAACCTCCTGGACCTCGACACGGCGTGGTCCCTGGCGTATGGCTTCTCGAACCCGACCGTCGCCATCATCAAGCACGCCACGCCGTGCGGCGTCGCCAGCGCCAAACGCCTCGCGGACGCCTACAGCCAGGCGTTCGAGTGCGACCCGACGTCAGCGTTCGGCGGCGTCGTGGCGCTCAATCGCCCGGTGGACGTGGGGACGGCCGAGGCGATGGCGGTCAAGACCGACGCCATCATCGCCCCGGCATACCATCCCGACGCCCTGGCCCTGCTGACCAAAAAAAAGAGCCTGCGCGTCCTCCAGCTTGCGGCGGCGCCCGAACCAACATTCATGGCCCACGGCGTGCGCGGCGGCCTGCTGGTGCAGGAGAGCGACGACCTCGACATTGATTGGCTGACGGAGAAGACCTCGCGCCACCCGACCGAAGAGGAGTGGGAGGGCCTGGTCTTCGCCTGGCGGGTGTGCCGCGCCGTGAAGTCGAACGCCATCGTGCTGGCGCAGGGGACGAAAACCGTCGGCATCGGCCCGGGCCAGCCCAACCGCGTCGACTCGGTGCGCATCGCCTGCGAGCGCGCCGGCGAGCGGGCGAAGGGCGCTGTCCTTGCCTCCGACGCCTTCTTCCCCTTCCCGGACGGCGTCGAGGCGGCGTGCGCGGCCGGCGTGACGGCGTTCATTCAGCCCGGCGGCTCCATCCGCGACAAGGACGCGATCGAGGCCGCCGAGCGGTGCGGCGCGGCGATGGTCTTCACCGGTATGCGCCACTTCCGCCACTAATCCGCGCGAGGGAGCATGGACTGGACGCCACCCCCCGACTGGACGCGCATCACCACCATTGACGCCCACGCCGAGGGCGAGCCGCTGCGTGTGATTCTGTCAGGTTTGCCGCCCATCCCCGGCGACACGATCCTGGCGAAGCGCCGCTACGCCCGCGAACACCTGGACGGCCTGCGCCGCGCGCTGATGTTCGAGCCGCGCGGTCACGCCGACATGTACGGCTGCATCCTGACGAGCCGCGGACGCCGGACGGCGACATGGGCGTCCTGTTCCTGCACAACGAGGGCTTCAGCACCATGTGCGGCCACGGCATCATCGGCCTGGTGACGGTTGTCTTCGAGACGGGGATGCGGACGGCGGAGAGCGACAGCCCTGTGTTGAGGGCGCTGGACACACCGGGCTTGTACGCGTCACGGCGCGGGCCGAGTGAATAGCTCAGCGCGAAAGCGTGCGCCGCGTGTCCTTCGAGAATGTGCCATCGTTCGTCTACGCGCTGGATCAATACGCCGAAGTCGAGGGGGTTGGCCGCGTGCGTTGCATGACGTGGCCTTCTGGCGGCGCGTTCTACGCCTACCGCGATGCCGCCGACCTGGGCGTTGTGGTCACGTCGAGGGCGACTTCCGCCGGCTCATTGACGTGGGGATGCGTCAAGGGCGCGGTGGCGGGCGCCCCGCTGCGCCACCCGTTCGAGGCCGACCTGGGCTTCCTCTACGGCACGACTGGGCTGTCGGCCTGGCGGAGGGCGCGGACGTGGACAGCTCGCAACGTGTGCATCTTCGCCGACGGCGAGGTGGACTGCTCGCCGACCGGCACCGGTGTCAGCGGGCGCGTCGCCCTCGCGCACGCCTGCGGCCAGTTTGCCAGCGGCCAGCCCTTCGTCATCGAGAGCCTGATTGGGACGCGCTTCACCGGCCGCGTCGCCCGCGAGATCGCCTTCGGCCGCACGCAGCCGTCGTGCCGGAGGTGACAGGCAGCGCCTGGGTCACAGGCCGCCACGAGTTTCTCATCGCGCCGGACGACCCGCTGCGGGAGGGGTTCATCCTGCGGTGACAGAAGGGGAAATGTGAGGGATGTGACGATGTGACGATACCACAGGTTCACCCCGCCACTCCGCCACTCCGCCACTCCGTCACTCCGTCACCCTGCCACTCCGCCACTCCGCCACTCCGTCACTACGTCACTCGGCCACTCCGTCACCCCGTCACTCGGTCACCCCGCCACCGGCTCACATCCTCGGCCCGCCACTCGCGCTCTTCCCGAAACGCTTCCAGCAGCAGGGTTGACAGGTGGCGCAGGACATCGGGATGGTCTTCGACGCGGTTGAGGAAGTAGACCTCGGCGGCCAGAAGCACCAGGCCGGCGGCCATCGCCGTCTTCGGTTTCTCCAGCACCGCGCGGTCAATGATCTTGCGGTCGGTGTACCGTTGCGGTATTTGACCTTCGGCGGCCAGCGCCACATAGACGTAGTCGAACGCTTTGAGGAAGTCCTTGCGCTGGCGGTCCGACATGGACGCGACATAGGTCGGGAAGGCGAAGCTGACGTTGGACACGTCGTGGACGAGGTGGTTGCGTAGCTCCGACAGGCTATGCACAAAGCGGCGCGCCGGCTTGTCCAGCAGACCGCACGCCTCGATAAAGGCGAGCTTGCCCGTTCGGGGGTTGCTCGTCTGAAGCTGAGCGAAGATTGGCTCCAGGGCGGGGTTGCCGAAATGCACCACGAGCAGGTGCGTCAGCGCCGCTTCGACGAACGAGTGGGCCTTGATGACGAAGGACCAGTCATCCTCGTCGAGCAAGCCGCGTAGGAAGCCTTGCGGCAGGGCCAGGTTCTCGGCCAGCTCAAGGAGGACACTCTCCAATGTGTAGGTTTGAGACTCCATCGCCGCCTCCATTGAACACGGGATAGTAACGCAAAGGCGCCGAGGCGCAAAGCAAGACAGGGCGTCAATCCATGTCAATTCACTCGGTAACCGTCAGGCCTGTCAGCTTCTCCAGCGCCTGAATCAGCGCCTGCGTCCCCAGGCCCGACAACCCCTCACCCTCCAGGACACGGAACAGGCTGTGCGCCGTCGTCGTGCTGAACAGCGGCAGGTGCATCGCGTCGGCGGCCTCGATCGCCAGGCGCAGGTCTTTCTGCTGGTTGGCGATGCTGAAGCCAGGCGCGAAGTCGCGCCTCAGGATGCGCGGGCCGAGGTTGCTGAGCTGCCACGAGCCAGCCGCGCCGCCGCTCACCGCGTCCACCACCTTGCCCACGTCCACGCCCGCCGCCTGGGCGAACACAAGCGCCTCGGCCATCGCCAGGTTATTGCCGACGACGAGAATCTGGTTGACGAGCTTGCACGTCTGGCCGGCGCCGTTTGGCCCGATGTGGGTAATCTTTTTGCCCATCGCCTCGAACACGGGGCGGACGCGCTCGACCACCTCCGCCTCGCCGCCGACCATAATGGACAGCGTCGCGTTGCGCGCGCCCACGTCGCCGCCGCTGACGGGCGCGTCGAGCATGTGGATGCCCTTCTCCGCCAGCGCCGCCGCGATTTCCCGCGTCACCTGGGGCGAGATGGTGGACATGTCCACGACGACGGCGCCTGGCTCCGCGCCGTGAATGATGCCGCCTTCGCCCAGGACCACCTGCCGCACATCCTCCGACGCTGTCACCATCGTGACGATGATGTCCGCGGCCGCGCCGACTGCCGCTGGCGACTCGGCGACCGCCGCGCCGGCCTCGGCCAGCGGCTCGGCGCGCTCCGCCGTGCGGTTCCAAACTGTGAGTGGGAAGCCCGCCTTGAGGATGTTCTGGGCCATCGGCCCGCCCATGATGCCCAGGCCCACAAATCCGACACGCTCTGTCACGAGACACTCCTTCGCTGCGCCCTTGCCGGGGAATGGTCTAGGGCGCAATTGTGCTATAATCGGTACACTCTAATCAAGTCCTCTATGTTTGCACTTTGTGTCTGGTGGGGAGGCTTGGAGGGCTGCGCCCACCAAACAAACCCCCTTCCCCTTCTTCAGTGGGGACTGCGCCCCTGAACGACGCGGGGGCGAGGGTGTTCGTGAGGGCCTGCGGCCCCCACACCCCCCGCTGCACCGCAAAGTGCAAAGATGGAGCAAGTCATGAACGAGGGCACGTGGACGCAGAAATCATCACGATCGGCACGGAGCTGTTGCTCGGCCACATCATTGACACCAACGCGGCGTGGCTGGCGCAACAGCTCGCCGCGATTGGCCTGAACCTCTACCGCAAGACAACCGTTGGCGACAACGAGGCGCGCATTGCCGCCGCCATCAGCGAGGCCCTCGACCGCTCCGACGTCATCATCACCTCCGGCGGCCTCGGCCCTACGGTGGACGACAAGACGCGCGAGGCCGTCGCCCAGGCGTGCGGCCGCGAGCTGGTGCTGCATCCGGAGCTGCTCGACAGCATCCGCCGCATCTTCGACCGCCGCGGCTTCACTCTGACCGACAACAACATGCGCCAGGCGTATGTCCCTGCCGACTCGATTCCCATCCCGAACCCGGTCGGCACAGCGCCCTGCTTCGCCGTCCCCGTCGAGCGAGCCGGCCGGACGCGCTACGTCATCTGCCTGCCCGGCGTCCCGCGCGAGCTGAAGTACCAGATGGAACACGCCGTCATCCCGCTGCTGCGCGACAAACTGGGGCTGTCGGCGGTCATCAAGAGCCGTATCCTGCGCGTCGCCGGCATGACCGAGAGCCGCGTGGACCAGATCATTGGCGACCTGGAGGAAGCCACCAACCCGACAGTGGGGCTGGCCGCCCATCCGGGGCAGATTGACGTGCGCATCACCGCCCGGGCAGAGAGCGAGGCGGACGCGGACGCCATGATCGCCCGTGTCGAAGAGCAGATCCGCGAGCGCATCGGCAAGTACATCTTTGGCGTCGACTCGGAGGCTCTAGAGGACGCGGTCACGCGCCTGCTCGCCAAGCAGGGCTTGACCATCGCCACCGTCGAGACCAACACCGGCGGCCGCATCGCGCAGCGACTCGGTCAGGCCGGGGGGCGCGCGCAAGCGCCCGTGCTGAAGGAGAGCATCATCGCCATCAGCCCTGATGTGCTGCTGCGCGTGACAGGCGCGGCCAGCGAAGCCGACCTCATCTCAGGCGCCTCCGCGGAAGCGGCCGCCGATCACGCGCGGGAAGCCAGCGGCGCTGACCTGGGCCTCGCCATTATCAGTCAGAATGAGGGCCTGGACCCCTACAGCGAGCGGCCAGGCGCCACGTATGTGGTTCTGGCGGCGGGTGACAGGCGCGTCAGCCGCAGTCTGCGTTTCGGCGGCACGGGCGAGATGTCGGTGTCCTGGGCCGGGACCGCCGCCCTCGACCTCACGCGGCGCTACCTGCTGGGCATACCGGAGGACTAGGCCGCTACTCACCTAGCTCAGCCGTGCGGCCGAGGAACATACGCAGCACCACGTCAATGGCTTTCTCGTACCCGCGGTGGAAGGCGTCGGCGTCAGCAGGCGGCACCTCCGGCGATTGGCGAGCGATCGCCCAGCCAACATCCTTGGCAATCTGGAGCTTGCGGCGTACATCACTCTCGAAGAACAGCGCTTCCAGCGGCCCTTCGTCCAGGTCGTAGCCGTTATCGTCGTCATCCTGCGATCTCACCCGTTCTCCTCCGTCGGCCCGGATGAGGGCAAGTATATGAGCCGGCGCGCAGCCGGTCAAACAATGCGGCTGCGCGCCCCGCCACCCGCAAACACCCCCTGGCAGCAACCCCCGCAATTTGACATGAGCGCTAAATCGGGGCATGATTTCGAGAGAAGGCGCCCGCACACTGCGCCATTCAAAGCCTCTCGCAGGCTCATCGTCGGTCTCTGCCCCGTCGCTCAAGCGGGCATGCGGGCAGAGTATTTCATGTCGTGCGCCGTCCTGCGCTAGCCGGGCAGGGCAGAAGGAGCCTCACCAAAATGCGATTTGTCCCTCGCAAGCTGTTTCTCACTCGCGGCGTGGGGATTCACAAAGAGAAGCTCACGAGTTTCGAGATGGCATTGCGCGATGCCGGAATCGCTCACTTCAACCTCGTCCGCGTGTCGTCCATTTTTCCGCCTGGCTGCCGCATCATCCCCCGTGACCAGGGGATGCAGGCCATCGAACCGGGCGAGATCGTGTTTGTCGTCCTATCGGAGAACTCTACCAATGAGCCGCGCCGCGTGGTGACGGCCTCCATCGGCGTTTCGATCCCGGCCGACTCGAGCATGTACGGCTACCTCTCGGAACACCACTCTTACGGCCAGACGGAGAAAGAAGCCGGCGACTACGCCGAAGACCTCGCCGCGACCATGCTCGCCACCGTTCTCGGCGTGCCGTTCGACCTCGACCGTGACTGGCTCGAACGGCGCGAGCAATACCGCGTCGGCGGGCATATCGTGGATACCACATCTATCGCCGTTTCCGCTCTGGGCGACGAGGCCGGGCGGTGGACAACGGTCGTCACCGCCGCCGTCCTGCTCTAATCTATCCAGACAACCATGCGCCTGGCAAGACGCGGCCCCATCGGCCGCCGTTTGTCAGGCCGCCCTATTTTGGGAGGCCGGATGTCCTACGGTCGCAAGCTTGATCCCCGCCCCATCGGGCGCAACACAAGCGTCGTCGAACTCGTTGACGACTTTTTCTTTGCCTACAATGCCGCCCGCCTGCGCGAAGCCGCCCAGATCCTCGCCGACAAAATCCTGCAACCCGACGTCACTGTCGGCCTGACGCTGTCCGGCGCCCTCACGCCGACCGGCCTCGGCACGGCCGCCCTCGTCCCGCTCATCCGCGCCGGCTTCATTGACTGGATCGTCTCGACCGGCGCCAATCTCTACCACGATATGCACCGCAGCCTGGGCTTCGAGCTGTTCCAGACCAGCCCGTTCGTGGACGACGTGCAGCTGCGCGAGGAGAAGATCATCCGCATCTACGACGTCGTCTTCGACCAGGACGTGCTGCTGAAGTCCGATGCCTTCCTGCGCACCGTCATCGCCGGACCGGAGTTCCAGCGCCCGATGAGTACCTCCGAGCTGCACTACCTCCTCGGCAAGTATACCAAGGAGCGCGAGCGGGCGCTCGGCACACCCTATGTCTCCCTTCTGACGGCCGCCTACGAGGCCGGCGTTCCCATCTATACTTCCAGCCCTGGCGACTCCACCATCGGTATGAACGTCGCCGCGCTGGCGATGGCCGGCAACAAGCTCGCCTTCGACGTCGAGCGCGACGTGAACGAGTCTACCTCGGTCGTGTTCGACACCAAGCGGCGCGGCGGCAAGAGCGCGGTCATCATCCTCGGCGGCGGCAGCCCCAAGAACTTCATCCTCCAGACCGAGCCGCAAATTCAGGAGATCATGGGGATTCCGGAGAAGGGCCACGACTACTTCATCCAAATCACCGACGCGCGGCCGGACACCGGCGGCCTGTCAGGGGCGACGCCGAGTGAAGCCGTCACCTGGGGCAAGGTAGACCCGGACCAGCTCCCGGACTCCGTCGTCTGCTACGCCGACTCGACCATCGTTTTCCCGATTCTCGCCGCGTACGCCCTCGCAAAGTGCGAGCCTCGCCCGCTCAAGCGCCTGTACCAGCAGCGCGATGAGATGCTGGCGGCGCTGAAAGAGTCTTACGACCAGTATCGCCCCGAGGACGAGGACGCATGACCTACGCCTTCCGCCCACCAGAGAACTTCCTGGGGCTGCCCCCGCAGGACAGCGGGTTCGACGACGCCGAGGTCGTCATTCTCCCCATTCCCTACGAAGGAACCGTGAGCTACGGGCGCGGCACGTCGCTCGGGCCGGCCGCGATCTTGCGCGCCTCCACCCAGGTCGAGCTGTACGACCGCGAGTTCGGCGGGGAGCCGGTGTTCGACTACGGCGTCCACACGCTGCCGTTTCTCGCGCCCGACCTGAGCGGACCGGAGGCGACGGTGAACATCATCACCGAGGCCGTCGCTGAGCTGGCCGCCACCGGCAAACTCGTCGTGGGCCTCGGCGGGGAACACACGGTGTCCGTCGGTTTCGGGCGCGGCCTTCACCAGGCCCTTGGCAATTTCACCCTGGTGCAGATTGACGCGCACGCCGACCTGCGGGACGACTACGAAGGAACGGCCTACTCCCACGCCTGCGTCGCGCGCCGCCTGGCCGACATCGCCCCGATTGTTCAGCTTGGCATTCGCTCCATCAGCCAGGAAGAGGCCGACTTCATCGCCGCCAACCCCGACCGCGTCACGGTGTTCTATGCCGACGACATGCACACCGACCCCGGCTACCTGGCCCGGCTGGCGGAGGCCGTCCGCGGCCAACGCATCTATCTGACGCTGGACGTGGACGGCCTCGATCCGGCGATTATCCCGGCCACCGGCACGCCGGAGCCGGATGGCCTCACCTGGCGGCAGGTGTTGGACATCGTGCGCGTCATCGTGGGCGAGGGCCACGTCATCGGCTTCGACGTCGTGGAGTTAGCGCCCTCGCCGGCGCTGCACAACTCGGAGTTCATCACGGCGAAGCTGGTCTACAAGATTCTGAACCTCATCATGGCCGCCCGCCGCGAGCGAAGGGGCTAGAACCGCTCGTACCAGCCGTCGAAGAAGACGATGCGGCCGAGCTGATTCGTCCAGAACATCGCGCCGCCCTGGAAATCCTGCCACGCCGCCGTGACCGACCGCGCCGGTTCGAGCGGCCAGCCGAGCGTCCAGCGTACCCACGGCGACGAGTCGTAGAGGGCGCCAATCGAGGTGCAACCTGTGAATGGGTAGACGCGGCCGTCGTTCGTCAGCACGAAGACGGTGTTCGAGTCCGAGAACCAGACCGCCGCCCCGTTCTGGAAGCGCTGCTGCTGAACGCCGACGTTGTACTCCTGGGACGTGGGACAGCCCACCTGATGGGCCACCCGCTGCCCGGTGAACCACAGCTTCCCGAACCCGGAGATCGGGTAAAAATCGCACTGCGGCCACGGGCCGGATGCCGCGTGCGCCTCACCGACGAGAACCAGCGCGGCTACAAAAACGAGAACGACGAGAGCTACCCTGCGCATGAATGCCTCCTATGAGATGAAATAATGAGCGCGTGGGATCCTGCTCACATTCTACCACAGTTTTCCGGTTATGTCATCACAAATTTCGTCACTTGCCGTCCTTTACATAGCCGTTCCGGCCACGACTGCCCAACGTTGGCTCGCGCAGGGCCTTTCTGCTGACAACGCCTCGTCCCCCGACAAGGCCGACTGCGTACAGGCGTGGCCGACGCTCTGCCCCCCGCCGGAGCCAATCGCCGACCCCGCCTGGCTCGTGGCCTCCGTCGCGGCGGATGCCGTCTCCGCCGCCGACTGGGACCTCGGGGCGGCGATGCGCGGGGCGACCCCTGCGGAGCAAGACACCCTCCGCGCCGCCTTCGAGGCGAGCATCATGCCGTTCGCCGCGTATCGCCTGGGCCAGTATCGGCGTCCGGTGGCGCTCGTGCAGACGGGAATCCCCGCCGACCGCCTGGCTCTGATCCCATCCTCCACTGAGAGCGGCTGCCGGGACAACGAGCAAGCGTATGCGCGCCAGCTGCGGCAGCTGCTGCGGGCCATGATTGGCGCGCCGGCCGCCGCCCCCCTGGGCGCGCTGCTCGCGGCGGCCATCGCCCGCGGCCGCGCCACGCCCGTCGCCACCGTCCAGGACGCCGGGCGCGCGTTACGCCTGTATCGTCTTGACAGCGGCTCCGCCTATTTCGCCTATGATTCGACCCTCGCCGCACTCGAAGATGGTGACACGGCAACCCCCGCCCGCTGAAACGACTTGACAACACGCTTGTTAGCGTTACAATCACCGTTATACTATGTATAGTTCGCATGGGCCATGATGGTAAGGAAAGTAAGCAGGAGCTAGAATGGCGAAGTTTAGAGCGATGACAAAGCAAGAAGTGGACGACATGCAGCAGCCGCGCAACAAGGGCGTGTCGGACCAGCGTAAGGCGTTGGCGGAAGCGTATCGCCATGAGCTGGACCAGTACAAGCCAGGCGATTGGGTCGAGGTGACGCTCGATCCAGGTGACAAGCGCGATACCGTCAAGAACCGGCTCAAGCGCGCGGCGCGGGCGCGTGGTGTCGAAATCGAGTTCAAGCGGACGCGAGGCGACCGCCTGCGTTTCCAGATCAAGTAACAAGTTCAGCCCCCATCGTAGCGGTCGTCCCGGAAGAGGTTGGCGCGTATGTCCACGGTTCCCCCCGAAAGCGAATGGAGTGTCGCCGATCAGGCCTTTGACGTTTGGGATCTAGGCGATCAAGCCAGTCCCGCATATGCGATGATCGTCTCCGGCTGGGTGCGCCTGGCCCTCAGACCTGTAGACAACACGAGTCCGCCGGATTGGGACACGGCCAGGGAGCGACTTCAGGACATTCTGGATCAGCGGACGCCGACCCCTGAGGGGTGGTCCATCGTTCCCGTGCTGGAACGCGAGGCTGAAGTCATCGAGATTGGCCCGAACGCGCCGCCGCTCACGAACCAGCCCGGCAGCGCGCACCGCGATGCCCAGGTGTGGCGCGTCGACTGCCAGGGCAACATGGCCGCCTGGCTCATCGCCTACAAAGACACCTACGATGCGACGCTCGTCATGTCCTCGTCGCGCGCCGCCGATACCGCGTGGCGCTCGGTGGCGCGGGGCGTTGCAACGCAAACCCTGCTCAAAGAGCTGCCGGCGCGGTCACGCTGGCGGCTCACCATCGTCGGCGAGAAGCCGCAAGCCGAGATTCATCTTGATCCGACCAAGGTGGACGACACCGAAGAGCCGTCACCGCCAGCGCCCCAGGAGGCTGACCGCTGGGCCGCGCTGCTGGCACTGGTTCGGCGCGCCCCCCTGCTGACCGTTCTTATCGTTCTCGTGCTGTGCGTCGCCGCCTCGATCATCTACAGCCAGGTGCGCCGGTCAGGGCCTATTGTGCCGGCCCTGTCCCTGCCAGGCGCGTCGAACCCATCGCTCAAGGCCGGCAACAAGGCCATCGTCGTCGCGCCGCAGATGGTCCAGGTACGCGCAACCCCCAGCCCAACCGGGGCCGTCCTGATGCTGACGGCGGCGGGCCAGGTCGTGGACCTTGTCAGCGGGCCGGAGCAGAACGACAAGCAGATTTGGTGGCAGGCCAAGATCGGAAACGTCACGGGCTGGCTGCCCGAAAAGCTACCGGACGGCGCAACTGTCCTGGCGCCCGTACCGCAGTGAGGCAATCGCGCCGCCCTCATACGCGCCACAAGCGCCCATAGACCAAACCCGGCCGCGACGCCCGGTCCCGCTTTTCGGACCGGGCGTTGTGCTGCCCATCCCTGTTTGCTGCATCTTGGCCCGGTGTCTATAATCAAGTCACTGACATATGTTCGACCGGCGCAGGCGCGGGCCTCCTTGCCGCCATCAGTGTTCCTGTCTCGCGGCTGTGCTTGCCCATACGGTGAAGGAGTCTTCATGTTCGACTCGGTAGAGGATGTCAAGAACCGTCTCTTTCAGGCGCGCTATCTGTGCGACGACGACATGGCGACGGTGGTGTTCCTGGCCGACCGCCTGGGGAAGCCGCTGCTGGTAGAAGGTCCGGCGGGCGTCGGCAAGACCGAGCTGTCGAAGGCGCTGGCCGAAGCCCTGGATACTGAGTTGATCCGCCTCCAGTGCTACGAAGGGCTGGACGAGGCGAAGGCGCTCTACGAGTGGCAGTACGCCAAGCAGATGCTCTACGCGCAAGTACTGCGCGACCGCGTCAGCCAGGCTCTCGCCGACAGCGACACCTTGCGCGACGCCTTCCACCGCATCGCCGACGAGGAAGACCTATTCTTCAACGAGCGATTCCTCCTGCCACGGCCGCTGCTGCGGGCGCTTCTGTCCGAGCGCCAGCCGGTGCTGCTGATTGACGAGGTGGACAAGAGCGACCCGGAGTTCGAAGCCTTTCTCCTGGAGGTCCTCAGCGATTTCCAGGTCAGCGTCCCGGAGCTTGGCACGGTGAAGGCCAAGCAACAGCCGTGGGTGGTCCTGACCTCGAACCAGGCGCGCGACCTGTCAGACGCCCTCAAGCGGCGCTGCCTGCACCTGTTCATCAACTTCCCATCGCTCGAGTCCGAGCTGAACGTCGTGCGCGTCCGCGTGCCGGAAGCCTCGCAGCAGCTCGCGGCGCAGGTGGTCGCGTTCGTGCATGAGGCGCGGCGGCTGGCTCTCAAGAAAGTGCCGGGCGTCAGCGAGACGATTGACTGGGCGCGCTCCCTGGCGCTGCTCAACGTCACGACCCTGGGACCGGAAGAGGTCGAGCGAACGATGGGCGTCCTGGTCAAGTACGAGGACGACGCAACCCGGCTGCAGAACAGCACGCCGGACCTCCTGCGCCGGATTCAGCGGCGCCTGGCCGGGCCGGGCAGCGAGAGCGCCTGGCAGCGCCCCTAGAGAGAGCGTACTATGGACGAAGTCTTGATCCAGTTCATTCAGCTCATGCGGGCGGCGGGTCTGCGCGTCTCTAGCAGTGAGGCGCTGGATGCGATGCGCGGCGCCTCGCTGCTCGGCCTGGACCGGCGCGTCACCCTCAAGTCCACCCTGCGTACCTCCCTCGTCAAGAACTCGGACGATATCGCCACGTTCGACTCGCTATTCGACTACTACTTCGCCGGCGCCGAGGGCCAGCAGCAGGGGGGCGAGGGCGGCCAGGGGGGTCAGGGGCAGCAGGGCAACCCGCTGTGGCAGCGCCAGATGGACATCGAGACGGCGTTGCGAATGGCGCTCGAGGAGATGGCGCGGCGCGGGCAGCGACCCGGCCAGCTGTCTCGTGGGGTCTTGCGCGGCGACATGGCCGCGATCCTCGATCTCATGGCGCGCCTCGGCCTGCTCGGCGATCAGAACGACCAGAACGGCCAGGATGGCGAGCAAGACAGCCAGGCGGGGCAGCAGCCGGGGCAGCAGGGCCGCCCGCAGCGGTCGCAGCGCCCGGGGCAGATGCCGGGGCAGCGCGGCTCCGCCGGCTCTGGCAGCGCGTGGGACATGCTGGATCAGATGGGCTGGGATCAGGCGCGGCGCGAGATGATGCAGATGCTCGACGCGCTGGAGCGCATGGGCGAGAAAGAGCTAGCGCGGCTCCTGCGGCAGCGCATCCGCGAAGTCGAGGAACTGTTCCCGCGCTGGGTCGCCGCTGAGGCGCAGGAAGCGCGGCAGCGGCAGCGCGAAGAGCAACAGCGCCAGGAGGAAGGCGGCGACGGCGGGGAAGGCCCGAACCGCCAGGGCGTCCCGCCGAGCGGCCAGGCGCTGGCCAAGAAGGACTTCTCACAGTTCACGCCGGACGAGATCCGCGCCATGCAGCAGCAGGTCCAACAGCTCGCCAAGAAACTCAGCCAGGACCTCTCGCGCCGCCGCCAGGAAGGCGGCCGCAAGCGGCTGGACTTCAGCCGCACCATGCGCGCCAGCATGGGTACGAACGGCGTGCCGATGGAGCTATGGTTCAAGCAGCCGAAACGCAACCGGCTGCGGCTGGTCGTCCTGTGCGACGTGTCGTCGTCGGTGCGCAACGCCTCGCGCTTCATGTTGCAGCTTCTCTACAGCCTCCAGGCGCAGCGCGGTCGCGTGCGATCGTTCGTGTTCATCAGCGACCTCAGCGAGGTGACAGCCTACTTCCAGACACACTCCCTGGACGAGGCCGTGCAGATGGCGACCTCGGAGGCGGACATCCGCTACTGGGCGCATAGCGACTTTGGGCGAGCGTTCCGCATCTTCCTGGACCGCTACCCTGACGCCGTGACATCGCGCACGACGGTCATCGTCCTGGGCGACGGACGCAGCAACTTCTACGATCCGCAGATCGAAGCGCTTCAGACCATCCACCGCCAGGCTAAGCGCGTGCTCTGGCTGAACCCGGAGTCGCGCTGGGGGTGGGGGTCCGGAGATAGCATCGTGGACCTCTACGCGACCGAGTGTGACGTGATGGAAGAGTGCCGCAATCTGGAGCAACTCACGACCATCATGAAGATGTTGACCGCCGAGGTATAGGGCTGCGCGATGAGGCGGGCCGGGTTGAGTTGACAACGACATGCCCATATTCACCGTCATGAGCTACAACGTCGGCAACGGTCTGGCGCGTCCAGATCGCCTGGCGGACGCGCTGTGCCGCTCTGGGGCAGACATCGTCGGCTTGCAGGAGCTAACCCTCCCCCAGGCCGAGAGTCTTGCCGCCCGACTCAAGGATCACTACCCCTACCAAAGCCTTCACGGCGCGGGCATCCCCGGCAAGGGCGTTCTCAGCCGCTACCCCATCCGCATCTCGATGCTCATGGAAGTCCACCCGCACCGGCCCGACCTCCTCGCGTTGTTGGAGGTCGAGGAGCGCGAGCTACAGTTGATTGTTGCGCACCCACCGCCGCCCCGGCCCCACTATCGCGGCATGCGGCGCGCGCCCGTCCGCCACACCGTCGCCGCGCGGCGGCAGTTTGACAGGTTCGTGGAGCTGACCGAGTCCGGCCACACCACAATCCTGCTCGGCGACTTCAACATGCGCGACTCCCACGAGGAGTACGAACTACTGGTGAGCGCCGGCCTGCGAGACGCTTTTCGCAGCGTCAACCAGCACCACCTGCTCACGTATCCCTTGCGGCGCGGGCGTGTCCCACTGCGCCCCGTGTTTCGCCTCGACTATATATGGCATTCGCCCAACCTGCGCGTCACCGATGCGCGCGTGGGCGAGGATGCCGGCTCCGACCATCTGCCGGTGTTGGCGGACCTGACCTGGTAAAACGACGCCGCCGTATCTTTCGGCGGCGTCGGACGTTAATTTGGGTGGTGGGGCTGATCTGAGACTGTCCCGCCGCCGGCCGGGGCCGTGTGCCATTGCTCACCACCGCCCCGGCTTCTCGATCCCATCTCTACACAATCACGTTCACCCCGCCCGGCACAATCTCGATGTCCAGCCGCTCGACGTGCGTGCCGAGAATCTCGCCATCCACATGCACCGGCATGCCCGCCGGCGCTTCGATGGTCACCCAGGGCGTCAGCTTCAGCATGACGGAGGGGTCAGCCAGGTGCGTCCCCCGCGCCACCTTCGGCAGCAGCCGCAGAACGTGGAAGCGGCTGAGCGCCCCGGCGTAGACCAGGTCGAAGACACCGTCGGCGATATCGGACGTGGGCGCGATGAGGAACTGCCCGCCAGTGCGGCGGCCGTTGGCGATAGACGCCATGAGCAGCCGGTCACTCACTTCGCCGCCCTCCCACCGCATGTGGATACGCGGCGAAGGATACTTCACCATGGCGCGGCCCAGCCCCACCAGGTAGACGAACTGGCGCACGGCGAGTTTGACCTTTTGCGCCTCATACGCGGCCTGGGCCGCGAACCCAACCGCGACCTCGTTGACGAAGTAGCGGCCGTTCACGCGGCCCACGTCAATGATGCGCCGCCTGTCCTGAGCGAGACGCGCCACCGCCTCCTCGACCGCCCCGCGTTTCAGGCCGAGGGCGTAGGTGAAGTCGTCACCGCTGCCGATGGGGATGACGCCGAGGGGCGCGGTTCGCGCCCCACCCGACGCCTGCATCAGCCCGTTGACTACCTCCTGCACCGTGCCATCGCCGCCAATCGCCACGATGACATCGTAGCCGTCGGCGGCGGCGCGGGCCAGCGGAATCGCGTCGCCCGGCCCCGCCGTCACGGCCAGGTCATAGCTCAGCCCGTGCTGCGCCAGGGCGGCCTCGATGCGCGGCCGATCCCGTAGGCCGGCGCCGCGGCCCGCCCACGGGTTAAGGATGAGCTTGTATCTTGGCATCGCGGCGCGCGACCTCAGCTAAGGGTGGCTTGACCCGAGTTGATGCGGCGGAGAACGAAGCGCTCGAGGGGGCGCTTGACGCGCACGTTCCACGGCTCGTCGGCGTTGATGGGCGTCACGAGGACGGTGTACAGGCCGAGGCGTGAGCCGGCCCATACGTCGGTGAATATCTGGTCGCCGACCATCGCCGCCTGTGCCGGCTTCAGGCCCAGCGCATCGAGCGCCTGCCGCAGACCGCGCACCCCCGGCTTGCCCGAATGATAGACCGCCGGCAGGCCGACTTTCTCCGCAAGGCGCAGGGTGCGGCTCGGCGGGCCATTCGAGATGATGTAGAGACCAAACCCTTCCCCTGCCGCGTGCTTGAGCCAGGCGATGACGTCGTCCTCGAACTCGTCGCCGCGATGGGCAAGCAACGTATTGTCCAGGTCGAACAACAGACCGCGAATTCCCCGACCGGCTAGCTCCGGCAGCGGAATATCGCACACCGATGGAACGATGAGGTCGGGCGTGAAGATCGTGAGCATGGTAACCTGTGGCGACTATGTCAGCTCGACGTCGTGGGGGCCGCTCTCTTTGACGCCGGCCTGGGTAATCCGCACGAAGCGGGCGTTGGCCTGTAGCTCCTCGATTGTCGTCGCGCCGGCGTAGCTCAGCCCGGAGCGCAGCCCGCCTACGAGCTGCCCCAGCACCTCGCCGACATCCCCCCGGTAGGGGACGACCGCCTCGACGCCTTCGGCCACGACCGCCTGCCAGTCCACCTCGCCCGGCGCCGTGTCGCCCGGCTCCGTCCCCTGGCGGCTGATGTTGGCGGCCAGCGAAGCCATGCCGCGGCTGACCTTGAACTTGCGCCCGCGCCGCATGACCGTCAGACCGGGGCTTTCCGTCGTCCCGGCCAGCAAACTGCCGATCATGACCGTCTGCCCGCCCGCCGCCAGGGCCTTCACGATGTCGCCGGACGTGCGGATGCCGCCGTCGGCGACGATGGGAACGCCCGCGCGCCGCGCCGCTGCCGCGCACTCCATGATGGCGGAGAGCTGCGGCACGCCGAAACCGGTGACGATGCGCGTCACGCAAATCGAGCCTGGCCCAACGCCGACCTTCACGGCATCCGCGCCGGCGTCGGCCAGCGCCGCCACGCCCTCGGCGGTCGCCACGTTGCCCGCAATGATGTCAATCCGCCCGAAAGCGCGGCGCAGGGCGCGCACCGCGTCAATGGCGTTGTCTGAGTGGCCGTGGGCGATGTCCACAACGATGGTGTCCGCGCCCGCGTCGAGCAGCAGCCCGGCGCGCTCCAGGAAGCCCGGCCGCACACCAACGGCCGCGCCCACGCGCAGACGGCCCTTGCCGTCCTTCGTCGCCAGCGGGAACTGCTTGCGCTTGACGATATCCTTCGACGTGATGACGCCGCACACCTTGCCCTGGGCGTCCAGCAAGGGCAGTTTCTCGATCTTGTGGCGGTGGAGGATGGCGCGCGCCTCGTCGACCGGGGTGTCTGGCGAAGCGGTGATGAGACGCTCGCGCGGCGTCATCAGCTCGCGGACGGGGCGGTCGGCGTCTTCCTCGAACAGGATGTCGCGCTCAGTGAGAATCCCGACCAGCGTCTCGCCGTCCATGACCAGAAGCCCGCCCGTGTCCAGCGTATCCATGAGTCGCCGGCCCTCGCCGACGTTGGCGGTGACGGCGATGGTGTAGGGATGCTCGACGACATAGCTCTCGGCGCGCTTGACCTTCGCCACTTCGGCGGCCTGACGCTGCGGGGTATTGAAGCGGTGAATGATGCCAATCCCGCCCGCGCGAGCCAGGGCAATCGCCATCGCCGACTCAGTCACCGTGTCCATGTTGGCGCTGACGATGGGGATGCTGAGGCTGATGTTGCGCGAGAGTGGCGTCGCCGTGCTGACGTCGGAGCGCGAGCGAATCGCCGAGTGACGCGGAACCAGCAGGACATCGTCGAACGTGAGACCCAGCGGAAACTCCATGTCGCCCGTTTCGGACGACAGCGATCTCGGCTCTGAGAGAATTGAAGAGGTCATACGGAAGTCTCCAGTCAAACCGGCCGCGCAGCCGGGTACGCCGGGAGGTGCATTCTGTCACCATGCAGACTAGAATTATAGCATGAGAGTTTGCGTAAATCCTAGCATGCAACGCGCAGGCTCGGTGAGCGTATACTTTTTGGGTAGATACTGTTAGGTTACGTTCGTTCGCCTGACGCCGTAGGGTTGACGCGGGCGCTGGATAGGCAAAGAAACGTATGTCCAAGTCCTTCCACCTCTCACGCTGGCTGGTGGTGGCCGTCCTGGCCGCCCTGCTCGTCTTCCTCGCGGCCTCCCCGAGTCACGCCCAGGGCTTACAGGTGTCGTACCCACGTTTCGACGTGGACATGGCGATCGAGCCGAGTGGATCGTTCCTGGTGACGGAGACGCAAACCGTCAATTTCAGCGGCGGGACGTCGCGTTTCGGCTACACCGAAATCCCATTGACCCGCCTGAACAGCATCACCGACGTGACCGTCGGCGAGCCGAATTCACCGTACCGCCTCGCCAACACGCAGCAGCCCGGTACGTACAAGTTCTCGCAGCAAAAGGCCAGCGATGGCAGCGGCGAGGACGTGATGCGCATAGACTGGTACTATCTGCCGACTTCGGGGAACAAGACCTTCGTCATCAAGTACCGCGTCAACGGCGGGCTGTGGATTCTTCAAGAGGGCGATCAGCTCTACTGGACTGCGATTCGCGGCAATCGGCCAGGGCCAGTGGCGGCCAGCAACGTAACCGTCCGCCTCCCGCAGGCCGCGCCGACGGACCAGATCAAGGCGCAGGGCGCGGTGAACGGGCGCACGGAAACGACGGGCGACATCCAGAACGGCCAGACGATCACGTTCACCCCGCCGGTTCTGCCGCTCGGCCGCGACGACATCTTCGAGGTGCGCGTCCAGTTCCCCCACGGCATGGTGTCGGCCGCGCCGGCCGCGTGGCAGGCGCAGGCCGAGCAGCAGGATTACTTCGAACAGAACATCAAACCGGTGTTCAACCTCGCCGCGCTGGCGCTGGCCGTGTTCATCGCCCTCGGCGGCGGGCTGGCCGTCCTGATCGCGTTCCTGACGAACGGCCGCGACCCCGGCCAGCAGATCCGAGACTCGGCCGTCGTGGTGCGCGAGCCGCCGACTGAGCTGCCGCCGGCCATTGCCGGTGTGCTGATGGACGAGCGGGCCGACGAGCGCGACATCGTGGCGACAATCGTGGACCTGGCGAATCGGGGCATCATCAGCATTCACGAAGAGAAAAACGAGAAGCTGGTCGGCTCCTCGTCCGACTTCCGCTTCACACTGAACGAGACGACCAACCGCCCGGCCCTCTCGACCTACGAGCAGACGCTTCTGCGCGCGCTGTTCGGCGACACGCGCGAGTTCATGCTGTCCGACATCAAGGGGCGCTTCTACACGAGCATGCCGCAGTGGGAGCAGGAACTCTACGCCGATGTCGCGGGGCGGCGGCTGTTCACCGGCAACCCGGACGCGACGCGCCGACGCTGGCGTCGGATTGGCGTGACAGTTGCTATAGTCGGCGTCGCCGGCACGATCCTGGGCGCGTGCATGCTGATGGGGAGCGTGCCGCTCGGCATTCTGCCCGGCCTGGCCCTTGTCTTCGTCGGCGTCCTGCTGCTCATCGTCGGACCGCACATGCCCAAGCGCACGGCCGAGGGCGCCCGGCAGGCGGGCCAGTGGGCGGCATTCAAGCGCTACCTGTCGCGCATTCGGGACTACGAGACCGAGGCCCAGGCGAAGACGCTCTTCAACCGCTACCTGGCCTACGCCGTCGCCTTCGGGATAGACCAGACGTGGGTGCAGAAGTTCGCCGGCGTTGGCGTCCCCGCGCCGCCGTGGTTCAACGGCGAGACCCTCGGCCCCTTCAGTGGGCCGCAACAGCAGGGTGGCGGTCCGGTGATTATCATGCCCGGCCCGTGGATCGGCGGCTACCCCCACGGTCGTCACGGCGGCGGCGGCAGCGGCGGCGGCAGCGGCGGCACGGGCGCGCCCCCCAACCTGGACGACGTGAGCGGCAGCCTCGCCGACATGCTGAACCGCGCGGCCGAGACTCTGGCGAAGGGTGGTGGCAGCGGCTGGAGCGGCGGCGGTGGCGGCTGGGGCGGTGGCGGTGGTGGTGGCGGCGGCAGCGGTTTCGGATGATAGGTAAGGAGAACGCATGAGTAACTCCACAAGCGCCGTCGGCCGGGTGCTGATGATCGGCGCAGGCGTGCTGGTCGTGATCACCATCGTCTGGCTGCTGGTCGCCGGGACAACGGCCGGCGGTCGGGTGCTGTGCCTCGGCCTGGCCGCGCCGGTGTTCCTCGTCATGATCGCCGGCGGGTTGTACCTGAACCGCCAGGGGGCGGCGCAGCAGGCGGAACAGAAGTCACTGGAGCAGCAGTGGGCCTGGCGCGATGATGAACGCCGCGCGCGCCTCTACGTCGCCGAGCGTCTCGAACAGGCTGGGGCGCGTCTCGCCGCCAGTGGCAAGGCGCCGGCGCCGTTCGTCGCCGAGCTGCGCGGCCTGGCCGACCGCCTGCGCCGGCCCGGCTACGAGCAAGGTGTGCCGCCTACGATTAGCGCCGATGCCTATCAGGCCCTCAAGAGCCTGGATGCCAGCCTGATGGCCGAGGCCGACAAGCTCGACCAGGCGACGGACGCCTGGCTCAACGGCGACGAAAGCGCCCTGCGCAACAGCGACGTCCGCCTGCGCCAGATGGTGGACCGCCGCACCGAGATTCTTCTTGGGCCGGCGAACCTCAAGACGGCGCGTGAAGTCCTGGCCGGCGGCCCGACCTCCATCGTGGATCGCGGCAGTGTCCAGGCGCTCGGCGTCAACGACGCCGTGTCCGCCGGCGGCGAGGATTACTCAGTCACCGGCCGACTGCTGTTCAACGACCGGGGTATCCAGTGGAGCCGGTTACAGCTCCGCTCGGGCGGCCAAGAGCGATGGCTCCTCACGATGAACGGCGGCCTGGACACCTACTGGCTGACGCCCGTCCAGCCCCCCGCCGACGCATTCACCGCGCCGACCGTGGCGCTGGCGAACGGCCAATACACCCTGCGGGGCGAGGGAACCGCCGAGGTCGCACTGGAAGGGCTAGGCGGCGAGCGCCGCGGCCTTCTCATTGACTACCGCCGCTTCCTGAGCGGGGACGACCTGTTGTGGGCCGAGCGATGGACCGACGGGCAGACCTTCGCGTTCAGCGGCCAGCGTGTCGGACCGTACGAGCTAGATGTGTTCCAGCAGCAGAAGACGAACTCGACCAAGGAGAACTAGGCTATGGCTATCCTCGAGCGCATCTCGACAATCCTGCGCGCTAACATCAATGACATGCTGAGCAAATCCGAAGACCCGGAAAAGATGCTCAACCAGATTCTCCTCGACATGCAGTCGGCCATCACCGAAGCGCGGGGCCAGGTCGCCGAGATGGTGGCGCAGCAGCGCCTCATCGAGGCCGATCTGCAACGCGCCCAGGCGCTATCGGACCAATGGGACGCGAAGGCTCGCGACGCCGTGCGCCAGAACCGGGATGACCTGGCCCGTGAGGCCCTCAAGCGCCGCGCCGGGTACCAGGAGCAGATTGCGTCGCTCCAGCAACAGCTCGACGCGCAGAAGGCCCTGGTGCAGCAGCTCAAGGATAACCTCTCCCAGCTCGAGATGAAGTACGAGGACGCGCAGCGCACCCGCGACCAGCTGATCGCGCGCCAGCGCCGCGCTGTGGCGGAGCAGGAGTTCCAGAAGCAAGCGCAGAAGATGAACACGCTGGACCCCACCTCGCCCCTCTCCCAGATTCAGGACAAGGTGCAGACCGAGGAGGCGCGGGCCAGCGCGATGGAGGAAGTCCAGAAGAGCAGCCTCGACGCGCAGTTCGAGGAACTGGAGAAGAAGAGCAAGGTTGACGACGACCTGGAAGCGCTGAAGCGGGAAATGGGGCAGAGCGGCGGCAAGGCCGGCGGCGGTGGCCCCGGCAGTCCGCCGGCGTACCCGTCGTGAGTCGCCGCTGGCGATGACGGGAATGTCGGTCTTGTCCCATTTCTGGCCTCTCTCCCGCCGGGTTCAAGGGCAGACAGGTGACAGGCGGCGGTGGCTCGTCCCCCACCAACCCCCGCCTCGCTGCGCTCGGCACCCCTTCCTCCCCCACTTGTGGGGGAGGGAAGGGGGTGGGGGGATGGAGGAGGGGCGACGTGGGCCTACTCCAGGAGGACCTGTCCGCCCTTGAAGCCGGCGGGGGAGGGGGAACGCTTCGCCACCTTACAAAAAGGCTGGACAACTTGCGCAAGACGACGAACTGGGTATACTGAAGCCCGTCGCACGCTGCTTTGAAAGGAGCGCCAGTGGACTCAGTCCTTCAGTTGCTGTCAGGCATTCTAGCATACATCCTTGCCGTCTTCGTCGTCATCTGGAATGCAATGTGGTTCAATACCACCGTCATCGCCTTCGTCGCGGCGCATCCAAACGCGGGGCTTATTCCCATCGGTGTCGCGTTCGTCGCCGGCGTCTCAACGCTCATCGGCAATAGCGCGTCGCTGTTCGTCAATCGCGTCCGGCCGGTGCGCTTCCTGGCGGCTCTTCTCGTCAACGGGCTTCTGCTCGTGGCAAGTTGGCTCATCTGGGCGATGACGCTCTGGGTACTGTATCGAACCATGCTGGACAGCAACGTGAGCCTCGACGCCTCCGTGCGACTTATCCTGCTCGGCTCGGCGCCGCTGGCCTTCGGCTTCCTCATCCTCGCGCCGTACGTCGGCCCGGCGATTGGCATCGTGCTTCAAGTGTGGAGCCTGTGCCTGGTCATCGGCCTGGCTCACTTTCAGACCCAGCATCCGATATTGACGTTGGCCGGTATTGTCGCGCTCGGATGGATCATCCTTTTCACGATCGAACGAACAATCGGCCAGCCTGTGCTTGGCATGCGGAATCGCTTGTGGGCGCGCATCACCGGAACCGAGGACCAGGTCACGACCGAAGATTTGATGATCGCCTACATGCGCGGGAACCTTATGGACGACGGCGACACAGGGAGCAACCGGCCATGATTGACCAGATTCTCAACCTCATCATCGGCATTCCCCTGCTGGTATTCGCCGTCGTCCTCGTCCTTCTGTTCCTGGTCGCCGCGTGGGCGCCCATCGAATCCCTGAGTTGGTGGGCCAGACGGGAGGAGGAATCCGGCGAGCCGGAGGCCGTCTACCCATACGATACGAAGTCGAAGGACATTCACACCGAGATTCTCGAAGCCGACCACTACCTCGTCTACCTGTCGGGCATTGGCGCGATCGCCGGCGACAACGTGCCGCAGGAAGAGTACCCGTTCATCAAGATGCTGGAGCAGAAGCTGCCCGGCACGCGCGTCGTCGCCGACGTCTTCCCTTACTCGGTGAACAACAACGGCCTGACAAGCCAGCGCGCACTCTCCTGGCTTTGGGACCGCATCGCGCAAATACGGCTGGTCAACCCCAACGCATCGCTGGCGCTGCTGGTCAATCTACGAAACGTCCTCCAGCTCTTCGTCTCGGCGGACCGCCGCTACGGGCCTGTCTACAACCTCGGCGCGGCAAACGAGATCTGGCGCGGGCTGCTGCGGGCCGGCTATCGCCCCGGCAGCAAGAAGCCAGTGACAATCCTCGGCTGGAGCGGCGGCGGCCAGATCGCTATCGGCGCGGCGATCTACCTGCCGGGCATTGATGCCCCGCTCCGCGTCGTCTCCCTGGGTGGGATGCTTTCGGATGACGTCGGGCTGCTGCGCATCCACCACCTGTGGCATCTGTATGGCACGAAAGATGTTGTTCAGGCGATGGGGCCTCGCATGTTTGCCGGCCGCTGGCCCATCATGAAGGACTCGCCGTGGAACCGGCAGACGCGGGCGGGGAAGATCAGCATGATCCCGCTTGGCCCGTATGTCCACAACGGCAAGGGCAACTACTTCGATATGGAGAGCAAGCTGCCCGATGGAACCGTGTACGGCGAGCGCACCGTTGACACCATCGTGGAATGCCTGGCAAGCGCCGGGCTGATTCGGCCGGGAGTTGGTGAGGAGGCGGCATTTGCCGCGGCCAGCGTTCTCGCGGCCGATATCCGAGCCGACGGGGTCCTGGGACACGCGGACGGCAGCAATCCGTACGGCACGAACGCCGGCGCTCCACCGCCGCCCGCGCCGCCCCCCGAGCAGGAGTAAGCGTTTTGGCGCAAGCGCAGATTGACGTCTCGCGGGCAACCCCGCTCACGGGCCTGAGCGACAGCGACGCGCAGGCCCGTCGCGCGCGGGGTCTCGGCAATTCGGCTCCGCCGCCGACGAGCCGCACCTATGGCGAGATCCTGCGCGAGAACGTCTTCACCCTGATCAACATCAGCCTCTTCACGCTGGCCCTCGGCCTGGCGCTGCTGGGCCGTGTCGGCGACGCGCTCATCTCCAGCGGCATCATCTCCCTCAACATTGTCGTCAGCGTCGTCCAGGAGGTGCGCGCCAAACGCGCCCTGGACCAGATCGCCCTGCTGACGCGACCGACCGCCACCATCGTGCGCGAGGGGCAGGAACGCGAGGTCTCGCCCGACGAGGTAGTCGTCGGCGACATCCTCAAAGTCGGACCGGGCGACCAGATTATCGTGGACGGTCGGATGGTGGGCGACGGCCGCATCATGGTAGACGAGTCGCAGCTCACCGGCGAGTCGAACCTCATCCCCAAGACACTCGGCGACGAAGTATTCTCCGGCAGCTTCTCCATCACCGGCGTGGGCTACTACGAGGCCGAGAAGGTGGGCGAGCAAAGCCTGAGCAATCAGATCACGTCCGGCGCGCGCGCCTTCCGCCGTGTCCTAACCCCGCTCCAGAGCGAGATCAATCTCGTCGTCAAGATCACCCTCATCATCGTCGTCTATTTCGAGTTCATCCTGTTCCTGAACGCCCTCATCCACCAGAACAGCCTGGCCGACAGCGTGGAGAATGCCACGATCCTCGCGGGCCTTGTCCCCAACGGGTTGTTCCTCTCCATCTCCGTCGCCTACGCCCTGGGCGCAGTGCGCCTGATCCGCTTCGGCGCGCTCGTCCAGCAGGCGAACTCCATCGAGTCCCTGAGCCATGTCAACGTCCTCTGCCTCGACAAGACCGGCACGCTGACCGCGAATCGCTTGCAGCTCAAGGACAGCCACGCCCTCACCGTCGGCCAGCAGGAATTCGACGCCATCCTGGCCGACATGGTCGCCAGCGCCGCGACGGGCAACAAGACCAGCGAAGCCATCGCCGCCGCGCGTCAGGGGACGAAGCGGCGCCTGGCCGCCGAGGTTCCGTTCTCGTCGGCGCGCAAGTGGAGCGCCATCGCCGTGGCCGAGCCGGACGACGGCTCGCCGCTCCACCCCGGCATCTACGCCCTCGGCGCGCCGGAAATCCTCCGCCGCCTGCTGGAACCATCCTTCGCGCCCGACGCGGATGGGTGGCGCGGCATCGCGGAGTGGATGCGGAGCCGCACCGACGAGGGCCTGCGCGTCCTCCTCATCGCCTACGCGCCCGACGCCGCGCGCCTCGAAGACCAGGGCGACGAGTCGACGCTGCCCGCCGACATGACGCCCCTGGGCCTCATCAGCCTGAGCGACGAACTGCGGCCAGACGTGGATCAGGCCCTCAAAGCCTTCCACGACGCCGGCGTCGCCACCAAGATCATCTCCGGCGACAGCCCGGAGACGGTGGCCGCGCTGGCCCGTCAGGTCGGCCTGGGGCCAGAGATCGGGCTTCTGTCGGGGCCTGAGATTGACGAGCTATCCGACGATCAGCTTCGTGGCGTCGTCGGCGCGACAACGGTCTTTGGCCGCATCACCCCCCAGCAGAAGAAACGCATCGTACAGGCGCTCCGCGCCGATGGCAGCTACGTCGCCATGATCGGCGACGGTGTCAACGACGCCCTGTCGCTAAAGGAGGCCAACCTGGGCGTCGCCATGCAGAGCGGCAGCCAGGTGACGCGCAGTGTCGCCGATATCATCCTGATGGGCGACTCGTTCTCGGCCCTCCTACCCGCCGTCACCGAAGGGCAGCGCATTCTCAACGGCATGCAGGCGATTCTGAAGCTCTTCCTCGCCCGCATCGGAACCGTTGGCCTCGTGATTCTGTCGTCCATGCTCATCGGCGTCTTCCCGCTCCAACTGCGTCAAGGCTCGATTGTGACACTGCTCGGCGTGGGCATCCCGACCGTCGTCATCGCCATCATCGCGCGCCCCGGCCCGCAGCCCCACGGCAGCCTGATTCGACGCCTGTTCAGCTTCGTCGCCACGTCCGTGCTCAGTGGCAGCGTCTTCGCCATCGTGATCTTCTACGGAGTCTACCTCTACCTTATTATTTCGGGCAGCGTGCCGGTAGCGCCGATCTCGCCCGAAGAGGCGCGCACCGCCACAGTAGCGCTGTTCCGCGCCGAAACCGCCCTCGCCTGGTTCCTTGTCTTCTACGGCCTCTTCCTGGTCATCTTCGTGCAGCCGCCGACAAAGTGGTGGGCGGCCGGCTCAGACCTCATCAACGATTGGCGCCCGACGATCCTCTCGGTGTCGCTGATGATCCTGTTTCTCCTCATCAACCAGTTCCCGCGCGTGCGGCGCTTCTTCGCGCTCGGCCCGCTTGGCCCCGTCGAGCTGGGCATCGTCGCCATTGGCGTCATCGCCTGGGTGCTGCTCGCGCAGTACTTGTGGCGGCACAAAATCCTCGACCGCTTCTTGTCCACGTGAGGCGCGCTCGCCCCAGCTTGACTCTCCCTCCATCGCGGTCGTAAACTTCCGGCCAGTTGACGCAGGAAGTGGTAGCTCTGCACAAGAGCGTGGTGACCCCCTGCTGGCGGTGGAGTTGTCACTCCACCGCCTCTGGGAGGCGCTGGAGATGGCTCTCCAGCGCCAGCACGATACGCTCAGCCACAAAACTACGGCGCTACCCAGGGAGAAATGATGGTTGAGTTGAGCGAGTACATGGCGCGCCACCGCGATGAGATGGTGAGGCTCTTGCAGGGCCTTGTCGAACACGAATCGCCGACGGCCCATACCCCCGAAGAGAAAGCCCACAGCGACCGCCTGGCCGAGTACCTGGCGGGACTCATCGCCGGTTACGGCGCCGACGTCGAGCGCATCCCGCAGCCCAGGCGGGGCGACCACCTCGTCGCCCGCTGGGGCCACGGCGCGCAGCCCGTCCTCATCCTCGCCCACTACGATACCGTCTGGCCCCTCGGCACACTGCGCGAGATGCCTTTCACCCAGGATCGCGGGAAGCTGCGCGGGCCGGGTATTTTCGACATGAAGGGCGGGCTGGTCCTGGCGCTGTTCGCCATGCGCGCCTTGAGCGAAACCGGCCGCCTCGCCGGCCCTGTGACTCTGCTCATCAACAGCGACGAGGAAGTCGGCAGCCTGACGAGCCGCGACCTCATCGAAGCCGAGGCCCGGCGCTCGCGCGCGGCCCTCGTCGTCGAGCCGGCGCAGCCCCCGAACGCGGCGCTGAAAACGAGCCGCAAAGGCGTCGGGCGGTTCAGTCTGCGCGTCATCGGCAGGCCCGCTCACAGCGGGTGGGTCGCCGAGCAGGGCGTGAGCGCGGTCGAGGAGCTGGCGCGGCAGATCGTGGAGCTATATCGGCTGGCGGACATTCCGAAGGGGACGACGGTCAACGTCGGCGTCATCCACGGCGGCACGCGGGCCAACGTCGTCGCGGCGGAAGCGGCGGCCGACATAGACGTGCGGGTGACCAATCACGACGAAGCGCAGCGCATCACGGACGCCATCCTGGGCCTGAAGCCCTTCAATCGGGAGGCGAAGCTCGTCATCGAGGGCGGCCTGAACCGTCCCCCCATGGAACGCACGCCCGGTACAGTCGCCCTGCTGGACGTGGCGCGGCGGGTCGGCGCGGAGATGGGGCTGAGCATCGCCGAGAGCAGCAGCGGCGGCGGTAGCGATGGCAACTTCACCTCGGCGCTGGGTGTGCCAACGCTGGATGGCCTCGGCGTGGTGGGTGGGGGGGCGCATGCCCACGACGAGCACCTGCTTCTCGATCACCTCGCGCCGCGCGCTGCACTGCTGGCGAGCCTGATCGAGGCCGTGGCCCGTGGCGAAGGAGCGCCGCTGTGAGCTGGCTTGGGCGTCTGTTCGGGCGGCCCCCACAGGAGCCAGGCCCGGTGGCGCGGCAGGCGCTCGACGACATTAGGCGCTGGCTGGAAACACCGACTGTCGGCCATGAGAAAAGGGTGGGGAAGCAACTCGATGAGCTTTCCAAGAGCTGGCATGTGCCGCTGCGCGAGGAGTCGGCGCGGGGGGTGCTGCGCTTCTTCCAGGCGCGCCTCGTGGAGCTGGAGCACACGGCAGCGGGTCTGCGTATCGAGATTGACACGTCAACCGGCTGGTGGGAGACGCCGCCGGGCCACATTCTCAGCCTGCAAGCCCGCTTCGACCGCCGCCAGGAAGGCGACAATCTCATCAGCGGCCGCCTCTACCAGATCGGCCGAGTCGGCGCGAACCGCTATCTCATCGTCGGCCGCTAACGCCCGTATGTAGACGGGGATGTCGTAGCGACTTCCAGCCGCTTCTCAGCGCGGCAAAGCCGACTGAAGTCGGCGCTACAACCTTCCCCGTGGCCGACGTCGGCTCTCGCTAGTCCACCGGCGTCAGGTAGATCGCGGCGACCCACCCGCTCACGCCTGCCGACTGGACGCGCCACCATTCCAGGCCGTCGGCCATCTGGCTCGCGCCCACGATCGTCACCACGGAACCGTCCGGCAAGCGCCCGACCTCGGGCATGGACAGGCCGGGTCTGGCTCGGACGCGCAAGCCACTCTCGCCCGTGTTCGCCACAACCGCGTGGCCGCCGACGTGCAGCGACGGCTCGTCGTCGGCGACGGGCCGCGCGGAGACCGTCGGGGCCAGGAACGGCGCGAAGTAGCGCAGCGGCGGCATCAGCCCCTGCTGCGCGCCCCAGCCCCACAACACCCCGACCAGAAGCCCGGCGGACACGGCGATGAGGACGGCGGGGATGACGCCGCCGCGGACGGTGACGCGGAACAGCTGCCACAGCGTGACCAGCCCCGCGACAACGGCGGCCGGCGCGGCCAGCCAACGCACCCACGGCGGCCCGACCAGGGCCAGGACCAGTGGCCCCAGGACGAGAATCAGCACCAGCAGCAGGGTTCCGACCAGCACGAGCAGAATCGCGCCGACGGGGAATCCCTGTCGGCGTACCGTGTCGGCGACCGGCGGCGCGTATTGAATTGTCGGGAGGGGAGATTCCGCCAGCGGCCCAGGCGCTACGGGCGGCGGCATGGGGGGAGGCGGCGGGGGAGCGTAGCCGGACACCTGGCGGGCGAGGAGCGCCTGGGCCAACTGGGCCGCCTGGGCCGCGTCGAGTGGATCAACCACCCCGCCGCCTGAGGCGCGATGGGCGACGTTCGACAGCCGCACCACCTGGGCCGCCTCGGCCTTGCTCAAGGCCCCTCCCTGGCTGTGGACCGCCAGCGTCGCCAGGGACTCGCCGTCGGCCGGCGCCCCTCGGCGCAGCAGTGTCTCGATAGAAGTGAGCGACGTCGCCAGGCCAGCTTCCGGCGTCGGCGACGCCTGGGCGAGAACGAGCTGACGCCGCGCCTCGGTGACCCACGGCGGTTCCACTTAGTTCGTAAACTCCTGGCTGATCATCAACCCCAGATCACCCCCATCAATGACGCCGATGCCGACGCGCCCGAAGGACGGCGACAGGATGTTCGCCCGGTGGCCGGGGCTGTTCATCAGTCCCCGGTGCGCCATGCCCAGCGTCGGCGCCTCGGCCAGGTTCTCGCCGGCGGCGCTGAAGGGGATGCGGGCGGCGCGCATTCGGTCGAAGGGTGAAAGGCCATCGGGCGTGTAGTGCGAAAAGTACGCGCGGCGGAGCATGTCCTGGGAGTGCTGCCGGGCCAGCTGGCGCAGGCGCTCGTCCATCACCAGGGGCGGCAGGCCGGCGGCGCGGCGCTCGTCATTCACCCAGGCCAGCATTTGCTCCTCATCCGTCGGCCGCGCCGTGTCGCCGGCCGCCGCGTGGGGCAGCCGAATCATCGCCTCGGAGTCCGGCTCGACGGTGAAGAAGTTGAGCGTCTCGGCCAGGGCTGGCCCCAGAATTGGCTCGAGGCGCTGTGAGACGCGCTGCCCCGCGCTCGTCAAGGCGGCGCCCAGCGGCGAGGCGTCAATGGTGTTGCCAACCTCGCGCTCCAGCGGCGAGGCGCGCACCACGGTGACCAGGACAGTAGCCGCGAGAATACCGGCCATCAGCCCCGGCAGCGCCCCGGCCAGCCGGTTGAGCCAGTTCCCATGGACGCCCCACGGCAGCCCGGCGAGGAATAAGCCCGCGAGCATCCAAAAGAGCGCCATCGCGGCGATGCCCGCGATCAAGAAACCAAGCGCCAGACCATAGGGTGTCGGGACACCCCACCCCGTTTCGAGCCAGCTCGCCACCGGGGCATAGAAACGCAGCCCGGCCGAGGCAATCAGCGCCAGGCCGATCAGATCAACGGCTGAGCGCAAGAATCCTTCGCGCCAGCCGCGCCACACATATAGACCGACAACAATCAGGACGGCAACATCAATCCAGTTGAACATACACCCGCTTCATTTCCGGAAGTCTAGCATGGAGACCTTCTATCGTCAAAAGAATGCACGTCCCATACTAGCTCGGTCTTCCCTGCCCGCGCACGGTCGCTTTTGTCTCCTACCCCTGCCGGTGCTACAATTACGTTAACAAGCGGTTCCCCGGGAAGCGCCCTGTCGGCGCTCTAATCACTCACATGCCTGATAATGCACAACTCGAAGGCTCGATTCGACTTCCATTCGAGCTAGGCTCGTGGCGGTCG
The DNA here is from genome assembly GCA_046328535.1 of Anaerolineae bacterium. Classification (GTDB taxonomy): domain Bacteria; phylum Chloroflexota; class Anaerolineae; order Epilineales; family JAHCIE01; genus JBDHWG01. The sequence continues at coordinate 79,695 of JAXLWJ010000011.1, forward strand.
CCCTATACGCGCGAATGGCAGGCCGCCTACGATGACGTCATCTACACGCTCCGCCGCGCTGGCGTACCCATCTATGGCGTGCTGGAAGCCGGGCTGGCCCACGGGCAGATTGGCAGCGCGCCCTGGCGCGCCCAATTCGCCAACAACGCCGCCGCCGTCGTGACGCGCTACGCCTCGGTCGTGTCCGCCTTCGAAATCCTGCCCGCGCCCAATCGCCCCGGACCGGACGGCGGCCCCCTCGTTCCCGCCGCGCTTTTCGCCCGCACGCTGGGCCAGGTCTACGACAACGTCAAGAACGCGGCGAGTCGACGCGATGTCGTCCTTGTCGCGGGCGCGATTGTACTCGCGTGCGACGGCGCGCACTATCTCGCCCAGGTGCTCGGCCGGGGGCCATCGCTGCAATCGTGGCGGCTGGCGCAGACGGCGCTCGACGCGCCCCTGCCGTTCGACGCCGTCGCCATCTGGCCCACCCTCAACGACGCCTCGACCGTCACGGCGGCCTCGCAGGTGAACGAAGAGGTCGGCGCGACCCTGGACAGTCTGCGGCGGCTGACGGGCGGCGTAGATCGGCCGCTGTATGTCTCTGGCGTGTACTGGGCGGCCAAAGGTGACCCACAAGATCCGTCGGCTGCCGTTCACAGCGCGGTGATTGATCCGCTCTCGTCGCGGACGGATGTGCGCCTGGCGATTCACACTGCCGCCTTCCTCGGGCCAATATGCGACCTGCGCCCCGGCGCGCCCACGCCTATCGTTGGCGAACCGGCGCTGTTCACGTTACCGCCGACGAGCGACCGCGCCAGCGATACGCCGCCCATCGCCGACCGTTTCGACTTCCCGGTCGGCCCGCGCGGGCTGCCCGAACCGCCGCCGGGGTTCCACATCGCCGTGGGCGTCGCCGACCCGGCCTATCACGCCGACCCGCGCTTTCAAGGCGCGTGGCACACCGGCGAAGACTGGAACGGGCCAGGCGCGTGCGATGAGGACCTGGGCCAGCCCGTGTACGCGGCGGCGAACGGCATCGTCAAGGCATCGGGGTACTATGTGCCGGCGTGGGGGCGCATCGTGTTGATCGAGCACACCTTGCTGGGCGGCGCCAGGGTCTGGACGCAATACGCGCATCTGAAGGAGCGCCTGGTCGAGGTGGGCGATGTCGTCACGCGCGGGCAGCAGATCGGCTCGATGGGCAAAGGCGCTAACGACAGCGCCTTCTGCGCCCACCTGCACTTCGAGGTACGTTCGACGGACCTCAGCCCGAACGTCTGGTTCCCCTACGTGCGCGACCGTGGCTGGGTCGAGTCCAACTACCTCGTGCCGAGCCAGTTCGTGCGCGCCCATCGTTCCGACCGCCACGAGAATGAGCCAGGGATCATCGTGGCGCCGACCACCGCCCCGCAGGATCATGGGACTTTCACGCGCTCCGATACCCCGAACTGGCTCACCTCGCCCTATGGGTGGAACGGCGCTGCGTTGTACACCTACGCCAGCCCACAGGAAGAGGAGTGGGCCGAGTGGACCCCGAAGCTGCCGGCGACGGGCCAGTACGAGGTTCAGGCGTGGATCCCCGGCTATCACGCCACGACCCGCCAGGCGCGCTACCAGGTCACCCACGACGGCGGCCAGACGGAGGTCGTCGTGAATCAGAACGACGTCGCCGACGCCTGGGTCTCGCTCGGCCGCTACCCGTTCACCCCGGACAATGCCCGTGTTCGCCTCTCCGACAACACGGGCGAGGCCGACTCGGCGCGGCTGGAGGTCGGCTTTGACGCGGTGCGCTGGCTGCCGCTATGACCCTAGCCGCGCCAGGAGAACATCGAATGTTTGGGCTTGCGCCCACCAACGGCCAGAAACCTATTGTCGTCATCAGCGACACCCACTTCGGCGAGCCGCAGGCGACGCTCGGCTCTGTGTCGGCCGATCCAATGCAGCGACGCGAGGCGGGCCGCCGCCTGGATACGCTGATGGACGCCCTCGCGTCGCTCGGCCCCCTCGACGAAATTGTCTTGCTGGGCGACATCTGGGAAATGTGGGGTACATCCTTCCGCCTGGCGGCGCAGGACGCGACGCCGTTTTTCGAGCGGCTGTGCGCGCTGCCCGCCGAGCGCCTGGTGTACCTCCCCGGCAACCACGATTACCACCTGCTCGTGCAACACATCGAATTCGAGCAAGTCATGCGGCTGCGCGGCGGCGAGCCAATCAACAACCGCTATCGCCCGCAGCACGTGTACACCGACTCGTTCTTGCGGGGCGCGCTCCCAAAGAGCGCCGGCGGCCGCCTCATCGTCAAGTACCCGGACCACCATCGCATGATCGCCGGCCGCCACATCACCTTCCACCACGGCCACCACCTGGCGACGCTGCGCGGCGGCGACCTCTTCGCGGCGTTTCCCATGTTCATCCTCAAGCGGCTCGAAGGCGTCGGCATGCCGACGCTGACACGCGAGGAGCTGGAGCGCGGCGTCAGCATTTTCTATGAGATGGTCTACGCCGGCTCGCTCGGCGACCGCACCGCGCCGCGCCTGCAAGAGTATTGGGCGCAGATTCAGAACTGGCGGCGGTGGTGGCTGTGGAGCCTGCTCGGCTGGATGCGCGCCCGCCTGCGGCAGGCCAGCTCGCTGCGCGATCGCGGCACCCCGTACATGGATGTCGAGCGGTTCCGGGAGGCGGCGCGCTGGCTCATGCGTCTCATGGCTGCCGACGCCGGCGACACCTTCCGCCCGCCGGATGTCTACGTCTTTGGCCACACCCACCGCTCCGGCCTGACGGCGGTTCCGCTCGACAACGGACGGGACATGCTGCACCTGGTCAACTCGGGCTGCTGGCTTGTCGAGCCGCACAAGCGGAACACCGACCACGTCAACACCATCGTCCTTATAGACGGCGATCACGTTGGTGTCTATAAACTTACCGAGGCGGGGCTTCGGCTCCGCGAGGCGATACAGATTCCCCAGCGGGAACCACAACGCGCATGGGCATGATTATCGGAGCCTGCACCCTTGAGCTGCGCCTGCACGGCGTCGGCTCGCTGAAAGACAAGCGCAGCATCGTCAAGCCGATTACCACCCGACTGCGCCAGGAGTTCAACGTATCGGTGGCGGAGATTGACATGCACGAGGCGTGGGAATCGGCCGTCCTGGGGCTGGCGGTCGTCTCGAACGACGCTGGCCACGCCCACGCCCAGATCGAGAAGTGCATTGATTGGATCGAACGGCAGCGCCTCGACGCCGACATCGTGACGTATGAGATTGAGATGCTGTAAGCATGGAGAGACAGATATGCCTGCGGTGCAGCAAGACACGCATGACCTGATTGTAACCACGGACGCCTACCGCCTCCAGCTCGACGTGACCGACGGGAGCTGGGCCGACCTCGCGCGCGGCGGCGTCCCCCTGGCGCGCCTCTACCTGCCGGGCGCCGTAGACACACTGGACGGACGCGATGTCACACTGAGCGTTTCGGCCCCTGCGGTCAAGGTCAAAGACGATTGTGTGCGCGTCACCGTCCGCTGCCAGTCCAGCCTCTGGGGAACGCGCGTCGTCAAGTTGCGCTGCTACGACGACCTCATCCACTGCGATGTGCGGGTTCAGGGAGATGGCGCCATAGACGTCGTCCGCCTGTTCAGCGGGTGGACGCCCGCTGGCCCGGCGCACTCGGCGCTGACCGCCGACCTTCTCTTCACGCCGGCGCCGAGCGGCCGCTACTCCCAGTATTTGCCGCCGGACGCGCAGGCCGTCATCACCGCTTCCGAGCCGGTGGACGGGCCATCACCGGCGCCTTTCTTCGCGCCTGCGCCGCTGTGTTTCTGTGTTCGCGCGTCCGAGGCGCTCTGGCTCGGCTTCGCCGCCTGCCCCGAGCCGGGCGATCTGACGTTCGAGGACTATGTGTTCGAAGGCCACGGCGGTTTCGAGCTGAGCCTGCGCTACTCCGGCCACACGCGCATTCGGGGCGAGTGGACCAGCCCGGCGGTCGCCCTCGTCAGCGGCGCGGACGAATACGATGCCCTTGAGACGGGCTGCATGTGGCGAAACGCGGCCGGCAAGACGCCCTGCCACAACGGCGCCTCAGCGCTGTGGTGGCACTCGCCCATCTTCTCAGGCTGGGGCGAGCAGATGGCCCTCGCCGCCGTCTCGCGCCAGCCGGGGCGGGCCGCCGACTTTGCCACCCAGAGCAACTACGAAGACTGGCTCAACATCCTGGCGGCGCATGACCTCGACCCTGGGATTGTGATTGTCGAGCAGAAGTGGCAAAGTCAATACGGCGACCCGCGGCCTGACCCCGACAAATGGCCGGACATGGCCGGCTTCATCCGCGATCAACACGCCGCTGGCCGTCACGTCATTCTCTCGTGGAAAGCATGGGACGCCGAGGGTGTGCCGCCGGCGGAGCAGATCCAGGGGGACGACGGCCTGGCGTTCGTGGATCCGACGCGGCCCGAGTACTGGCAGCGGCTCCAGACGCGGGTCGAACAGCTAATCGGCGAGCTGGATGCGGACGGGCTGAAGATTGACGCGGCTCACCTCACGCCGCACGGCCCTCGCGGCCGCGCCCACGCCCGCACGTGGGGCATCGAGTTGCTGCGGGACCTGGTCGCGCACCTGTCGGACGCGGCAAAGTCGGTCAAGGACGACGCCCTCATCATCGCCCAGACCACAGACCCGTACTTTGCCAACATCGTAGACATGATATCTCTCAACGGCCTGGCCCCCATCCTGCCGCACAACGTCTCCGGCGCCCACGCCGTCCTGACCCAGATGACCCACCGCGCCCGCGTCGCGCGCGCCGCCTGCCGCGACTGGCTCATCGCCGCCGATGGCTGGCCGAGCGTTGACCGCGCCCAATGGCTTAGCTACCTTCAGCGCCAGCCGTACCTGGGCATTCCCACGCTCTCGTACGCCACGCGCATTGACAGCACCGGCGAGCCGCTGCGGCCGGAAGATTACGCCGCTGTGGCGCAAGCCTGGAAAGTTTTTCGCCGCTCGCGCGTCAAATAGGTATGGCGGAGCGAGTCAGGGAAATGTTGGTGTCGTGTCGTGAAGATGTACGCGCTTTGTAAGAATTTTGTATAGACCATGTACAAGATTCGGATATAATAGAGGTATGGCACGATTAGTGCTTTAGGGATGAGCAGCGCGCTGGGAACCTGTAGCCCATGTATCGCGTAGAGTATCCTTAGTCACCGCGAGGAGAGTGCAACGATGGCAGTTAGCTCCACATTCGACAAGGCCCTTGATGAGTTGCGTGTAGCTTTGAGCCGCAGCGTCCCGGCGTCTCTTCACACAGCGCCGTTCGTGTATGAGCAAAATGACTGCGTTGTCGTCGAGATGTCCGCACCGGCCATTCCGGTGGACGAGCTTGAGATGAGCCTCGACGGCCCGCGTAACCTGTGTATCACCAACGGCCGCGCCGGCCTCGTCGCCCGCGTGACGCTGCCGGCCGATGTGTCCGTAGAAGACTGCGTCGCCTACGTCGTCGGCGGCGTGCTGTCTATCACGTTCCTGAAGGCCGACGCCATTGACCAGATGGACTCGCCCGACGCCGAAGACTGCGAGTTGGTGCTGGCAGTGTAAACAACAGTCCTGTTGTCACGATTTCGAGTTGTGGTAGCTCGGCACAATAGTGTGGCGACCCTCTGCTGGCGGTGGAGTGACAACTCCGCCGCCTCTGGGAGGCGCTGGAGATGGCTCTCCAGCGCCAGCACGATAGGCTCTTCCACGGCAAACTGCGGAGCTACCATTCGTTACAACGACCGTTGTAGGGCGGGCCGCACGGAAGGCCCGCCCTTTTCCCTGCCCTGCGCTTGCCGAAATCCCCCATTGCGGAGTATAATCGAGGGCGAAGCGAACCGAAGGAGACGAACGTGGAGACGCTCGATTTCTTGTATACTGTCGCCGTCGCCATTCTCACCATCGAGATGTTTATCCTGCTCCTCGTCCTGGTGGCGATTGTCTTTGGCATGAACTACGGCACGCGCTATCTCAACATCAACATCAAGCTGTGGATGCCCCAGCTGCGCGGCTATCTGACCCAGGCCCAGGACATTTCGAACAAGGTGGCGGTGAAGATGGTCAACCCGCCGATACAGTTCCGCAGCCGCCTCGTCGGCGTGGGACAGTCTCTAGCCGCTCTTGTGGGCCGCGCGCCAAAGGACTAGGCTCACAACCTGAACCGCGACGCGGTTCACCACCTGGCCGAGCAACACGAGATCGAGAGAGTCGCCGCCTGCACCCCAACCGCCGGCGGCGTTTTTTACCTATGCGAGACTCCAGTCACTACAGCCACTATAGGGCCGGGCCGAAGCCCGGCGACAATTGGCGGCGCCTCCTCCCCCTGGCTTGCGTCCTGACTCTCTTCCTGCCCGTGCTGGCATTCCGCGACCCCGGCTTCATCCCCACCGAGCTTGGCCCGCAGCAGGTCGTCCACACCTCCCGCCCCAAACTCGCCGTCCATACCCGTCTCACCGACGAGGTCGAGCCGTGGAAGATCAAGCAGACTCTCGTGATGGTGCGCCAGATGGGGGTGGGGACGATTGTCGAGTATTTCCCGTGGGCGTACATCGAGCCGGAACAGGGGCAATTCAACTGGGCGCACGCCGACCTTGTGATAGACCATGCCCTGCGCCAGGGGCTGCGCGTCATCGCCCGCCTGGACTACGTTCCCGACTGGGCGCGGGCCGAGGGAACGACGCCGCACCGCCTGGACGAGGACCACTTCGCCGACTACGCGGCCTTCGTCGAAGCCTTCGTATCGCACTACCAGGGCCGCCTCGACGCGGTCGTCATCTGGAACGAGCCGAACCTGGCCTTCGAGTGGGGCGGCCGAAACCCGGACGCCGCCGTGTACACGCGCCTTCTCGCCGCCGCCTACGTCGCGGCAAAGCGCGCCGACCCGCAGGTCCAGATTCTCGCCGCCGCCCTCGCGCCAGTGCTCGACGGGGACCCAGCCGGCCAGAGCGACCTCACCTATCTCGACGCCCTCTATGCCGCCGGGGCCGCGCCGTACTTCGACGGCCTGGCGATGCACGCCTACGGCTGGAGCTTCCCGCCCGACGATCCGCCAGCCCCCGATATCGTCAATTTCAGGCGCGTCGAGCTGCTGCGGGCGATCATGGAACGCCACGGCGACAAGGCCAAGCCGTCGCCGATCACAGAGGCCGGCTGGAACGACCACCCCCGCTGGACGAAGTCGGTGCGCCCGGCCGTGCGCGTCGAGAATACGTTGCGCGCCCTGCAGATTGCCGATGGGTGGGAGTGGTGCCCAAGCCTGGCCCTGTGGGCCTTCCGCTTCCCGTGGCGCAGCCAGACGTACCTGGATAACTGGGCCTTGGTTGACGAGGACTTCAGCCCTCGCCCGATCTACCAGACGCTCGCGGACACCGCGAGCAGCGGGCGTCAGATCACGCTGCCGCCGGTGGCCGCGCCCCTTACGTCGCGGGCCGCAGCGCCGCCGTGAGTCGCGTGACGCGCCTCAGCGGCGACCTCGCCAAACACCATCGTATCCTGTGGGTCGCGCTGCTCCTCTGGACGACGCTGGCGGTCGTGGCTTCGCCGCGTCAGTCCACAACGGCGGTCGGCAGCGGCCCCATGCTCTTGCGCGTCGGCGTTGACCCGAGCTTCGTGCCGTTCGAGTTCTATACCGGCCCCACCACCCCGCCGATAGGGTACGACATTGACCTGGCCGGCGCACTCGCCAAGCGCCTGGGACGCGAGCTTGTCATCGTGCCAGTTGCCTATGACGGCTTCGTGGATGCGCTCCGCACCGGCACGGTGGACGCCGTCATTTCCGCGTTCCCGCCGGACCAGCGTCTCACCCAGGACCTGCACTTCTCAGGCGCGTACTTCAACGCCGGTTCGACGCTCGTCGTCCGCAGCGGCGAGACTCTGCCCGCTCGCCCGCTGACGCTGGCTGTCGAGCTAGGCTCCGCCGCCGATCTCGCGGCCCGTCGGCTCAAGCCCGCGCCAGCAACCATCCATCGCCTGCCCAGCAACGACGCGGTGGTCGAGGCTGTGCGCAGCGGCCAGGTAGACGCCGGCCTGCTGGACATGGTCAGCGCGTTGCAAGCGGACAAGTCCGTGACGCCGCTGGGGTATCCCATCGAGAATGAGTTCTACACGGTCGCGGTTCGCCTCGACCAGCACGACCTGGCCCAGGAGCTTGACGCCGCGCTGGAGCTGCTGCGCGCCGAGGGCTACCTGGATGACCTGGCCGTGAAATGGATGGGGCGGGCTGCGCCACGCCCCTAGCGGCGCGGGTTTGTTCGCCGCGGCCCAACTGAAGTACAATGTCGGGTACTGACACGCAGAGAGGTATGTATGCCCGTCGCTGACGCCCTCTATCACCTCCAGGCCCGCGACTTACGCGCCGATGGCTTGCGCCGCCGCCAGCGCGATATCCAGGCCGGTCTCGTCGAGCCGGCTTCTGTCCTCGCGGCGCGCGCTGCCGCCCAGCAGGCGAGTGAGCGCGTCGAGGCGCTCCAGCGGGACCTGCGCACCTCCGACATGGACCGACAGAGCATCACCGCCAAGATCAAGAACGAGGAAACCCGCCTCTATAGCGGGCGGGTCACCAACGTCAAGGAAATGACGGGCATCGAGAACGAGATCGGCTCGCTGCGCCGCCGGCTAGGTCAGCTGGACGACCAGACCCTCGACATGATGTTTCGCCTGGAGACGGCGCAGGCCGAGCAGCAGGCGGCCGATGAGCGCCTGGCGCATATCCTGGAGCGCTGGACGGCGCATCAGGAGCGGCTGCGCGGCGAGCTGGCCGCGGTCGAAACGGAGCTATCCGGCCTGAGGGGGGAGATTGAGGCAACGCGGGCGCAGATAAACGCAGCCCAGCTGGGGGTCTACGACGACTTGCGGCAGCGAAAGGCGGGCCGCGCTGTCGCCCGGGTCATCGGCGGGCGCTGCGAGGGCTGCCAGGTGACCCTGCCGATGGCGGACATCGCCCGCGCGCGGCAACTCACCCTGACCTATTGCAGCCAGTGTGGGCGCATCCTGCTCGTGGATTCGTGATGAACAGCGACGTCATCGCCCTGGGATCGATTCGCGTGGATCGGGCGAGCGCAACGGTCACTGTGAACGGCGTGGCGATTCACCTGACGCCGAAGGAGGCGCTGCTGCTGTGGACACTGATGCGGCAGCCGAATGTGATTCTCAGCCGCGCCGAGCTGATGCAACTGGTGTGGGACACCACCTTCACGGGCGACACGCGCACACTGGAGGTTCACGTCAACTGGCTGCGCAAGAAAATCGAGCGTGACCCGCGTCGGCCGCTCTATCTCCGCACCGTGCGCCGCCAGGGCTATGTCTTCGTCTGGCCGCCGTCCCCAACCATACCCTGAAAACGCGCGGCGACGTCGGGCGGCGACAGCCCTTCGACCTCAACGGACTTGGTCCGCGCCGTCTCGCCGCCGACGATGGCAATGCGCGACCTGGGCAGCTTCAGCGTACCGGCCAGGAGCGCGATCAGCGCCTCGTTCGCCCGCCCCTCGACAGGCGGCGCCGTCAGCCGAACGCGCAGCGCATCGCCGTGCAGACCGACAATCTGGGTGCGGCTGGCGCGCGGCTGCACGTACACCTGGAAGCGGCTGCCGCGCGGCGTCGCGGTCACGGCGAGGGGCATGAGCGACACGCTCTCAGAAGCCGAATAGCCCGCCGCCGCCGCGGCACCCCACCAGTTGCAGGATGATGTTGAAGACGATCTCCAGCACGATGAACGCCACCAGAAAACTTATGTCAAACATTCCCACGGGCGGAATATAGCGGCGGAACGGCGCGAGCACCGGCTCGGTGAGTTGGTAGATGACCCGAATGATCGGGTTGTACGGATTGGGGTTGATCCAGGACAGCAGCGCGCGCGCAATCAGCAGCAGGATATACAGCTGGAAAATCCACCCCAACATGCCACAGAAGTTGCCCATCGAAGTCCTCTCCTACTTCCCAGCGTCCTCGTCAAAGCCGTTATACCGCTCCTCGCTCAGGTCGCCCAGGTACTTCGATTTCTGGTACGCGGCCCAGATGGCGCGCGACAAAACCGTGCGCAGCGCGCCCTTCTCCAATTGATAGATGGCTTCGGCCGACGTGCCGCCCGGCGACGTCACCTGGTTGCGCAGCTCAGCCGGGTGCAGGCCGCTCTCGCGCGCGAAGTCAACCGAGCCGCGCATCGTCTGCAACACGAGCTTTTCGGCGACATAGCGCGAAAAGCCCATGTGGACGCCCGCGTCTATCATCGCCTCCATCACGAGGAAGATATAGGCTGGCCCGGTGCCACTCAGCGCCGTCGCCATGTCCAGGTAGCCTTCGTCGTCAACGTAGATTTCCTCGCCCAACGCTTCGAGAATGGCGCGGGCCTGGCCGCGCTGGACCTCCGTCACTTCGGGGGTGGCGATCCAGACTGTCATGCCCTCGCCGATGCGGGCCGGGGTATTGGGCATGGCGCGCACGATGGCCCGGTGCTGCAACCCGTTGGCAATGCTGCGCAGGCGGGCGCCGGCGATGATGCTCAACACGAGGGCATCGGGCCGGATGACGCCGCGCAAGTCAGGTTCCACGTGCGGCAGGGCCTGCGGCTTGACGCTGAGAATGACGATGTCCGCCGCCTCGACCGCCGCGCGGTTGCTCGTCGTGAAACTGATGCCGAACTTCTGGCGCAGGTAATCGCCCCGTTCCGGGCGCGGGTCGCTGGCGCAGATATTCGCGGGCGCAATGACGTCCCGATCGAGTAAGCCCTTGATCATGGCCTCGGCCATCTGGCCGCTGCCGATCACCCCCATATGCAGGTCGTGAAGCATAGATGTCTTTTCCTTCGTCAGTAGACTACGCAAAGCGCGCGACAGAGTCTAGCACGACTCCGGCGCACGCGCTAAAGACCGTGAAACGCAGTCAATCGCCGGGCCCAGGTAGCTCTGCACAATTGCGTGGTGTCCCCCTGCTGGCGGTGGAGTGTCAACTCCACCGCCTCTGGGAGGCGCTGGAGATGGCTCTCCAGCGCCAGCACGATATGCTCTTCCACAAGACTGTGGAGCTACCCAGCCGCAGGCGCGCGCTCACCGAAAATGGCCCGCCCGACCCGCACGAGCGTCGCCCCCTCTTCGACGGCGACCTCGAAATCGTCCGTCATGCCCATGGATAGATGCCGCCACGCCACGGCGGGCAGAGCCTGGGCGAGCGCGTCGCGCAGCTGGCGCAGCTGGCGGAAGACAGGGCGCGCCGCCTCCGGGTCCGCCACAATCGGCGCCATAGTCATGAGACCCTGGAGCTTCACGTGGCTCATCGCCGCGACGGACGCCGCCACCGCCGCCAGGTCCTCTGGGGCGAACCCGTACTTCTGCGGCTCCCGCGCCACGTTCACCTCGAGCAGGACAGCCACCTCGACGCCGACCGCCTCAGCGCGGCGCTGGAACGCCTCGGCCAGGGCAAGGCTGTCAATCGAATGCACCAGGTGGAAGTGGCCGACGACGTCGCGCACCTTGCGGCTCTGGACGTGGCCGATCATGTGCCACGTGATGTCGCCCGGCAGGTCGGCCTGCTTCGGCACGGCCTCCTCGATGCGGTTCTCGCCAAAGTGGCGCACGCCGTTGAGATACGCCGCGTAGACGCGCGGCGCCGCCACCGTCTTGCTCACCGCCACCAGAGTGACCGATTGCGGGTCGCGGCCGGCGCGGGCGGCGGCGCGGGCGATACGCTCCTCGACGGCGCGCAGGGAATCGGCGATGGTCAAGGCGTCCTCGTTGCCAGATGTGCGTGGTCGCTGCATGCGCCCCCTCCCGATGCCTCGCGGAACCCGATCACGGCAGCGAACCGCCCGGTTCGCCCGCCTTCGGCGCGGTGTGAGTAGTAGTCCCGGACGTGGCAGGCCGTACAGACGCCCGCGACGGCAACATGCTCTACGCCAAGCGCCGCGAGCTGCTGGCGGTTCGCCTCCCAGAGGTCCAGTGTCGTGCGCCCGCCCGCCCTATGCAGGAGAGTCTCAGCGCCGTCCCCGAAGGCTGTCCGTGTCGCGGCCACCACATCCTCGCGGACTTCGTAGCAGCACGGCCCGATGGACGGCCCGATGCCGACGCGCAGGTCGGCGGGGTTGCTGCCGAAAACATCCGCCATGGTCCGCGCCATCTTCTGAGCGACGAACGCCAGTGTGCCGCGCCAGCCGGCGTGCGCCGCCCCAACAACGCGTCGTAGCGGGTCTACCATGAGCACCGGGACGCAGTCCGCGCAGCGCACCAGCAGGTAGACGCCAGGGTCGGCGGTGACGAGGGCGTCGGTGTGTGGCACGAGAGCGCCGCGCTGCTCGGCGCCGACAACGGCGACGTCGCTGCCATGCACCAGACGGCTGGAAACGAGCGCCGCGCGGGAGACGTCGAGCGCGGCGCACAGGCGCTCATGGTTCTCGCGCACTGCGTCGGGCGCGTCGCCGACGCTGCCACCCAGGTTGAGGCTCGCCCACGGCGCGGAACTCGCCCCGCCGTGGCGCTGACTGACGCCGTGGACCAGCCCGTCGAGCGCATCGAACGCCGCGAACCGAAACAGCCTAACATCCTGATCTGCCAAGCGCGTGCCCATCCTCTTCCTTCGCTGCCCACAAGAAGAATAAGGACGAAGGGCGTGAACGCCAACTTCGTCCTTGTGGTCCGACAACGTCGAGCGGGCTACTGCGACTTGGCCTTCTTGACCTCTTCGGTCAGGATCGGCAGCACCGTGAACACGTCACCCACGATCCCGTAGTCGGCCACCTTGAAGATCGGGGCCTCGGGGTCCTTGTTGATGGCGACGATATACTTGGACGTGCGCATGCCGACGAGGTGCTGGATCGCGCCGCTGATGCCACAGGCGATGTACAGGTTCGGGTTGACGGTCTTGCCCGTCTGACCGACCTGCTCGCCCCAGGGCCGCCAGCCAGCATCCACGACAGCGCGTGACGCGCCGACGGCCGCGCCGAGCAAGTCCGCCAGATTCTCGATCATGGCGAAGCTCTCGGCCGAGCCCATGCCGCGGCCGCCGGCGACGACGACCCCCGCCTCGCTCAGGTCGGGGCGCTCGCTCTTCACTTCCTGGAACTCGACGACCTTCGCGCCGGGGGCGTACTCAATGTTCACGGCGAACGGCGTCTGCTTGCCGGCCGACTTGCCGGCCTCGCGCGCCGCCACGCCGTACGCGCCAGGGCGCAGGGTAACGATTGCCGGCGTCGACTCGAGACCGACACTGGCAATGGCGTTGCCGGAGTAGACGGGCCGCGTTACGACGACCTGTCCGCCCGAGATTTCGAGCTTGGTCGCGTCAGCCGCGTAGGCAATGCCCAGGCGAGCCGCCACGCGCGGCGCAACGTCTCGCCCGTGCGGCGTCGCCGGCAGGAGAATGAGCGACGGCGACGTGGCCTCCGCAAGCTGCTGGATGGCGTCGGTGAACGACTCGGCGGAGTAGTCGGCGAGGTCCGCCGACTCCGCGATGATGACTTCGTCAACGCCCGCCTCGCCGACGGGGCCGACGGCGGCGGCGACACCGGGGCCGCCGATGAGGGCTACCTGAACGGGGCCGCCGAGAGCCTGCGCCACGGGGCGGGCTGCGTTGATCGCTTCGAACGTAACGCGCTTGACGTTGCTGCCGCGCAAGTCGGCAATGACAAGGACTCCGTTGGCCATGTTAGATCACCTTTGCTTCTTCCTGAAGGGCGCGAACAAGCTCCTTCACAGCCTCGTCCGGCGCCCCGGGGATGATCCGCCCGGCGGCTCGCTCAGGCGGGGGAACCAATGATTTCAGCTCGGTCTGCACTGTGCTGGGGCCAACCTGGCTCGGGTCAATACCGAGATCCGCCGCGCCCCAGACCGGGATTTGCTTGCGCTTGACGGCCATGATGTTCTTCAGCGAGGCGTAGCGCGGGACGTTAAGGTTCTGCATCGAGGTCAGAACCGCCGGTAGGTCAGCCTCCTGAATCTCGCGCCCACCGTCCACCTCCGTCGTCACCCGCGCCGTCTGGCCGTCCACTTCGACGCCAACGACGTAGGCGACGTGGGGGATCGCCAGCGCCTCGGCGACGGCCGGCCCAACGATGCCCTGGTTCCAGTCCACGCCGGTCAGACCGGCGAAGATCAGGTCGTATGCCCCCTGCTTCTCGATGGCCGCGGCGAGAATGCGCGCCACCGCCAGCTCATCGCTACCGTCGAACGCCGGATCGCTCACGAGAATGCCCTCGTCGGCGCCCAGCGCGAGCAGCTTCTTCAGCGTTTCCTCAGCCCGCTTTGGCCCCAGCGTGATGAGCGTCACCTTGCCGCCGAACTTCTCCTTGAGGCGAATCGCCTCCTCGGTCGAGTTCTCGTCGTAGGGGTTCGGCTCCCACGCCAGCCCATCTTCCACAATCTGATTGTTTTTGACCGCGACCTTAACCGCTGGATCTGGTACGGACTTCACCAGCACAATTACGTTCATGCAGCCCTCCTATTCGCTCACGAGACCAGCCGCAGCATCGCTATGCCGCGCCGTGTCATCGCAATTCTACCTGTGACTGGAATGGTAGTCAAAATCGAGTCAAACCGGCTAGAGACTTGCGCTCAAGGCGTCCAGCCCCGCCTGCACAAGCTCCCTATCCGCCTGGGACCCCATGTGTCCGATGCGGAAGACGTGGCCGCTCAGCTCATCCCACGAGCCGCCCACCACGACCCCGCGTTCCCGCAGCCTGCTGTCGAGTTCCTCCCACGTGATGCCGGCCGGCACGCGCACCGCCGTGACCGTCGGCGACGCCAGGCTCTCATCGCGCTGGTACAGCGCCAGCCCCATCTGCCGCAGCCGCCCACGACAGTACGCCGCGACCTCGGCGTGCCGCGCCAGAACGTTAGCCAGCCCTTCGTCGAGAATGAACTGACAGGCGACCTGGAGCGCCGCCGTGCTCGCCCACGAGAGGGTGTACGGCGTGTAGCGGCGCCCAATGAACCCATCCCACGGCGCGAGGCCGTCGTAGCCCTGGTACTGGTAGCGGCGTACCACATCCCACGCCCGCCCGCCCACCATGATGATCGCCACGTCGGGCGGCGCCGACAGGCACTTCTGGGAGCCGACGAGGGCCAGGTCTATGTTCCACGCATCCACGTCGAGGGGCGCGCCGGCCGCCGCCGAGACGGTGTCCACGTAGAACAGGGGCACGTCGTACTGCCGCACGAGGCGGCCGATCTCGCCGATGGGGTTCAGGTTGCCCACCGGCGTGTCGCAGTGGACGGCGGTCACCATGTGGGGGCGATACTCGGCGATGGCCGTCTCGACCTGGGCCAGGTCAATCGGCCCGTCGAAGT
Source organism: Anaerolineae bacterium (assembly GCA_046328535.1). Lineage (GTDB taxonomy): Bacteria > Chloroflexota > Anaerolineae > Epilineales > JAHCIE01 > JBDHWG01. The sequence goes on from JAXLWJ010000011.1 coordinate 94,966, forward strand.
CGAAACTCAGGATGCGCGCCGCGCCGGTGATGCCCTCGGCCAGCTTCCCGATGCCGACGCCGTATGGCCCGTTGCCCACGGCCAGCACGCGATCGCCCGGCTTGAGACAGCTCTTGAGCGCGCCCCACAGCGCCACCATGCCCTCGCCCGTCATGATCGCTGCGTCGCTCTGCGTCTTCAGAATCTCGCGCAGCGCCGCCTGCGTGTCGCAGTACAGCTCGAAGAACTCCGGCTCCAGGTCGGCCGAGCCGTAGTCCACCAGGTAGGCGTCGCGCACGGCTTGCGGCACGCGCGTCGGGCCGGGGACAAGGGGGATGGGGTACGTCTTCACGGCAGCCTCCTCCGACAACAGTCCATGTCACGCCAGGGCGCGCGGCCAGCGCGCGGCCCACTCCGCCAGCCACGCGCCAAATGTCCCTCCCAGGACCCGCTCGCGCATCTGCTGCACCAGGGAGATGAGGAAGCGCAGGTTGTGCAGCGTAATCAGGCGCAAGCCGAGCATCTCATTCGCCATGACCAGGTGGCGCAGGTAGGCGCGGCTGAACGTGCGGCAGGTGTAGCAGTCGCACGTCGGGTCGAGCGGCGCGGCGTCGTCGGCGAAGCGAGCGTTCTTCATGTTGAGCCGCCCCTCCCACGTCCACGCGCTCCCGTGGCGCGCCTCGCGCGTGGGCAGCACGCAATCAAACGTGTCAATGCCCCGCGCCACCCCGGCGACCAGGTCCTCCGGCGCCCCGACACCGAGCAGATGGCGCGGCTTGTCGTGCGGCAGCGCTGGTATCTGCGCTTCGAGCATCTCGAGCATCAGTTCTTTCGGCTCGCCGACGCTTAGGCCACCGACGCCAAACCCGGCGAAGCCCAGCGCCGCGATGTCCTCGGCGGCGGCGCGGCGCAAGTCGGCGTACACGCCGCCCTGGACAATTCCGTAGAGCGCCTGATCGCGGCGCGTGTGCGACGCCTGGCAGCGTTTCGCCCACGCCGCCGTCAGCCGCAGCGCCGCCTCGTTCTCCTCGCGCCCACTAGGGTACGGCGGGCAAACGTCCAGCGGCATGATAACATCCGCGCCAAGGGCCATCTCGATCTCCATGACCCGCTCTGGCGTGAACATATGCTCACTGCCGTCAATGTGCGACTTGAACCGCACGCCGTCGTCCGTGACCGTGCGGCGCTCCGTCAGGCTGAACACCTGGAAGCCGCCGGAGTCGGTCAGGATAGGGCCGTCCCAGCCCATGAAGCGATGCAGGCCGCCCTGCCCCGCGACGATCTGGGGGCCGGGGCGCATGGCAAGGTGATAGGTGTTGGATAGAACGAGCTTCGCCCCGATCTCGTGAAGCTCGCGGGGCGTGATACTCTTGACGGTGGCCGCCGTCCCCACCGGCGCGAAACACGGCGTCGGTATCGGGCCGTGGGGCGTGCGGATTTCCCCCGCTCGGGCCCATGTTCCAGCGTCACGGCCGAGAACCGTAAACTCAATGGCAAAAGACATACGCCCAATTATACCACCATTTGGCGTTGTGCGTACACCTGTGCTACCATCACAAGCAATCCCATCTCTGCTATACGAGGTCGTCATGAATATGGAAAACCAGTTGCGCCTGATTGTTGAGTTCGACGGCGTGTACGGCGGCCCCCAGTCGCGTGACCGTCTGATCCGCACGCTCCGCGATGCGATTGCCGTCCTGGAAAACACCCGCACCCAGGACATCTTCTGCACGCCCTTCCGTATCGAGGCCATGGGCGAGGAAGACGAGGCGTGAGCCAGGCCGCGAAACGCTTCGTCGCCATCGCCGGCAATATCGGCGTGGGGAAGTCAACGCTGACCGGGCTGCTGGCCCAGCGCCTCGGCTGGCAGCCGTTCTACGAAGCCGTAGACGATAACCCCTACCTCGCCGACTTCTACGCCGATATGTCCGCCTGGTCGTTCCACTCCCAGGTGTTCTTCCTCTCGCGCCGCCTCTACCACCACCGCCAGATCCTGGACTACCCGCAGAGCGCCGTCCAGGACCGCTCGGTCTACGAGGACGCCGAGATATTCGCGGCCAACCTCTACCACCAGGGGCGCATGGCGAAGCGCGACTACGCCACCTACCAGGCGCTGTACGACAGCATCAACCGCTTCCTGCCGCCGCCCGACCTGCTCGTCTATCTGCGCGCCTCGGTCGAGACACTCCAGAAACGCATTACGATGCGGGGGCGCTCCTATGAGCAGGCGCTCGACCCGGCCTACCTGGCGCAACTCAACACCCTATACGAGGCCTGGATCGAGCGTTTCACCCTCTGCCCCGTCCTGACCGTTCCCGCCGACGAGCTAGATTTCGTCTGGCACGGCCCGCACCTGGAGCTGATCATCCAGAAGATCGAGGAGCGCCTCAGCGGCAAGGAAACGATGCGCTTCGACACGTGGCAACTCCGCTAAACGCAACCGCCCCGTCACATCGTCACCCGTCACCCGTCACATCGCCACCTGTCACATCGTCACCCGTCACATTGACGCCACGCAAGGTGAAAGTTACGTCAAATTCACCGGCCGGCCCTCACTCGCCGACTTCAGCAGCGCGTCAATCACGCGCATATTGGCCACCGCGTCGCTCGGCGGCAGGGGAACCGCGCCGCCCGACAATACCGCGTCGCCGAACTCCTCGACCATGAGCCGGTACTGATCCACGCCGGGGAACGTCACCACCTCGCGCCAGTCGTTCGCGCGGTCCACGATGAGCGTCGCCTCCGCCAGCCCCGGTATCCAGGTCAGCGGCGCTTCAATAGTCCCGTGGGTGCCGGCGACCTCGATCGAGCGCCGCGTGACGATCTCGAACGAGCAGTCTACCTCGGCCAGCCCGCCGTCAGCGAACTGGAGCAGGCCGACAAGTGTCTGGTCTACGCCGGTGTCGCCGAGGCGGTGATAGGCGAACACGCCGGTCGGCTCCGCCCCCATCACATAGCGCGAGAAGTTCACGCCGTAGCACCCCACGTCCATGAGCGCGCCGCCGCCCATCGTCGGCTCGAGGCGAATGTTGGGGCGGCGGGTGAACTGGAAGGTGAAGCTCGCGCGCACAAGCCGCACAGAACCAATCGTGTGGGCGTCAATGATGCGGCGGATATGGCGGATGCGCGGATGGAAACGGTACATGAAGGCTTCCATGAGCAAGACGCCATGCCGCTGGCAGGCGTCTACCATCGCCTGGGCTTCGTCGGCGTTCAAGGCCAGGGGCTTCTCGCACAGAACGTGCTTCCCGGCCGCCGCCGCCTTCTCCGTCCAGGGGGCGTGAAGGTGGTTCGGGAGTGGGATGTAGATAGCGTCAACGTTCGGGTCTTCGATCAGCTCCTCATACGTGCCGTAGGCGCGCCCGATATTGAACTGCGCCGCCACGCTGCGGCTCTTGCTCAGCTCGCGGCTTGCGATCGCCACCATCCTCCCGTTGCGCGCCCCCTGCAACGCCGGCATCACCGCCTTGATGGCGATGTTGGCAGCGCCGAGAATCCCCCACCGTACCGTGTCCTTGCTTTGACCGTCGCTCATGTCCCTGTCCTTGTGCCGAGGTTTGAGATGCCGCGCCCATTGTAACACCGGCGCGGCGCGCGCGCAAACGGCCGCTTTGGTAGCTCCGCACAATAGCGTGGCGACCCTCTGCTGGCGGTGGAGTGACAACTCCACCGCCTCTGGGAGGCGCTGGAGATGGCTCTCCAGCGCCAGCACGATAGGTTCTTCCACGGCAAACTGCGGAGCTACCGGCCGCTTTGACGAGGGGCGCGGCGTGGACTATCATAGTTACTGTAGCCTTTTGCCGTTTGAATTCCCCGCCGGAAAGGCCCGTTAAGACGCGCGCGCATGGGCAGCATAATCGGTGAAGTCAACGCCATCATACATGAGCTTGGCCTGAACGCCGACCTCATTATCACGCTAATCGTCCTCCTCGGCTCCGTCATCCTGTTTCTCAGCAATCGCATCCGCAGCGACGTCGTCGCCCTCCTCATCATCGTCGTCCTGGCCGCGACCGCCGTCTTGACGCCTGGCGAGGCGTTTTCCGGTCTGAGCCGCAACGCCGTCATTACGATGTTCGCGATCTTCATTCTCGCCGAGGGCTTGCAGCGAACCGGCGTCACCGAGAAGATCGGCGAGATCCTGCTCCAGGTCGGCGGGACGGGCGAAGCGCGCCTCGTCGCCATCGTGATGTTAGGCGGCGCGTTCCTCTCGCTGTTGATGAACAACATCGCCGCCGCCGCCGTCCTCCTACCCGCCGTCGCCGGCGCGGCGCGCAAGTCCCGCGTCAGCGCGTCGCGCCTGCTCATGCCGCTGGCCTTCTCCACGCTGCTGGGCGGCATGGCGACGCTCTTCACCACGAGCAACATCGTGGTCAGCAACGTCCTGCGCGACCAGGGGTACGAGCAGTTCGGCGTCCTCGACTTTGCCCCGGTCGGCATTCCCGTCGTCATCGTGGGCATCGCGTTCCTGGCGCTTTGGGGCCGCCGCCAGCTGCCGGATACATCGCCCGTCGAGCAACTTGAAGCCATGCAACACGCTGAGGGCGACCTGGTGACACTCTACCGCCTGGGCGAGCGCCTGTTTCGAGCGCGGGTCCCCCGAGGCTCAATTCTCGTCGGCCGTCCCCTGGCCGAGACGCCGCTGCGCGAGACCTACGGCGTCACCGTGGTCGCCGTCGAACACAACGGCCAGATGCTTCTCACGCCCGCCCCGACGACCGTCTGCGCCGCCGGCGACGTTCTGACGCTCCAGGGCGACATCGAGGACTTCCGCAAACTGGATACCGAGCCTTATCTGGAGATCCTGCCGGCGCGCAGTTGGAAGGAGGTGGACCTCGAGTCGCCGACAGTGGTGGTCGTCGAAGCCATCCTCATGCCCCGCTCGCGCCTCATCGGCCAGACGTTGAAGGAGGTTCACTTCCGCGACAAATACGGCATGACCACCCTCGCCATCTGGCGCGCTGGTCGCCCCATCCGCCGCAACCTGGCGAATCGGCCCCTGGAGTTCGGCGACGCCCTGCTCCTCCAGGGGCCGCGCAGCCGCATGACGATGCTCCAGAACGACCCGGACCTGATTGTTCTTCAGGCGCCGCCGGCCGAGCTGCGGCCCACCTCGCGCAAGGGCTGGCTGGCCGTGGCGATCATGGCAACCAGCGTCATTGTCGCCGCCGTGGGTATCCTCCCCACCGCCGAAGCGATGCTCGCCGGCGCGCTGGCGATGGTGCTCGTCGGCATCCTGACCATGGAGGAAGTCTACCGCGCCGTTGATTGGCGCAGCATCTTCATCGTCGCCGGGATCCTCCCGCTCAGCCTCGCCTTGACCAAGACCGGCGCGGCCGAGCTGCTGGCGAACGGCCTGGTGACGGTGTTTGGGCCGCTCGGCAACCTGGCCCTCCTGGGCGGCGTGCTGCTGATGACGGTACTTCTGACGCAGGTCATGAGCGGCCAGGCCGTCGGCGCCATCCTCGCGCCTATCGCCATCCAGGCGGCGGTACAGACGCAGCTCGACCCGCGCTCCCTCGCCATGGCCGTCGCCCTCGGCACAGGCATGGCTTTCCTGACTCCGCTTGGCCACCCGGTGAACCTGCTGGTCATGGGCGCGGGCGGCTACCAGTTCCGCGATTACTGGCGGGTGGGCTGGCTGCTCACCGTGCTCGTGTTCCTTGTCATCATGATCGTCCTGCCTATCTTCTGGCCCCTCACCGGCCGCTAGAAGCCCGGTGTAGACTTACTCTCCCTTAATGGCTGCTTCATGCCTCGTTAATGTGGCTGCCCTACACTACTCAATGTGGCGGAAACGCCACATACCCCCCTTTGATAAAAGCCTGAGTACAGCCTGCGGCGGGCACGCCTCAGGCTTTTATCATTTCTCCCGCTGGGGGCAGTCCCCGGCAGCTCCGCACAATAGCGTGGAGACCCCCGCTCGCGGTGGAGTGCCAACTCCACCGCCCATCAGAGGCGCTGGAGATGGCTCTCCAGCGCCAGCACGATAAGCTCTTCCACGCTGAACTGCGGAGCTACCCAGTCTCCACTGAAGCAGGGGGAAAGGGGGTAGTTTGGAGGGCTGCGTCCGCCAAGCCTCCCCACCAGACCCACGGTGCAAACGCAGAGTGGACGTTGTGTCTATAGTTGTGAATTTTGTATGAGCAAAGGTCACTTTGCGGCCCCTCGCGCGTCTCACTATGAAGACGTTAGTCTACCATTGTTCACTCTTGCAGGAGACCGCTAAATGATCCGCCGCATGCCGTGGCTTGGCATCGCTATTGCCCTCGGCGTCCTTACAATCGCACCGCTGTATGCGACGCCGGCCCCCGCCGCCCCGAGTGTGTCCGAGTACTACACCCTTGACGCAACGTGGCCTGTGCGCGCCGGCGGGGTATCTGCGCCACCGATGGCGCTAAAGACGGACGGCGCCGCCGGCCGCCTGCTCGTCGCCGCGACCAACTACGGCCTCGGCGGCCCCCTCGACTACATCCTGCAACTTGGCAGCACGGGCGAGGTGGCGGCTCAGACGCCGTACAGCGGCTTCGCGGTGGATATCGCCCGCGACGCGGCGGGCTATACCTACCGCTTGCTGCCCACGTCGCTCGTCCGCTACGCGCCGGATGGCTCCGCCCGCGCCACCAACAGCGATGACCTGATCGCCGCGCGGCGGATGGCCGTCGTCGGCAGCGGCGACGCCGCGGAGATCTTCGTCGTGGACGGCGACGCCATCAAGCGCTTCGGCGGCCCATTGCTTCAGCGGCGGCTGCCGTCGCTCGGCGGAACAGGCAGCGCGGCGGGCCAACTCCGCGCGCCCCAGGGTATCGCCCTGGCGTCGGACGGCAGCCTGCTGGTCGCCGACACGGGCAACAAGCGGGTGCAGCGACTGGCGACGACGGGTGAGGCGCTGGCCGAGTTCACGGCCGCCGACGGGCGCAGCCCGCTGCGCGTCGCCACCGACAGCAGCGGCATGATCTACGTTCTCACCCAGGATGCCCATATCCAGAAGTACACTGCATCCGGCCAGCTCCTGGCGTCGTGGGGCCAGCCCGGCGTCCGCCCTGACGAGCTGCGCTACCCCCAGGACCTCGCCGTCGGCGCCGACGGCCGGGTGTACGTCGCCGACACGGACAACGGGCGGATCCAGGTCTACCGGCGGCTGCCGGATGGCGCGGCCACGCCGACGCCGATTCCGACGGCGACGCCGGTCGCGCGCTGTGACGCCGTGACGGCCAAACGCATCTCGCCCGCCACGATTCTGCTCGGCGGCAATACGCTGGTCAGCCTGTCGGTGCGCAGCGACTGCGCTACGCTCACCTCCCCGGCGGACCTCGCCCTCGTCATTGACCAGTCCCTCTCGATGTCGAATGACAACAAGATCGGCCTCACCAAGGAAGCGGCGCTGAATTTCGTCGCCGACCTGAACCTGGCCGTGGATCAGGCCGCTCTCGTGCAGTTCAACGACATAGCGCGGCTGAGCGTCCCCCTGACGCAAGAGCGCTTCCGGTTGCAGCGGGCCATCGCCGAGATCACGCCCATCGGCGGCACCAACATCGCCGACGCCATCGCCGCGGCGCAGGCGGAGCTGACCGGGCCGCGCCAGCACCCCGACCACGTGCGGTACATCATTCTGCTCACCGACGCGAATGAAGGCGTAGAGGGCGCGCCCCAGGCGGCGGCGGCGGCCAAGGCGAGCGGCACGCAGATATTCGCCATCGCCATCGGCCGCAATCTGCGGCCCGACATCCTCCAGATTCTCGGCTCGCTGGCGAGCGGCCCCGGCTATTACTTCTACAGCCCGACCGGCGCCGAGCTTGTGGACATCTACCAGCAGATCGCTCGCGTGGTACAGCCCACCGACGTGCGCGACGTCGTGATTACGGACACCGTGCGCAACGACATAGACGCCCACGCCTATAACGCGCCACAGCCGACGGTCACAGGGCAGACCTTCAGCTGGCGGCTCGACACCCTGCCCAGCCAGGGCATCACCGTCACCTACACCATCCGACCGAGCCTCCCCGGCGAGTACTCCCCTAGCGTATCTCCGGCCGCCGGGTTTTTCATCGCCAACAATGGCATCGTCACGCAGTATCAGTTTCCTGATCCGGCGGTGCGCGTCCTCGTCGCCACGCCGACGCCCACGTCCACGCCGACGCCCACGTCCACGCCGACACCGACGCGCACGCCGACGGTCACGCCGACGCCGACGCAAACGCGCACCCCGGCGCCAACGCCAACCCCCGTTGTCTACGGCATCTACATGCCCTACCTGAGCACCTTCGGCGCGCCGGACATGAGTGCGGCCGGCGGGATGGCCGACGATGTGCCGCCAAGTCTCAGCCAGCCTTAATCCGCGCTTCATCGTGGCTTAATGCGGCTATCGGATACTATAGTCACAACATGATACCCCCAAGAAAAAAGCCTGGAGTGAGCAGCGGCGGTCTCACTCCAGGCTTTTTCTATTCTGGTCCAGTTCAACAGTAGCCTCTATGTTTGCACTTTGCGTCTGGTGGGGTAGCTTGGAGGGCACAGCCCTCCAAGCTACCCCTTCCCCTTCTTCAGTGGGGACTGCGCCCCTGAACGACGCGGGGGAGAGGGTGTTCTGGGGGCCTGCGGCCCCCACACCCCCACTGCACCGCAAAGTGCAAAGATAGAGAGTAGCTCGACACGCTTGAGGGGAGACCCCTTGCTCGCGCTGGAGAGCCATCTCCAGCGCCTCCCAGAGGCGGTGGAGTTGTCACTCCACCGCCAGCACGATATGTTCGACGGCAAACGGCGTAGCTACCAGTTCAGCTACGGGGTGGCGGCGAACCCCGGTAGAATCTCGAACACCCAGGTCGGGCCGTTTCGGTAGAGCAGGCGAAAGCCAGAGGTGTTCAGGAACATCTCCGGTTTGAGTGGCCCGCCCTTCGCGCCGATGTAGACGTGGGTCGCGCCTTCGCCCTGGATGACGGGTTTGAGCGCGTCGGCGCTCGTCGCTTCCGAGACCGTCCGTTGCGCGCGCGTGACTCTGTCAATGACCGTGTTCGACGACGCGTAGGCGTATGAGATCGGCGGGAGCGTGGTCGGGCGGTCCGCCAGGATGCTGAGCCAGCCGCCGCCATCGGTTGCGGCATAGGCGCCCTCCTGCCACGAGCGACTGTTGACGAGAAAGCGCGCCGTCGGCGGCACATTGTCCCGAATCCAGGCCGCCGCGACCATGTCGTCCGACGTTGCCAGCACGGTAATCGGGTTGACGACCGTCAGCATGTCATCCGCGGCCCGGAGCGCGACGACAACCAGAAGCACGGCCAGGACGATCCGTGTCGGCCAGGTCCACCGTCGCGGCGAATACCACTGCTCGGGCGCAGCCCGCCGCAGCCACTCGGCGACCCACAGCGCGGCGCCCAACGCCAGCGTCACAGCGCCGGCCTGCATCACCCACTGCCACCGATCCGCCACGAGCGGTAACGCTCCTCCTACTGCCCACAGCGCTGCGCCTACCAGCAGCACAAGACCGCCCACCAACACCACCCACCGCCACTGGCGGGCGATGACCCACAAATCCGGCCCGCACAGGGCCGCCACGCCGTACCCCGATAGCATCGCCAGCGGCAGGAACGCCGTGATGATGAGCGAGTCGTTGCTGAAGATCCACGAGCTAGATAGACCAACGACCGTTGGGTTGGTGACGAAGACCGTCAGCGCCGTGCTTAAGAGAACGACGGCGACAAACCTGGGGCGGAGCCAGAAGCCAATCAGAGCGCCGAGCAAGCTCAATAGAACCAGTTCCTGCTGGTGGCCGAAGGCAAGTAGCCCCCAGTGGGGCGCGTTGAAGCTCGCCGAGCCGCTCATCCACGCACTGAACGAGCCTGTCTGGACAAGCGTCAGTGTCAGGCGGGTCTCCCACGGCAGCGCGATAATCAGCGCCACGGCGGCCAGCAGACCGGCCCGCGCCCACAGGGACGCGAACGCGCGGCGCTGCGCAATCGCCGCGACCGTCTCGACAACCAGATACGCGCCGACCAGGGCAGCGTACATCAGGAGCACGCGGTAGTGGGTCACGAACATCGCGCTGGCGGCCACGCCCGCCAGGACGATGCGGCGCGCGACAGGCGGCCGCGCATCGAGGGCGTCGAAGGCAAGCACGGCCGCCGCCGGCAGCAGGGCCAGGCCGGTAAGCTGCGTGTAGCGGCCCCACGTCACGTAATACGCTGGCATCTGCGAGACCACCCCGACGACTGTCATGGCCACCAGCCCCGCCCCGCGCCGCCCCGTCAGGCGCGCGGTCAGCAGATAGACGCCTATCGCCACCAGGGTGTTGATCACCTGGCCGGCGACGAGCATCGCGGATGGGATGCTCAAGCCGGCAAGCCAGGTAAAAACGGCGGTGACGCTGTGGAACCCGAAATGATAGATGAACGGCACATCGTAAACGTCGGGTCCCCAGGTGGCCGGCAGGCGGCCGCCCTCGGCAAAGAGGCGCACGCCGACGGCGTGCTCAATCGAGTCCACCCACGGGGCCACGGCGAGACTGAACACGTGCAGAACGCGCAGTGAGGCAATGATGATGACGAGCAGGATGAAGGTGATAGTCACCAGCCAGTCGTCGCGGCTCATCTCGCGCAATCGCCCCCGCAGGGACGCATCCGCCCCGCCGCGACGCCAGCGCTGCGCGTGGACGGCGGCGATGGCCGCCAGCATGAGCAGGACAAGCGCCCACACGACCGAGGCATTGAGGCGGATTGGGGTCACGCTCAAGACGAGGAACAGTAGCGGCCAGACGGCGAGGCTGAGGCCGAGGCTCAGCGCGAAGCGGCCCGGCAGGTCGCGCAATGCGCTGTAGCCCTTCGCCGGTCCGGCGCGGTTGCGGTCGAGCCACAGAGTCAGGCCGTAGCCGGGAACAAAGAACACCGCCAGCAGCGGCACGACGAGGCCGAGACCGTTCCATGCGTCCTGAGCCACGACACCTGCCAAGTCGCCATAGCCCATGCGAAAGTAGGTCTTGAAGTCGAGATCGCGCGGCTGCGGCTGACCGTCCACCAGCATCTCGCCCCCGGCGTACACATCGTCTTTGCTGGACCAGACCGTGGCCGGGTTGTCGGCTGGTCCGGACAGGGTGAACGTATACTGGCGGCCGGCCGAATCGGGGAGGGGTGCGAACTCGAAGCGAATCGGGTCGTTGTGCCGCAAGGCGGCCAGGGGCAAGGATGCGCGCCGCAGCTCGCGGCCCTGGTCGTCGTACAGCCTGAATTCGAGATCGCCCGACGGCACGGGGTTAGGGTAGACCGCCAGGATCATCTCGACGCCGTTGAGGCCGGGTTGGGTGGCGACGAATCGCTGGCCGACGGCATCCTGGCGCTGGATTTGTGGCGCGGGCGTATCGAGGCGCGGCTGCTCGACGTCCGTTCCCGAGATGCCGCCGCTACAACCAGAAAGGGTCAGGGCGACCAGAAAAAGAGCCGCCCTGACCCAGCGCGGAAATTGTCTCACGCCGAGAACCTCGCTATTCGGCCGCGGGCGTTCCCCCCCCGAACTTGGCCGGAACCTGGAGCCTGTGCCGAATGATCAGGATAATCGCCGAAACGACCGCGATGAGGATAGATATCCACTGCGCCGTCGGCAGCCCCCCCACCGTCCAGGCATCGGGCCGCTGGAACTCGACAATGAACCGCGCCATGGGGTAGAGGATGAGATACAGCAGGAAGATGTCGCCCGTGAGCAGCCGCTCGCGGAAGCGAATAGACACCCACACAAGCAGCGCCGCGATGCCAAAGTTGAGGATCGCTTCGTACAGGAAGGTGGGTTGAAAGCGGGTATCGGGCGGCAGGTCCGCGAAGATGGGCAGGCGGTGCTGGATGTCAATCGGGATGCCCCACGGCAGCGTCGTCGGGTAGCCGTAAAGCTCCTGGTTGAAGTAATTGCCGAAGCGCCCGATGCCCTGGGCGAGGGCGAGGCCTGGCACGGCAAAGTCGAGAAGCTGGATGAACGAGACTTCCTTCTTCGTGAACAGGGAGTAGACCCACAATCCGAAGACGCCGCCGATGATCGCGCCGTAGATGCCGAGGCCGCGCAAGCCACCGTTCCAAAAAGCGATAATATCAATCGGGTTCTGGCGATAGTAGTCCCAGCCGATGCCGCCGGCGGGCGAGGAAAACACGTGGTACAGACGAGCGCCGATCAAGCCAAAGATGAGCGCCGGGATGAGGGCATTCCACATGTGATCGGGGTTGACACCGGCGCGTTTGGCCTGCCGGCTGGCCAGCCAGGTGCCGGCGATCGCGCCGATGGTGATCAGAAAGCCATACCAGTACAGGGTGAGCGGGCCAATCTTCAAGAGTTCAGGGGACGGCATCACTTAGCCTTTCCTTACCAGTGCCGATCAAACAACGGCCAATTATAACGTCGCGTCGGGGGTCGGTCAAACCTTACCGTCCTCTTGCATGGGAAAGAGCGCGCCAGTAGAATATGGAAGCAGGCGACACGGAATGATACTTGGCGTGTAACAATTGCTCCCGCAGCCGGGACAATATCCTACTATTCGTTTTAAGGAGGCCGCCATGAAGTACTTTTGGGACCCTCTCCAGCGTGTTCAGCGGCTCCGCCGCGCCAACGAAGCGCGCGAGCACGACGCGGGAACGGACCGCCTCCCGCCCGGCCAGGCGCTCACCCTCAAATTCCCCGTCCTGACCTACGGCTCGACCCCGAATGTCCGCCCGGAGGGCTGGACGTTCGAAGTCTGGGGCCTCGTCGAGGAGCCTAAGACGTGGACGTGGGACGAGTTCCTCGCCCTGGGCGCGCAAGAGCAGGTGTGCGACATCCACTGCGTCACCCGCTGGAGCAAGTTCGACACGGCCTGGAAGGGCATCCCCTTCACGACAGTATACGAGCAGCTCCGCCCCAAGCCCGGCGCAGATTATGTCATGTTACATTCCTATGGGGGATACACGACGAACATGCGCGTTGACGAGATGTTGGACGACAGCGTGATGTTCGCCTATGAATACGACGGGAAACCGTTGGAGCGGGACCACGGCGGTCCCATGCGGGCGCTCGTGCCGAAGCTCTACTTCTGGAAGAGCGCGAAGTGGGTGCGCGGGCTAGAGTTCATGAACACCAACCGCCCCGGCTTCTGGGAGATGTACGGCTACCACCTCCACGGGGATTATACGCGGGAGGAGCGGTTTTCCTAGAAAACACATCGTTCTCGATAAGACTACTTTCGCCTTGAGAGGGACGCTAGCCGGATGTAGGCTGGCGTCTCCTTTGCTTTCTCCTACCAGTCACCGACCTTGAATGCGCATCACGGCGTCATTGCCGCGAGCGGCGGGGGATACAGAGCGCAGGCGCGACCTGGGTGATGATTTCTCCGTGCCCGGTAAATGCTTCTCTACGATTTGTGGGCAAAGATGGTGTTATCATTGGAGCTATATTCCTCCGAGGTACGATTTCGGTCCTAGACGGCGTGGTCCGGGAGTTTGATTCGCTCCACCTCGCCTAACAATCGCCAAATCCCCGCAAATTATCGGCCTTGATGGTCCAAGAGGCGATCCGCTGGATCCTAGCCTGTCCGCCCGCGCCCGAACAACCCCATAGCCAATACGCCAGGCTTCCCCCAATGGTGGGTGGTGGCCGGTCTTGTTCCGCTCGGCTCTGAGTTCCCACGGTCAAAGGAGGTTGGCAATGTCGCCACCAGGGATGGAGCTTGACGAACGCCTGGCACTGCGAGGCATCTCGCGGCGGGAATTCCTGAAATTCTGCGCCTCTGTCACCACTGCCCTCGCGCTGCCCCTGAAGTTTACACCCCGTATCGAAGCCGCTCTGGCGGACGCGGCCAAACGCCCGCCCGTCATCTGGCTCGAATTCCAGGACTGCGCTGGAGACAGCGAATCCTTCCTCCGCGCCTCCCGCCCCAGCGCGGCGGATGTCATCCTGGACACGATTTCCCTCGACTATCACGAGACAATCATGGCTGCCGCCGGCAAGCAGGCCGACGCGGCGCGCAAGAAGACGGCCGACGCTGGCGGGCATATCGTCGTCGTGGAAGGGTCCATTCCCACCAAGGACGACGGCATCTACTGCTGCATCGGCGGACGCACCGCCGTTGATCTCTTGCAGGAGGCGACGGCCAAAGCGACAGCGGTCATTGCCGTGGGCAGCTGCGCGTCGTTCGGCGGCCTGCCCAAGGTCAAACCGAACCCAACCGGCGCGGTGGGCGTGATGGACCTGGTAAAGAATATCCCGGTCATCAACCTCTCCGGCTGCCCGATGAACGTCGTCAACTTCACGGCGACCGTCGTCCATCTACTCACCTTCGGCAAGCCACCGGCCCTGGACAAGCTCGGGCGGCCGCTCTTCGCCCACGGTCAGATTATCCACAACAACTGTGAGCGCCGCGGTCACTTTAACGCCGGCGAGTTCGTGATGGCGTGGGGTGACGAAGGGCATCGCAAGGGCTGGTGCCTGTACAAGATGGGCTGCAAGGGGCCGGTGGCGACGTACAACTGCCCCGTTGTACGCTGGAACGATGGCACGAACTGGCCGGTCGGCGCCGGGCACGGCTGCATCGCCTGCGCCGCCCCCGACTTCTTCGAGCGCCCGATCTACGAGACCGTCGCCATTCAGCAGGCGTCGCCGCCCGACTTCTACCCCAGGGCCGCCGAGAACAATGAGGGCCTGACATCGGCCGGCGCTGCCCCGTTAGGCGCGGTCGGCGGCCTGATTGTCGGCGCGACCGCCGTCGGCGCCATCGCCGTCTCGCGTTCCCGACGCAAGGCGGAGGCCGAGCCAGCGGCCGCGCCTGACGAGCCAGCGGACCAGTAAGGGGAGGCGCTATGACCATCAGCCGCAGACGATTCCTGGGGTGGCTGGGGCTTGGGGCGGGCAGCGCCGCCCTGGGCGCGCTACCGCCGGAAACGGCTCGCGCCAGTGAGCTGGCCGACAACGCGAAAAATCAACCTTCGATGCTGTATGACACGACGCTGTGCATCGGCTGCCGCGCCTGCCAGAACGCCTGCCGCGCCTGGAACGGAACGACGCCGGAGATAAGCGCCGACGGTCTGTACGACGCGCCCACGGACCTATCCGGGAACACGTGGACGGTCGTTCAGCTCTACAAGAACCAAGACGTTCCGAACCCAACCGCCGACAGCGAGAATTGGTCGTTCATCAAGCGCAACTGCATGCACTGCCTGGAGCCGGCCTGTGTGTCGGCGTGTACCGTGGGCGCGTTGCAGAAGAGCGACGCCGGGCCGATCATCTACGATGTCGACCGCTGTTTCGGCTGCCGCTACTGCATGATCGCCTGCCCCTATCACGTCCCCCGCTACCAGTGGGACACGACGACGCCCCTGGTGCAGAAATGCACGTTCTGCTACGGCTACGTGGAGCGCGACGGCAGCGTCCACCCGAAGAACCGGCTGGCGAAGGGCCAGGGACCGGCCTGCGCCGCGGCCTGCCCAACCGGCGCCCTGAAGTTCGGCACGCGGGAGCAGCTTCTCAACGAAGCCCACGCCCGCATCGCTGCCAGCCCTGGCAAGTACCACGAGGACCGCGTCTACGGTGAGACTGAAGTCGGCGGCGCGCTCCAGCTCATCCTCTCCCACGTCTCGTTCGAGAAGCTAGGCCTGCCGACGCTGGGCGACCGCCCCCTGCCGGAGCTGACGCGGCCGGTCAACTACGCCGTGCCGGCCATCTTCCTGACCGTGGGCAGTCTCGCCACCGTCATCTACCGCGCTCGTGGGCGCGCTGAGGCGGCGGCGGACGCAGCCCAAGAGGAGCGATCATGAGCGCCTCGTCTGTCGCTACTGAAGAGAGAACCGCAGCCAGTACGTTCCCCATGGGGACGCTGTTCCTTGTGCTCCTGGTGATCCTGGGCATCGTCGCCGCCATCGTGCGCTACACCCAGGGGCTTGGCGCCGCCACAAACCTGCGCGACGGCGTGCCGTGGGGGCTGTGGATCGGGCTGGATGTCATGACCGGGGTCGCTCTCTCGGCGGGTGGGTTCACCATGGCCGCCGTGGTGTACATCTTCCGCCTCAAGCGATACTACCCCCTCCTACGGCCGGCGCTGCTCACGGCCCTCATCGGCTACCTCCTGGCAGCAGGCGCGATCCTGTTCGACCTGGGCCGGCCGGAGCGCTTCTACCACCCGTTCCTCTACTGGAACCCCCACTCCGTCATGTTCGAGATCGCCTGGAGCGTCATCATCTACCTGACGATTCTGATGGTCGAGAACAGCCAGCTCGTCGCCGAGCGATTCCAGATCAAGTGGCTGCTGCGCCTGCTGCGGCTCGTCCTGATACCCGTCGTCACCCTGGGCATCATCATCTCGACGATGCACCAGTCATCCCTGGGCGGGCTGTTCCTCCTCGTCCCGCAGCGCCTGTATCCGCTGTGGTACACGCCGCTCCTGCCGCTGCTGTTCTACATGACCGCCATCGTCGTCGGCTTCTCCATGACCATCATCGAGTCCCTGCTCACCGCTAGCGCCTACGACCGCCCTCCCGAGATGAACCTCTTGCGCGACCTGGGCCAGTGGATCATGTGGCTGCTGCTGGCGTACCTGGTGGTCAACCTGGGCGTGATCGTCTTCAGCGGCAAGGGCGCGCTCCTGTTCCAGCCCCAGTTAGGAACGGCGATGTACTGGACAGAGATTGGCATCGGCGTGATCCTGCCGCTCATCATCCTGGCGCAGCCGCGACTGCGCGACGACCGCGTCTGGCTCTTCCGCGCCGCCGTCCTCGCCGCCATCGGCGTCGTGCTCAACCGCTTCGACGTGCTATTCTGGGGCCTCGGCGGCGTGACATACTCGCCGAGTTGGATGGAGTTCGCGGTCAGCGCCGGGTTGATTGCCCTCGGTATTCTGCTGTTCATGTTCGCCGTCAAGCGCCTGCCCGTGTTCGACCAGCACGCGACCGATCACTAGACAACGCGAACCTAGTAGCGACTCCCAGTCGCCTCTCCGGGCCACGGAACGACTCAAGTCGTCACTACGTCGCTCCTCAGGAGGAATATATGGCGAAAATCGCCGTTGATCCCGTCACTCGTATTGAGGGCCACTTGCGAATAGAAGTTGAGGTCAATAACGGAGCAATCACGGATGCCTGGGCCTCCAGTACCATGTGGCGCGGCATCGAGACGATTCCCAAAGGCCGCGACCCGCGCGGCGCCTGGCTGATGACCCAGCGCATCTGCGGTGTTTGAACGACTGTCCACGCCCTCTGCTCCGTGCGAGCAGTCGAAGATGCCCTGCATCCAGGGCCCTCAACAACGCCCGCATCCTGCGGAATCCTCATCGAAGCATCCAGTACGCGTGCAGGACCACGTCATCCACTTCTTCATCACCTGCACGCCCTGGACTGGGTGGATATCGTCAGCGCCCTGAAAGCCGACCCGGAGGCCACCTCCAAGTTGGCGCAATCCATCTCGGACTGGCCGCTCTCCAGCGCCACATACTTCAAGGGCGTGCGCGACAAGCCCAGGCTTTGCACCGCCTGCTTCGGCCCGTTCGCCAACGCCTACTGGGGCCACCCGGGCCTACAAGCTGCCGCCGGAAGCAAATTTGATGGCGGCGGCGCACTACCTGGCGGCGCTCGACTTCCAGCGCAATTTCATCCGCGCCCACGCCGTTCTCGGCGCGAAGAACCCGCACCTGCAAACCTACCTCGTCGGCGGCATGGCCAGCCCGATTGACCCGGACAGCCAGTCGGCCATCAACGCAGACAAGCTCGCCCTCATCGGCAGTCTGCTCGGGGAGGCCAAGAAGTTCGTCACCCAGGTCTATCTGCCGGACGTCCTGGCCGTCGCGCCCTTCTACCTGGAGTGGACGAAGGTCGGGGAGGGGACGGGCAACTTCATGTCGTATGGCGACTACCCGATGCCTCCGGGCAAGCCGGATGCCTGCCGCTATCATCCTCAACCGCGACCTGTCGCAGGTCTACCCCAGACCAGAAGAAGATTACCGAGCACGTCTCCCACTCGTAGTACACCTATGCCGACGAGACGGTCGGCAAGCACCCCTGGGATGGCGACACGCTCCCGAATTACACCGGCCTGAAGCCGCCGTATGAGTTCCTGAACACTGGCCGAACGACAAGTACACCTGGATGAAAGCGCCGCGCTACGAGGACTACCCGATGAGGCTTCGCCGCTGGCGCGGATGCTCGTCGCCCACGCCGCCGGCCATCCGGGAGGTCAAGGCGACGGTGGATAGCGTGCTGGGCAGCCCAAAGCGCTGCCGACGGGTCCTTCTTCGACCCTGGGACGCATCGTGGCGGTGCGTGGAGACGGTGATCGGCGAGACCAGCTCGACAAGCTGTTGGGCGAGCCTGACCCAGAGCATCGCCAGCGGCGACCTGACCATCCACGAGGGCAGCAAGTGCACTCCGAGTACCTGGCCCACCGAGGCGCAAGGGTTCGGCCACCACGAGGCGCCGCGCGGCTCCCTCGGCCACTGGATCCGCATCAAGGACCGCAAGATCGAGAACTACCAGTGCGTCGTGCCGAGCACGTGGAACTGCCCTGCCGCGCGACGCCAGGGGGCAGCGTGGGCCATACGAGGCCGCACTCATCGGCAGCCCCGTGGCGAACCCGGAGATGCCGCTGGAGGTCCTGCGCACGATCCACTCGTTCGACCCGTGCATGGCGTGCGGCGTCCACGTCCTCGATACGACGGGCCGCGAGATCACGCAGGTGACGTTCAACGCGGGGCCGAAATGTTGATGCCGGGCGAAGCCGCCGCGAAGACCGTCATCCTCGGCGTCGGCAACCTGCTCCTCTCCGACGAGGGCGTCGGTGTGAACGCCGAGCGCCTGACCGAGCAGTACGTTCTGGCGACGGTGGAGGCGGTGGATGGCGCACCTCGGCATGGACCTGCTCTACTACCTGGAAGGGCGGAGCATCCGCCGGGGATCCCAGACGCCGGAAATGACCAGCCGCTCCGGCCGTCGCAGGACTGGAAGACGACGAGGTGCCGGGCCTTTCTGTCGCTGAAGATGTCGCCCCACCAGATGGGCGCGACCATGCTGTTCGCGGCCCGCCTGCGCGACCTGTACCCCAGGCACGTCGTCCTATGGGGCGTTCAGCCTGGCTGCCTCGACATCGGCCTCGACCTGTCGCCGCCGGCCGCCGCTCGTGTCCCGTTCCTGATAGAGCAGGTGCGGCAAGAGATCGAGCGCTGGGCTGGCCCCTCACTCCTCGCCCTCCCACAGGGGGAGAGGGAAGCCAGCGGCGTTTCCCCTTCCCCCTGTTGTGCGGGAAGGGGTTAGGGGATGAGGGAGTATGCCATGTTCCACCGCCGCGCGCATTGTCCTCGGGCCGGCGTATGACCTGCGGCGTGCTCTGTCGTTGGGCAGACGTCGGCGCCCCCTGCCGACGCGCCGCGCCGCTGCGAGCGACGCGCGCCGCCTGCGCGGCCCCGCCGCGGCTGGCCAGACCTGAGCCGATGCCGGGCACCACGCCCCACACGCAGCGCCGCCTGCTCGCGGCGCGCGTCTACGATCTCTTCCTGGCCTGGGACGCCTGGCCCTGCTCAGCCTTTCGGCCTGCTGTTCTTCAACCGATGCGGACGGGGCAATCTGGCTGAGGTATCGCTTCTACAGAACGCTACCCATTGTCGTCATGCGCCTCAAAACCGCGCTCCGGCCCTACTTCATTATCTACGACCTGGTCAGGGGTATCGGCGCGGGCGGCTTCCACGCCTTCTTGTTTCGGCCTATCTCGGCCACAGACACCGACGTTCGGATTATGACGACGATTTCCGTCGTCGCGGTTGCCTTCGAGGGCCTGCACGACCAGATGAACCAGGATGTTTATCGCGAAGTGCAGGCTATAGTCGCGCACACGCAGGAGAGTGAGGCGGCGGTATGGGTGCCAGGCATGATTATCAACAGCGCGACAGGGTTCCTGGGCGGCCGCCTCATCAAGCACTGCTGCCACACGTACCGTATCTACTCCATCGCCCGCCGCCCGCAGCGGCTGACCGCGATTTCGAAGGCGCTGGAGATCGTCTAGTTTATGGCCGACATCGCCGACAGCGGCTCCTTGCGCGAGATCTTCCTCGCATCCAGGCCGACGGCGGCGCGGAGCTTCTCGTTCACCTGGCGGGCTACTACGACTTCACCGGCGACGACCACGTTGACTACTTCCGGACGAATGTCCTCGGCACGCGCAACGTCCTGAATCTCTCCTCGCCGCTGCATCTGCGCCGCTTCTTCTTCACAAGCTCCATCGCGGCATGCCCCTTCCCCCCGCCGGGCGAGGCCATCACCGAGGACACGCCACCGACCGCGCCGCCGCCCTATTCGCGCTCCAAGCGCCTGGGTGAGGACATTGCTACGCCAGTACGCCGACACAGTGCCGTCGTGCATCCTGCGCCTGGCGGCCATCTTCAGCAACTGCGCGAGTACGAGCCGCTGTTCCACTTCATCGAGATATGGTTCTCCGGGTGGAACGCGATCCTGGGCGGCGGCGGCGAATGGGCGATCCCCTATCTGCACGTCCGGGCGACCTGCTGCCCTTCTTCATGCGCTACGGCCGATACGGCCGACGAGTTGAGCCGCTGGAGGTGCTGCAAGTCCGCCGAACGGCCGCACCACCCACCTCGAGCTATTCCGCGCGGCAACCCAGTGCGCCAGCACGACGCCCGAGCCGATCACGTTCAGCCCGCTGCGCCTGGGCATCAGCGATGCGCGAGACGTGGGGGCATATGAGCGGCACGATGCCGTTCGAGCGCTCGCGGAAGCCGGAGAATACATTGATCTCAAGCTCAACGTGGCCGCGACGCGCACGCATCAGCGACTCGGCTGGATGCCGGACCTCAACCGCGACATCTCGGCGTGGCGTCGTCCATTCATCCGCCCGCTGATCCGGGTTGAATGGTACGGTGGTTCCTGAGCAGCCGCGCAAGGGCAAGCACCTGGATACCATCCAGGGCGTGACGGCTGTCCGTCTTCCTCCCAGCCCCCCACGCTTCCACCCTTTTGCAGACCTTTGCCACTTTGATAATCACCGTCTGGCAACATTGCCTTCCGATTTCAGTCCGTCCTATGGGCTAGGACGCCCTACCGCCAGTTCCCCCTCGAACTGCGCCAGGTTCATCGCAGCGTCGCCCGGAAACGCGCCAACGACGCCGTCTGTCGCGCAGGCGCGAGGCCAGGGCGGCGCGGCGGCGCGCACATCTCTGGGCCTCGCGCCCAGAAGCCAGCCAGGCCCGTGATCTCCCCTCCACACTCGTGACGACATTATTGAGCGCCGCATCGTAGCGGTCGAGCTTGGGTCGAAACCACCCGCGGACTCGTTGCAGCCGCTTCGAGCGACTGCTTCGTCTGCTGATAGGCGCTTTGCTGAGCGGGCCTCACTGCGCTTGAGGCGCTGCTCCAAGCCCTGGCCGTTGCGCCGCTTGCGCCCCGACCCAAGCTCTTTTGCAGGGTGTCGAGGCGGGTCATGCGCCTGGCACGCGGCGCAGACGTGGCCCGTCAGGTCTTCGAGTGCTGCTGCACGGTCTCGACGATAGAGCGCCCAGTGGGGTCGGCGTCCGCCAGGATGCTCAGGATGCGCAACGTCCTCGGCGCGTTGCATCCTGTCGAATGGCCCTGGAAGCGCGGGACAGCGGGGCAGTGGACTTCAGAGACTCGCTGAGGCGCTCGCCGGGTCGCGCGCGATAACGATGACCATGACGGCGGCGAAGGCCAGCCCCACGGGGAACAGCCACCACGCGACGAGCAGCCCCGCCAGATGGAAAGGACGAGGTCGCAATCACGATGGCTTGCGGAGAGCGTTGGTCAGCTCATAGGTCGGCCGTGGCTAGAAGAAGGTGGCGATATCGCCGACTTGGCGATGTTCTCCACGTCTTCGTACATCCGCGCCCCGCCGCGTCGGCGATCTGCTTCAGGACATCGCGGTCGGCGTCGCTCCACATAGGCAATCGTGAACACCTTGATGGCGTTGCCGCCCTGCTCCTGGCGGTAATTCGAATCGCCGATGTCAGCGCCGGGGAGCTTGCGGATGACTGGTTGTCCTGACCGTCGGTCAGCACCACGATGGCGCGGGATAGACTTGGGCAGGTCGCCCTCGTTCGGTCAGTCCCCTTGTAGGCGTCCAGCACTGTACAAGGCGCCGCGTCTCGCCACCACCCTCCACGATGCCCGAGACGCGGCGCACGAGGTCGGCGCGCTTCGGCGCGACGGGCGACAGCGGCGTGAAGATTTCCGCGGCGGGCGATGAACAGGACGGCGCAGGCGCGGGTCGCGTCGTCGGCGAGCAGGTTGATGAACTGCCCCAGGTTGCTCGCACGGTGTTGATCTTGTCGCCGCGCATGCTGCCGACGTGTCCACCACGATAGCCAGGAACGACCGGCGCTTGGTCTCGCTTCCACGTGTCTGGTTGACCTGCTGAATGACCTCGGCGCGGGCACTTCCAGACGGTGTTCGGCTGGCTGGGCCCACGCCGGCCTGGTCGAGCGGCGACGCCAGACCGACCGAGGGGGCCGCCGGCCGAAACCCGTATCCAGGCGCTGTCGTTGCGGCCGGGCTTCCAGCAGGAACTTCGTGTCCTCGGCCCCGCCGCGCTGCTCCGCCGTCACCCACGGCGTTGAGGATACGTAGGGATGGTTCGCTCCAGAACGCGTCCCCTTCTCCTTGGGATAGATGCGCCACGCGGCCGCGCCTTGCCGGGCCAGCCAGGTCTCCTGGGCGATCGACAGGTTCTCGTAGAGACGGCGGCGCCGAGGTTCGGCCCGCCGCCAAACATTTTGTCGGCGAAGAAGCCCGTGCTCGACCCGTAGTGAATGATCGCGCTCGGGATCTTAGCCATGAAATCCTTGAGGGCCGGGTTGCTCAGGTCGTCCACGGTGAGGCCGCGTTGCTTCCGCGCCGGGCGGCGTAGGCCTCGGCGCGCTCATGGCCGACACGCCGCTGTTGCTGGTAGGCCGGAGCGTGCGGGCGTGGCCGAACTGGGCTGCCCCACCTGCAGGTAGCCGTAGGCCGCCCAGCCCCTTGCCTGGCCGTCGCCAGGGCGGCACATCCGCCCAACCGAGCGACTTCTTGCCATCCCGAGCCCTCGGCCATCGGCCGCCACATGGCGATCACCACCGGGCTGAGCACAATGTCCTGGGCGTTCCCTCCACCAAGTTCGTCGTTTTTGTCTTGCGCCACCCGCGTTCGCCACGGGAACAGATGGACGACGCCGACCCAGACGGTGGGCTGCAACGGAACCAGCCACAATCGCATCCGCCGCCTCCACCGAACCGAGGAGTGCCTTGCACGACGATGGTCGCGCCGTCGGGTGTCTTGCGCTCTCCTTCGCACGTTGTACTGCTGATCAGCGGCTCCAGCCACTCCTGTTTCTCAGAGCCGTACACAATGCTGACCGTCACCGTTTTCCCGCCGCCCGTCACGTCACTGACCTTGTCGGCGACGCTCTTGCAGGCGGCCGAGCCGAGCGCCAGGGCGATGAGCAGAAGGCCCACGAATATGTTTCGGCGTGTCATAGTCCTTCTCCTAGCGGCTCGTCACCCGCTGCCACAGGCCGAGCAAACTCTCCTGCACGTCGCCCGGCGGCACTTCGATCTCTGGCGGCAGCGCGAGCTTGAGGCCCGTATCGCGGTAGCGGACGAACGGACTCTGTGGGTCATCCAGGGGGACGCGGGGGTCCACCGGCCGGAAGCCGTACTTCGACAGCGCGACGTCCTGGGCCTCGCGGCTGACGAGGAAATCCACGAACAACCGCGCCGCCTCAGCCTTCTCCGGCGTCACCCAGGGCGCGTTCAGGGTACGAAGGGGTGGTTGCCCACATCGTCGCCGCGGGTGCCAGCACGCGCAACTCGCTCGACCGCTGCGTCGCGTTCTGGAACTGCTGCAGAATGGCTGTCGCTCTGCAGGCGGCGACGATGTCGTACTTCTGCTCGGCCCGAACGCCACCATCTTCTGTCCATGAGCGGGCCGGCAAAAGGACCTGAACTCCGACTTGCACACCTCGAGAAGGCGCGGAACCACTTCTGGAATTCGCTGCCAATGTCAGCGTCTTCAAACCGCCCGTCTTGTTGAAATAGTCGCACAGTCATCGAGAGCAGGGCCATCAAGCCGCTGTTGGAGCTACGTGGGGCCCAGGTGATAGTACTGACCAGGCCCCACTCCGCGGCCGCACAGGGCACCAGCCGGGCGTCATCTGGCAACGGCCCCGTGGAGGGAAGCGGCCAGACCGACTTTCCCCAGCACGCAGGTCGACGCCGGCGCGGTCACGCCAGGCAACAACGCCAGCGGCGCTCGACGACCGAGCGGCACGCCTGGGCGTCGTTCAGCCGAACCAGTGCGCGCCGTTCTTAGCCCGCGAGAGGCCCTGCAGCGGGCCGATGGTTCGCAGAGCCGGCCGCTGATCAGGGTCCGGGCCGCTTCACGCCGTTGAGTACGTCCAGGCGCTGATTCACGCGATCCATCGCCTGGAGCTTGCTGAACCGGCCACGCCCACTTGTCGGGCGCGAGCGCTCGAACGCGCCGCGACCTCGTCCAGCCACGGGCCTTCTCAGCCGAGGAGAACGTACACCCCGATGGGCGCCGGGGGCGCAGCAGCAACTCGCGCACGGGGGCATAGGAGACGCCGCGGATGGCGGGGGAAGCGAGGACCACCACCAGGGTCACGCCGATGATGACGAGGTAGAAGAGGAAGAGATAACGCGGCACGCGCGTGCTGCGCAGCGCGGGCGGGTCAAAGCGCGTCGGTTGGGGAGTCATGGCCCTCTCTGCCGGAGTAAGCGTGTCGCATGGGAACGGTATGGCTGTGAGGCTATCCACCCAACCATAATCGGCCTCCCTAATTATGCTATACGCAGCCCCCAGCCGAAAGTTGGGGAACGAGATCAGGCAACGGTCGGCGAGGCGAGAAGCTGCTCGACGCTGCGCCGCGCGTAGCCCGGCGAGCTGGACATCCCCTTGCCGCCGATGCCGGTGACGATGTGGATGCGGCCGTCCAGCGTGTGGGTGAAAATCGCCTTCTCGCGGTGCAGCAGGTAGGCGCCGTTCCAGATGCCCTGCATCGTCCACGTCGGTAGGTTGACCATCTTCTGGGCGTACCGCAGGATGGCATCGTTGATGGCTGGCGTCGTGCGCTCCTCCAGTAAGTTCGCATCGGCGAAGCTGCTATACTGGTGAGAGTCGCCGATGATGATCGAGCCGTCGGCCTCCTCCTTGAGCAGCAGGTGCAGGTCATAGCGCCTGATCTCCTCGTCAACGGCTTCCGCCCCCATGGCGCTGTAGCTGGGGCACGCCTTGAAGCCCGCGTAGCGACGAATGGACATGCCCGACAGCAGGCAGTGGGGCAAGGTGGGGATGGGCTGCGGGATCGTGCGCATCATCTGGAGCTTGCACACCTCCAGCCCACTGCCCGCGAACACCTCCGGGAACAGGGTGCGGTACTCCGCCCCGCTGCACACAATCACCCGCTCGCCGATGTACGTCTTGCCGCTCGCGGTGCGCAGCGCGCAGTGATCGCCTGCCGCCGTGACACCGGTGACGTTGGTGTGGGGGGCGTACTCCACAGGTAGCGTGTCGGTCAGGAAGGGGATGAAGCGCGCGAGCAGGACACGCGGGTCGAGACTGAGATCGTCTGGAAAGACGAGGGCGCTGGTGCAGTACGAGGGCCGAATAAAGTGGTAGCGGTAGAGGGCGTCGGCCGGGGGCAGGTACTCGCAGCGATAGTCCGCGCCGTAGATCTGGGCAAACTCTTGCAGAACGCGGGCCTCGGTGTCGGTCGAGGCGACGTACAGGCTGCCGGTGGCGCGCACGCCCATGTCTTGGTGCGCCTGGACCCCGCGATAGATGGCCTGGGAGTCGGCCACGATGTCTGACCACTCGCCGTAGGGCGGCGCGATGGTACGGACGACCATGCCGAAGTTGCGCGTCGAGGCGTCGTTGGGCAGGGCGTTGCGCTCGACCAGGAGGACGCGGGCGCCCTTCTGCGCCGCGAAGTACGCGTGAAACGCGCCCAGGACACCCGCGCCGACGATGATCAGGTCGTAGGAGGGCATGATAACCTCTTATGCGGGCGGGTGGTCTGTCGCGCCGATGGTGAAACACGCCTCGGGCGGAAAGCTCAGCGCCACCTGATCGCCCACTCTGGGCAGCTGGAGCTGCGGGCTGTTAAACTCGTCGAGATGCACCGACACCCCGCCCAGGCCGACCTCGATGCGTACGATAGAGCCGAGGAACGCCACGTGTTCCACGCGGCCGCACAGCAGGTTGGCGTTGCCATTCATCTGCCCTAGAGACAGACTCTCCGGCCGCAGCCCGACCCAGACCGTGCTGCCGGCAGGCGCCTGAATCGGCTTCGTCGCCAGGGCAATCTCCTGCCCGGCGATGGCGACGCGGCCGCCC
>JAXLWJ010000012.1:0-118401 GCA_046328535.1 Anaerolineae bacterium
CAATCACGATGCCGTCGTTCAGGATGATCTCCAGGCTCGGATCGTCGTCCACCTGGCCGAAAACGAAGCGGCTGCTGAAGTAGACTGTGTAGGGCCGCTCGACAGTGTAGCTCCACGTCTGGCGCAACTCTGGGAGGCTGTAGGTGCGGAGGGAGCGGTGGCCGTTCTCGCTCACGAGGACGAGTAGCTCCTGGCGGCCGGTCTTGAGGAGATCGGTAACGGTCGCGGCCAGAAACGGGCTGCCGTCGGATGGCGACATGTCGGGCGAAGCGATGCCTCCCAGCAGGCGCGGCGTGTGGCTGAATGGATCATAGGCGAGGAGGCGGCCGTCGGGTTGGAGTACCCAAAGTTCCTGCGCGGGATCGGCATCTAGATTCGCTAACCCCCAGGCCACGCCCATGGGCGCTGACCACACCTGGCTAAAGCGGTAGTCGCCGATGTCGTGCAGGGCGGCGATAAAATCACTGTTGGCGACAAGAACTTCGTTCGTCCCATCACGGTCCCAGTCAGCGACCTGGATGCCGCGGCTGCCGGGGGCGGTGCTAATGTCCCCCCATTCCCATTGCAAATCCACCGGGGTCTCGCCCGTATTGACAATGTGGGGCAAGAAGAGGCGCTGTTGGGGCGCGACTTCCGCTGAGGTCGAGGGCGCGCTTGCACCGCTCGATAACAGAACTGCACCAACGAGTAGGGCCAGGAGTAAAAAGCCGCAACGAAAACGCATAGAGGGTCCTAATCTAGGCGGCAACCAGGGAAGCTATTTATCCCTCTTCCAGGATGCCGCGTATCTCGCCTAGCTCGTCCACCGACAGCTCCCACTCCGCCGCCTTGACGTTGGCGTCTACCTGCTCGGCGGAGGTCACACCGGCGATGACGGAGGAGATCTGCGGCTGGGCGAGCAGCCAGGCAATCGCCAGCTCGGTCATGCTGTGGCCGTGGCTCTCGGCCCACTCCGTCAGGGCGCGCACGCGGGCGAAGTTGGCTGGCGTGAAGTAACGCTGGACGTAGGGGCTGTTCTGGCCGCGCGACCCGGCCGGCGCCGGCTCGCCCTCGCGGTACTTGCCGGTCAGGAAGCCGCCCGCGAGCGGGAAGTAGGGCAGGATGCCGATGTTGAACGCCTGGCAGTACGACATCATCTCGCGCTCAATCTCGCGCTCGAGCATGTGGTAGTGGGGCTGAATCGTGATCATCGTCGCCCAGCCACGCATCTCGGCGATATCGTTGGCGCGCGCTAGCTGCCACGCCAGGAAGTTGGACGCGCCGATGTAGCGCACCTTGCCGCTGGCGACGAGGTCGTCCAGGGCGCGCATGGTTTCCTCTAGCGGCGTCTCCGGGTCCCAGGCGTGCATCTGGAGCAGGTCAATGTGATCGGTGCGCAGGCGGCGCAGGCTGGCCTCGACCGAGTTCATGATATGAAAGCGCGAGCCGCCGCGGTCGTTGGGGCCGTCGCCCATTGGGTAGCGGAACTTGGTGGCGAGGACGACGCGCTCCCACCGCCCGCTGAGGGCGAAGGAGAGCGCCTCCTCGGACAGGCCGCGGCTATAGGTGTTGGCCGTGTCAATGAAGTTGATGCCCATGTCCAGGGCGTGATGGACGATGCGGCTCGTGCCGTCCACGTCCACCTTACCGCCGAACTGATTGCCGCCTAGCCCGACAACGGAGACTTTGACACCGGCGCGGCCAAGAGAGCGATAGTGCATGATTGGACCTTTCCTCGATTGGGGGAGGGGTTAGATGTAGGGAGAAGCAAACTGCTCCTCAGTTGGCTCTGCTCAGCAGAACCAGGGTTCGGTGATGTACGGTGGCGGCAGGCCCGGCGGTAGAACGGGGGGCGCGTACGCATCGCCAAATGCGTGTTCCCAGACGCAGGCAAAGACTTCAGGGCGCGGCCGCCGCGTCATGCGCTGCACGATACCCGAAAGCTCGCGCTGGAGCGCGTCCACGCGGGGGTCCGGGTTGGCCCACTCATAGGACAGCTTCGCCTCGTCGAGCGGCCCGACACTGTCCCGCACGTGGGGCAGGTCGAGCAAGCGCGAGCCGGGTGGAATGAGCAGGCGGATGGTGTACTGCACCGGCGCGACCCCCTCTACCAGGCCCAGGCGCGCGATCTGGCGCAAGAAATCCCGATAGCTATCCATAGTGGTCCAGGGCGTGAACGCGACGAACGTTGGCACAAGCGGCAGGCCGATGCGGCGGCACTCGGCGAGGACGGTTTCGAAGTCCTCGGTGGTGTGCTGCTTGTCGAAGATGTCGAGGATGGCGCTGTCGAAGCTCTCGACGGCCGACGTGATGAACAGGCAGCCCGTCGCCCTCAGCGTCGGGAGATGCGCCATGTGCGTGCGCAGATGCTCGACCTTGATGGTCACGTCATAGGTGAGGCTGGGGAACTCGGCGTGCAGCGCCTCGACCAACGGTAGGGCGTGGCCGATGGCGTTGAAGAAGTCGGGGTCGCCGAACGTGATGTGCTGCGCGCCCGCTGCTACCTGCTGTCGAATGTCGGCCAGCACGACGTCGCGGCCAATGATGCGAAACCGCCCGTTGTACACCGGGACGATGGGACAGTGGCGGCACAGGTGCTTGCAGCCGCGGCTCGCCTCGACGTAGCCGACGAGACGGTGGCTGCCATCGGGCAGCGCCAGGTGCGCGTAGCGATCGAGGGGCGGCAGGTCGCGCCGGTCGGGGACGCGGAACGCCTGGCGCGCGAGCGAGATGGTGGGGAGTGTCGGCGCTGGCGTGGCGGCGGAGCGGGTCGCCGAAAGCCAGGTGGCGAGGGTCACGAGCGGCGCCTCGAACTCGCCGCCCAGGATCGTATCCACGCCGAGGCTGCGCAGGTAGTCGGCGTTCTCGGCGGCGTACAGTCCGAAGAAACAGATGTGAGCGTGGGGGTTTAAGTGCCGCGCGTCGGCCAGGGCGCGGACCGCCATGCGCGTCGCCGTGTGCATCGGCACGTAGAAGGCGATCAGGTCCGCGTCGCGGAGGGTATCCTCGGCGAACGCCTCGATGGACAGGTCAACGCACGTCACGCCGAAGCCGGCCTCGCGCAGCCAGGCAGCCGGCGATGCCAGGCCGAACGGCTGGCGGCCCATCTCGTAGGTCGAGACCAGGACGATCCGCAGCGGAACATTCATCGGCGATGCGCCCTCCACGTCTATTGTAGCCGCTCCGACGGGGAATCGCCAATCACAGTTGACCTTGCGCCGCGCCGGGGCTGACAGTATACTTGGGAGCGTATTGAGGGGCGACGGCAATCCTGACCGGGGGTTTTGACAATGTTGACGACCGAGATTGGGGCACGCTTGTGGTCCCAGTACTATTCTCCTGCCACACTGGAAGAGGCGCTGGCGATCCTGGCGCGTGAGGGACGGAACGCGCGCATCATCGCGGGCGGCACCGACCTCGTGATTGAGCTAGATCGGGGTGTGCGCCGCCTCAACGCGATCATAGACATAACGCGAATAGCCGACTTGAATCGCATTCGAATCGAGGACGGTCGGGTCTACCTCGGCCCGCTCGTGACGCACAACCACGTCGTCGCGTCGTCGCTGTGTGTCGAGGGGGCGCTGCCGCTGGCCCAGGCCGCGTGGCAGGTGGGCGCGCCGCAGATTCGCAACCGAGGAACTGTCGCGGGGAACCTGATCACCGCGTCGCCCGCCAACGACACGATCACGCCACTGATGGCGCTCGACGCCAGCGTGACCCTCGCCTCGGTGCGCGGGCAGCGCGATGTGCCGCTCGGCGAGTTCTACAGCGGCGTGCGGCGCACCGTCATGAGCGACGACGAGATGCTGACGGGGATCCATTTCCCGGCGCTCTCGCCCAACCGGCGCGGGGTGTTCATCAAGCAGGGGTTGCGCCGCGCGCAGGCGATCTCCGTGGTCAACGTGGCGGTCGTGCTGACGTTCGACGGCGACGTTGTGTCTGATGCGCGCATTGCCCTCGGTTCGGTTGCGCCGACGGTTATCCGCGCCGCCGAAGCCGAGACCCTGCTCAAGGGCCGCCGTCTGGATGACGCGGCGATTGTTGCGGCGGCAGAGGCGGCGAAGCGCGCCGCCCGCCCGATTGACGATGTGCGCTCGCCGGCCGCCTATCGGCGGCACATCGTGGGCGTGCTGACGGCGCGGGCGCTGCGCCGACTGCGGGATGGGCAGGAGCGCGAGGGCTGGCCGAGCGAGCCGGCGCTGCTGTGGGGTGGCGCGGAACCGTACAGCGGCGGCGACGGCGCGTCCCTCGCTTTCGATACGGCTGGTGTGATCGAGACGACCGTCAACGGTCGGGCGGTCAGCGCGCCGGGAGTTGGGCTGACGCTGCTGGACTTTCTGCGCGACTCGCTCGGCCTGACGGGAACGAAGGAAGGGTGCGCCGAGGGGGAGTGCGGCGCGTGTACGGTCTTCCTCGACGGCGTCGCGATCATGGCGTGTCTTGCGCCGGCGGCCCGCGCTCACGGCGCGCAGATTACGACCGTCGAGGGGCTGGCTGCCGATGGCCGCCTGCACCCGGTGCAGGCTGAGTTTGCAGCGCGGGGCGCCGTGCAGTGCGGGTATTGCACGCCCGGCTTCTTGATGTCGGCCGCCAAGTTGTTGGAGGAGCATCCGGACCCGACGCGCGAGCAGGTGGAGACGGCGATCACCGGCAACCTGTGCCGCTGCACCGGCTACTACAAGATCGTCGAAGCGATTGAGGCGGCCGCCGCGCCGCGAGAGGGAGACTGAGCATGCGCGCGATTGGGAGCAGCATTCCGCGCGGGGATGCGCGGGACAAGGTCACCGGCGCGGCCCAATACCCCGGTGACCTGGCGATGGATGGCATGCTGCACGCCGTGACCCTCCTGGCGCGGCGGCCCCATGCGCGGGTGACCCGGCTCGATGTCTCTGCGGCGGAGAAAGCGCCGGGCGTCGTGCGCGTCTTCACCTCGGTGGATGTGCCGCGCAACCGCTTCGGGCTGATCGTGCCGGACCAGCCGGTGCTGTGCGGGCCGGGCGACGATGCCCACGCGGCGATTGTGCGCTTTGTCGGCGACAAGATCGCGCTGGTCGTGGCGGAGACGCTGGCCGCCGCTGAGGCGGCGCGGGAGCTGATTCGCGTCGAGTACGAGGACCTGCCCGTTGTGACCGACCCGCGTGAGGCGATGGAGCCTGGCGCGCCCGTCCTCCACGACAATCATCCCGACAACATTCTCCACCAGTACCACCTGCGGCGCGGCGACATCGAGGCGGCGTTCGCCGAGGCCGATGTCATCGTCGAGGGGGAGTACAGCGTCGGCGCGCAGGAGCATGCGTTCCTCCAGCCGGAGGCCGGGCTGGCGTGGATTGACGAGGATGGGCGGGTGACGGTGGCGGCGGCGGGCCAGTGGGCGCACGAGGAGCTGGAGCAGATCGCCCACTCCCTCGCGCTGCCGGAGGACTGCGTGCGCGTCATTCACCCGGCGATTGGCGGCGCGTTCGGCGGTCGGGAAGATATCTCGATCCAGATTGTCCTGGGCCTGGCGGCGTTGACGCTCCAGCGGCCGGTGAAGCTCGTGTGGACGCGGGAAGAGTCCATCATCGGCCACCACAAGCGCCACCCGATGTTCTACCGCTGCCGCACGGGCGCGACGCGCGACGGGCGCATCATCGCCGCCGAGGTCGAGCTTGTCTCGGACGCGGGCGGGTATGCCTCCACGAGCACGAAGGTGCTCGGCAACGCGACGCTGATGGCCCTGGGGCCGTATGACATCCCCAACGTCAAGGTGGACGCCTACACCGTCTACACCAACAACATGATGACCGGCGCGTTCCGCGGCTTCGGCGCGCCCCAATCCCACTTCGCCGCCGAGGGTCAGGTCAATCGCCTGGCGGCGGCGCTCGGCATGGACCCTGTCGCGCTGCGCATGAAGAACATCGTGCGCGATGGCTCGATGCTGCCGACGCACAGCCCCATCCCGCCAGGCGTCTCGTTGGAAATAGTGCTGGCCCAGTGCGCCGCAACGGCCGGCTGGCAGCGGACGGGCGAAGACTGGGTTGCGCCGCGCGCGGAGGCGTCGAGCGAGCCGTGGAAGCGGCGCGGTATCGGCCTGGCGGCGGCGTTCAAGAACGTCGGCTTCTCCTTCGGCGCGCCGGAGAACGCCTGGGCGACCATCGAGCTGCACGGCGGCGGCGATATCGAGCGCGTCGTCGTGCGCTGCGCCGGCAGCGACGTGGGGCAGGGGGCGCACCAGGTTTTCAAGCAGATTGCGGCGGACGCCGTGGGTGTGCCGCTGGAGCGCGTGGAGTTCGTCGGCGCCGACACCGGGTTGACGCCCGGCTCGTCGGGTTCAGCGTCGGCGTCGCGCCTGACGTTCATGGCCGGCAACGCGATCTACGGCGTAGCGCAGAAGGCGCTGGAGATGTGGCGCGACGAGGAAGACCGCCCGGTTGTGGCGGTATACAAGTACGTTCCGCCGCCGACGACGCCGATTGACCACGATGGGCGCTCCGACCCGAACTTCGCCTATGGCTACGTCGCCGAGGCAGTCGAGGCCGAGGTGGACATCGAGACCGGCGAGGTGCGCGTGCGCCGCGTCGTGTGCGCCGACGACGTGGGCCGCGCCCTGAACCCGCACCTCATCCAGGGGCAGATCGAGGGCGCTGTGGTGCAGGCCCAGGGCTGGGCGACCATCGAGGACTTCGTGCAGAAGGACGGCCGCGTCCTGACCGAACACCTCTCGACCTATCTGATCCCGACCATCCTGGACATACCGGAGCGCGTGGACAGCGTCATCATCGAAGTGCCTGACCCTATCGGCCCGTTCGGCGCGCGGGGGATGGCGGAGATGCCGTTTGTGCCGCTCGCCCCGGCCCTGGCGGAGGCGCTCTACCAGGCGACGGGCCGGCGCTTCGACCATCTGCCGCTGACGCCGTCGCGGGTGTTGGAAACGCTGTATGGTCCAGATTATGATGCCCGGCCGCTGAGCGCCGATGGCGGGCCGTCCGACGCATGAAGGACCCCCTGCTGCTCGACTTTCCCGACTCGTTCGAGACGGAGCGCCTCTTGCTGCGCTGCCCCCGCCCGGGGGACGGGCCGGAGATCTGCCGCGCGGTGAACGAGACACTGGACAGCCTGCGGCCGTGGATGCCCTGGGCGCAGGAACCCGCGACGCCCGAAATCTCGGAGCTGACCGCTCGCCGTGCCGGCCTCCGTTTTATCGAGCGATCGGACCTGATGCTCCTGCTGTTTCTCAAGGGAACCGACATCATGGTTGGCGCCAGCGGCCTGCACCGCATTGACTGGGCTGTGCCGCGCTTCGAGATCGGCTACTGGTGCCGGCAGCGATTTCAGGGCCTCGGCTACATTTCGGAGGCGGTCAGCGGCATCACCGAGTTCGCCTTCGACACCCTTCACGCGGCCCGCGTCGAGATTCACATGGACAGCCGCAACCTCGCCAGCCGCCGCGTGGCCGAGCGAGTGGGCTACGTCCTCGAAGGCGAACTGCGCCATCACGACCGCGATGTACGCGGCGAGCTGCGGGATACCCTCGTTTTCGCCTTGACGACGGACGGCTACCGCCGTCTCGGGCGCGGTGGGACGCGGCGTGCCTGACACGCTTCTGGCGCGTCCGCTGCTTGTCCTTATTCGTGGCGCTGGCGACCTGGCGACCGGCGTGGCTGTCCGTTTGTATCGCGCCGGTTTTCTCGTCGTCATGACCGAGCTGGCGCAGCCGCTGGCCGTGCGGCGCACCGTGGCCTTCGCTCAGGCCGTATACGACAACGTTGCGACGGTGGAGGGTGTCACGGCGCGATGTGTTCCGCTGCGGGAGGCGCGCGCTGTGCTGGCGTCCCACGAGATCCCGGTGGTCGTGGACCCGGACGGAACGGCGCTGCCGCTGCTGCACCCCGACATCGTCGTGGACGCGCGCCTCGCCAAGCGCAACCCCGGCACGCGGCTGGACGACGCAACCCTCGTCATTGCCCTGGGGCCGGGCTTTGCCGCCGACGTGGACTGCCACGCTGTGATCGAAACGAATCGCGGCCACAACCTGGGGCGCGTCATCTGGCGGGGGGCCGCCGAGCCGAACACGGGGGTGCCGGGCCGCGTTGGCGGCGCAGACGCCGCTCGCGTGTTGCGCGCGCCGACTGACGGCGAGGTGGTTCCCCTGCGGCGCATCGGTGATATCGTCGCGGCGGGCGATGTAGTGGCCCAAGTGGGCGGTGTGGATGTGACGGCCGGCGTGGGCGGTATCCTGCGCGGCATGCTTCACGGCGGCCTGCGCGTACCGGCCGGGACGAAACTCGGCGACGTGGACCCGCGCGCCGAGTTTGCCCACGTCTATACAATCTCTGACAAATCCCGCGCGATAGGTGGCGGCGTTCTGGAAGCCATCCTGAGCGCGCCCCAACTCAGACACCCCTCATGAACCTTCAAGATGCTCTCAACGTACCCGACGGCGGGGTCGTCGCCTTCGTCGGCGGCGGCGGGAAGACGAGCGCGCTGTATCGCCTGGCCGTCGAGTTGGCTGCGCCGGGGCATGGCCGCGTCCTGCTCGCGCCGACGACGAAGATGCTGCTGCCAGGTTTCAACGACGCCGATGGGCTGTTCATCCATCCCGACCTCGACGCGATTGCCGAGCGGCTCCAGGCCAGTCTGCCTTTCCTGCGCCGCGTTGCCATCGCGCCCCAGGTGATCGAGACGGCTGACGGTTGGAAGCTGGATTCGGTTCCGCTCGATTGGCCGGGTCGTCTCGCGCGCCGGCCGCGGGTCGCGGCGACGCTGGTGGAGGCCGACGGCTCGCGTCATCTGTCGTTCAAAGCGCCGGCTGATCACGAGCCGCCCCTCCCGCCGGATGTTGACCTTGTCGTCCTCGTGCTGGGCCTGGATGTCCTGGGGCAGCCCCTGGACGCGGCGCACGTTCACCGCCCGGAGCGGGTTGCCGCGCTGACGGGGACGCCACTCGGCGATTCGGTCATGGTCGAAGCGGCCGCGGCGGTGATGACGCATCCCGAAGGCGGGCTGAAGAATGTGCCGCCCCGGGCGCGGGTTGTTGCTCTACTGAACAAGGCGACGGATGCCAACATGACCGAGGCCCGGGCGTTGGCGCAGCGCCTGCTGGCGTCGCCGCGTTTCGACGGCGTGGCGATTGGCGCGGTGCAGGCGGAGGACCCCATTCGCGAGGTGCGGCGCCGCGTCGGCGCGGTCGTTTTGGCGGCGGGCGGGGGCAGCCGCTACGGCGCGCTCAAGCAAACGCTGCCGTGGGGCGAGACGACGCTGCTTGGACGCGCTCTAGACGCAGCATCGGCGAGCGACATCGCCGAATCGGTACTGGTCGTCGGCGCGCGCGCCGACGAGGTGCGGGCGGCTGCCAACGGGCGGCCGACGCGCATTGTCCACAACCCGGATTGGGAGCAGGGGCTAAGTACGTCGGTGCGCGCCGGGCTGGGGGCGCTGTCGCCGGCCGCGCACGCGGCGTTGTTCATGCTCGCCGATCAGCCCCTCGTGACGCCGGCCGTTGTGGCTGCGCTGCTCCAGCGGTACTTCGAGACCCTAGCGCCCATTGTTGTGGCGACGTATGGCGGGCAGCGCGGCAACCCGACGCTGTTCGATCGGCGGCTGTGGCCCCAGCTGATGGAGATTAGTGGCGATCAGGGAGGGCGCGCAGTGATCGAGCAGCACCGCGACGCCGTGGCGTTTGTCGAGGTTGGCGAGGCGGCGGCCCTCGACATAGACACGCCGGACGACTACCAACGGCTGAGAGCCGACTAAAGCGCGATGATGCTGGCGCTGGAGATGGCTCTCCAGCGCCAGCAGGGATAGAATGTAGCGCCGACTTTAGTCGGCCTCTGTTAGCGGGCGCGGGGCATGGCGGTGGGTATGCACCGGGCCGCGCCGCTCGCGGTCGGTCAGGGATACGCCGCTGCCGCCGCGTCGCACCTTGACGATCTCGGCCATGATGGCGACCGCGATCTCAGCCGGCGTCTCGGCCCCGATATCTAGTCCAATGGGGGAATGGACCTTGTCAAGGCGCTGCGGGTCAATGCCCATCTCGCGCTCCAGCAGCTCGAACACGGCCCGCACGCGGCGGGCGCTGCCGATCATGCCGATGTAGGCGGTTGGCCGGTCGAGGACGGCGATGAGGCTCTCGACATCGTGCTGGTGGCCGCGCGTCACCAGCACGATGTATGTCTGGCGGTCGAGGTCCAGATCGCGGAGGGCCGGCTGGAAGTAGTCCACGACGATGCGGTCGGCGTCGGGGAAGCGGGCGCGGTTGGCGAACGCCGGCCGATCATCCAGGACGGTGACGTGGAAGTCGAGCTGTTTGGCGAGGCGGGCGAGCGGTACAGCGAT
This sequence comes from Anaerolineae bacterium, assembly GCA_046328535.1. Classification (GTDB taxonomy): domain Bacteria; phylum Chloroflexota; class Anaerolineae; order Epilineales; family JAHCIE01; genus JBDHWG01. Next base: position 10,294 of record JAXLWJ010000012.1, read on the forward strand.
ATGGCCGGCGCCGACGATGACAAGGCGCGGGGCGCGCCCCTGGACCTCTACATAAACCGACACCTCGCCCTCGGGCGTGGGGATGCGCGCCAGCCCACTGCGCCCGTTGTCCAGTAGCTCCGCCGCCGATTGGTAGACATCGTTTGAGGCTGCGCCGAGCCACTCATCGTCATCGTCACGACCGTCGAGGGTCAACAGGGCGTGGCGGCCGACAGTGTCCGCGAGGGGCGGGGGCGCGGCGACAACATGGAGCAGGGCCAGGCTCTCGTTGCGTTCCTCGGCCTCGACGAGCCGCCTCAATAGCCGCCCGTCCTCCCACGGCTCCACAAGCACGTCCATGACACCGCCGCAGACGCCCAGACTTTCCAGGCTGATGTCCTCGGTCAGGTCTACGCGAACGAGCGCCGGCGCGTTGGTGTCAATCGCGCGCAAGCCGGCGGCGATGACGTCGGACTCGCCGCAGCCGCCGCCAATCGTGCCGACGTGGTGGCCGGCCGGGTCAATGAGCATCTTCGTGCCAGCTTCGCGCGGCACGGAGCCGCGAATATGAACAATTGTGGCCGCCGCGACGCGGCGGGTCTGCCGTAGCCGCTCGGCCACGAGGCGGTAAAACTCACCCATTCTCGCGCCCTTACTGAGTTGGGGGTAGCTCCGCAGTTTGGCGTGGAAGAGCGTATCGTGCTGGCGCTGGAGAGCCATCTCCAGCGCTTCCCAGAGGCGGTGGAGTTGTCACTCCACCGCCAGCAGGGGGTCTCCACGCTATTGTGCAGAGCTACTGAGTTGGGACTTCCTTTTTCTCGCGGATGACCTGGAGCATGGCCGGAACGCTCGTGACTTTGACGCGCGGCCGACCCTGGGCTGCGCCCGCGTCCTGCTCGTAGCGGTCCAACACCTTCCAATCGTCGTAGGTGACGTAGGGAATGGCCCGCGCCTGGAGCAGGGCTTCGACTGTGGCCGGATCGCGGTTTTCGTCGGCTATGCCCGCCAAGGTCGCCAGGTCCTCGATCATCTTGCTGACGGTTTCAACCGAGTCGGGCTTGTTGGTGCCGATGATGCCCGTGGGACCGCGCTTGGCCCAGCCGGTCACGTACTCGCCCGCGACAGGCTCGCCCGTCGCCGCGTCAACGACACGGCCGGCGACGTTGCTGACGGTACTAGTCTTGGCGTTGAAGGGAACGTCCTTCAGCGGCGTACCCTTGTAACCCACGGAGCGCAGAACAAGCCCCGCGTCCAGCGTCTCAAACTGGCCTGTGCCGCGCGGCCGCATCGTGCCCCAGTCGTCGCGGTACAGCTCGTTCTTTTCGATTATGACGGCGCTCACGTGTCCGTTCTCGCCGATAAGCTCGACGGGCGACACGAGGAAGCGCAGGTAAAGGCGGCGCGGCTGCGCATGTTCCGTCTGGGCGGCCATGCCGCGCAGAAGCTCGACGTTGCGTGTCGCCACGCGGTCCTTCGCCATCTCGGCCTCGCTGTCCGGGTCGAGCACGACATCCGCCGGATCCACGATGACATCCACGCCTGTCAACTCGCCGAGCTCCTTCAGCTCGGCATTCGTAAAGGCGGCCTGCACCGGGCCGCGACGGCCGAGCATCACCACCTCGCGCACCTTGCTTTGGCGAAGCGCGTCCAGGGCATAATCGGCAATATCGGTCGCCGCCAGCTCATCCGTCGAGCGAAGCAATATGCGCGCCACGTCCACCGCCACGTTGCCGATGCCCACCACGATTGCTCGCTCGTGGGATAGATCGGGATCGAGGTCGGCGTACTCCGGGTGGCCGTTGTACCAGCCGACGAACGCCGTGGCGGGCAGGCTGCCGGCCAGGTCCTCGCCGGCGATACCCATGCGTCGGTCAGAGGGGGAGCCGACGGCATAGACGATCATGTCATAGAGCGGCTTGATATCTGCCAGGTGGATATCCTCGCCGAGCGTCACATTGCCGAAGTAGCGCACCCTGGGGTTTTCCAGGATGCGGTCATACACGCGGGTGACACTTTTGATGGATTGGTGATCGGGAGCCACGCCGTCGCGCACGAGACCGTAGGGGGTCGGAAAGTGGTTGAGGAAGTCCACGGTCGCAGTCACATTAGTGTTCTTGAGCAGGGCCTCGGCGGCGTAGAAGCCGGCAGGGCCGGCGCCGATGATGGCGACGCGAAGAGGCCGTTCCGCTGTCCCAAGTTTGCCTGGCATTGCGCCCTCCCGACGAGACTGGTGGAATGTTGGCGACATGGAGACCTGAACACAACGTCTCTGCTTGGGTATTGTACCAAGAAACCGACGCCAAGACAAAGATAGGGGGCAGGCCCTGGCGAGCCTGCCCCCGGCTATGGGCCGAAATGTGACGTTAGCGAACGGCGATGCTGCTCGCCAAAGTGTTAACGTCGCTGTCAACCAGCGTCGCCTTGCCCAGGCGGATGCGCGCGTTGCCGTCGGCGATGGCGCGGAACGTGAGCGTCACGAGCGTGCCGTCCCCGTTGGCCGCGACAGCCGGAGCAACCTTGGTCGCGCCGAAGCGATAGGTCCCCATAAGGGTCCCGCCGAGGAGGCCGCTGCCCTTGCCGTCGGTGGCGACGGTGCTGTTGGCGACCACGTAGGCGTCAGTGCCGAGGAGCGCGCCCGGCGCGCCCTTGCTCCCAACGAGCTGCACGCGGGAGCGGTCGTAGCGCAGGGTTACGTCAGCGCCGTACAGGTCCTTCACGTCGCGGGCCAGCACGGACACCTTGAACTCCTGGCCCTTTTGGACCGTTGCCGGAGCGTCCAGCGAGAGTTGCGCTGTCGGCGCGGCGGCCTTACCCTCGCTCGCACCGCCGGCGGCGGCGCCAGACTGCACGCCGCTCTTGCCGTAGTTGGCGCCCACCAGGACGACGTCGGTGATGTCCACGTAGCCGTCGCTGTTGATGTCGGCGCGCTTGTCGGCCGGCGGGGTGGTGTCGTACGCGGCGGCCACGATGACCAGGTCGTAGAGGTCAACCTGGCCGTCGCCGTTCGCGTCGCCACCGAGCAGGTGGACCGGCGGGACATACGAGATCGTGTTGGCGACGACGGGCGCGAAGTTCGACTGGGCAGGCAGGTAGCCCTGCTTCGTGACGAACACCGTGTCCGCGCCCGGGCTGGTGATCACGCTGTAACCGCCGCCCTCGCCCGTGATGGCGGTGCCGTTGCCGACCTGGACCTGGGCGCCGGCGTTGGTGTTATTCGCTTGCATCTTGACCACGCCCGAGGCGGCGCCGAGGGCGGCCGGGGCGGCCGTGACCTGGACCGTTGCGCCCGTCAGGGAGAACGGGATGTCCTGCGGGGTCGGTGTCGAGGTGTCCAGGAGCCGCATGTGGTGCGTTGCGTCGTTGATGAACGAGATGCTGACGGGTCCGGATGCGCCGGGCATCGCCACCATGGCGAAGCTGAACACGAGGCCGGCGCTGCCCGAGGGCGGCGTCTGGCCGGTGCGGGCGGCCGCATAGTGGAAGTAGCCTGTGTTCGTGGTCGTATCAACCGAGACTGCGTTGGCGCCGAACGCCAGGCTGCCTTCCGGCATGGTGCCAGGGGTCGCGCTCGTTCCCGTCCCGACCACCGAAGGCCCGTAGAAGTTGAGCTTGGTGTTGTCCCAGGTCAGCCAGATGTCCACGCCCGCCAGGTTGGGAGCGTTGCTGATGTTCACCTGGACCGGGAACGGCGTGCCGACCGTGACCGGGTTCTGGCTCGGGTTGATGACGAGCGCAGCCGTTCCAACGGTCCCCGTCCCAGTCGCCGTTGGCGTGGCGGTGGCCGTCGCCGTCGCGGCCTGGGTGGTGCTGGTCGCTGTCGCGGTGGCCGTCGCGGTCGGCGTGCTGGTCAGCTGCGTGGACGGCGTGGTGCTGGTGGCCGTCGGCGTCGCAGTGCTCGTCGCCGTCTTCGACGGTGTGGCGGTTGGCGTCGGGGTTGATACCGTTCCTGTTGGCGTCGCGGTGCTCGTTGCGGTGTTCGTCGGCGTGTTCGTCACCGTCGGTGTCGGTGTGTTCGTGATCCCAGGCGGCGGAACCGTCGCGGCCTGCCACAGGTTCACGTAGATGTCGCCCTTGTCAGGGCCGGGCGCGCCTGCTGCGCCGCCCGCGCCGCCGGTCGCGCTGCCGGTCGTGCCGCCGCTGGTATCGAGCGGGTCGTACCAGAACTGGAGGCGGACGCGCTGCGTCGGATCGAGGGCGCTGCCAGTCGCGTTGAAGCCGGCCTGGTAGTACGGCGCGCCGCCGGGCTGGAGCGCGTTGGGCAGCGGGATGGGGCCGAACGGGGAGGTCGTGTCAATCGGGCCGATGCCCGGCTGCTGTAGCCCGTTGACTCCCGTACCCATGACGAGGGACGTGGTCGCCGTGTTGCAGCCCTCGTAGGAGAGCTGGCCGATGCCGGTTTGGAGATCGCTGGTGAGCAGGTAGAGCTGGCCGGCCGGCAGGCTGATGTCGGTGTAGCGGTCTGGCAGGGTGTGGAACTGTTCGGTAGACCAGACCGGGTTGGCCGCAGCCAGCGGCGTCGAGGGCCGCTCGTAGAGCATCTCCTTAAGCTCACCCAGGAAGCGCGGCTCGACGCTCTCAGCGCGAATCACCATCGTCAGCGGGGCGACGTTGCCCGCAACACTCCCTTCGCACTGCGGCGCGAAGTTCGTGGCGAAGTCGCCGGGGGTGATGCGGCGCACATCCTGGCGGATGCTGTGGGCCATGTTGAACGGCGGCAGCACCGGTAGACTGTTGGTGTCAACGCCGTACTGGCTCCCCTGGAAGTAGCCCTGGAGGGCGATAGAGTCTTCCTGGTTGACGAAGTCGCAGGGCTTCGGGTCCGGCGTGCGAACGGTGATGCCCTTGAAGCGATTCGCCGTCGGGGCGGCGCCAGCCGCGGGTGGCTCGGTCAGAACGGCAGTGACGTTGTACTCGTGGCCGTCCACGAAGAAGCGCTTCAGGTACCACGGGTAGCCAGGAGTGAAGCTGTGGACGCCGAAGCCGTTGTCAATGGGCGCGCCGGCTGCGCCGAGGGCGCGGCCCAGGACGAGCGTCGCGCGCTCACTCTGCGGCTGGCCGGGGATGGGCGCGTACACGCCCTGCACCCACACGAACCAGGCGCCATCGGTGGAGCCGTAGTTGTTCGTGCCGGGCGGCAGGATGCGCACCGAGTTGCGGTTGACAATCGCCATGCCGCGCAGAGGGATCGTCACCGTGGCGACCAGGTCCGGATACTTCGAGTAATCGGAGCAGGTGTTGCTGTTCGGGTCATTCCGCGGATGCAGGCCGCCGCCGGTGTACCAGATCTGGAGGTCGGCGCGGCCAGATGTGTAGTCAATGTTCGTCAGCGTCACCAGGTAGTCGAGGAACTGGGCCGAGGCGTTACGGCCGAGGTCCAGTCCGTCGGTGCGGAAGATGACAACTTCGTTGCCGTTCATGGGGGTGAGATCGGGGTCGAAGCTCCCATACTGCGGCGTCGTGTTGAAGTTGCCCAGGCCGGTGAAGTCGGCGTTGACGCCGGTCAGCGCGGCCAGGCTCCGCTCGTTCTCGACGATCACCGTGCGCGGCGTGCCGTCGAACACCGGATCGAAGGTGGTTAGCCCGGCGCCGGTACTCGGCGAGGCGGGCACCCACCCGGCGCTGGCGCCCGTGGGCGGGACAGGCAGCTCGTTCCGGCCCGTGGAGGTCGGGAAGAACAGCTTGCCGCCGGGCGAGGTTGAGGTCGGCTGATCCTGGGTGTCCAGGAACATGTAGGTGTATTCGTTCTGGACGGCGGCGAAGGTGTAGCGCTGCGTCGCGCCGCCGTTGAAGTCGGCGGTCGCGGTCGCGCCGTTGACGCGCAGGTAGTACGTGCCTTGCGGCAGCGTGATGCTCGTCGGGAGGGTCGCGCCGGCGGCCGGCGTGAGGGCGTAGACCGGCACGCCGCTGGTCGTCGCGCGCGTGTCGCAGCCGCTGAAGATGTCAATGCTCGCGCCCGTGCCGGTGAACAGGATCTCGCGCTCAGCCGTCAGGGTGAAGCTGTAGACGCTGGTCGCCGACGTACTCGGCGGCAGGGCGATCACCGGGGTGGTGGTCGGGTCAATCCTGACCGCTGTGCTACAGCCGCCGGTTGGCGCCGTGGCAGTGGTCGAGGCCGGGCCGGACACGCGGAGGATCTTGTCTACGTAGTTCGGCTCGTACCACACACGCGGGAAGACCTTCTCGCGCGCGTCATTGCCGTTCACCGAGATCTGACCGTAGTAGCTCGCCAGGGGTTCCGTTCCGCTGAACTCGGCCAGGTAGGCCGGATTGAGCGTCAGGCTATCCTTAACGGGCGCCTGCGGGCCGCGCGGGTCGAAGATGCTGATCGGATCGGTGTAGGGTGGGACTTCGACCGGGCCGGTCGGGGCCACGCCAGGAATGATGGCCGGCGGGGTGTAGGCCGTATTGCCCGCGCCCTCGTTGTCACGGCCATAGATGCGGATGCCGTTGGCGTCCTTGTAAATCTTGTTGGCGCCGGTCCCCAGGCCGTCCGGGTCGAACCAGAACTTGAATCGCCCGCCGATGCTATCCTGGGGCCAGCTCAGGTTCTGCACCCACTGGCGGAAGTAGCTCTGGGGCGCGTACAGCCCGCTGACGACCAGGTACAGGTCGCCCTTCGGGGTCGCCGGGTCGGTCGGATTGGGGAGGTTCGGCAGAATGTACGACGTGTAGGCGTCGGGCAGGCTGTGGAACTGCTGCGTGTACCAGAATGACGGCACAGGCTGGAGCGTTGTGCCGTTTGGCCCCATGTTCTGGATGTCGCGCTCGGCCAGCTCGCCCAGGTACTGCGGCTCGCGGTCCTCGGCGACGTAGAAGAATGACGAGGCGGCCGGGTCGCTGTAGACGACAGGCGCTGCTCCCGGCGGGGTGAAGCCGGCGGTGTAGGGGAACGGGCCGTCGTCTTGCAGCACGGGCGGCACAGGGCCGAACAGCGGGCCGATGAAGGCCACGTTGGACACCTGCGTGGCGAGGGCGGCGAGCGCCTGCACGTCGGAAACGATGTAGTGCTCGTAGTTGAACGGCGGCAGCATGCTCAGGCGTTGCCCGGGCAGATAGCCCTGCAACAGCACTGAGTGCTGGAAGTTGGTCACGTTCGGGCCTTTGGGGACCGGCGTGCGCAGCGTGATGTAATTGAACTGCGAGGGATCCGTGGGGACGGTCGCAACCGTACACGCGGCCGGCGTCGCCCCAAAGACGGGCGCGCCGCCGTTCAGGGTATTGATGGCGACGGTGTTGTACTCGTGGCCGTCAACGTAGATGCGCTTGAGCCACCACGGCTGCGTCGAGTTGGGGCCTTGCTCCATGGGCGCGTAGGTTGCGCCGAGGGCGCGACCCGCCACCACGATAGCGCTATTCTCGATGGCGTCGGAGCTTTGGAGATACAGGAACCAGGGGCCGTAGCTGGTCGAGCACAGGTTTCCGCCCGGGCCGCCGTTACGCGCGCTGCGAACGACGACGGGGGCGCCATTGGTGTTCGCCATCAGAGCGTCGCCCTGGCCGAGGGTCACGGTCCCGAGCTTCTTGGGCGCGAAGCTGCCAGTGTAGTAGATGTCGAACGTCGCGCCGTTCGGCTGGGTCGCCATGCCCGTCAACACGGCGGCGTGGTCGAGGAACTGAATGACCTTCGAGCCGCCTGTCGCCCGCAGCGTCATCGGATCGAGACGCAACACGGCCAATTCCTGCCCGTTGAGGGGCGGCGGGCCGGCCGGCGCTAGCGGGTCAAGGGCATGGTTGTTGTTGAAGTCTAGCTGGACATCGTAGTTCAGCGCGCCGACAAGCGTCTGCTCGCTGTCAACATGAACGATGTCGGGCTGGCCGTCGAAGTTGGCATCGAGGGAGGTGAGGCCGAGGCCGCGAGTCGTGGCAGGTGGGTTCGAGAGATTGATGTTCCCGTTCGCATCGAGCAGCTCGGTGGCTCGCTGCCCGACGGGGAAGACCATCGTCGTCGAGCCGACGTTGCCGAAGACGGGCGGTGGAACCTGGCCGGCTCGCACATCGCCCGCGCCGATCAGCATGTAGGTGAATTCCTGCATGACGGCCGGATAGTGGATGTCGCCCGACGACAGACCGAGTGTGCCGTCCTGGTCCTTGTCGAGGTGATCTGGCTCATACCAGTGGCGAGCGAACACCTTCTCGGCGATGTTGTTGCCGGAGGCAAACAACTGGTTGTACAGTCCTGCCCGCCAATTCTCGTCGGGCGTGTACTGCTCCGACATGATGGCCGGGTTCCAGGTGATACTGTCGTAGCGCGGGGCTTGCGCGTTCTGAGGGTCAATTGGGCCTTCGACGCCGGTCGCCGCGTAAGGGCTGGTGGGGTCCGGCGCGTAGGTGTAGGGCTTGTCTTCGACGAAGTAGTTGGGGTTGGCGGCTGTGTAGTCCACCTGGTCAGCCGCGTCAATGCCGGCGGCCGTATCAGCGCCGTTGGCCTTGCCGGCGCTGCGCGCGGCCTGCTTCTGCAGAGCCGCCGCGCCGGGGCCGGGGGTCGCCGCAGGCGGGACAATGACGCCGATGTTGTAGTCGCCGGCGCCCACCGGCAGGTTGAGGATGACGGTCGGTGTCGCGCCCGGTAGCTGGGACGGCGCCAGGCCATAGGTACGCACGGACAGCCCCTGGTTGATGGGGCCGCTGGAGGCGTAGGCCGGAGTCGCCGTTGCCGCTGCACCCTGGGCGCCAGGGGCGGCTGCAGCGCCGCCGACGGCTGACATCACCACGAGGACGAGCGCCGAGAGAAGGGTCAGGCCGACCAATACACTAACGGTACGGCCCGCCTTCCAGCGGCCTGTAGGGGGAGGAGGGAACTGTTCCGGATTCATAGGGCGGTCTCCTTGTTGCCGTGGCCCGATGGCGAGCCTTGAGCCGACAGGTCCCGCACCTGACGCAGGGCGGCAGTGCGGGCGATAGGATGACAAAGGACGTCCCCTTTCCTTTCCCATCCTTCAGCCCTCACCGCGGCCACGCGGTCGCGGCGGGCGAGAAGGCGCCGGCGCCATTCGCCGGCCACTCTCCTCGCTGATTACAACGATTGGGTAAGACAGTGCGTTATGAGCCTTCACTCGAAAAAGCATGTCAAATGCCGCCTTGTACCCCAATTGCCCTGCCGCCTTTACGCACATTTCACACGTTCGCCAGAGCCGGCCCCATCGCCCTCTCATGACGCGCTGCGTATACGGTCCGAGAGGTTTGTGGTATACTTTCTGTGGCACTCTGTTGTCCATCGAGGAGGATACCTGATGAGCGCTAACACGCCGCTAGTCCGGGACTGGATGACCAAAGACGTGATGACAATAGATTCGAAGACGACGCTGCCGGAAGCGCACCGCATCATGAAAGACCGCAAGATTCGCCGTCTCCCCGTTGTGGATCAGCACGGGCGGCTCGTGGGGATCATAACGCGGGGCGATGTGCGCGAGGCGTCGCCCTCAGATGCCACGAGCCTGAGCATCTACGAGGTTCACTACCTGCTGGCTCAGCTCACGGTGGACTCGATCATGACCAAAGACCCGGTGAGTGTGACGCCCGATACGCCTATCAAAGACGCGGCACGAATCATGCTAGAGCAGAAGATTAGCGGATTGCCCGTCGTCGAAGGGAACCGTATCGTCGGCATCATCACAGAGTCCGACATCTTCGAGGGGCTGATTGCGCGGCTGTAGTGTCATGACCAGCCGACTCGGCGAGCGTGCGGCTATTGCGGCGCGTGCATCGGTCGCGGCGGGCAGGCCATGGGGGCGCTAATCGTTTTTGTTGACGGCGTTGGGTTGGGCGATGATGATGCGTCGCGCAATCCTCTCGCCGCTGTCGGTATGCCCACTATGCGGTGGCTGCTCGACGGCGCGCCGCTCACAGCGTCGGCTGTGCAGCCGCACCCGTTCTCGTCGCGCGTCTGTCTGCGCGCTCTCGATGCGACGTTGGGCGTGCCGGGGCTGCCGCAGAGCGGGACGGGCCAGGCGACGCTCTGGAGCGGGGTCAATCTCCCGGCGCGGCTGGGGCGCCATTCCGGGCCATACGCGCCGCCCGAAGCGCGGGAGCTGCTCCAGTCGAGCAATCTCTTTGCGGCGGCGGCGCACGCCGGGCCAGTCGCGTTCGCCAATGCCTACCCGCCGCGTTACCTCGAGCGCATGGCGCGCGGCACGGCGCGGCAATCGGTGACCGCGCTGGCGGCCAATCTGGGTGGTGTGATGTTCCGAGGCCCAGACGAGATCCGCGCGGGGCGGGCCGTGTCAGCGTTCATCACGAATGAGTTGTGGGAGAGTCGCCTCGGAGTGGCGGGGGTTCCGGAGGTTACACCCTACGACGCGGGTGTCATTCTGGCCGATCTGGCCCGAACGCATAGCCTGACCGTCTTCGAGTTCTTCGTCACCGACATGGCCGGCCACCGCCAGGAGGCGGCGCTGGCAGAGATGGCGCTGACGCGGTTGGACGGTCTGCTGGCCGGCGCCCTGTCCGCCCTGGACCCGGGGCGCGATCTACTGCTGGTCACGAGTGACCACGGCAACCTGGAAGACGAAAAGACGAGCGACCACACCCTCAATCCCGTCCCCGGCCTGGTGTGGGGAAGGAATGGTTGTGCGGTCGCGGGGAGCTTGAGCGGGCTACAGGACGTGACGCCGGCGATTCTGGCGTGGCTGGGCGGCGAGTTGTTCGATTAGTCGGTGTAGTAGCCGGCGCCAACGGCGCCAGTGCCGGTGTGGGTTCCGATAATCGAGCCGACTTCGGCTCTGAGGACCTCGACGACGTTGAAACGCTCGCGTATCTGGCGCTCAAGCTCGTCACGCTCACTCGGCGCTCGCGCGTCAATGACAGCGACGTGCAGTGGGGCGTTGGCCGGAATAGTCGCGTCCATCAGCTCCAGCAGCTTGCGAATCGCCGCTTTCTTGGAGCGAGGCGACTCGACTGGCTCTATCGCGCCGTCCTCGAGTTGGAGAATAGGCTTGACATTGAGAAGGCCGCCAATCATGGCTTTGGCGCCGGAAATGCGGCCTCCCTTGCGTAGATTCTCGAGCGTGTCGAGGACGAAATACAGGCGCAGGCGGGGATCGAGGTGTTGAACCACGTTGATGACTTCCTCGATAGAAGCGCCATGCGCGGCGGCTTCGGCGGCCGCGCGCACCTGAAAGGCCAGTGGGAGCGAGATCCAGTTGGTATCTATGACACTGACCGCGCCGGGCGGGAACTCCGCCGCCGCCTGAGCCGCCGCGTTGTATGTGCCGCTCAGCTTGCTAGAGAGATGAATGGAGACGGCCTGGTCGCCAGCGTCTACGATCTGCTGATACACGTCGTAGAACTCGGCCACCGTGGGCTGGCTGGTCGTTGGCAGGCGATCAACCGTCGCTAGCCGCGCGTAGAACTCTTCATTATTCATGTCAACGCCGTCGCGGTAGCTCTCGTGTCCAAAGAGAACGCGCAGCGGGACGACGACGATGCGGTACGACTCGAGCAGATCTGATGGCATAGACGCGGTGCTGTCGGTGACGATGCGAATCACAGTCTCTCCTGGAGGCGATGGGGTGGTTGGCTCACGGTCCGGCTGTCGGCTGAAGATAATCCTGGACTGCCCAACCGATGGTGCCTTTGTCGGTTTGGAGTCGCCACCAGGTGTTCCCGTCGTCACCCGTCTTTGGCCCTTCGAGAACCTTGAGCCGCACTCCGTCGGGCAAAAGCCCTTCGTCCGGCACGCGGCCAAAGGTCGTCCCCGGACCCGAGCGGAAGCTCAATCTGGAGCCGCTAGTGCCGGCGACGACCACATAGCTGCCCGGTTGAATGTTCGGGTTTCCGGCGGCGGCGGCCGGTGTTGCGTTGGCGGGCGCGGCAGCAACCGGCGGACGGCCGGCCACAACCACAGTTTGGGCGTCGAGCACGGTCTTGCCGCCGATGTCGCGGAGCGTACCCTCGACGACGAGAGGCGTGTCAATGTCCTGGCTGCCGTCGAGCCTCAGATCGGCTGGCCCACGGCCGGTGACCCAGATCGCGGAGATGCCGTCGCTCAGTACCCAGTCGTTCACAGTGACAGCCGCCTGGCCCTTGAGTTCACCTTTCGCGTCACGCCCATGGAAGCGGCCGGAAACGCTGATGGGCCGGTTCTGGTAGCGGCTGCTGTTTTTCAGAACGTCGCTGACCGTCTGCCCGGCGGTTGGCGCCAGGGTGGCAGCGGCGCTGTCAGGGGGACGCCCGCCAACCGCCACGGTGGGTACAGCGCCGACGACGCGGGCGCGGTCGGGCTGGATGGTCTGGTTCAACCACCAGAAGAGCAGAGCCAGAGCGACCGCGATGAGGACAACGGGAATCCACGCCAGGGAGAGATTCGGGCCGCGCCGCTTTGGCTTCATTTGGCTGAGCCGCTCTTCGGCGGTCGTGGACGCGCCGGAGTCGTCTCGCTGCGATGGCATAAGTATCTCCAGGTCGGAATACAAGCGACATAATGATAAGTAACCCGCTAGGGTCAATTATACTGAGGTCACGGCGTCTGTCAACGATTATTTACGCATGATGGGGAGGGCGCAAGATGCCGAAGAGGTTACCCAAAGTTGACGCGCCTCCCCGACTCCGCGATAATTCACGGCAGTGCGAATCTGCGCTTATGCCATGACCAGCGATCATGCGTGGAAAGCGGGGCGTAGGTCGAGGTCACACGCTCTTGATCGTGGGACGGCCTTAAAGCCGTCCCACCTGTGTTGAGGAGCGTGGTACGGTGTTTGCGATAGAATCGTGTTTGTGCGGGGGATTCACAAGGACACAGTAGTTTTGTCATGTAGATGCCTATGTTAATTATCAATATCGTGTATGTGACGAGTTGCCTGCTTCTGGCAATATATGGCTTCCACAGTCTGGCGCTCACCGTCCTCTACTTCTGGCAGACGCGCCGTGGAAGAGCGACTGTCGCGCCGGCCACCGACGCCGGCCTCCCTCTGGTTACCATCCAGTTGCCTGTCTACAACGAACAGTACGTTGTCGAGCGCCTGCTGGCAGCCTGCGCGCAGATGGACTACCCTCGGGATCGTCTGCAAATCCAGGTGCTAGACGACTCCACAGACATGACGCGCGACATCACCGCGCGGGCCGTGGCGTACTGGCGTGACCAGGGTGTAGACATGGTGCAGGTGACGCGCCCCGACCGTAAGGGCTTCAAGGCGGGCGCGCTCCAGCATGGTGTCGCCACGGCGCACGGGGAGTTCCTGGCCGTCTTCGACGCCGACTTCCTGCCGCCACCGGACTTCCTGCGGCGCACCCTGCCCGCGTTTGACGACCCCGGCGTGGGGTGTGTCCAGGCGCGGTGGGGCCACGTCAACCCCAACTACTCCTGGCTCACGCGCGCCCAGGCGGCCGCCATTGACATGCACTTTGGCGTGGAGCAGGCTGTGCGCAGCAGCATGGGGCTGCTGATGAACTTCAACGGGGCGGCTGGGCTGTGGCGGCGGTCGTGTGTTGACGAGTCGGGAGGATGGCAAGCGGAGACCCTCACCGAGGACCTGGACCTGAGCTATCGCGCCCAGTTGTCGGGCTGGCGCTTCCGCTTCCTGGAAGACCTGCACGTGCCGGCCGAGATTCCGGTGCAGTTGAGCGCCTATAAGCGGCAGCAGTTCCGCTGGGCCAAGGGTAGCATCCAGACTGCCCGCAAGATACTGGGCGATCTCTGGATGTCCCGACTGCCGTTTCACAAGAAGGTGTTCGGTACGCTGCACCTGACGGGCTACGTCGTGCATCCGCTGATGCTACTCGTGCTGCTCACGGCGGTGCCGGCCATGTTATCGCCGCACCCCGTGCTGATGCCGGCCTGGTTCGTCCTGGCCGCGTTCGGGCCGTGGCTTCTCTACTGGGCGTCGCGGGCGAGTCTCGGCGAGAGTGTCGGCAGCCGGCTGGCGCTGCTCTGCACCCTGACCCTGGTCGGGACCGGCATGGCGATCAGCAACACCAAGGCCATCATCGAGGCGCTGGCGGGTGTGGACAGCGCTTTCGAGCGCACGCCGAAGTTCAACATCAAGCAGCGGGGCGAGAATTGGGGCAAGAACACCTACGCGCTCGGGCGCGACCCGATCGTGTGGTTCGAGTGCGGGGCGGCGTTGTACGCGGCGGCCATGGTGGCCGTCAGTATTCGTCATGAGCTGTGGGGGCTGGCGCCCTGGCTCGTGCTGTATATGCTTGGCTTTGCGTATATGGTCGCTCTGAGTTTCCGTCAGGCGTGGGAACAGGCGCAGGCCAGCCGCGAGGTGTCAGCCTGACGAGGTCGCGGCGGTTACGCCGGTGAGGGGACTTCGTCGGGCAGCCGCCCCAGAATCAGGATGCACACGAGGCCCACGGCGCCGAGCAGAACGGTGAGCAGGATGATGCCGTCAATGCCGCCCCAGTGGGCGAAGCGACCGCCCAGCGTGGCGCCGATAGACTGCCCCAGGGCCAGCAGAACCGAGTAGAGGCCCATGATTGCGCCGCGATCCTGCATGAAGCGGCCTGACAGGTCGGCGAGATAGCCCAGGGCCGCCGGTGTGAAGCCGCTTTGTATCCCGACGCCCAGCAGCAGCGCGACGATCAGCCCTGCTCCAATGAGCGTCTGGTCCGGGTCAATGTTGTTGAGGCCATAGGCGGCGGAGGCGGTCAGGAACAGCCCGAACACGGCGATGAGCATCATGTGGACGCGGCTGATGCGCTTGAAGGCCAATCCCCACAATAGGATTCCACCGGCGAAGACCAGCACCAGCAGCCCCATCATCGCGCCAATCGCGGAGCCGGAGAACCCGCCCATGAGGTTCTGGTCTGGGTTCTTCGCGCCACTCATGAGATAGGGCAGCAGATTGACCCACACGCCCAGGATCGCGTTGACCGCCAGCCACGCCGGCACAAAACTCAGGACGTGGCGATCCTGGAACAGGCGCAGGTAGTCCCGCATCGGCTTGCGGGCGTGGCTGGCGGTGGCGCGGACCGCCTCGACGCCCCAGACGAATATCGCCAGGCTGACGCCGTAAATGAGCGCATCGAGGGCGAAGCCGGCGCGCCCGAAATGATCCCACAGCACGCCGCCGATGATCCCCCCGACGGCAAGACCCCCAATCGTCGCAATCTCGAACAGGCTTACCACGCGCCCACGCAACCCGGCCGATTTGTCGCTCACGTCGGAGATGTAGCTCAACGTAGACGGGACGGAGCTGGCGGTCGAGAGACCTTCGAGCATTCGGGTGAAGAAGAGCAGCGGGATGAAGGCGGTGATGGACGTGATTAGTACGGCGACACCGCCAAACACCGGGCCGAGTACCATGAACGGCTTGCGCCCGTAGCGGTCGCTCCACGCTCCGAACAACGGCGAGGTCAACAACTCCATGATGTAGAAGGCGGCGCCGAACAGGCCGACGACGGTGGCCGGAACGCCCAGCGATCTGAGGTAGAGGCCGACCAGGATACCCATCGCGCCGGACGCGACGCGCAGGACGAACACGGCCAGCATGGCCGCGTTCAGCGACCTGTCCAGGTGCTCTATATGGCTGATGTCAGTGGTCAGGGGTGAAGGCGAGTGCGACATGCGATTATGAGCGGCGGAAGATGCGGTTCAATATCGCCATCTCGCGGGCGCTGATAGTCTTCAGGAAGAAATTGGGGTCTTTCATGTTGGCCCACGCTTTGTAGCCCGCCTCGAGGAACTCTTGTAGCTCACCCCAACCGAGACGATACGCCGGCGCCCGCGCCGCGCGCAGCGTCACGCCGACGAGGGGCGCGCCGCGCAGCTTGGCAAGCTCCTGACCTGTCTCCACGATCAGGTCAATCTGGTGGGCCCGCCCGGCGTAGTCGCCCCGACGGTACGCTTCTTCGTACTCCTCCTGAGTGAACGGGCCGGGAATCCCCATCTCGCGCAGGTCTTGCATCAGCTTGTTGTCCAGGCTGTGCGTCAGTTCGTTGACCTCGACGGCATACGCCATCGCCCGGATGGCATTCTCCGGGACAAACGAGCGCAGGAAGTCGAACAGGGCGAGCAGGTCGGCGTCGCGGCGCGAGAAGTCGCGGGGGCCGTACAGCTCACTAAGGAAGAACTCCGCTGCCTGCCCATACTCCGGGCTGGCGAGCAAGTCGGCATGGGTCGTGCGGAGACGTTTGACCTGCCACTCGCGCAGGAAGAGTTCCTGCCCGGACAATTGCTCGGGGGCAATCTCCATGCGGCGCATGTGGCCGCGCTGAAGGCGGACCAGGGCTTCGAAGGCGTCTTGCGGGCGTAGCAGCTTGCTCATGGCAGGAATTATAGCCGAGAGCCGAGCCTTGTGGAAATAGGTGGACGGCGGGCGGCGGACGCGCTATAATAGCGTGGTCGGCCCGTATGAAGGTGCAAGGAAAGCGAACACACATAGGAATGAGTTGTATTGGAAACTGGCATGAACGAAGTGTTCGTGACGACCTGGAATGAGCTTCTGGAGCAGTTGTACAAAGGTTCGTGGAATGAGGCTTTGGGGCGCTATAGGTCGAGCTTCGCGTTCAGAGGGCTGTCCGATGCGTCATATGACCTGATGACGAGCCTGATGCGCCTTGGCGGGCCATACGGTGACCTGGAGCGGCATCTGCTGCGCAACTTCCGCAAGTACGCCTATCAAGATGTGTCGGTGCAGGACTCGATCTGGCATCTGTTGAGCATTGCGGCGCACCACAGGTTGCCCACGCGGCTGCTCGACTGGACATATTCGCCGTTCGTGGCGCTGCACTTTGCCACCGAAGACCTGTCTATGTATGACCGGAACGGGGTTGTCTGGTGCGTGGACTACGTCGGCACGAAGGAGCTGCTGCCGGCGCGCTTGCGACAGATGCTGAACGACGAAGGCGCCAATGTGTTCACGGCAGATCTGCTCCGACTCGCGGCCTCGACGCTGTACGAGTTCGACAATCTGGCGCCGGAGGCGTTTCCCATCTTCTTCGAGCCGCCGTCTATGGACGACCGCATCGTCAACCAGCACGCTTTCTTCTCGGTCATGTCGAACCCGGCCGTCCGCCTAGACGAGTGGCTCACCGAACATCCGAGCCTGTTTCGCCGCGTGATTATCCCGGCGAAGCTAAAATGGGAGGTGCGGGACAAGCTCGACCAGGCCAATATCACGGAGCGGGTGCTGTTCCCGGGGTTGGACGGGCTGAGCCACTGGCTTACCCGCCAGTATTCGCCGAAGCGTCCATGAGCGGGGCGGCTGGCGCGGGAGCGCGGTGGAGCAGGGTCGCGGCCAGCCAGCCAACATAGTTGGACAGGACGTCTTTCGCCGTGTCGCCGATATCCCACATCATGTTGATGCGCTCGATGTCGCCGCCGGTTTCGGCCATCTCTTCATTGTGGATGCTGTACTCGCTGTACTCATAAAACGCGCTGAGCGCAGCGAGACCGGCGAATGACACAGCCACGCGGTGGTCGGCCAGGAAGCGGGCGATAGGGGCCAGCCACGAGTCGGGCGGCGTGTTCTGGGCGAGGGCATCAACGGTGCGGTAGAGAAGGGCGCTGACCGCGTAGCCCGTCGCTGAGTGCGGGATGCTGTCGAGACCGAAGACACCGAAGCGCAGATCACCCATGCGGCCCTTGTATATATTGAAGCGTGGGTGAGAGACGACATAGGCCAGGGTCAAGGGAGCGACCGTCTTCGCCCAGCCCGGTGGATCGCCCGTGACCTCGCGGGCCGTGCTGGTCAGGGCCAGCAATGTCGCGGACTCGATCCCCAGCCGGCGCGCCGCTATGTCGAGGGCGGCTGTCACCTCGGGCAGTGACAGAGCCACCGTATTGCCCACGGTGTGCGGCAGCCAGGTTGTGAGCAGCCCGTAGTGTCTTCGGTTCGCGTTCGCTGTGGCGAGAAGCGCCAGCCACAGGGCCAAACGGATTTGACGGTCACTTGGCACGTTGTGTCGCCTCCATCTAACCAATCGGGGAATAGTGAGAGTGGAAACCAATCATGACAGACACATCACCCGCCGCGAGCGCCGCTCCAAACCATGTTGAGATCCGCCAGCCATCTCACGCGCATCACGCGGCCACGCACAGCTTTCACATGGTCACGCTCAATACGTTCGGGGTGCCTTTCCTGCCCAACACGCGCATGCGCCTGCGGACGGCGGGACGGTCGCTGAATGTGGCGAACCTGGATGTGGTGTCCTTGCAGGAAGTCCAATACTCGCGCTACGTGCCGCTGCTGCGCCATGAGTTCCAATCGCTGCCCCATGCTGCGTTTGAGCCGCACGTGTACGCGCCCAAAGGTGGGTTACTGACGCTGAGCCGGCATCCCCTCCACAACATCCAATTCCACCCGTATAAGGATCGCCGCCTACGATTCGGCCCGGCGGTCGCCGATTGGGCGCTCTACAAGGGCGCGCTGGTGGCCGAGTTGGCCGACACGCCCTTGCCAGTTATTATCGTGAATACGCACCTGATCGCAAATTACAGCAACAACTGGTCACGCTCCAATCGCTATGCCCAGCTTGAGCATGGGCAGGCGCAGGAGCTGGCCCAACTGATCAATCGCCTCAACCGTAACGCTTTGGTTCTGCTCTCTGGCGACTTCAACTTTCCCCAGGAGAGTTGGGTCTACGAGGAGTTTGTCCTGGCGACTGGCATGCTGGACCCGCTGGCGGAACAGACCAAGCCGACGTTTCGCCCGCCGAAGCTCGTGCCAGGCGTCGCGCCGCTGCCTATTGACTTCATCTTTGTGCGCCCGCCGTTGGACGTGGACGTGAAGCTAGGCGCGCACCAACTCTTCGAGGAACATGTCGAGATGCTGAACGGCCGGCGCGGCTACATTTCAGATCATAACGCCATCCGCGTGGATGTCACGTGGTCAGCCTGATAGCGGGTCTTGAGTCTATCGAACACACGCCCAAAGGAAGGTAAGTTATGCGCGTACAAGCGGTCATCCTGGCCGGCGGACCGGCGACCGGCCTCGGCATTCTCTCGGAGCATCGTTCGGAAGCCTCGGTGCCGTTTGGAGGCAAGTATCGCCTGATTGACTTCACCCTCTCCAATCTGGCGAACTCCGATATCTACGATGTCGCCATCCTGACACAGTACCGCCCGCATTCGCTCAACGAGCACATCGGCAGTGGGCGCCCCTGGGACCTGGACCGCGGCGACGGCGGCGTGCGCCTGCTCCAGCCGTACATCGGCCGCGACGCTACCGGCTGGCAGCGCGGGACGGCGGACTCGGTCTATCAGAACTGGCGCTTCTTCGACCCGAAAGCCGACACCTTCCTGATTCTGAGCGGCGACCACATCTACACGATGGACTACCGCCCGATGCTGCGCGAGCACGACCAGAAGGACGCCGAGGTGACGGTCGCCGTCAATACCGTGCCGGCTGAGGTTGCCCACCGCTACGGCATCGTCGGGATCAACGCCCAGTATCGCATCACCCACTTCTGGGAGAAGCCGAAGGAGCCGCGCGGCAACCTGGCTTCGATGGGCGTCTACGTGTTCAAGCGCCGCGTCCTGGAGCGGGTGCTGGGCGGCGAAGGCGGCCAACGGCCGGTGGACTTCGGGCGCGAGGTCTTCCCCAAGCTCATCGCCAACGCCAGGGCGTTTGCCTACCCGTTCCTGGGCTACTTCGTAGACGCGGGCGAGATCAAGCCCTACTGGGACGCCCAGATGTCGCTGCTGACCGACGACCCGCCCCTGGACCTCTACAACCCCGACTGGGTGGTCCACACCCGTAGCGAGGAACGCGCGCCGGCGAAGACCCTGCCCGGCGCCGTGGTGCATCGCAGCTTCGTCTCCAACGGCTGCCAAATCTACGGGACGGTCGAGCGCTCCGTTCTCTCGCCCGGTGTCGTCGTGGAGCCGGGGGCTGTGGTGCGCGACGCCATCATCATGACGGACTCGACGGTCGGCGCCGACGCCGTTGTTGAGTATGCGATCATTGACAAGCTCGTGCATATCGGTTGCGGCGCGCATGTCGGCGGCGGCAGCGCCTCTAGTTTGGCCCTGGTGGGCAAGGGGGCGCGGATACCGGAGGGCGTCACCGTGGGGCCGAAGGCCGTCGTGCAGCCCGGCGCGACCGCTGCGTAGGGGCGAGGAGGGGCGATGGCGGGCAAGTACTTCGAGGACCTGACGGTGGGTGACCGCGTCAGGCACAGCCTCGGCCGCACCGTCACCGAGATGGACAACGTTCTGTTCAGCTCGCTGACGATGAACACCCAGCCGCTGCACATCAACGAAGACTTCGCGGCGCAGACGCAGTTCGGACAGCGCATCGTCAACGGCATCTTCACCCTGGGCCTTGTCGTCGGTCTCACGGTGCATGAGCTGACCGAGAGCACCATTGTGGCGAACCTCGGCTACGAGCGCGTCGTGCATCCAGCGCCCCTGTTCCACGGCGACACTGTCTACGTGGAGACGGAGGTGCTGGACAAGCGGCCCTCGCGCTCGGCCCCCGACCGGGGCATCGTCCGCCTCAAGCACGTCGGCAAGAATCAGCATGGCGTCGTCGTTGTCGAAGTCGAGCGCACCGTGTTGTTCCTCAAGCGCCCAACGCCGGAGGGCCAATGAGCCGGCCGCGCCGTGTTCTCCTGTTCATGCCCGGCGACGATCTGCGCAAGATTACTAAGGGCGCGGCCAGCGGCGTGGACAGCGTCATCATGGACCTGGAAGACGCGGTGGCGGTCGGCCGCAAGGAGACGGCGCGCGACGTCGTCGCCGAGGCGCTGGCGACCCTCGATTTCGGCGGCTCAGAGCGGCTGGTGCGCGTCAACGGCCTCACAACGGGCCTGGCCGGGGCGGATGTCGCCGCAACGATTGGCGCACGGCCCGATGGCTACATGATCCCCAAGGTCGAGTCCGCCGCCCAGATTCAGGAGATTGACGCCCTGCTCACCCAGGCGGAGGCGGCGCAGGGTTGGCCGTCCCGCGGCATTCGACTGTTGGCGATTGTGGAGACGGCGCGGGGGGTGATGCGGCTGGATGACATCGCCGCGTCAAGCCCGCGCCTGGACGCCCTGTGCTTCGGCGCGGAGGACCTGGCGGGCGACATCGGCGCGCGCCGGACGCCGGAGGGAGCCGAGGTGTTCTACGCGCGCAGCGCCGTCGTCATCGCGGCGGCGGCGTATGGCTTGCAGGCGATTGACACGCCTTACGTAGACCTCCAGAATATCGAGGGCCTGACCGCCGACGCGCGCCGCGCTGCCGGCATGGGCTACAGCGGCAAGCTCGCCATCCACCCGCGCCATATCGCGCCGATCCTGGCCGCGTTCACGCCAACGGCTGAGGAGGTGGCGGCGGCGCAGCGCCTTGTGGATGCCTGCGCCGCGAGCCAGGCGGCCGGGGCCGGGGCGTTCGCCCTGGACGGCAAGATGGTGGACACGCCCATGCTGCGCGCTGCGCAGCGGGTGTTAGCCCGCGCCGGCCGACACATAGCCTAGGGCGAGGACAACGGACCTCGTCGGCTACCCAGGCCCGCCTGCCCCTAGAACGGGCAGGCTACGACGGGCAAGCCTGAGAGGCTCCTTCTCAGCCCCTCGGACTTCCATCCCATAGCGCGACGCTTCGAGCGTCGCGCGGGCGCACGATGCCGAACATGGCCTGTGACGACGCTCTAGGCTGGCGACACCACGAGGGGGGATATGCCGCAAGACTTTTCGCAGGCCATCGAGGGCTGGCACGATTTCTACTTGATGACCGGGACGGCGGCGGCGACGCTCGTCGGCCTGCTCTTCGTCGCCGTCAGCGTCAACTTGAACCTGCTACGTGGGGCGGCCGCCCAGCACCGCCGCGAGTGGGCGCGCCATACCTTTTTGAACTTCATCTTCGTCCTGCTCATCTCGCTGATTTTCCTCATGCCGTCCCAGAGCGAGGTAGGGTTGGCGCTGCCCCTGCTGATCATCTCGGTAGTGGCTTTCTTTGGTGTGGCGCGCCTGTACCGCGAAGCGACTCGCCTCCAGACCACGGGTGATGAGGCCCGCGTCCGGCAGCGCATGATCCGGGAAGCGATCTACAGCGCCGGCAGCTATCTCGTCCTGGTTATCGTGGCCTTGTTTTTGTTGCGCAGCGAGCCGCAGCAGCTCTACTGGCTCGCCGCTGCCGTCCTGGTTCTGCTCGTCGAAGCGGCCGGCGCAGCCTGGCGCTTGCTCGTCGTCCTGGTGAACTTCGCCGGACCCAATTCCGAGGAGAACGGATGATTGCGTTTGTGCTGAGCGGTGGCGGCAGCCGAGGCGCGCTCGAAGTGGGCGCGCTTCGTGCGCTTTTCGAGGCCGGCATCGCTCCGGAGATGCTTGTCGGCTCTTCAGTGGGTGCGCTGAACGCGACGGGCATCGCGGCGGAGCCAACGCTGGCTGGCGTGAAACGGCTGGAGCAGGCCTGGCTGCTGGCGCGCTCCTCGGATATTTTCCCCGGTAACTGGGCCACTGAAGCCTGGCGCTTCGTCACGCGCCAGGATAGCCTGTACCCCTCGGACGGCCTGCGGAAGTTCGCGGCGGAGTCGCTGCCGCCGGGTGTCACGACGTATGGCGACATCAGGCGTGTCAAGCTCTACGTGACGGCGGCGAATCTCAACACCGCCAGCCTATACGTCTACGGCGACGACCCATCGGCGAAGCTCGTGGACGCGGCGGTGACCAGCGCCGCCCTCCCGCCGGTGTTTCCGCCGGTCAGATACAACGGCTACCAGTACGTTGACGGCGGGGTCGTGGCGAACGTCCCCATAACCGTCGCCATAGACAAGGGCGCAACTGAAATCTACGCCCTCAACCTGGGGTACACGGACGAGCCAGAACCCGACGTGCGCGGCGTAGTGAGCGTCGTCTTGCAGACGATTTCCGTGTTGCTCTACCAGCAGCTGCTGGATGACCTGCAAGATGTGGCGCGGCGGCCCGACATCAAGCTGCACCAGATCATCCTCGAGCCGCCCCAGCGGGTGTCCTTAACCGACCTCGGTCAGTCGGCTGCGCTCATCGCCGAGGGCTATCGGGTGACGAAGGATTATCTCGCCCGCCTCGCCGCCGGGAAGGTGGCGCCCATCAACATCGAGGAGCTGCTGCCCCAGCCCGCGCCGCCACCACCCGGCGCGCAAATCTTCCCCTGGCGGCGGCGCCGCCACGAGCGCGGCGCGCTGCCATGACAACCGCTTTCGGGTGGCTGGCGGTCGGCCTCGTTCCGCTGCTGCTCGCGCTCGGCTTCGTCTTCGGCAGACCCGCCGCCGACGGCACGGGCCGCCTCGCCAAACCCCTCGAGCTGGCGACCTCGGTGGTCCTGGTCGCCGTCGCCCTCGCGCTGTGGCTCGTTCTTGCCCGCAGCACACCACTTCAGTCGGCCGCGTTCGCCCTGTTCGCCGGCATGGTCGCCGGGTTGCTCGGCGACCTCATTATGGCGAAGGTCTTGCCGACGCCGAATCGCCTCATCTTCGGCATCCTGGCCTTCGGTGTCGGGCATGTCCTGTACATGGGGGGCTTTACGCTGACGGCGGGAGCCGTTGGTCTCGCGCCGCCGCTGACGCTGTGGCCGCTGTGGGTCGGCGGCCTGCTCATCGCGGCGGCCCTGTGGCGCGGCATGGCCTACTCGCGCCGCGCGCCGACGGGCTTGAACGTCGGCGCGCTCCTCTACGCTGGCCTCATCGCTCTCATGGCCGCGTGCGGGGCAGGGCTGGCGGTGCAGAATGCGCGCTTTATCCCGACGGCGGTCGGCGGCGCGCTGTTCCTCGTGTCGGACCTCATCCTGGCGAGCCGCGAGTTTCGCGGCAAGCAGTGGCGTCTCATCAACGATGTGGTGTGGGTCACCTACATCCTCGGCCAGGAACTCATCGTCCTGACCACCCTCTACGCGCTACCCCTCGCTCTCTAGCTCGATCAAGGTCTGCCCACGCTTGACCACATCGCCGGTGCTGACCTTCACGGCGCGGACGCGCGCCTCGCGGGGGGCGCTGACGTGCAGCTCCATCTTCATGGCTTCCAGGAGGACGAGCGCCTGCCCCTTCTCCACATGGTCGCCGGGGGCCACATGGACGGCCACCACCTGGCCGGGCATGGCGGCTGTCAGCGTGTCGGCGCCGTGATCAGCGTGCCGGCCGCCGCGCCGCACCACAGGCTCCAGGGTAAACACCTGGCCGTCGAGGGCGACCAGGCGGCGCGAGCCGTCGGCGGCCACAACGGCGCGCGCGTGCCGCCCGTCAATCTCCAGGTGCAGCACGCCGTCTAGCGCGCGCCGCACGACGACGGTATAGCTCCGCTCGCCGACAGTGACGCGATAGGCGTCGCCAACCGGCTCGATTTGAACGCGAAAGTCTGTGTCCCAAACCGCGTAGTGTCGCTCCATGAGATGCGTCCTTGTTCTCGGGTGACGGAGTAACGGTGGCGTTAGGGTGACGAGGTGACGGTGTGGCGGAGTGACGGTGGGGCCAGGGTGACGAGGTGACGGTGTGGCGGAGTGGCGGGAAGTCCCAGTAGCCACCTCGTCACCTCGTCACCTCGTCACTTCGTCACTCGTCACGTCGTCACCCCGCTCCCATCTGCCGCCACGGGTTGTACGGGTCGCCGTCGGCGCCGACGACTGCCGGACCGCCGCCGCCAGACGCTGGCGCGAGGCTATCGGCCAGGGCTGCCACCAGCGCGGCCATGTTGGCGTTGGTGGCGGGCGGCCCCCAGTCGGTGAAGTGTTCCTCGACGAAGGCGGTGCTGACAAGCCCGGCGGCGAAGTCCGGGTGGTCTACCACGCTCTGGAGAAAGCTGAGGTTGGTCGTGACGCCCAGAATCGCATACTCTCGCAGCGCGCGCCGCAGGGTGGCGAGAGCATCGGCGCGGGTTGGCCCCCAGACAATGAGCTTGGCGAGCAGTGGGTCGTAGTAGTGGAGTACGACGTCGCCTGTGGCGATGCCGGTGTCCAGACGGACGCCCGGCCCGCCCGGCTCGACGACTTTCAACAGCGGCCCGGTCGAGGGCAGGAAGCCGTTGGCCGGGTCCTCGGCATAGACGCGACATTCGATGGCGTGGCCGCGCTGGCTCAGGTCGGCCTGGGTGAACGGCAGCGGCTCGCCGGCGGCAACGCGGAGCTGGAGCTTGACCAGGTCCAGGCCGGTGACCGTCTCAGTCACCGGGTGCTCGACCTGGAGTCGCGTGTTCATCTCCAGGAAGTAGAAGTGACCGTCGCGGTCGAGCAGGAACTCGATGGTGCCGGCGTTGACGTAGCCGCAGGCCCGGGCCGCGGCCACGGCGGCCGCGCCCATCTCGGCCCGCAGCGCATCGGACAGCGCCGGCGACGGGCTTTCCTCGATAATCTTCTGATGGCGGCGCTGGATGGAGCAGTCGCGCTCGAACAGGTGGACGGCGTTGCCGTAGCTGTCGGCCAGCACCTGGATTTCGACGTGGCGCGGCGCGACCAGCAGCTTTTCGAGGTACACGCGCTCGTCGCCAAAGGCCTTGCCGGCCTCGCGTTGCGCCGCCTCGATTGCCATCGGCAGATCGGCCGCCCGCTCGACGGCGCGCATGCCCTTGCCGCCGCCGCCGCCCGCTGCTTTCACGAGGATTGGGTAGCCCAGGCGCTCGGCCGCCTCGCGGTAGGCATGGTCGTCGCCGCCGCCCTGGTAGCCGGGGACGACGGGGACACCGGCCGGCTCCATCAAGGCGCGGGCGGCCGTCTTCGAACCCATCGCTTCGATGGCCTCGGCCGGCGGGCCGATGAACACGAGACCTGCATCGCGGACGGCGCGGGCGAAGGCGGCGCGCTCCGAGAGGAACCCGTAGCCGGGGTGGATGGCTTCGGCGCCTGTCGCGCGCGCCGCGTCGAGCAGTCGGTCAATGCGGAGGTAGGAGTCGGCCGGGGCCGCGCCGCCAACCGGCGCCGCCATGTCGGCCAGGGCAACGTGCATCGCGCCGGCGTCAGGCTCAGAGTACACGGCTACGGTCTCGATGCCCATGTCGCGGCAGGCGCGGATGATGCGAACAGCGATCTCGCCCCGGTTGGCGATCAGAATCCGCTTGAACATGAGGTCTCTCCAGTTGTCACGGCGAAGCACGTACCTCAAGGCCGGCGAAGTCGAAATCGAAATCCAGCACGGCGACCCGGCGCGCGGCGAGCGCCTGGCGAAAACGGTCGCCGCAGTCCGGCGCATAGAACAGGACGCACCCGCCGCCGCCCGCCCCTAGCGCCTTGCCGCCGCTCGCTCCGCACCCCAGCGCCAGCTCGAACAGCGCCTCGATGTCCGGCGTCGTGACCGATGGGTCGAGGTCCTTCTGGCAGCGCCAGTTGTCCAGCAGGAGCGCGCCGAAGCTCGGCATATCAGCGGCCAACAGGGCGTCCCGCATCTCGCCCGCGATGGTCCGCAGCCGTCGGAGCGCCTGCGTCGTGCGCGGCTCACCACGCCGATAATTGCCCATGACCGTCGCGATGATATTGCCCGAGATGCGCGAGTGGCCGGTGTAGCACAGCGCCAGGTCCCGCCGAAGCGCCGCCAGAACGTCGCTCGCCAACTCAATGCGGGTACTCCGCGCGTCGGGGTCGCGGAATTCGAGGGACTGGAAGCCGCCGTTGAGGGCGGCGTACTGGTCCTGGCGTCCGCCAGCCACGCCGATCTCGTCCACCTCCAGGCGATGCGCGCGGTCGGCCAGTTCATGGCGCGGCCACGGCTCCTCGCGCAGGCCGTTCAACGCGCCGAGCAGCGCGACACCGACGGACGCGGACGCGCCCAGGCCCGCGCCGGGCGGCGGGTCGCTGGCGACCCTCAGGTCAATGCCGCCGACGCCAGCGACCCGCACGGCGGCCTTGAGGAGATCGAGCGTGCCGTCGTAGACCAGGGCATCGGGGCCAGCAGCCTCCACCACGGCGCGGTAGTCGTCGGACGCCAGGCGGACGCGGCCATCCGCGCGCCTGGTGATGCGAACGGTCACGTAACGCCGAATGGTGACATTGAACACCGCGCCGCCCTCTTCGGCGGAGAAAGGCGATACGTCCGTCCAGCCACCGCCCAGGTCGAAGCGCATCGGCGCCCGCGCCGTGACCGTGAATGTCGCTGCGGCGTCGCCGCTACATTCGGAAGACGCCATACTCGGTGCGCTCGATGGGCGCGTTGAGGCACGCGGAGAGCGCCAGGGCCAGCGCCCGCCGCGTCTCCGCCGGATCCAGGATACCGTCGTCCCACAGCCGCGCTGTGGAGTAGTACGGGCTGCCCTCGTGCTCGTACTTCTCCAGAATGGGCGACTTAAAACGTTCCTGCTCGACCTCGGGCATGAGCGCCTGGCCGGAGCGGGCGAGCTGATCTTGCTTGACGGTCAGCAGCACGTTGGCCGCCTGGTCGCCGCCCATCACGCTGATGCGGCTGTTCGGCCACATCCACAGGAAGCGTGGGGCGTAGGCGCGGCCGCACATGCCGTAGTTGCCCGCGCCAAACGAGCCGCCGATGATGACGGTCAGCTTCGGCACGCGGGCGTTGGCGACGGCGTGGACCATCTTCGCGCCGTCCTTGGCGATGCCGCCAGACTCGTACTCGCGGCCGACCATGAAGCCGGTGATGTTCTGGAGGAAGAGTAGCGGGATGGCGCGCGCCGTGCATAGCTCGATGAAGTGCGCGCCCTTGAGGGCCGACTCGCGGAACAGCACGCCGTTGTTGCCCAGGATGCCGACGGGGTAGCCGTGGATGCGGGCGAAGCCCGTGACCAGCGTGTCGCCGTACAGCGGCTTGAACTCGCGCAGCTTGCTGCCGTCCACCAGGCGGGCGATGACCTCGCGCACGTCGTAGGTTTCGCGGAAAGTGCGCGGGATGATGCCGTACAGCTCGTCCGCGTCGTATAGCGGTTCCTCCGGCGGCGCCAGGTCGAGGTCAACGCGCTTGCGCGTGTTGAGGGTCGCCACTATGGCGCGGGCCTGCTCGATGGCGTGGTCGTCGTTCAACGCTAGGTGGTCGGCGACGCCCGACAGCCGGGTATGCACATCGGCCCCGCCCAGGTCCTCCGCCGAAACCTCCTCGCCCGTCGCCGCCTTGACCAACGGCGGCCCACCGAGGAAGATGGTCCCTGTGCCGCGCACGATAATCGTCTCGTCGCTCATGGCCGGGACATACGCGCCCCCGGCCGTACACGATCCCATGACGACGGCGATCTGGGGGATGCCCTGGGCGCTCATACGGGCCTGGTTGTAGAAGATGCGCCCGAAGTCGTCCACGTCTGGAAACACCTCGTCCTGCATGGGCAGGAAGGCGCCGCCAGAGTCGACCAGGTAGAGGCAGGGAAGGTGGTTTTCCTCGGCGATGGCCTGGGCGCGCAGGTGCTTCTTGACCGTGAGCGGGTAGTACGTCCCGCCTTTCACGGTCGCGTCGTTGGCGACGATCATGCACTCGCGGCCGGCGACCGAGCCGATGCCGGTCACGATGCCCGCCGCTGGCGCTTCGTTGAAGTACATCTCCCACGCGGCCAGCGGGGATAGCTCCAGGAACGGGGAGCCGGGGTCCAGGAGACGGCGGATGCGCTCGCGGACGAACAGCTTTTTCTGCTCGGCGTGGCGCTTCTGAGCGCGCTCGCCGCCGCCCTTGCGGGCATGCGCCAGGCGCTCCTTCAGTTCATCGGCGAGGGCGCGGTTGTGCGCGGCGTTGGCAGCGAATCGCTCGTCGTCAGTATCAATTTGGGATTCGATGATTTCCATGATTGCACCCTAATTGTCTTCGTCTTCCAGAGCGGACTCTGGAGCAGCGCCTGGATGGCGATAGACACGTCCTGAGTGGCGTGTCGAAAACGCTTCTCCAGGCGCTTGATGCTGCGCTTGAACGAGGCCGTCAAGACAGGCTCATAACTCATTCAGGTCGCGTTCCCAATCTGAGCTTGGGGTCCCTGCAAGCGCCCGGTCAAGGATCTGATGCAAACCATCGGACGCTGCCAGAACCGCGTCCTCGGGTTCACCCTCGCGGTTGAGTAAGTTGTCGAGGATCAACTCGACTTGAGCAAACGAAGCCATGTCAACGAGCA
The DNA here is from genome assembly GCA_046328535.1 of Anaerolineae bacterium. GTDB lineage: Bacteria > Chloroflexota > Anaerolineae > Epilineales > JAHCIE01 > JBDHWG01. Next base: position 39,133 of record JAXLWJ010000012.1, read on the forward strand.
CGGCTTTCGGTTCACCACCCTCATAAACGACCGGAAAGTGGTCGAGCGTCCAGAAGCCTTGTTCTGCCATTTCGTTCCTCCATAGTCGCATGTTCAGTATACAACGACGAGGGGCGAGAGGCAAGATGCGATCACCAGCCCTGCGTGCCGGGGCCGCCCTTGAATGGCCCCACAATGTCGCTCGTGATCCAGCCGCCGTAGAAATCGCCGGCCTGCGACGTCACGCGCTCGCCGTCAACGGTGCAGACATCCATGCGGCCGGGGTAGAACGCGACATAATTTTTGATGCTGGCGAACGCCGGCGTCGGGTCGGGGTAGAACCAGGCGGCGTGGGCTGCCGTCTTGTCGCCTACGGTCACTGTGTAGTAGCCCGCGCGCCCCTTCCACTCGCAATAGGTGGCGCGGCCGGTCTGCGTCAGGTACTCTAGCTTGATGTCATCGGGCGGGATGTAGTAGACGGGCGGGTGGCTCGTCTCCAGGACACGGCGGGCGCGGCGCGTATCGGCGATGACGACGCCGTTGAAAATGACCTGGACGTGCTTGGCGCTCTCCTCGACGCGGGGCGGGCGCGGGTAATCCCATACCGACTCCTGCCCCACCGACGGCTGAATCCTTTGCTGTCCCTGCATGGCTTGCTCCTTTTAAGAACGTCCTGTTTGGGTCTGCCATCTAGACTCGCGCGCTGCGTCATTCTTTCGAGCCGATGCGTGAGTCCCTGCCCTTGACGCTCAAGTTGATAGATGTATGATTGATGTGCAGGACTTCATCAAATGCCCCGACGGCTTTGCCATGCTGAGGAGGAGGAATTCATAGTGTCTTCTGAAGCCATTGCGACTGTTGTCAAGATGATGGAGTTACTTCCCGAAGCGGAGCAAGAGCAGGTTGTGGAACACCTGCGCGAATATATCGCGGATCTGGAAGACGAGCTACGATGGGATGCCAGGTTCCGTGATACGCAGGCGCAACTGGCTGAAGCTGCACATCGCGCTAAGAAGGAGATTGCCAGGTGAGTACGAGCGGTTCTTCGGATAGGCGTAGCTTGGTTTCAGACCGACATGAAAGACAACTTGTACCTGCGCGACGTAGCGCCTGACGATCTCGCGGTGTTCTTCGAGCACCAGCGCGACCCGGCGGCGACGGAGATGGCCCAGTTTCCGCCCCGCGATCGAGCCAGCTTCACGGCCCACTGGACCAAGATTCTGGCTGACGGCTCGACAGTCAATCGCACCATACTCGTCGGCGACGCCGTGGCAGGCTACATCGTGTGCTGGCAGCAGGACGGCGAGCGGTTGGTGGGGTACTGGGTGGGGCGCGAGTACTGGGGCCAGGGGGTGGCGACACGGGCGCTGGCCGCGTTCGTGGTTCAGGTCGTGGCGCGTCCGCTGTCTGCCTATGTCGCCAGGAGCAACGTCGCGTCGCGGCGGGTGCTGGAGAAATGCGGGTTCGTGGTCGTCGCTGCGGACGCGGACGAGCTTGTCCTGAGACTCGGCCCGGACTGACAGGCCGAAGAACCGAGTTACGCGCTGGCCGGAATGGTGGCCGTGGCGATGCGGTTGGCGAGATAGGCCATGGCGACAGCGGCCACCAGCAGCCCGGCCACGACCCCGTAGGACTGTTGCACCCCGGCGGCGTCGGCAATTGCGCCGAGAGTGAACGGCGCCAGGAGGCCCGCGAGGCCGTTGGTCAGGGCCAGCCGTGCGTTGGCCGCGTCGGCGTAGCGGGCCGCCGCGTGGGTGGCGTTGGCGATGGAGAATGGGTACTGGTTGGCGATGCCGAACCCGGTCACAACCATGCCGAGGATGCGCAGCGGCAGCCAGGCCGCCAGCCAGAAGAATGGAAAACCTGCCAGAGTGATCCCCAGCGCCAACAGCAACAACACACCACTGCTCAATCGGCGGCTCAAGACGCTGCCCAGGAGCCGGCCGCCGAGCATGGCGGCGAAGAACACGCTCATGAGCGTGGCGGCTTCGCTCGTCGTCACGCCGCCCACTTCCTGCAGAAACGTGGGGATCCACGCCAGCAGCGCCCACTCGACAGCGCTGGCGAGGAAGAAGACGGCGCAGTAGGCCCAGAACGGCAGACCGAGGATGCGGACGGTCACGCGCTGGCCCTGGCCCTCATGCCCCACCGGCGCCGGTACGGGCGTCTGGCGGAAGGTCAGCGCCAGCAGGGCGCAGAGGCCCATCGCCAGCCAGTACGCGCCGCTCCAGCCGACGACGGACGCGGTGAAGAAACCGACGATGAGCGGGGCGGCGATGGAGCACAGGCTGGCGACGACGGCGGCTTCGCTGAAGGCGACGACGCGGCGGCTGCCGTAGGTGTCGGACAGGGCAGCCTGGACAGTGACCAGGGTGAGCGAGCCGAGGAAGCCGATGGTCAACGCGCCCAGGATGGTCACAGCCGCGCTGTTCCCGACGGCGATCAGCAGCTCGCCGACCGCCATCCCTAGCGCGCCCCCCCAGACCGTGGCCCGCCGTCCCCAACGCCCGATCACCCTGTCCCCGACAAGCCCAGTCAGGATGATGCCCAGCGCGAACGCGCTGAAGTGCAGGCTGACGAGGGTATAGTTCAGGTTAAGCTCCTGCTGGAGCGAGGGCAGCGCGGGGCCGAGGGTGCTTTCGAGGAAGCTGAAATAGCCGACCATCAGGTAGGCCAGCCACGTGAAGGATGTGCGGGTGTAGGTGGGCGATGAGGTCATGACATTGTCCGTAGCGGCCGTGGCTTGGGCGCGGTCACAGACCGCCGCCCTCTTCGTAGGCGACGCGCCCGACGCCCAGCCCGAAATCCTGCCACAGCGGAATGCGCGGTGTCTTGCCGAGCGCGAGAGACGCGGCGATGTGGGCGGCGGCCGGCGCAGTCATGATGCCGTGGCCGGCGTGGGCGATGGAGAGGACGAGGCCTTCGACGCCGGGGACGTGGTCAATGATCGCGCGCTCGCTGTGGATGACGCGGCCCGCCGGATCCACAGTCGGCTGCCGGTAGACGTAGTAGCCGATCTGATGCCCGATGCGGCGCGACAGGTAGCGCGGGTCGCGGAAACCCTCTCCCTCAGGGTGGCCGAACTGTCTGGCGAGCAGCCACAGCGTGGCTTCGGGGAAGCGCCCGTCCTTGAGACTCTGGACGGGCGGGATGCTGTCCACGTAGCCGGGCGCGCTTTCGTCGGCCGGATGGCGCGACCAGTGATAGGACCAGGCGAACAGCAGTCCGTCGCCGTCCGGACGGAAATGAGCATACGGGAAGCGGCTGATGACAACCGGCGCGTGGGGCGGAATGCTGGGGTCGCGGAACGGCGTCGAGAAGCTCTGACGTGGCATGCACACCAGGGGCAGGTCCACGCCGACCGTTTTGCCGAGGGCGCGGCTGCCTGGCCCGGCGGCGAGTAGCACACGGGGGGCGCTGACGACCCCGCGCGCGGTGCGGACACCGCTGACGCGGCCGCCGTCGGCGAGAATCGCCTGGGCAGGTGTCTCCAGCAAGAAGCGGGTGTTGCTCGTGCCGCGGGCGAAGCGGTTGGCGAGGAAGTCGGAGTTGAGCCAGCCGGCCAGCGGGTCCAGCCGCGCGCCGACAACGCGCTGCGGCAGCCAGGGGTACGCGCGGCGCACGTCGTCGGCGTCCAGCGCGCAGGCGTGGCGGAGGCCCCAGGTGTGCAGCAGGGCCACGTTCTCGCGCTGCGCCTGGGCCTCGTCCTCCCCGAGGGCGAGCCAGAGGTAGCCGCGCTGGCGGACGTTGAGGCCCTGGGCCGCGCCCTCGCCGAGGTACGTATCGGGATCGAGAAAGATCTCCAGGCTCCAGCGCACCTGCTCCGCGATGGCCCGGGGTGTCCAGCACGTGCGAAACTGCTCCAGCGAGGCGGTGGACGCGCCGCCGGCGAGCTGGGCATTCGCTTCCAGGACGACGATGCGCGCGGTCGGGTCTTCGCGCTCGACCGCCCAGGCCGTCGCCGGTCCGGCCTGGCCGCCGCCGATGATGACGACGTCAGCGGTCAAGGGCGTCCCCGAGGAGAACAGGGTGTTGGCCTCAGCGCCAGAGTAGAAGCGTTGCATGAATGTACCGTGCGGGAAAGGATGGCCCTGGCGGGCGCTGATAGGGTATGCCGGACGCGGCGGGCTGTCAAATTCCGCGCTTGACGCAGGCGCTATCCTCGTGGATAATCTTCGATAGTGTTGGCGTCGAAGGACACGACGCCCGGCGAGAAACGCACCGCAAGCCGGCCGCCATCCTGAATGGTCGGCGCGGGCAACGTCCGATGGGCGTCATACCCGGCCGCATCGCGGACGACGAGCGGGTCGCCCGCGCCGAGAATGGCGAACGGCTGTCCCCACGCGGCCAGGCCGTGGATGAAGATGTACGCCCGCCGCGCCGACCAGGTGGTCTCGACGGCGTAGTCGGCCGCGGACGGTGTCGGGGCCGTGGGGGCATCGCTCGTGGGCTGCGGGCGCAAGCGTAGCTGCTCGGTTGCGACAGCCTCCAGCACGTCGGCCAGCATCTCACCGCCGATGCGCGACAGGAGTAGTTCAGCGTCTCCGTAGCGCGTCCCATCGGTGATCTCGACCCGCCGCTGTGCGGCGATGTCGCCAGTATCAGCTCCGGCGTCCATGTGGTGAATCGTCACGCCGGCGTGTTCCAGCCCGTCGCGGTAGACCCAGAACAGGGGCGACGGCCCGCGATACGCCGGCAGCAGGGACGGGTGGACGTTGAAACCGCCGTGGCGGGGGACGGCCAGGAGCCGGGGCGGCAAGAGATAGGGGAAGCAGGCGACGCAGATCACATCCGGGGCGTACGCGGCGAGCGTCGCGACTATGTCCTGCCCGCCGAGCCGGCCGATTTCCAGCGCGGGGATGCCCGCGTCCCAGGCCATGCCCACAATGCTCGGCGCCGTCGGTTGGCCTGCCAGTTGCAGCGTGAGGCCATGTCGGCGGGGCGCGAGGATGCGCGGCGCAGGACCGACGCCGGGCAGGGCATAGGAACGGGGAACGACGACGGCGCGCACGTCGTGGCCGGCGGCGAGCAGGGCGGCGAGGGGAGCGCGCGAGAAAACGCCCTCCATACCAAAGAACAAAACGCTCAGGCGCGGCATTCGGACGCCGGCGGTAATGCTGGGAGAGGAAGGACACACACCATGTTTTCGCGGTTCTTCAAGGGTGACAACCCTGACAAAAAAGAGGGCGGGCCGCAGGGCGAGGGCGCGGACGCGACGGCGGGCGAGACATCGGCTGCGCCGCCGGCGTCTGACGAGGCCCCACCTGGCCCACCGCCCACTGTACCCGTGGCTATGGAGCCGCAGCCGCACATGGTCATGTGCGCCAAGCTCAAGCGGCGGCTGCCGGGCCTCGACCGGCCGCCGTTTTCCGGCGAGCTAGGGCAGCGCATCTACGACAACATCTCGGCGCTGGCGTGGGACATGTGGAAACGTCAATCTGTTATCCTTGTCAACCACTACGGCCTGGTGGGCGCCGACCCGGAGGCGCGGCGGTGGCTGACGGAGCAGATGGAAGTGTTCCTGTTCGGCGACGAGGACGAGCCGATGCCCGAAGGCTGGTCGCCCGAGGACCAGGGCGGCGGCGGGAAAGGTGGCGCGAAGGGCGCGCCCGCGCCCGCGAAGGGCGCTGCGCCACGCAAGTAGGCGGCGGTCACGCCATCAGGCGCACGTGCGGCACGATGGTGAAGCGCAGTCGCCGGTGCGCCTCGCGCAGGGCCTCCTCCACCTCGGCGGGGCGCTCCCCACGGGCGAAGATGAAGCCCAGGTAGCTGGCCCCCTCCGGCAGCGGAACCACGGGGTGTTGCAGCGGCAGGGTGATGTCCACCTCCTCGACGCCCGGCACGGTCAGCGCGTCTGCCACTCCTTCGACATGCTTCAAAATACCGGCGGCGGGGATGGGAATCATCATCACGCCGCCGGCGCGTTTCTCGCGCTGGAGGTCTGTCACGTCCATCCCGACCGCCCGCCGCAGGATCAGTTCTTCGAGCGACATGTCTTCGGTTCCGAAGCGCAGCGTCTTGGAGCACAACCCGCCGATGGATCGTCCGGCTACCTCAATGACCCACGGCCCCCCGTCGTTAATGCGCAGCTCGGCGTGAACCGGACCCTCGCGCAAACCCAGGGCGGCGCAGGCGTCGGCGGCGCACGCCACTATGGCTGCCTGGGTCGCGTCGGGCAGCCGCGACGGCGTGACGTAGATGGTTTCCTCGAAATAGGGGCCGACGAGCGGGTCGGGCTTGTCGAACAGCGCCAGGAGCTTGAGGTGGCCCTCGGCCAGGATGCCTTCCAGCGCGACCTCGAAGCCGTCTATGTAGTCCTCGACCAGGATATCGGCGACCCGGCGGCTGTCGAGCGTGTCGCCCGTGGCGAGGGCGATGCTGCGCGTGCAGTAGAATGCCTCGACGAACTCGGCCGCCGTATTGGCGCGGATCACGCCCTGACTGCCGGCGAGGCGGGTCGGCTTGACTACCACCGGATAGTCCAGGTCGGCCGCGATCTGCGCGGGGTCGTCGGCCGTGGTGAAATGGCGGAAACGGGGCACCGGCACGCCGGCGCGGCTCAAGCATTCGCGCATGATGAGCTTGTCGCGGGCGGCGACGGAGGCGTCGGGCGAGTTGTGGGAGAGGCCGAGAGCGGCGGCGGCGCGGGCCGCGATGACCGCCCCGTTGTCGTCCACGCACAGGATGGCCCGCACCGGCGTCGCTTGCGCAAAGGCAACGATATCGGTGACCGCCCTGTCCGGATCGCGGAAGTCGAGGGGGAGGGTCGCCCGCCACTGGCGAGCCAGCGGCCTGGGCATGTCCAGGCCCTTGATGGCTTCCAGCCCGATGCGCTCCGCCGCTTCGATGAATGGAACGCCGCGATAGGTTTGTGTGCCGATGAGCAGAATGACGCGGGTTTTCGCCGGCTCTGCCATAAGTTCTACCCCTTCCGAATCGCTGTCGCGTAGATTATAGCGCAAACCCGCGTGTCGGCACATATCGTGCGTTGTAGCAAAAGAGTGGCCGCCCCGCGCTGACACTGGGGCCAGGCTGCGGGGCGGCTTGCCGAGAGGTGTGCCGCACGGAATGTCAGGTCGGCTAGTTCATGTTGTATAGGATGACCGCGTAGAGGCTGTACACGTCGAAGGCCCACGTGCCGCCCATCGGGGTCGGCGGGTTGTTGAGCTTCTGGCCGATGAAGGCGATGAGGTTGTTGGTCGTGAGGGCCGTCTCCAACAGCGACTGGAGGCGCGCCTCGGTCGTCATGACGACGACCATTTTGCCGGGCATGTCCCGTAGGGCGACCAGAGCGTGGCAGCCGTGGTAGTTGGGAACTGCGTACCCTTCCACCAGGGTCACATGGCCGAATAGCTCAACCGTATTGCCGGGCATGACATTCTTGGGGTCCAGGGTCAGAACCTTCTCGAGCGCCAAAGGTGTTTCCATAGCTATCCTCCTATTACGATAATGGGTCGAGGAGCGGGTGTCCGTTCTTCCTTACTCCCACTATATCACACGTGTGGCTACAAACTGGCGACAGGGTGGCGACACAGCGTCTTAGGCTTATCAAATCGCTTGACAACCCCGAGATTGTCCTGTATGATAATCCTATCATCCTGTAATGACAGGATGATAGGAGCAGCGATGGCGCTGAAAACCCGCATTGACCGCCGAGGCCCTATCCCGCTCTACCTCCAGGTGATCGCGGCGCTCCAGGAATACCTGGACGACGGCGGCGTGAAGCCTGGTGACCAGCTGCCCGGCGAAGCCGAGCTGTGCCAGCTGTTCGACGTCAGCCGCACCGTCATTCGCCAGGCGCTCAAGGAGCTGGAGTACAAGGGGCTGATCGTCCGGGAAAAGGGGAAAGGCACATTTGTCGCCGAGCCGAAGATTCTCGAGGGCCTGTTCCAGGAGTTGACAGGCTTCTACGAGGACATGGCGGCGCGCGGCCACCCGCCTGTATCGAAGGTCCTGCGGGGCGCGATCGAGCCGGCGTCGCGGAAGATCGCCGAGTTACTGAATCTCGCGCCGGAAACTCCCGTCATTGTCATCGAGCGGCTCCGTCTCATTGAGGGCGAGCCAATCGTTCTCACCACGAGTTACCTACCCCAGTCCTGCTGCCCCAATCTACTCGCCACCGACCTCACCAACCAGTCCCTCTACGCGGTGTTGCAGAGAGACTACGGCGTCCAGATTGTGCGCGGCCATCGCACGTTGGAGGCTGTGGCGGCCAGCAAGGTTGAAGCCGAGCTTTTGCAGGTGAAGAAGGGGGCGCCGCTCATCTCGCTGCACAGTGTCAGCTACATGGCGAGCGGTACCCCGGTCGAGTATTTCCACGCGCTTCACCGAGGCGATCGCTCTCGCTTCGAGGTGGAGCTGCTGCGTGTGCCAGAGAGACGCAGCATGAACGAGCTTCTGGACAGCGCCTTGAAGCACTCGGGGCGGGCGAGCCAGTGGTCGTCATGATTGCGGACCGGCCTAGAATCACCGCTGCATCTTTATCCAAAGGAGGATAACCCATGACCATGAAGGTCGGCATTGACAGCTACTGCTTCCACCGCTACTTCGGTGAGGTGTACCCGCACCAGACGCCACCGCCAGCGGAAGACGCCATGGGGATGCAAGACTTCCTGGCGTTCGCCATGAAGCTCGGCGTGGATGGCGTCTCGCTCGAGTCCTGCTTCTTCCCCAGCTTTGACAAAGAATGGCTGCTCGACCTCAAGGCGCAGCTCGATGACGCTGGTTTCGACCGCGTCTACGCCTGGGGCCACCCCGACGGCCTCGAGGCCGGCAAGAACCGCGCCGCCTTCGACGACATGGTCGCACAGATTCCCAATGCGCGGCTGATTGGCGCGCCGGTCATGCGCGTCGTCGCCAGCAGCCTGATGTTTCGCTTCGAGCCGCACCAGCCCCAGCTCGACATCCTGACCGACTGGTTCAAGGAAGCCATCAAGGTGGCCGAAGACAACGGCGTCAAGCTGGCCGTCGAGAACCACATTGACTACACCTCCGACGAGTGCGTGCAGCTTCTCGACCGGGTCGACTCGCCCTACCTGGGCCTCAACCTCGACACCGGCAACTTCCTGCGCCTGCTCGACGATCCGGTGGACGGCGCGCAGAAGCTCGCCGACCGCGTCTATGCCACGCACATCAAGGACCTGAAGCCGGTCAAGGGCGTCAATGCGAAGGAGTGGTACTTCTTCTCGTCCACGCCCGTGGGTGACGGCCTGGTGGATAACGAGAAGCTGGCGCGGATTCTCTACGATGCGAACTACCAGGGCTTCCTGGCCGTCGAAGTCGACTCGCTCCACCCCGACTACTGGAACCAGGAACACGCCGCCGTTGAGCAGAGCGTCCGCGAGCTGAAGCGCATCGCCGCGAGCGTCGGCTAGACCTTAACACGGGAGCGAACCGCTATGCAAACCATGAATGTTGCGATTATCGGCACGAAGTTCATGGGCAAGGCCCACAGCAACGCCTGGCTCAACACCCCGCACTTCTTCGACGTTCCTATCAAGCCGGTGCTCAAAGTCGCTGTCGGCCGCAATGCGACGGACCTGCGCGCCTTCGCCGACCGATGGGGGTGGGAGGAGATCGCCACCGACTGGGAGAGCGTCGTCGCACGCGACGACATTGACATCGTGGATGTCTCCGTTCCGACCAACCTGCACTATCCGGTCGTCATGGCGGCGGCGCGGGCGGGCAAGCACATCTTCTGCGAGAAGCCATTCGCCATGTCGGCGGAGGAGGCGCGCCAGATGTACGAGGCGGCCGAGGCGGCCGGCGTCGTCCACTTTATCAACCACAACTATCGCCGCGTCCCAGCCGTCCGCCTCGCCAAACGGCTCATTGACGAGGGTACGATCGGGCAAATCTACCACTGGCGTGGGGCCTACCTCCAGGACTGGATCGTGGACCCGGGCTTCCCGCTGACCTGGCACCTCCAGAAGGATCAGGCAGGTGGCGGGCCGCAGTTCGACCTGAACTCCCACAGCGTTGACCTGGCGCGGTACCTCGTCGGTGAGATCACGGCGGTGTCGGGCATGCTCACGACGTTCATCAAGGAGCGGCCGCTGCCCGGCGCGGGCGCCGCCACGTTCTCCGCCGGGAGCGGCGAGTCGACCGGCACGGGGACCGTCACCGTAGACGACGCGGCGTTCATGGTGGCGCGGTTTGCCAACGGCGCGCTAGGCTCGTTCGAGGCGTCGCGCTTTGCGCCCGGGCGGAAGAACTACAACTACTTCGAGATCTACGGCAGCAAGGGCAGTGTTATCTTCGACATGGAGCGCATGAACGAGCTTCAGCTCTTCCTGCGCGACGACCCCGCGTATGCCCAGGGCTTCCGCACGATCATGGTGACGGAGGCGGGCCAGCACGACTATATCGCCGGCTGGTGGCCGCCGGGCCATATCATCGGCTACGAGCACGAGTTCCATCACGGCGTGGCGGACTTCCTGAGCGCGATCGCCAATCACACGTCCATCGCCCCGAACTTCTACGATGGGTTGCGGGCGATGCAGGTTCTGGAAGCGGGCTTGAAGTCGGCCGAGACCGGACAGATGGTGGCGGTCGAGGGGTAGCGCATAGTCAGAGGACATTTTCGGCATCGTGCGCCCGCGCGACGCTCGAAGCGTCGCGCTACTGGATGAAAGCCCGAGGGGCTGAGAGGGAGCCTCTCAGGCTTGCACGTTGTAGCCTGCCCGTTCTACGGGCAGGCGGGCTTGGGTAGCCTATCAGGTCCGTTGTCCTTGCGCCAGGGATGCGCAGCCAGTTGGTGACGAATCTTTTGCAACCGTGAGCACTGCTATGGACAACCAGGGTGAGGGGGTCGCTCAGCGGCCGATATTGGAAGTTCGCGATATCACCAAACGGTTCACCGGCGTTGTGGCGCTGGAGGGCGTTTCAGCCGCGTTCGAGGCCGGCGAGGTCCACGCCGTCGTCGGCGAGAACGGCGCTGGCAAGTCAACGCTGATGAAAATCCTGGCCGGGGCCTACACGCCGGACCAGGGCGAGATTGTGTTCCAGGGTGAACGGGTCGCGTTCCGCCACCCGCGCGAGGCCCAGGCCAGGGGCATCAGCATCATCTACCAGGAGTTCAACCTCTTGCCCGAGCGGACCGTCGCCCAGAACATCTTCCTCGGCCGCGAGCCGTCGCGCTACGGCTTGATTGACGACCGGGCGCTGGAGCGGCAGACGCGGCAATTGCTGACCCGGCTCGACGTGGCCGGCCAGACGATCTCGCCGCAGGCGCTCGTCAGCAGCCTGTCCATCGCCCAGCAGCAGCTCGTCGAGATTGCCAAGGCGCTCTCGTTCGATGCCAAAGTGCTTATCATGGACGAGCCGACGGCGGCCCTGTCGTTGACGGAAGTCCAGGTACTCTACGATCTTATCCAGAAGTTGCTCGACCAGGGCCTAGCGATCATCTTCGTGTCGCACCGCTTCAAGGAAGTGTTCGACATCGCCAAGACGATCACGGTTTTGAAGGACGGCCACAAGGTCGGGACGGTGAAGGCGGCGGAGGTGACGCCGTCGGAAGTCATCAAGATGATGGTGGGGCGGGAGCTAGACCACTACTACCCGCCGCTGGCGTCGGCGGAGGACATCGGCGACGTGGCGTTGCGCGTGAGCAACGGCGGCAACGCCTTTCTGCGCGATATAAACCTGGAACTACGGCGCGGTGAGATCGTCGGTATCGCCGGACTGCAAGGCTCGGGGCGCACCGAACTGGCCCGCGCCATCTTCGGCGTGGACCCGTTCAAGACCGGCACGCTGGAGATTAAGGGCAAGATCGCTCAGGTTAAGAACGCCTCTCAGGCGATTGGGCAGCGCATGGGCTTCGTGACGGAAGACCGCAAAGCGGAGGGCCTGCTGCTGCGCCAACCCGTGCGCGACAACGTGCTGCTGACGGTTCGCACGTTCCAGCACATGCTGACGCGCGTTCTCACGAACGGCACGCGCAAAGCGCCTCAGCTCGTGCAGAACGTGTCGCAGCAGGTGGATGTCCGCTCCGCTGGCTACGGCCAGGAAGTGCAATACTTGAGCGGCGGCAACCAGCAGAAGGTTGTGCTGGCAAAGTGGCTGGCGGCGACGGCCGACGTTCTCCTGTTCGACGAGCCGACGCGCGGTATTGACGTCGAGGCGAAGGCCAGCATCCACGACATGATTCGTGATCTGGCCCGCCAGGGGGTCGCAGTGCTGATGATTTCGTCGGAGCTGCCGGAAATCATTGGCATGAGCGACCGCATCGCCGTGATGTGGGAAGGGACGATTGCGGGCGAGCTGCCGGCCCGGGCCAGCGAGACCGAGATTATGGTGCTTGCGACTGGCCACAATGGCCGCGACGCCTCCCCGTCGCCTGTTCCCGTAGACTCGGCCGCCGGCTGAGAAGCATACTGAGGACTTTGACATGGCAACTGCGACCGTTCCCAATGTGCGCGAGCGCCTGCGGCTGGACAAAGTGCCGCCGGTGTACTGGATTCTCGCCGTCGTGCTGGTGTTGGCAGTCGTGCTGGACCTGATCTTCGCGCACGGCCAGATCCTCTCATCGAGTGAGATCTTCGCCAACATGCTCGTGCGGTCGGTGGCGCTCGGCATTGTGGCCGTGGGGCAGACCTTCGTCATGATTGGCGGCTCGATTGACCTGTCGGTGGCGTTCATGGTCAGCGTGACGGCAGTCATGGCCTCGTTCATGATGCAGGGCGACGAATCACGTGTGCCGCAGGCGATCCTTGTCGTGCTCGTGATCGGTGTCGTCGTCGGCCTGATCAACGGCCTCATCATCACAAAGCTCGAAGTGAACGCCCTGATCGCCACGCTCGGCGTCGGGCTGGTGCTCAAAGGGCTGCTGAATGCGAGCTTCGAGAACTTCGCCGGCGCAGTGCCGCGCAGCTTTCAATGGTTCGGCTACGGGCAGATAGGCCCCGTGCCGGTGTCCATCGTGATCCTCTTAGCGGTGTACGCGGTAGGCGCATTCATCCTGGCAAAGACGAAGTTCGGCGCTGAGCTGTACGCAGTGGGCGGGAACCGAGAGGTGGCGCGTCTGTCGGGTCTGCGCACCGACCGCACCCTGATCATCGCCCACGTGCTATGCAGTGTCATGGCCGTCCTGACCGGGCTGTTCGTCGTGAGCCGCCTCCGCTCCGGCGCGCCCTGGGTCGGGCCAGACGGGGTGTATGACCTGGAATCGATCGCCGCCGTCGTGGTTGGCGGAACGGCGATTTCTGGCGGGCGAGGCACGATGCTAGGCACCCTGGCCGGCGTCCTCATCTTCGGCGTGCTGGACACGATGTTCAACCAGCTCCAGGTGGATGCGTTCCTGAAGCTCGTGCTGCGCGGCGCGATCATCATCCTGGCGGTCGCCAGCTACACGCTGCGCTCACGGCGCGAGCCGGCGTAGGGGGCGTCATGTCAACATCTCCGACTATGGTGAGCGGACCGCGCGGTGAGCAGAAAGCCCTATGGCGGCGCTTTGGCATCGCCCCGATCTATGTCGTCGTGATCCTGCTGTTCATCGCCATCGCCATTCTGAACCCGCAGTTCATGCAGCCGGCCGGTTTCCTGAACCTCTTCCGTCGCGCCGCGCCACTCATTGTGGTTACGGTGGGCGAGGTGTTCGTCATCGTGGGCGGCGGCTTCGATCTCTCGGCCGGCTCCGTCGTATCCTTCACGGTCATCGCCAGCGCGCTCTGGCTGAACAACGACCCGAACAACACGTGGTGGGTGTTGCTCGTCCTGATCGCGTTCGGCGTGCTGGTGGGGTTGGTCAACGGCTTCGTCGTGACCTTTCTGAAAGTTCCGTCGCTTATCGCCACACTGGGGATGTTGCTCCTCATCCGCGGCTTCGGCCTCTATATCTCCGGCGGCGCGCCGCGTGGCTACTTCCCCGACAACTTCCGCATCTTCGGCCGCGGCTTCATCGAGGATGTCCCCTTCCTGGACCGCGTGCCGTACGCGGTGCTGATCCTCATCGGCATCGGCCTGATCGCTGGCTACCTGTTCCATCAGACGGTGCTCGGCCGCGATTTCCTGGCGATTGGCGACAATCCCAGGGCGTCGCGGCTGTCGGGTGTGCATGTGGCGCGGGTTCGCGTTCTCACCTTCGTCATCTCAGCGGTGTGCGCCGTCATCGGCGGCGTGCTGCTCGGCGGCTTCGGCGGCGTCACCATTGACGCCGGGCTGGGGCTGGAGTTGCAAGCCATATCAGCGTGCGTCCTCGGCGGCGCGGCTCTGCTCGGCGGGAAGGGGTCCGTGCCGCGCGCCATGGCCGGCGCCGTCGCGCTTGAAGCGTTGTTCACCCTGCTGAACCTGCTGGGCCTTCCCAAACCCCTCCGCGACGCCGTTCAAGGAGTCATCATCATTGCGGCGGTGGCTTACGCGGCCATCGGCACCCGGACTCGAAAGTAGCGCCCAGGTCGCGCTAGAGGATCTCACGAAAGGAGGCCGGACCAAAGTACGCTGCCTGCTTTACCCTGACCGTCAACCCAAACAACCTACCCCTATGAAAGAGGAGAAGAAGCGCATGTCGAACATACGCTCGAACCGAACAAGGCTGTTCGTGGCTCTGGCCCTGGTGCTGGTCGTCATTATGATCGGCGCAGCCGCGTGCGCCGCGCAGCCCGCCGCGCCCGCGGCCAGCCAACCGGCGCAGCAGCCGGCCGCGCAGCAACCGGCCGCCGCGCCGCAGGCGACGGCGGCCCCGGCGCAACCCGCCGCCAAGGCCCAGGCCCCGGCAGCAAACGCGCCAAGCGGCCTGCAGAGCGATGCCGCCAAGGTCAAGAGTGAGTTCTTCAACCAGCAAGACCTGGATCGCCAGGTTCGGCTGCTGGGCGTCAAGGCCGAAGGCCCGGCGGACAAGCCCTGGGAGCAGATGCTCGAGCCGAAGATGGTGGACACGGCGAAGTTCAAGAAGCCGGGGCCGTATACCCTCTGCTTCTCCAACGCGGGCGTCAACAACCCATGGCGCGTCGTCGGCTACAAGACGATGCAAGAGGAAGTGAAGCTCCATCCCGAGATCAAGGAACTCATCCACGTGGACGCGGGCGGCAAGGATGAGAAGCAAATCGCCGACATCGCCGACCTGGTCGCCAGCGGCAAGTGTGACCTGCTTATCGTCTCCCCCAACACCACCGCCGCTCTGACCCCGGCCGTGGAGAAGGCGTGCGAGAAGCTGCCCGTGGTCGTCTTCGACCGCGGTGTGTTCACGGGCTGCCCGGTGTCCTTCATCAGCCCCATTGGCGGCTACGCGTTCGGCTACGAGGGCGCGAAGTTCATCAGCGACAAGCTGCCCAACGGCGGCAACGTCCTGGCGCTGCGCATCCTGCCAGGCGTGGACGTGCTGGAGACGCGCTGGGCCTCCGCCAAGCAAGTCTTCGAGAAGAACCCGAACCTGAAGGTCGTCGGCGTCGAGTTCACCGATGGCGACAACGCCAAGGTGAAGTCCATCGTGTCGGACTACCTCGACAAGTACAAGACGATTGACGCGGTGTGGATGGACGCGGGCGCGACGTCCGTGGCCGCCATCGAGGCATTCGAGGATCGCGGCGCCAAGCTCCCCGTCATGAACGGCGAGGATCAGCAAGACTTCCTGAACAAGTGGCAGTCGTCGAAGATGACCGCAATCTCGCCGACCTACCCCACGTTCCAGTGGCGAACGCCGATCATCGCCGCTATGCACGTCCTGAAGGGCGAGCAGGTTCCTAGCACCTGGACCCTGCCGCAGCCGACGATCACCCAGGACAACCTGGCGAAGTACGTGCAGCCCAACATGCCGCCGCTCCACTACGCCATGTGCGGCTGCGAGAAGATGCCGAACTTCCCGGCGGCGTGGGGCGGCAAGTAGCCGTTCGCGCCTATCTGTGTTCTGACAGGCAGCGCTCGCCGCGCTGCCTGTCGGGGCCGGACCCAATGGGGAGGGAGTGAATCGAATGATCGAAATCGGTTTCCATACGGACGCATTCAACAGCGCCTACTGGAGCTTCGAGCAGTGTCTCGACTGGGCCAGGCGCAACGACGTGCCGTACATCGAGTGCGGCACGATTGACGGCGTGAGCTGGATTCACGGCCTCGGCTACCAGCCCCATGTCGCCCTGTGGGAGGATCCGCTGGCGCTGCGCGACAAGATGGACAGCTACGGTGTCCATTTCTCGCAGCTCGACGCCGCGTACCCGATCTCGCTGCCCAACGGCGCGTCGGTCGGCATCCCCTATATCCTCAACTCGATGCGCTGGGCCTACCTCGTGGGCTGCAAGCGCCTCGACACGACGGATCACAAGTTCGCGCCCGAGGGCATGAGCGACGAAGAAGCCATGGAGCGCATGAAGCGCATCTATGGCGAGGTGCTCGAGGCGGCGGCGCGCTACGACATGATCATCAACATCGAGCCGCACGGCTACTACACCACGAAGCCCGAGTTCATGGGGCGCATGCTCGACTTCTACGATACGCCCTACCTGCGCATGAACATGGACACCGGCAACACGTTTATCGCCGGCCAGGATCCGGTCGCGTTCCTCCAACGCTTCAAGGACCGCGTCAGCCATGTTCACGTCAAGGACGTCAGCGCATCCCTGGCGGCCGCCATGCGCGGCGAGCTGACGGGCATCGCCGTGAGCAATACGGCCATCGGCGACGGCGTGAACGGTGACAACATCAAGAAGTGTTTCGATATCCTGGTGGATATCGGCTACGACGGCGTCGTCAGCATCGAGTGCGAGGGCGAGGGCGGCCCCATGATCGAGAAGAGCCTGGCGTGGGTGCGCGAGATCGTCGCCGACGCGAACAGCCGCCTGGCCGCGCGCTCTCCGCAGGCCGTCGCATAGGGAAGGAGACAGAAGAACATGGCGATCAAACTTGGCGTCAACATGGAGTTCGTGCGCCACCACGACCAGAGCTTCGAGTGGGGCGTGGCGAAGGCGGCCGAGATCGGCTATGAGTACATCGAGCCGATGGTGCATCTGGGCCGGGAGCTTCTCAGCGAGGCGCGCTACTTCCATTCCGTCTCGATGTACGACGACCCGCTGTGGGTACGTGATCTGTGCGCTGGCTACGGCATCAAGCTGTCGGGGCTGTCATCGCACACCCCGCTGTGCAAGCCGGAGATCAGCGTGGAATACCTCAAGATGGCGATCCGCTGGGCCGCCGACGCCGGCGCGCCGGTCGTCAACACCGACGAGGGGCCGAAGCCGCGCTGGACGACGAAGGACATGGATTTCGCCCTGATGACGTACACGCTCCAGGAAGCGGCCTTTGTCGCCGAGCGCCACGGCATCAAGATCGGCCTCGAGCCGCACCAGCAGTACAGCAAGACGCCGGACGGCCTCGACAGCATCTACAACCTGGTCGCGTCGCCGGCCATCGGCATCAACTATGACACCGGCAACAGCTACCTGGCCGGCGGCTCCGACCCCTACGAGTGGCTGGCGCACGTGCGCGACCGCCTCGTCCATCTCCACGCCAAGGACATCAGCTTTGCCCAGGGCGAGGCCGAGCGCGGCAAGGTCACCGGGACGCCGGTCGGCTGCGCCTGTGGCGACGGCGTCGTGGACTGGGCGCGGGTCATCGAGATCGTGCGGCCCGTGGCTGTGGAGCGCGACATCGTGTTCAGCGTGGAGTGTGGCAACGTGCCGGATGCCATCCGAAGTTTCGAGTATCTCGCCAGGCTCCTTCAGTCGGCGGGCGAGGCCCAGTTGGCGGACGCCTAGACCGCGACACCCTGTAGTAGCGACTGATGAGGATTTGCAAAATAACCGCGCCATCGCCTGACAGCGCCGGGCTAAAGCCACGGCGCTAAGGTGGCAAAGTCCCTCCGGGACTCAAGCAGTCCGCAGGACTTCGTCTTCTCAGCGCCAGTGCTTCAGCCTGGCGGTCCGCGCGACAGCGCGGACCGCCCGCAATGGCGCGGCTATTTCGGTAAGGTTCATCAGGCGGCCGGCTGACGCGCTCCAGGCGGGTGCAGCCATCTCTCGCCGCGTCTACCGCCAGAGAATCGAGGGGCCTATGAGCGCCGGACGGACGTACCTTGTCGGGGTGGACCTCGGCACGAGCGCGACCAAGGCCGCGCTATACACAACGGACGGAACGCTCGTCGCCGAGGCGCTGGCCGAGGTGCCGATCTACTATCCGCGGCCTGGCGTCGTCGAGCAGGAGAACGACGACTTCTATCAAACGGCGGCGCGCACCGTGCGGGAGTGCATTGACGGGAGCGGCGTTGACCCGCGCCAGATCGTCGCCCTGGCCTGCGATAGTCAGATGGCGGGGGTCGGCGCGGTGGACGAGGATTTCAAGCCCGCCACGCGCTTCGATTCCTGGCTCGACATGCGCTGCCAGCCCTACATTGACTACCTGAATGCCCACCACGCGGAGCGCGTGACGCGGCTGACCGGCTGCCCGCCCACTTGCGATCACGGGCCGAAGATTCTGTGGTGGAAAGAGGAACGTCCCGCCGACTACGCCCGCATCGCCAGGTTCCTCATGCCGTCCGGCTATGTCGCCGGCAAGATGGTCGGGCTGCGGGCGGAGGCGGCTTTCATAGACTACACGTTCATTCACTTCTCCGGGTTGAGTGACGCGCAGCAGGGGACATGGTCGGCGGAGCTGTGCGGCCTCCTCGGCGTGGACATGGGCAAGCTGCCGACCATTGTCGAGCCGTGGCGCGCGGTCGGCGAGGTCACGGCGGCGGCGGCGCGGGACTTTGGCCTCGCGCCGGCGACGCTCGTGGCGGCAGGCTGCGGCGACACGGCGGCTGGCGCGCTCGGCGCCGGCATCGTCCACTCGGGGATGCTGTTCGACACGGCGGGGACGGCGGCGGTTTTGGCCGGCTGCACCGATACGTTCGTCACGGATGTCACGCACCGCGCGCTGCTGACCATGCGCTCCGTCATTCCCGGCCTCTGGCATCCGCTGGCCTATATCGCGGGCGGCGGCCAGGCGCTGCGCTGGTTCCGCGATCAGTTCTTCAACGTGTCCCAGGGTCATCCCCAGTCGGAGGCTCTCGCGTCCTACACGGAGATGCTCCGCATGGCCGCCGATGCGCCGCCCGGCGCCGATGGCCTGGTCTTCTCGCCGCACCTCGGCGGCCGCATTTGTCCGGCGCAGCCGGACATGCGCGGGGCGTGGCTCGGCTTCTCCTGGGGGCATACCCAGGCCCATTTCGTGCGCGCCATCCTCGAGAGCGTCGCCTTCGAGTACGCGTACTACCTGGGCATTCTGCGCGAGGCGATCCCGCATCTGACGTTGTCCGAGGCGCGGGCCATTGGCGGCGGGGCGCGGGGTGACATCTGGAATGAGATCAAGGCCAATGTCCTGGGCGTGCCGTACCAGCGCCTCGGGCGGGCGGAGTTCGGCACCTGGGGCAGCGCGATGATCGCCGGGAAGGCGGCCGGCGTATTCGACGACCTGGCCGAGGTTGCTGCGCAGCACGCGGAGCCGCTCGGCGAGCCGGTGCGGCCCCGCCCCGACCTCCACGCCGCCTACCAACCCCTCGTCCGACGCTACATTGATGTCGAGGCGCGGCTGAGTGACACGTTCAGCGCGATGGCCCGGTCCGCGCCGACCGACGCCGCGCTCAACGCATAGGAGACTGCACCCGATGAATATGCCAGTTCGAGTCTGCATGGTCGGCGCGGGGCGCGTCGGGAAGCTGCACTCCGGCACCCTGAAGCGGTACATTCCGGGCGGTGTCGTCGCGGCGCTGGTGGACCCGGTGGGGCGCATCCGCGACGAGACGGGCGATGAGTTCGGCATCGAGCGCCGCTTCGCTTCGCTCGACGAGGCGCTGGACAAGGTCGCGTTCGACGCCGTGATCATCACGACGCCGACGTTCACCCACCGCGACCTGGCCGTCCTCGCCGCGTCCCACGGCAAGCATGTCTTCCTCGAAAAACCGATGGCGATGACCCTCGCCGAGTGTGACGCGATTATCACCGCGTGCCGCGACAATGGCGTCCATCTCCAGATTGGCTTCATGCGGCGGTTCGACCCGGACTTTGTACTGGCCGCCGACCGCATCGCGGCGGGCGAGATTGGCGAGCCGATGCTCATCAAGTCGCTCACCCACGGCCCCGGCCTGCCGCCGGCGTGGGCGAATGACCTGCACACGTCGAACGGGATGCTGGCCGAGGTCAATAGCCACGACCTGGACTGCGTGCGCTGGCTCATGGGATCGAACATCGAGCGCATCTACCTGGAGGTGGCGAACTTCAAGGGCGCGGAGCGCGGGGCCACCGCCGCGCATTTCTACGACAACATGCTGGCAAACCTCCGCTTCGAGTCGGGCGGTATCGGCAGCATCTCCGGCGTCTGCCCGTGTGACTACGGCTACGATGCGCGGGTGGAGATCGTCGGCAAGAGGGGCATCATGCAGATCGGCGAGATGAAGGGCCGCGCTGTCGTCGTCGCCGTGGACCGAGAGCACGGTCTGGTGACGCCCATCTTCCGCCGCTGGCCGGAGCGGTTCGCGTTGGGCTACCTCCACGAAATCGAGGATTTCGTGGCCGGCATCCAGAGCGGCACGTCGCCCAGGGTGACCGGGGAGGATGGGCGCTGGGCGGTCGCCGCCGTCCTCGCCGGCACGCGGTCGTTCCTGGAAGAGCGCCCGGTGCGTCTGTCGGAGGTGCTAGGCGGTGATTGGACGCCGGCGCTGGCCCTGGCCCGCGAGGAAGGAGCCGACGCATGAACAGTACGATGTTGGCCGCCGTCTATCACGGCCCGAAGAACCTGCGCGTGGAGCGAGTTTCTGTCCCGCAGATAGGTCCCGATGAGGCGCTGCTCAAGGTGATCACCGCCAACATCTGCGGCACGGACCTGCGCATTTTCCACGGCGGCCACCGCCTCTATGGGGAGGGAACGGTGCGTATCCCGGGCCACGAGGTGGTGGGCGAGATCGCCGCCCTGGGCCCGGCGGTGTCGGGCTACAACGTCGGGGAGCGCGTGTTCGTTGCGCCGAACATGGGCATGACCGCCGGCCGCGAGACGATCTCCGGGAACAATAACCTTGACCCGAACTACCAGGCGATTGGCATCAACCTCGACGGCGCGTTCGCCCAGTACATGCGTGTCCCGGGGGCGGCGATACGCCAGGGCAACCTCATGCCGGTGCGCGACGATGTCGCGCCGGCCGTGGCCGCCCTGATCGAGCCGCTGGCGTGCGTCCTGCGCGGGCAGAACGCGGTTAACGTCCAGAGCGGCGATGTGGTCGTCGTCATGGGCGCGGGACCCATCGGCATCCTGCACATGAAGCTGGCGCGGCTGCGCGGGGCGGTGCGCGTCATCGTCAGCGAGCCGGGCGACTATCGGCGCGAGCAGGCGCGGGCCCTCGGCGCGGACCGCGTCGTAGACCCGGCGGCCGAAGACCTGCGGGCGGTCGTTTTGGCGGAGAGCAACGGCCGCGGCGCTGACGTCGTGATCGTCGCTGCGCCGTCAAAGGTGGCGCAGGGGCAGGCGTTGGACATCGCCGGCCTCGGTGGGCGTATCAACTTCTTTGGCGGCCTGTCGAAGCAGGACTCGATCATCCCGTTCGACTCGAACAAAGTCCACTACAACGAGCTAATTGTCACCGGCACGACGGCGTGCAGCACGTATGACTGCTGGCGCGCAGCCGAGATTGTGAACTCCGGCCGCCTCGATCTCGCCCGGCTGATTACGAGCCGCTTTCCCTTGAGTGACGCGCCCGCCGCCTTCGCCGCCGCCGCCGATGGCAAGAACCTACGCGTGTCCCTGGAGCCGTGGTGATGCCAAGCCAGGTCATGACCGTTACTGGTCCCCTGCCGCCGTCCGACCTCGGCACGACCGACGCCCACAGCCACCTGTGGATCGAGCCGGTTGTGGGCAGCGCGCCGGATGCGCCGCAGCTTCACGACGAGGCGGCCATCGTCCGCGAGCTGGAGGACTTCAGGCGCGCTGGCGGGCGGAGCGTTGTGGACTGCCAGCCGGGCAGCTGCGGCCGCAACGGCGCGGCTCTCGCCGCGTTGGCGCGCGCCACAGGGGTGCATATCATCGCCGCGACCGGCTACCACCGCGCAAAGTACTACGCCCCGGACGCACCCCAACTGCGGCTGACCGCCGAGGAAGCCGGCGACTATTTTGTGGGTGAGATTCGGGGCGGCCTGGCGGAAGCCCGCGAGGATGACGCGCTCATATACCCCGGCTTCATCAAGATTGCGGCGGAGGCGACGGTCGCAAGTTCGCCGATTGCCCTCATGGAAGGTGCGGCGGCGGCGTGCCTGGCGACGGGCTACGCCATCGAGATGCACACCGAGCAAGGCGCCGCCATCGAGCATTTCCTCGACTTCTTCATCCAGCAGGGTGTGTCGCCACAGCGCCTCGTCTTCTGTCACGTTGACAAACGGCCTGACCTCGCGCTTCACCGGGACCTGGCGGCGGCCGGCGTCGTGCTGGAATATGACACGTTCTTCCGCCCCAAGTATCAGCCCGACAAGAACGTGTGGCCGCTGATCGAGGCGATGGTGGCGGCCGGCGGGGGCCGTCAGATTGCCCTGGCGACGGACCTGGCCGACTCCGCCATGTGGCGGTCATACGGCGGCGCGCCGGGCATGGTCGCGTTTGTGACCCAGGTCGAAGCGCGCCTGCGGGCCATGAGCCTGCCGGAAGGGGTGATCCAGGGCCTCATGGGCGCCAATATCGCGGCGCGTCTCGCCGTGCCAGTGTCACTGCTAGAGGGAGGAGATTGATGATGGACGCGCCTCACGCGTTTCGTCTTGCGGGGCCGGGTTTTGTTCCGTCGTCCTACGACAACCACATTCAGCGGCGGTTGAGCGCGATGCAGGGGCAGTACCTGGATGGCGACAGCTGCGCCCGCCTTCTCGCCGCACACGATCCGCTCCTTTACGAAGTCTACGAGCTTCAGCGCCCGACCGTCGCCGGCGAGCTGCTACACGGCATTTCCATCGTCCATGCCGGAACCGTTGGCGACGAATACTTCATGACAAAGGGCCATTTTCATACCGTCCTTGAGACAGCCGAAATATACTATTGCCTGAATGGTCGCGGCTTTATGGTGATGGAGACGCCGGAGGGTGAGTGGGCGGTCGAGGAGCTATCGCCCGGCAAGGTGCTGTACGTGCCGCCGCGCTGGGCGCACCGCTCGGTCAACGCCGACGATAGTCAGGATCTCATCACGTTCTTCGCCTACCCCGGCAACGCCGGCCATGACTACGGCTCCATCGAGGCCCAGGGCTTCCGCAAGTTGGTGCTGAAGCGCGACGGCCGGCCGACCGTCGTGGACAACCCGCGCTGGCGAACGCCGGACGCGCGGCCATGAAGCCGCTGCGAGACTGTCACGTCCTGGTTACGGCCACGTCGTTCGGCCGCGCCGACGCCTGCCTGCGGTCGGAGCTTGAGGCGGCGGTAGGCCGCGTCACCTACAACCCCACCGGCAAGCCGCTGACCTCGGCCCAGCTCGCCGAGTTGCTGCCGACCGTTGACGGCTGCATCGCCGGCCTGGACGACTTCGACGCGGCGGCGCTCCAACACGCGGACTGCCTCCAAGTGATCGCCCGCTATGGCGTCGGCACCGACAACGTTGACCTCGACGCGGTGCGCGCCCTGGGCATCGTCATCACGAACACGCCAACGGCGAACGCCGTCTCCGTCGCGGAGCTGACAGTTGCCCTGATGCTGAACCTCGCCCGTCCGATTCTCGCCGCCGCCGAGGCGACGCGACGGGGGGACTGGCCGCGGACGACCGGACTGCTGCTCGAAGGTAAGACGGTGGGGCTGGTAGGGTTGGGCGCGATTGGCAAGGCGGTCGCCCGCCGCCTGGCCGCCTTCGACTGCCGCATCCTGGCGTACGATGTGGCGGCGGACAGCGCGTTCGCGGCGGCGAATCGCGTCCAGATCGCGCCGCTGGCGGCGTTGCTAGGCGCGGCGGATTTCGTCTCGCTGCACGTGCCGTTGCTGCCCTCGACGCGCCGCATGGTGGATCAATCCTTCCTGGCGGCCATGAAGCCCGGCGCGTATTTCATCAATACCTCGCGGGGTGAGCTGGTGGACGAGGCGGCGCTGGGCGATGCGTTGCGGCGCGGCCATCTGCGTGGCGCGGCGCTGGATGTGTTCGAGAGCGAGCCGCCCGCCGCCGACAACGCCCTGCTAGGATCGCCGCAGGTCATCGCCACGCCGCACATGGGCGCCCACTCCGACGGCGCGATGAACGCGATGGGTCGCGGCGCTCTCGACGACTGCCTGGCGGTGTTGCGCGGCGAAAGCCCGCGCCACAGAGTGGTTTGACGCGACATCAAATAGGAGTGACAAAGAAGAACTCATGGATCAATCAGAACTCAATCTACAGGCGACGGATGGGACGGAAGTCTACGACATCGAGGCGAAGAGCGTTCCCACGTTCTACTTCATCGGCGTGACAACCGGCAAGTCCTCCATCAACAAGGTCTTCCCGCTGTGGATGAAAGAGCTGGGTCGCCCGGATGTCGTCCTCGAAGGTATGGACCTGAAAATCCACGACACACCGGCGGCCTATCGCGCCGCCGTCGCCCAGATCAAGTACGATCCCGAATCGATTGGCGCCCTGGTCACGACACACAAGATTGACCTGTACGACGCCGCTAAGGACATGTTCGACTACCTCGACCCCTACGCCGTCCTGACTGGCGAGCTGTCGAGCATCTCCAAGCGCGATGGCCGCCTCGAAGGCCACGCGAAAGATCCGATTACCGCCGGCCTGAGCATGGACCACATCACGAGCGCGGGGTACTTCGGCCGCACGGGCGGCGACGTGCTCATCTTCGGCGCGGGCGGCTCCTCCGTCTCGACAGTACTCCACCTGATCTCGAAGACGGACAAGGCCGACCGGCCGCGCCGCATCACCGTCGTCAACCGCTCGCCCAAGCGTCTCCACAGCATGCAGGCGATGGTGGATACACTGGCGACGGACATCGAGATGGTGTACATCGAGAACGCCGACGCCGGCCGCAATGACGGCATCATGGCCGAGCTTCCCGACGGCAGTATCGCCATCAACGCCACCGGCATGGGCAAGGACACCCCAGGCTCCCCCGTCACCGATCACGGCCTGTTCCCCCGCAACGGCATCGCCTGGGAGTTCAACTATCGCGGCGAACTTGACTTCCTGCACCAGGCCAAGCGCCAGGCGGAGAGTCGCAACCTCTTCGTGGAGGATGGCTGGGTGTACTTCGTCCACGGCTGGTCGCAAGTCGTGGGGCAGGTGCTGCACATAGAGATCACCGATGACGTCTTTGGACGGCTGGAACGGGCCGCCGCGACCGTCCGCAGCTATTAGTCGGTCGCTTGAGAAGGAGAGTGTCTGATGATGAAAGCGCGCCTTGCGCCGGTGTACTTCGATCCCGGCCGGGATGAGCAGTTCGACCTGCAACTCGCGGCCCTTCAAGGGTCGCTGCACGATGTCGCGGAGTTCCTGCCGCCGGTCGCCCTGGGGCAGCCGCTGCCGGCCGAGGCCGACGCGGCGCTGTTCCCCCAGATTCTCGGCGAGGCGTACCGCCAGCTCGCCCACTTCAAGGCGATTGACCGTCCAATCCTCGTCGTGACCTCGGAGTTCGGCACGATGGCGATGTGGGATTGGGAGATTGCCAGCTATATGCGCGCCGAGGGCGTCACCATGATCACGCCGTACAGCCTGGCGCAGACGCGCACGCTTTGCCGCGCTCTCGGCGTGGGGCGCGAGCTGGCGCAGACGAAGTTCCTCGCCTTCCAGGATAACCCCGGCGCCGGCTTCCAGCCCGAGATTTTCAAGCGTTTCTACTGGTGGGAAGATGAGTGTACGCAGCGGATGTTCCAGAAGTTCGGGGTTACCATTGAGAAGCGCAGCTTCAAGGAGCTAGGGGCGGCGGCGAAACTGATTCCCGACAGTGAGGCCGACGCCGTCCTGGCCCGCTGGGACCTCAACACGCCCGGCGTCTCGCCCCACTCGCTGCGTAGCGCCGTCAAGTTGTACATCGCTCTCACGCGCGAGATTGGCGACGACGCGAGCATCGGCGGCGTGGGTATCAACTGCCTGAACGAGTCCCACTTCTCCGACACGACGCCCTGCCTGGCGTGGAACATGTTCTACACCGAGCGCCGCCTGATCTGGGGCTGCGAGGCTGACACGCTCTCCATGCTGACGAAGTACATCCTGAACCGCTCGCTGGATGTTCCCATCATGATGACGAACCTCTACCCATTCCTGATGGGCATGGCGGCGCTGAAGCACGAGCGCATTGACCGCTACCCGGACGTCATCCACAACCCGGACGACTACATCCTGGTCGCCCACTGCGGCTACCTCGGTGTGTTGCCCCAGGCGTTTGCCACCGAGTGGGCTTTGCGCCCCCGCGTTCTCCGCATCACGGACCCCAACGCGACGGCCATTGACGCTCTCCTGCCGACTGGCGATGTCACCCTGGCTAAACTCGCGCCGACGATGAACAGGATCACCGTCGCCGAGGGCGACCTGGAAGGGTACGCTCAGTTCCCCGGCTCCGATTGTCTGAACGGCGGGGTTATTCGGGTGGCGAGCGGGCCGCGTCTGATGAAGCGCGCCTCGTCCCACCACTACCTGCTGATGACGGGCCACGTTCGGGACGACATTGACCTGATTTCGAGCGTGTTCGGGTTGGCAGTGGAGACGATCTGACACATGGGGGTACGGGTATGCGAATCGGCGTCAATACGTTCGTTTGGGTGTCACCCTTCAGCGCCGAGTCTATTGGGCTGGTGCGGAAGGTGAAGGACTTCGGGTTCGATGTCTTCGAGATGGCGTGCGAGGAGCCGGCCGCCATTGATGTGGGCGCAGTCAAGGCGGCCCTCGCGGAGACCGGCCTCGGCGCGGTCGTGTGCGGGGTCTTCGGTCCCGACCGCGACCTGAGCAGCGACGACGGCGGCGTGCGCGAGACGACCAAAACCTACGTGCGCTGGATGGTTGACACCGCCGAGACCTGGGCGCGACGGTCGTGTGCGGCCCCGCCTACTCATCGGTCGGGAAGGCGCGCCTGCTGCCGCCGGCCGAGCGGGCCGCCGAGCGCCGCCGCGCGGTGGAGAGTCTGCGGGAGTTGGGCGGCTACGCGGCCGACCACGGCGTCCGCCTGGCGCTCGAGCCGCTCAACCGGTTCGAGGTGGACATGATCAACACGGTCGAGCAAGGGCTGAATCTGCTCGACGAGATTGACAGCCCGGCCGTGGGCCTGCACCTGGATACGTTCCACATGCACATCGAGGAGAAGAACACGGAGGCGGCCATTCGCCGCGCCGGTGACAAGCTGTTCCACTTCCACGCGTGCGAGAACGACCGCGGGATTCCCGGCAGCGGCCAGGTGGCCTGGGACGGCGTGGCGCGGGGGTTGGCGGCGGTGCAGTACGATGGCGTGGTGGCAATCGAGGCGTTCACGCCGGCGCTGGAAGCCATCGCGCGCGCCGTTTGCCTGTGGCGGCCGCTCGCCCCGGATCAGGACACGCTCGCGCGGCAGGGCCTCGCCTTCCTGCGCGGCCTGTTGCCCGGCGGCGAGTAAGGTAGCTCCGCAGTTCAGCGTGGAGAAGCCATCGTGCTGGCGCTGGAGAGCCATCTCCAGCGCCTCCCAGAGGCAGTGGAGTGACAACTCTACTGCCAGCAGGGGGTCTCCACGCTATGGTGCGGAGCTACCGCGAGTAGCCTCACGCCTCTAGAATGCTCGCTTTCACCTGTTCGATGAACGCTTCCCAGATCGGGTAGTCGCTGCCACGCCACACCGACGCCCGGAAGGCGTCGGCCTGGGCTTCGGACCAGCCCAGGTGTTTCAGCGCGTAGAGCGAATAGAACGCGGTGACGCGGAAGTTGGCCGCGCAGTGCAAGAGAGTCTTCGCCTGCGCGGCCTCGCGCATCACACGCTCGAACTGCGCGAAATCGCCGGCGGTGGGATTCTCCCACTCGACGGGAATGTGGTGGTAGGCCATGCCGAGCGACTGCACGAGGCCCGCTTCGTCCGGCAAGGCGTTGCTGGTCGTGTTGGTCGCCAGGTTGATGACGGTCGAGAACCCCTCGCCGGCCGCCGCTCTCAGCTGCTCCTCTGTTGGCTGGCCGCCGGTGATCAGGCTGTCGTTCACCCTGCGATAGTTATAGATATCCTGGGTCGTGGTCGGCATCGTATCATCCTTCCGCGTCATGATCGGATGCTGCGGCGTCGCCGCTGCTGTGGTCAGCCCAATTGTACCAGATATACCGTTCAGGGGCCGCTACGTGAGACGCGGGCCAGGGCGTCGCTGTGACGCCCTGGCGATGGAGAGGGTATTCAGTTGGGGGCAGCGGAGGTTCAATCCTTCTGCCCGGAGTTGCGCTTAGTGGAGCAGTGTCAGCAGGGCGGCCAGGCCGGTGAGACTACCGACGACACCCGCCAGGATGGCGACGGCGCGTCCTGTACCGCTGTCCGTGAGAATGGGCCGGGCGTGGGGTACGTCACTGAAGTTGGGGTAGTTGCGCTCGGTCGGATCAAGGCGCTCGTATCGTGTGCTCATCATCGTGTCCTCCTGATATCACATGGCTGACTGCGCGCGCAGTAGCAACGGGCCTGCGCGACTGTCCGCGGCTAACGGTTTTCCATAGACAGAGCGAGTTCGACTCATCCAGCGTACCGACACGGGCTATCAGGCAAGCTAGCTCTTGACAACCGTCTCGTAACTGGCTATAATGAATTTGATGGTTAGATTATAGCACAAATATCTAACTTGTCAAGTGGTTTTGGGTGGTTATAGGTGAGATTCGGAAATTCGCGGTTCTCCGAGTGGAGGATACAGCATGGTTGAACCTGAAACGCCGCTCTTCTCATTGATTGCGGGGGAGTTGTGCCTGGACTTCACCAACACCGTCTCGGGCCGCGACAAGGCCGACCCGCACGCCCCGGTCACAAACGATAAGCTGGCGAGCTACGCGGACCTGTTAGCGTGGAGCGAGCTGGCGGGCGTTCTGACCCCGTCGCTGGCCGCTCGCCTACGAAGCGAGGCCGAGCAGCGGCCGGCCGCCGCTCTCGCCGCGCTCGAACGGGCCATTGCGTTGCGCGAGGCCATGTACCGCGTGTTCGCGGCCCGCGCCGCTGCCGCCGCGACGGACGTCGAGGACCTGGCCGTCCTCAACGACGCCCTAGCGGCTGCTATGGCGCGCGCCCGGCTCATTCCGGTCGGCGAGGGCTTTGTGTGGGATTGGCCCGACGGGGAGGACGCGCTGGATCGCATGCTCTGGCCGGTAGCGCGGTCAGCAGCGGAACTGCTGACATCGAGCAGAGTCGAACGGGTACACGAGTGTGAGGGTGACACCTGCACCTGGCTTTTCGTGGACACGAGCAAGAATCACAGCCGCCGCTGGTGCGATATGAAGGATTGTGGCAACCGAGCCAAAGCTCGCCGCCACTATCATCGAACGCGGAACGCCAGCTGATTGAGCGCGGCGTGTGCTCGAGGCGATAACGACAGTGACATCGGGAGAGAACATGGCACAGACGGAGAAAGCAGTCGCGGCGATGACATTCAATATGCCCTGGCCGGGGGTAGGCGATCAGTTCTTGTTGCGGCCGGAGGTGACATTCCTTAATCACGGTAGCTTCGGCGCGACGCCGCGCCCGGTGTTCGAGCGCTACCAGGCGTGGCAGCGCGAGCTGGAGGGGGAGCCGGTCGAGTTCCTCGGCCGGCGTATCCGGGACTTGCTGGCTGACGCGCGGGCGCCGCTGGGGGCGTATCTTCACACTAGCCCGGACGACCTGGTGTACGTGCCGAACATCACCTTCGGCGTGAACATCGTCGCGCGCTCGCTGGACTTGCAGTCCGGCGACGAGGTGCTGGCGACGAACCACGAGTACGGCGCGTCCGATCGGACCTGGCGGTTCAACTGCGCTAAGAAGGGCGTGCGCTACATCAACCAGCCCATCGCCCTGCCCATCACGACGGCGGACGACTTTGTTGAGCAACTGTGGGCGGGCGTGACGGAGCGGACAAAGGTCATCTTCATCAGCCACATCACGTCGGCGACGGCGCTCATCTTTCCGGTGGCGGAAGTGTGTCGCCGGGCGCGAGAAGCGGGCATCATCACGGTGATTGACGCAGCCCACGCGCCGGGTCACATTGACATAAACCTCGATGAGATGGGGGCAGACTACTACCTTGCAAACTGCCACAAATGGATGATGGCGCCGAAGGGGGCGGGCTTCTTACATGCGCAGCCGGAGATGCAGGCGCGGCTTGAACCTCTTATTGTGAGCTGGGGCTGGGAAAGCGAGGCGCCGAGCGGCTCCGAGTTCCAGGATTGGTTTGGCTGGATGGGGACCGACGACCCCGCGCCATACCTGAGTGTGCCGGCGGCGATTGAGTTTCAACGAGAGCACCACTGGCCGCTGGTACGGCAGGAGTGCCACCGCCTGGCAGCGTGGGCGAGGGAGCGGGCGGCCGAATTGACGGGGATGGAGCATATCTGCCCCGAGGACTGGTTCGGGCAGATGTGCGTGTTGCCCTTGCCGAACGGGACGCTGGACAAGCTCGGGACCCGCTTGTGGGACGAGTATGACATCGAGATTCCCCAGATACGCTGGAATGGCCGCGAGTTCGTGCGCGTCTCGATCCAGGCGTACAATTCGCAGGGGGATGTCGAGAAGCTGATTGACGCGCTAAAGCATATACTATAAAACACGCAGCTAACGCAGCGCACACGCGGAGGGAAGCAATGGCAAGACGGCAGTGGTGGCAGCGCCCGCAGCTGAGGGTCGGCGAGGATGAGCGGCGCGTCTCGTGGCTCGAGCTGTTCTTCGACCTGGTGTTCGTGGTGGTGATCTCGCAGCTGGCGCATCACCTCGCGGCGCACCTGTCGCTCTCGGATTTCTTGGGCTACGTGCTGCAATTCGTGGCCGTCTGGTGGGTCTGGATCGGCGGAACGTACTACAACGAGCGTTTCGAAACCCACGATCTGAGCTACCGCCTGTTTGTTTTCCTGATGATGCTGCCGCCAGCGGCGATGGCGGTGTTCGCCAGCCAGGGCCTCGACAAGGCGTCGGTGCAGTTTGCGCTGGCCT
The DNA here is from genome assembly GCA_046328535.1 of Anaerolineae bacterium. Taxonomy (GTDB): domain Bacteria; phylum Chloroflexota; class Anaerolineae; order Epilineales; family JAHCIE01; genus JBDHWG01. The sequence goes on from JAXLWJ010000012.1 coordinate 70,101, forward strand.
ATGTCGTAGCCCGCATCCTCATCATCGCGCTGTGGCTCAACGGCGGCTACCACAACCCCATGTTCCGCCCGGTCAGCAATCGCTATGCCGTTGGGTTCTCCATCTCAGCCCTGATCTGGCTCCTATCCGTGTTCGTCCCGCCACCTACCCGTTACATGCTCTGGGGGCTGGGGCTACTGATTGACTTCCTCACGCCGATCACGACGCTGAACTGGCAGGCGAGGCTGCCGCAGGCCAAGAAATCCAAGCTGCCCGAGCGATATGGACTATTCGTCATCATTGTCCTTGGCGAGGCGATTGTCGGCGTGATCAACGGTGTCGCCAACGTGGATGTCTTGAGCCTCGGTGCGGGCGGCACCGGTGTCCTGGGCATGGCGCTGATTTTTGGCCTGTGGTGGGTGTATTTCGATTTCATCGGACGGCGCGAGGGCGCGCGGCGCGGCATGTGGTCTGCCCTGATCTGGGGCTACTCCCACGCGCCGCTGGTGATAGGGATCGCGGCCGTCAGCGCCGGTATCCAGAACGTCCTGGCGCACACGATTGGCGAGTTACAGCCCGGTGTTCGCTTGCTGACGGCGGGGGCCGTCGCGGCGGCGCTGGCGAGCATGGGGCTTATCGAGCTGGTTTCGCGGCGCGAGCCGGACGAGCCGACGGGCGAGCGGCTCAGCCCGCTCATGAAAGTCATTGCCGCCGCCGTCTGCCTCCTGGTCGGGCTGTTCGGCGGCGGCATGTCGTCCACGCTGCTGCTCATCACGCTGATTGTGCTGGTCGCCACGCAAGTGGTCTACGGTCTCTACGTCTGGTTCAGCCAGGTGATTCCGGAGGACCACCCGACGGCGTCCCACGGGTAGGCGTCGCACACGGTCGTATCATCCCATGACCACGTAAATGGCGTGACGGCCCCTGTCTGTCAGCGCCGGGACGTGGTTGTCGGGGAGGGGCTGGCCGTCAAGCCGAACCTCCGCGACCCCGTGGCTCACGTGATTGGGGTTGCGCACGGTGATGTCGTAGGTCGCGCCGCGATACTGCCGCGTCACGCGGAAGCCGTCCCAGGCGGACGGAATCGCCGGGTCAACCAGCAGGCCGTCGTGGGTCGGGCGGACGCCGAGGAGCCACTGCGTCGCGGCGACAAGGTTCCAGGCGGCGGTGCCCGTCAGCCACGAGTTCTTGGCCTCGCCGTGGCTGGCCGCGTCCCGGCCGGCGATCATCTGCGCGTAGACATACGGCTCGCAGCGATGCACGTCGCTGATCGCCTCGCGGGCCGACGGATTGATGCGGGTGTAATAGTCGAAGGCGGCGTCGCCGTCACCCAGGCGCGCCTCGGCGATCATGATCCACGGGTTGGTGTGGCAGAAGATGCCGGCGTTTTCCTTGTAGCCGGGCGGGTAGCTGGAAATCTCGCCCAGATTCAGGTAGTAGCGCGTGTAGGCCGGCTGGTGGAGAACGACGCCGTGGGGCGTCGCCAGGCGCTCGCGCACCGAGTCGAGGGCTTGCCGCGCCTCGCCACTCGCTAGCCCGATGCCCGCCAGGACACACATCCCCTGCGGCTCGATGTAAATCTGCCCTTCTTCGCACGCGCTGGCGCCGACCGGCGCGCTGAAGCGGTCGTAGGCGCGCTTGAACCACGCGCCGTCCCAGCCGTGGGTCAGGACGGTGCGCTCCATCGCCCGCGCCTGCTCGCTGTAGGCGTCGGCCACCCCAGGCTCCCCGTAGTGACGCACGATGTCCGCCATCTCGTCCGCCGCCAGGACGAACAAGCCGCCGATGAACACCGACTCGGCCGTCGTCGAGTCGCCGTCGTCCTCGTGGGTCTGGAACGATTCGCCCGGTTCCGAGGAGAAGCAGTTCAGGTTGAGGCAGTCGTTCCAGTCGGCGTGGCCGATCTGGGGCAACCCGTGTGGCCCGAGGCGGTCCATGGTGTAGCGCAGGGCGCGTTGCAAGTGCTCGATGAGCGGCGTCTCGGTGCCGGGCGCGTTGTCGTAGGGCGCTAATTCGGCCAGGATACTGCCGTCGCCGGTTTCCTTGAGGTAGGCCGCGACGGCCAGGACGAGCCAGAGTGGGTCGTCGTTGAAGCCGCCGCCGACGGCGTTGTTGCCGCGCTTGGTGAGGGGCTGATACTGGTGGTAGGCGCCGCCATTGGGAAGCTGCGTCGCAGCCAGGTCGAGCAGGCGCTCGCGGGCGCGGTCGGGCAGCAGGTGGACGAAACCGAGCAGGTCCTGGTTCGAGTCGCGGAACCCCATGCCGCGCCCGATGCCGCTCTCGTAGAGCGACGCGCTGCGCGATAGGTTGAACGTCGCCATGACCTGGTACTGGTTCCAGGTGTTGACCATGCGGTTGATGTGCTCGTCCGGCGTCTCGGTCTGGTACGCGCTCAGAAGCGTGTCCCAGTGCTGGCGACTCTGGGCGAGCGCCTCATCCAGGGCGGCCGGGTCCGTGTAACGCTCAATCGCCGGCAGGGCGCGCGACACGTTGAGCTTTCCGTCCACGGTGAACTTTTCGTCGCGCGGGTTCTCGACGTAGCCCAGGAGGAAGACGATCTCGCGGCTCTCGCCGGGCACCAGGGTCAGGCTCACCTGGTGCGCGCCGATGGGCGACCAGCCGTGGGCGACAGAGTTTCGGCAGCGGCCCTCTTCGACGGCGGCGGGCGCGTCGAAGCCGCGATATGGGCCGACGAACACCTCGCGCTGCGTGTCGAAGGCGGTGATGGGCGCGGAGCAGGCGAAGTAGGCAAAGTGGTCGCGGCGCTCACGATACTCGGTGCGGTGGTAGATGATGCTCCGCTCGGTGTCCACCTCGACTTCGCCCGTGTTGTAATTGCGCTGGAAGTTCGTCTGGTCGTCCCAGCCATCCCACAGGCAGAACTCTACCACTGAGAATAGCTCCAGACTGACGGCCTCGTTGCCACTGTTGGTGACGTTGACCCGCCATACCTCCAGGGTCTCGCCCTGGGGGACGAAGGCGGTCAGGCTGGCGGTGATGCCGCGATAGGTGGACGAGATGACGCTGTAGCCGAGGCCGTGGCGCGTCTCGAAACGCTCGAGCGGTTTGCGCGTTGGCTGCCACGTCGGCGACCAGTAATCGCCGTCCGGCAGGCGCAGGTACAGCGCGCGACCGCCGCTATCCGCCGTGGCGCTGTTGTAGCGGTAGCGAATCAGGCGGCGCAGCCGCGCATCGCGGTAGAATGAGTAGCCGCCGCCGGTGTGGGTCAGCATCGCAAAGTAATCTTCCTGGCCCAGATAGTTTATCCAGGGCAGGGGCGTGTCGGGACGTTCGATGACGTATTCACGGGCCTGGTCGTCAAAATGACCGTAGCGCATAGAATTGCTCCATGATGGGGTAGGGTGTCAATGAATATCGAAGACCTCATGGCGGCGAGGTCAGGCCGAAGCGCGCGAGAATGTCAGTGATCGCCAGGCTGCCGCCGCTGAAGAGAATGTACGGGATCACGAGCATAGCCCCGAACATGATGAGGGTGGCGATGGGCAGGAAGACGGCTTTCCAGCCGCGCAGGCGCAGGGCTTGCTGCGCCCCTAGCCACTCGGCCACGTAGAACAGAACTGCCGCCAGGGTGTTCGCTGTCTGGCCCAGGCCGGGAATGAGACCGAGGAACGAAACCAGGGCGAACACGTTGGCGAAGGCGAGCGTGCGGAACAGAACGGTATAGGACGCTTTGCCGCCGAGCCATCGCCCGGCGACCAGGAAGATTAGCACGGTGACGGCGAAACCGGCCACGCGAACCGGCGTGAGGAGCGCGACCTGGGCGAGAGACTGCGGCTGACTACCGGAAAAGTACGCGCCGATGACAGCGCCCAGCAGGACGAGCAGCAGCGCCGGACCTTGCAGGGCCGGGTTGCCGGCGATGCTGCGAAAGCCCCGCGCGCTCAGCGTCAGCGCCTGGACGCAATCTGAGAGCCAGGTGCGCCAGTCCGCCATGCCGCGCCACAGCATGCGCAGCGCCCAGGGATTGACGGCCTCGCCGCCGTCGGCGTCTTGCGGGGCGCGCGGCGCGACGGGGCGGTCACGCCGCGCCTCCAACAGGGCGAAGAAATCGGCGGAGTTCGCGGTGGCGGCGATGAGCATGTCGGGCGGGTGCAGGATGAAGGCGTCGGTCTGCTCGCCGCCGAGGCCGCCGTGGGAGCCGACCAGCTCCTCCATCGCCGCCACCGTCCCATCTGGATAGAGCGTGCTGTTGACGATCAAGTCGCCCGAATGGGGGAAGTCGGCGATGCGGCGCACCTGCCCGGCGCGGAACGCCGCGTCGCCATAAGGGGTGAGGGGGTCGTCGCCGGTCACCTCGCCGCTATGCAGGTTGCGCGCGCCGGACTTGCCCAGCGCAATCGGGGTCAGGCGGTCGTCGTAGACGACGACGAAGCCGACCCCCTCGTGCTGCACGATGGCGTCCACCAGGCCGGGGTGCGCCTCATTCAGCTCGCTGACGGGTATCTTGCCGGGGCGCGTGTCGAAGTAGACCTGGGCCAGGTTGCCGCTGCCGCACACCACCACCTTGTCGCCGTCGCCGACGGCCTGGGGTCCCTTCGGCGCTACGCGGTCCAGGGCGCGGCTGGTGCGCTGGAGGGTTGCGCGCCCAAGTCGCCCGCCGATGCCGGCAGCCTGCGCCGTGCGCATCTCACCGACCATGCCGATCATGGACATCGAACCCTGGTCGCCGCTCTCGATATTGCTGACGGCCATGCCGTCGGCCAGGCGCTGTTGGATGAATTCCTTCAGGTCGTAGCCGTAGCGCTGCTTGAAGGTGGCTCCGAATGACTGGCCGTGGTCCGACAGGAGGATAATCTCATACGGGCGCGGCGCGTGGTGGGCGATGGTCTCGCAGATGCGGCCGATGACCTTGTCGTACTGGCGCAGCGTGCGGAATGCGTCGCGCGTCCACGGGCCGGAGTGGTGCGCCACCTCATCGTAGCCGACGTAGGTGGTGTACAGCACGGGGCTGCCGCGCACGATGTCCAGCCCCATGAGATACGCCGGTATATCGCGCATCAGCGTGGTCGTCGCGGCGCGAACGAACGGGTAGAAGTGCGCGGTCCGGTTCAGGCGCGGCTGCACGTTCTGGACGCGCTGCATCAGGCCTTCCCACAGCTCGAGAAGCACGTCCCCAATGAACAGCACCACGGCCCGCGAGAAGAAGTACGGGTCGAGGAAGAGGTAGTAGAGGTCGCGGGAGCGCTGCTGCTCCTCCTCAGGCGCGCCGCCCGTCAGGGTCGCCAGGGTCAGCTGCGATTTGAGGGCGTCGCCCGCCAGCATGTTGTTGATGCTCGACCCGCCGCGCATCAGCCCCTTGCCCTTTGAGTAGCGGGCGTTGATGAGGGCGGCGTCGCTGCCAGACACAAACAGCTTGCGCTCATCCTTGTCGTACCAGCGGAACGCGGGGATGTCGAAGTTGTCGCCAAACATGATGCCCGACTGGCATGCCGAGGTCTGAGAGGGGAGGCCGCAATCCACGCGGGAGAGAACGTAGCCGTCCTTTTCGATGAGGGCGGCCGTGTTGGGCATCCACCCCTGGGCCAGCGCCTTCTTCATGTGCCAGTAGCTCAGGCCGTCAATCTCCATCAGCACCAGGCCGGTGACATTTTCGTCGCAGTCGGGAAAGCGCTCGCGTCCACTGAGGCGGGTGACGAGGCCGCTAAAGAACGAGTCGTCCTCGCTGATGGGAACGAACGCCGTCAGGAAGACGTTGACGGCGGCCAGGACAAACGCGCCGAGGAAGGCAGGCACGAAACCTGTGATGACGAAACCCTCGATGAGCAGGCTGGTCAGCCATAGGGTGAGCGCGTTCAGGAGAATACCGACGATCAGCACGGGCACGAAGCCGAGCGGGAGGGCCAGGAGCAGGAGGACGGGACGGACGAGCAGGTTGATCGAAGCGAAGACAAGGGCCGCGGCGGTGGCGATGATCAGGCCCCCCCACGATGACCCGCTGATCGTGAAGCCGGGGACGATCCACGCCGTGATCAGGATGGATATGGCTTCGACAAACCAGACGAGGGCGAAGCGCGCCACGAGGCGGAGCAGGCGCATGGGCGTGAGCATGGCTACCTTACAGAGTGCGCGGTCAGACAGGCTTCATTGTACGTCCGGCGGCGGCGTCGGTCAACTGGTAGCCGTGCATAATAGCGTGGCGGCCCCTGCTGGCCCTTGTCTGGCTCACGGGATGTAGCAGCGCAGGAACGTCACCTCTGACGTCGGCGCGAGCTGATACGCGCCCAGGGACGCGGGCAGAACGACGGCGTGGCCGCGCGGCAGATGCAGCACGCCGCCCTGGGACACCAGATCCATTGCGCCGCCGATGACGGTAACGATCTCGAACGTCGCCGCGTCGGTGGCAAGCGCGGTTGGCGCGCTCAACTCCCAGCGCTCCATCACGAAGTACGGACACTCGACGAGGCGCGACCGGCCCGGCGCTAGTGGAACGGGGCGCAGCTTGGCAGGGGGGGGGCTGTCGAAGTTCGTCACTGCGAGCGCCTGCTCGATGTGGAGGTCGCGCGGCCGCCCCTGGGCATCGCGGCGGTCGTAGTCGTAGACGCGGTAGGTCAGGTCCGACTTCTCCTGGATCTCGAACAGCATGACACCGGCGTTGATGGCGTGCATCGTACCCGCCGGGACGAAGATCGTGTCGCCAGGCCCCACCGAGACGTAGCGCAGGCTTTCGAGGGCCGTGCCGCGCGCCACCGCCTCGGCAAACTGGCGGCGGTCGGTGGGAGCGCTGAAGCCGTGGATGACGGCGGCATCCGGCGTCGCCTGGAGAATGTGCCACGCCTCGGTCTTGCCGTGGAAGCCGGTCGCCGCCTCGACGGTGTGGGCATAGTCGTCGCCGGGGTGGACCTGAACCGACAGATCGGCGGCGGCGTCAATGAACTTCGCCAGCAGCGGGAAGTCCTCGCCCCAGCGAGCGAAGCTGCGCGCGCCGACCAGCGTCGGCCCGAACAGGGCGACCAGGTCCTTGAGCGTCATCCCGTCGTGTGGCCCACCGATGACGCGGTTGTGCTCGTACACCAGCCAGATTTCCGCCAGGTTGGGCGGCGGCGCGGCGAGGCCGACGAATGGCCCCAACGCGCTGCCGCCCCACAGGCGGCAATCAAGCTTCGGCTCGAGCTGGATGGGGGCGAGAGGTTGCACTGTCTTGTGTTGGCTCCTGTGCCTTGCCGTAGACAGCCTCGTGCAGGCCGCGGATGTAGCCGATGGCGAAGAGGCGGCCGATGGATGAGTAGCCGGGGTTGTCGTTGCTGTCGCCGGCCATCGTCGGGACGTGGTCCGGGCGCAGCACACCCTCGAAGCCGATGTCGTGGTACGCCCGCACGCACGCCAGCAGGTCCGTCGGGCCGGCGTCGTGGAACGTCTCGACGAATCGCTCCGCTGTGCCGGCCACGTCCCGCATGTGAACGAAGGATATCTTGCCCTGGCGACCGAAGTGACGGATGACGGAGGGCAGGTCGTCGGTCATCAACGCGAAGTTGCCCTGGCAGAGCGTGATTGTGTTCATGGGGCTAGGCGCCATGTCCACGAGGCGCTGATAGTTGTCCACCGAGCGCATGATCCGCGAGATGCCGCGAATCGGCGACAGGGGCGGATCGTCCGGGTGCATGGAGAGCTTGACGCCTGCGCGCTCGGCGACCGGGAGAACACGCTGCAGGAAGTGGGCCAGGGTGCTCCAGAGGGTATCGTCGTCAATGGGGGCGCCATCGAGAGGCGGCGCGTTCTTCATCAGGGAGTGGTCGTAGCCGGTCACGAGAGCGCCGCCGCGCGCGGGCGTCGTGGTGGAGGTGCGCATCCAGTTGAAACCGGTCATCCACTCGTAGCACCAGACGGGGATGCCCAGGCGTCCCATGTTCTCGATCAGCGTGCAGACGGTGTCAATCTCCTCCTCACCGCCCGGCAGGCCGCGCTTGGCCCTGTCGAGGGGCGGCCGCGCCTCGATGACGGCCAGCTTGAAGCCGGCGTTCTCGTAGCGGTCCTTCATGCGCAGCAGGGGCATATAGTCCCAGGGGCGGTCCGTGCCGTTGAACGGGTCGTCGAACGGCAGGCCGCCCACGGCGTGGTCCACGCCCGCCTGACGGGCCAGGGTCCAGAGGAGGGAGGGCTGAGGCGGCAGAAACTCGGCAATGTGCATCATGGAACGGCAGTCTCCTTGTTCGAGCTGAAGAATGGGGCGGCGGCTCCCAGAATGGCCGCGCGGTCGCCGAGCGTACCCGTCATCGCCGGGACGCCCAGCGTCTGTCGCACGCCAACCTCGATGTCGGGCGCGTTGGACAGCCCACCCAGAATGATAACCGCTTCCGCCGAAAAGTCCCGCGCGAACGGCGTCAGGAAGCGGCCCAGATCGGCGCCGAACGCCTGGAACACGGCCTGATAGTCGGGGCGGTCGGCCTGCGCCCCTCGGATCGCCTCGGCGACGCTGTGAACGGCCGGATCCACACTGTAGAGGCGCGCCAGCAGGCCGCGGATCGAGAAGATGTCGTCGGCGGTCGCGCCAGCCCAGGGAACCGGGTACAGTTCGCCGTTCGGCGGCACGTCGGCGCCCTTCCGAACGGCGGCGCCGTCGCGAATGAACGCCGCGCCGAGACCCGTGCCGAGGGTGACGCCGATGAGGCGGCGGTAAGCGTCGCCGGCCCCATACAGCGCCTCGCCCACGATGGCCGCCTCGGCGTCGTTGCGGAAGAGGACCGGCAGCGTCGGGTCGGGCAGCCACGCGGCCAGGGCATCGCGGAGGGAGAGGCCGTAGAGGGCGGCGAATTTGTGGCGGATCAGGCTGACGCCGTTGGCGTAGTCGAACGGGCCAGGAACGCCGACGCCGACGCCCAGCAGACGCCGTTCGCCAAGCTCGGCCAGCGCCCCCGCAATGACGACCCCGAACGTGCGCAGAATCTCCTCAGCCGTTCCGCCCTCAGCGATGGGCGTGCGACGCGCCTCGCTGAGAAGTTGCGGGCCTGCGGCGACAGCGCCGCTCTTGATGGATGTGCCGCCCACGTCGAGGCTGATGACCCAGCCGGTGTCGTCGTTGCCGGTCATGTATGATCATCCATGAATCGCGTCAATACGCGATAGATATTGATGGCGACGAACAAAGCGCGGATCCTCTAGACGTCGGAGTTGGCCTTCAGGTAGTCGAGAATCTCATCCACCTGGCCGAAGGCCAGCCCGGTGACTGTGTCGGCGCAGCCGTAGTAGATGGCGATGCGGCCGCTGGCGGCGTCGGTGAGGGCGGCGCATGGGAACGCGACGTTCGGCACGTCGCCGACGCACTCGTAGAGCGTCTGCGGCGAGAGCAGGTACGGCGCTGTGCGGTAGATGACCTTCCACGGCTGGTCAAGGTCGAGCAGCGCCGCGCCAAAGCTGTAGACGAAGCCGTTGCAGCTCGTCAGGACGCCGTGGTAGAATAGCAGCCAGCCTTCCCTGGTCTCGATGGGCGTCGGGCCGGCGCCGATCTTGGTGCTTTGCCACGTCCAGCCCTTCGTCCCCATGACCCAGCGGTGGCGTCCCCAGTGCTCCATGTCGGGACTCTCGCTGTAGAAGATGTCGCCGAAGGGCGTGTGGCCGTTGTCGCTGGGCCGGCTGAGCATGGCGACCTTGCCGCCGATTTTGCGCGGGAAGAGGACGCCGTTGCGGTTGAAGGGCAGGAAGGCGTTTTCGAGCTGGTAGAACGTCTCGAAGTCGAAAGTATAGCCGACGCCGATGGTCGGGCCGTGGTAGCCGTTGCACCACGTGACATAATATCTGTCTTCCAGCCAGCACACACGGGGGTCGTAGCGGTGGACGAAGTGGGTCACCTCGGGGTCGTCGTTGATCCACTCGATGGTCTTGTGGTCAATGGCCCAGTGGATGGCATCCTGGCTAAAGCCGCGGTGGATGTTCATCTCGCGCGTCCGCGAGTCGACGCGGAAGACGCCGGCGAAGGCGCCGTTGAAGGGGACGACGGCGCTGTTGAAGATGCTGTTGGCGATGGGAATGGCGTTGCGCGGGATGATGGGGTTGGCGCTGTAGCGCCAGAGAACGTCGGAATTGCCGTCGGGGCGCTCCTCCCAGGGGAGGTGGGGCAGGTCGGGGCCGACGATGGTCGTAGGCTTCAGCGTCGAAGCGGGCGCATGACCGTCCGTTGTCATGACTTGGTCTCCTGTGCATCTGTTTTAGTGAAAGATTTAGTAAAATTAAACCACCTATCCGGGGTGGTGTCAAGATGGACCCAAAGCTGCGTTTCGGGTGGGCTACACGATCAAGAAATCCAGGTGGCTTTCTGCAACGTCCTAGTTATAATTTTCATGCACCCATTCACCGCAGTCAAACCTGACGCACCCTGGCTACGCCTAACCCACCTCCACTCCTTACTCTCCAGCGGGTTTCAACCGAGTTCCTGTGTCTGGCCGTTCCGTTGACCTTTCAGTTGTTCAACTTCCCTGGTCGGTGACAAGCCAACAAGTTGAGGTCCTTCTCACGACGCGGTTCTCGAGGGTCAAACACCTCAGGAGGTCTCCATGAACCAGCGCTTGTTCCACTCGCTCTCCCTCGTCACGATCGTTGTCCTTCTTCTGGCAATGGCGACCGGAGTCGCTCGAGCGAATACGTCCAACCTCACACCCCAGGCCTATCTACCGCTCGTTGAGCGGGCTGCGGATGCCGTCTGGAACCTTACCGGCAATGCCGGCACCAATCCGTCGGTGAACTTCCTAGGGACGACCGACGGCGCGTCGCTCATCCTACAGCCGGCTGTTGGGAACGTCGGTGTTGGTACGAGAAACCCGGCCTCGAAGTTGCATGTTGTGTCCGCGGATGCGCAACTCCCGCCGCGCCTCGAAGCGACGGGAACCCAGTCGTTTGCCGCAGGCTGGGATTTCTACCACGGGGCAACGGGAAAAGGGTACGTTGGCGTACCGCCGCCAGGGCAGGCGATCGCGCCGGAAGAGATGTTGCTCTTCGGAGGGCCGGGGACCAAGGCGTCTATCTGGGCCAATAGCATCCGAAGTATGACGGTGGACACGACTGGCAATGTCGGCATTGGTACGGCAACTCCGGCGTCGAAACTGCACATTGTCTCGGGCCGCGGCGATCTGCCACCGCGCCTGCAGGCCACGGGAGGATCGTTCGGCGCCGGTCTGGACTTCTATAGCGGGGACACGGGGAAAGGGTATGTTGGGGTGCCGCCGTCAGGTCAGGACCTGGCGCCAGACGAGATGCTGGTTTACGGCTCAGCGGGAACCAAGACCTCACTCTGGGCCAACGGCGCGCGAAGTGTGACGATTGACACAAATGGCAACGTTGGTGTCGGCGCTGCGCCGACGACGGCGCGCCTCGAGGCGTCCGTTGATTGCTGCTTTGGCCTGGTGGGCCGGGCGGCCACCGGCATCGGTGTGGCGGGCTACGACACCAACAGCTGGGGGGTGCTGGGCCAGAGTGACATTAGCGTGGGCGTGGTCGCCAAGTCTCGCACCGGGAATTTGATGGAGGGGTACAAGATTACAGGCGGGCAGCTCGACGCACGTCGGTTCTACATTGACAACGATGGCGCGTACGTCCACACCGGCGGCGACTTCGCGGAGGCGCTGGAAGCGGTCGGCGGCAAATCCGGCTACGCGCCGGGCGATGTCCTGGTGATCAGCGAGGCTACCCAGGCGGGCGTCGAGCGAGCCACAGCGGCCTACGACACGCGGGTCGCCGGTGTGTACGCTACCAACCCGAGTGTTGTTGGCACTGCGAAGAACGGGGAGGCGCGCATGGCTGCGGATGACGTGCCGGTGGCGATTGTCGGGATCGTGCCGACCAAGGTCTCGGCGGAGAACGGCGCGATCCATGTGGGCGATCTGTTGACAACCTCGACGACGCCCGGCCACGCCATGCGATGTGACGACAAGGTCAAGTGCATTGGGGCGATTGTCGGCAAGGCGATGGAGCCTCTCGCCGCCGGTACGGGCGTCATCAAGGTCCTCGTCACGCTGCGCTAGCGCGACCCTAACCGCCGCCGTGAGTGTACCGTAAAGGAGAATTAGATGAATTTCCGTGTGAGAAGCCTCCTGCTGGTGGTGGTACTGGCGCTTGCCCTTGGCGGGGTTGCCTCTGCGCAAGGGCTTCCGCGGGGCGCAGCCGTCACGCCACGCGACGCCATGGGTCCGGCGTTTACCTACCAGGGCCGGCTCGCCAGGAACGGCGTCGCGATGGGGAGCAATACACCGGTCGCCTGCGACATGCAGTTCGGCTTGTGGGACGCGCTCAGCGACGGCGCGCAGCTCGGTATCACTGACATCGAGAACGGCGTGACGGTGGCGAACGGCATCTTTACGGTCAGGTTGAACAGCTCGGGGCTATTCGGGGAGTACGCGTTCGATGGGGAGGAGCGCTGGCTGGAAGTCCAGGTCAAGTGTCCGAGCGACGCCGACTTCGTGACCCTCGTGCCGCGCCAGCCCATCACGGCCGCACCGTTCGCCCAGACGGCGAGCACTGCCCTGGGGCTGCAACTGCCGTTTGCTGCGGGCGTGAACCTCAACGCTGCTCCCCTCTCCATCACTAACGCGGGCAATGGGCCGGCGGTCTATGGAGAGCATAGTAGCTCGACCGGGACGACGGCGGGCGTCGTGGGCCTGACGGCCTCGACTGCCAACGACGCGGCGGCCGTTGCCGGTTACGCGACTAGCTCGGCGGGCCGAACAGTGGGCGTCTACGGCGAATCGGATAGCACGCAGTTTGCTGGAGCAGAGAAAGCTGGCGGTGGTGGCGATCCCGTCGCTTACGGCGTGGTCGGAAAGGCACGCGCTTCGGGAGGAGCGGGTGTGTACGGAACGAACGACGCGACAAGCTCGACCCCCACAGGAGTCCTGGGTTCCGTCAAGGCGGCGGGCGGGCGCGGAGTCGTTGGCCAAGCAGACTCGCTGAGCGGCTTCGCCGTCGGGGTCTTTGGCACGAGCCTGGCGTCTGGCGGCGCCGGCGGCTACTTCGAGAACACCAACGGTGGTAACGGGGCGTTCATTCACGGCCAGGGATCAGCCCGCGACGCGGCTGCGCTGCGTGTGCGCAATGTGCAGCAGGATCGCGGCATGGCGGCCTACCTGACGAACAGTAGTAACTTCGCCACGGCCCACGTCGCCAACGCGGGATCAGGTGAGGTCCTGTATCTGCAGAATGGCGGCGGTGACTTCATCAGGGCCGTTAACCAGTCGGAAACCGATGCCAAGTTCAGGGTCACAACCTCAGGGGATGTCCGCGCGGACGGCGCCTTCACGTCGCCGGCCGCCGACTTCGCTGAGATGCTAGAGGGCGCGGCCGGGCTGGAACCTGGCGACGTCCTGGTCATCGGTCAGGATGGTAGACTGACGCGCAGTACCCAGGCGTATCAGACGAGCGTCGCGGGCGTCTACTCCACCGCGCCCGGCTTCCTGGGCGGCCAACCGATGACCGATAAGGCAGAGGATAAGGTGCCGCTGGCCGTGGTGGGTGTGGTTCCCGTCAAGGTCACCGACGAGAACGGGCCGATTCAGCCGGGCGATCTCCTGACGACGTCGAGTGTGGCCGGCCACGCCATGAAAGCCGGGGCCAATGCGCCGAGCGGAGCTGTCGTCGGCAAGGCTTTGGAGCCGCAGAAGAGCGGCAATGGCCGGATCCGGATGCTCGTTACTTTGCATTGATCCGACGCACATCGGGAGAAAACAATGCGCGCCCCACGGTTTCGGCGATGGATGACGGCGGCCGTCCTTGTGCTGGGCGTCGTCGCCTCTTCAGTGTTAGCCCGGGCAGACGGCGGGTATGAGTTGACCTGGAGTGTGGTCAACAGTGGCGGAATCACCCTCAGCGTCGGCGGCCCCTATGCCCTGGGCGGGAGCATCGGGCAACCCGCCGCCAACATGCTCGGCGGCAGCGGCTATAGTCTGCAGGGCGGCTTCTGGGCGGCGAGCGTTGCCGCCGCTACGCCAAGCCCCACCCCAACGACCAGCGCCTCGCCGACTCGAACGGCGACCGTCGCGGCGACCGCGACGGCGACAACCACTCGGACGCCCTCGCCAACGGCGACGGCCTCGCCGACTCGAACGGCGACCGTTGCGGCGACCGCGACGGCGACAACCACTCGGACGCCCTCGCCAACGGCGATGGCCTCACCGACTCGAACGGCGACTGTCGTGGCGACGGCGACGACCACTCGGACGCCGTTACCGACCACCACGAGCGCACCGCCGACGTCCACGCGGACGCCCGTCGCCACAACGACGCCTACTGTGTCCGCCGCCACGGCCACAGCCACTGCCTCATCGACCGTCACGTCGCAGCCCACCTTGACCCCTTCACCCACATCCACTGTGATAGCGACGCCAAATACCCGTCTCTATCTGCCGCTCGTCGCCGTCAACCAGGGCATGTGAGCGTGCCGGCCGTGTCGTTTGAATTCCTGTCAAACCGCGTATATTATGCCCACCGTTGATAGCTGAACCCTGTGTGACCAAGCGTTGACGGCAAAGGATGCCAATGATGAAGGCTTGCGGGTATAGAGAAGGGGTTGACATGCCAGACCAAAAGACGAAGCCCACAGCCGAGGATGTTGAGACGTTTCTGAACGGTATCGCCGAGGAGAAGAAGCGCCGGAGTTGCTTTCTGTTGCTGCAAATCATGCGGGAGATCACTGACACCGAACCAGAGCTGTGGGCGGGAGGCATGGTCGGGTTCGGTCGCTATCACTACCGGTATCCGAGTGGGCATCAAGGCGATACGTTCTTGGTAGGCTTCGCGCCCCGCAAAGACAACCTGGCCTTGTATGTGCTTTCGGGCTTTCAGACACAGGAGGAACTGTTGAAGAAGCTTGGGAAACACAAGGCCGGAAAAGGCTGTCTGTACATCAAGAGCACCGACGACGTTGACGTACCTACCCTGCGCAGCTTGATCGAGCAGTCAGCCGAACACAAGCGGCAGACGCAAAGCACGTAGGCATGTGTTCCGCGAAACACTTGCGGACGCTACAGTGGCGCCGCCAACTCCCAGTAGCGCGCCCAGGCTTGGAGGCCCTCGTGCAGACGGTGGACGCGGAAGAATTCGTTGGGCGCGTGAAAGTCCTCGTCGGCGGTCGAGAATGAGAAGAACACCGTGTCTATTCCCAACAGGCGCTTGAACAGCTCGCTGACCGGCAGCGTCCCACCCATGCGCACCATGAGCGGCTCCTGGTTGTAGACTTCGGTCAAGGCGCGGCGTGCAACCGCGAGGCCGACGTGGTCGGTGGGAATGCAGTACGGGTTGGCCTGGTGGCGGTCGGTGGCGATGGTCAGGCGCACGCCGCGCGGGACGTGGCTTTCCAGGTGGCGCACGACCTGGGCCAGGATGATCTCTGGCTGTTGATGCGCGACGAGGCGGCACGTGATCTTGGCGTGGGCCTCGTGGGGTGTCACGGTCTTGCTGCCCGGCCCCATGTATCCGCCCCACATGCCGTTGACCTCCAGCGTCGGGCGCGTCCACTGGCGCTCTAGGGTCGTGTAGCCCGGCTCGCCGAAGACCTCCGCCGCGCCGACCTGGGCGAGGAAGCGGCTCTCGTCGAATGGCAAGGCGCGGATGGCGGCGCGCTCATCGTCGGTCAACACCTCCACGTCGTTATAGAAGCCCTCGACGGCGACGCGGCCATCCGGCGTGTGCAAACTGGCGACAAGCTCGGCCATCGCGTGGAGGGCGTTGGCGACGGAGCCGCCATAGCGCCCGGAATGCAAGTCCTTGCTCGCGCCGGTCAGCGTCAACTCCAGGGCCACCAGGCCGCGGCTGGCGACGGTGATGGACGGCTCATCTATGCGCCACATAGCGCCGTCTGCCGAGAGCACCCAATCGGCGGCGAGCAGATCGCGGTAGTCGGCGATGAAGTGCTCGAGACTCGGGCTACCGATTTCCTCCTCGCCTTCGATCATGAACTTGATGTTGACCGGCAACTCCCCCTGGGTGGCGAAGAAGGCTTCGGCGACCTTGATGGGGATGAACATCGGCCCTTTGTCGTCGGAGACGCCCCGCGCGTAGAGACGGCCATCCCGCACCTCTGGCGCGAAAGGGTCGCTCAGCCAGCGGTCGAGGGGGTCCGGCGGCTGAACGTCGTAGTGGCCGTAGATGAGCAGTGTCGGCGCGTTGGGCGCGCCGAGCCACTCGGCGAAGACGACCGGGTTGCGCTCGGTCTCGATGAGGCGCACGTCGAGAGGGCCGGCGCGCCGCAGTCGATCGGCGACCCACTCAGACGCGCGTTGCAGGTCGGCGGCGTAGGCCGGGTCAGCGCTGACGCTGGGAATGCGAGCGAACTCGATCAGTTCGGCCAGGATGCGCGCTTCATTCGCACTGAGATAGTCGGCGGGGGTCATGTGAATCCTCTTTCAGGCTTCCTGAGTGTCATGTGCGCCTTCCCTGGGCGCTTGCCACGGCCAGCGCCCCTCAAGCTCGACCACCAGGGACCAACTCAGGAATGTCCGGATCAACACCAGCAGCGCGAGGATGCCAACATTCTGAAGAGTCGGCTCCAATGCGACTGTCCTGACGATGTCGGCGGCGACGAGCACCTCGAGTCCGAGCAGCAGGATGCGCCCAAAGAGGCGTCGAAATTTCGTGTAGGCGGCCTGCGCATCGTGATGGCGATACTGTTCGTAGAGGGCGACAATGACTGCCAGGATAAGGCCATTGACAATGATGAGGACACCAATCGCCTCGATGATCCACGCCAGCCCTTCGATCAAGACCGAGAATTGCTCCATTATGGAATCCCTGCTACCATGATTCTTAGAGCGGGCACATGCTCAGATTGACGTCAACGCGCCAGGGAAATATCGAGCGAGGATAGAACATCAAAGTGCTGGTGGCAACAAGAATCGCTTTGCACAAAGGAGATCCCATCATGGCTACAACCACCTCACCCTCCGGCGGGTCTACCCAGCGCCGCCCTCTTTCCCGAATCTGGTTCAATACTCTCATTGCCTACGTTGTCGCTCTCGCCATCAACGCCATACTGTATTTCGTCGGCTCGGCGCTTGGCATGATGCCGAGGAGCATCATCACGCCTGCCGGTGTTCCACTCGGCTTGACCGAAATCTTCGTGGTCACGACGACGACCATGTTGCTGGCAGGGATCGTGTTTTCCATTCTGAACTTCCTCGTGCGCCGCTCTGACCTCTGGTTCGTGGCGATTGCCGTCGTCGTGCTCGTCATATCGTTCGCTTCGCCGCTGATGCTGCCCGGCGCGCCGATTGGCATGATCTTGCTGCTGGAGATCATGCACATTGTGACGGCCGCCTCGGCCATCTACTTTCTGACGATGCGCCGCTAAGGGTCGGTTGGGAAGGCGCGTGTCCTGTAGTGGCGACTTATGAACTTTCACCAATTATCGCTGCATTCCGCTCGCGGTGGACTTGCTCGCCGTGGAGTGCCAACTCCAGCGCCAGCACGATTACAGCCATAATCACGTGTAGTCGTTCATAAGTCGTCACTACATTTCACATGGCTCGTTAGCCGACGGGTTGCGCCAGCCCTTCGAAGATGTCGTGGACGTCGCCGCCGTGGAAGCGCGCCGTCTGGTTCGTCGGTGGCAGCGCGTCCTCGTAGAAGAAGGCGGGAAGCTCGTCGTCGCCCGCGTCGAAGCCGGCCTGGCGGTTGAACTCGTGCTCCATGCGCAGGACATCCGCCCCTAGCTCGGTGTAGAACTCAGGCGTCAGGCTGAGGCCGTGGGCCACGTTGATGGCGTGGATGATGAAGTCCAGGTTGGTGTTGGTCACGCTGCGGCCAAAGATGCACAGGCCGAGCGAATCCTGGGCGGCCGTCTTGACCTGCTCCGACAGGCTCATCTCCTTGAGCTTGTCTAGCTCCATCGCGCGGCTCTTGACGCGGGGCAGGTTGCCGACGGTATGGTCCGCGCCCTGGGCGGTGGACATCATCGAGATGCCGGTCACCTCGACGACGCGCGGGTCGTAGGCGCTGATCGCCTGTTTCTTGATGACCGGGACGCGGCGGACGTTATAGTGTTCGCCGACGCGCGCCGTCCCCTGCGCCCAGAGGCGGCCCTGCTCACTCCCCGTGCGAATCTCCCCCAGGGCCTCCAGCATGAACTTCATGTCGCCAAAGGGCGCGAGGCCCGCATCCATTAGCACGGCCAGCATCGCGCCGGTCTCGATGGTGTCCACGCCGAGGTCGTTGGCGACGGCGTTGAGGAGCGCGAGCTGGTCGGGGTCACCGATGCCGCAGTTTGTGCCGAGCAGCCCCAGCGTCTCGTACTCGACCGGCGAGACGATCTCCTTGCCGTTCTCGTCCACATAGACATTGCTGCACTGGATGGTGCAGCCGGGCATGCAGGCGTGGGTGTGGTTGCCGCCGCGCGAGCGGTTCAGCGGCGCGATATACTCCCCACCCATCTTGAACGTCTCGCCGCCCTTGACGTCGGCGAACTGGCCGCTGCTGAAGTTGCGTGTGGGGAGGCCGCCCATGTAGTTCTGGACGTCGGCCATGCCCATCGTCCCCGTGTTGGCGTAGAAGCCGGTCACAACTTCGTCGGCCAGCAGGAGCTTACTGTAATTCTTGGTGACGTCCCGCACGCCCTTGGGGTCGTGGAACTGCGGCACTTTGTCCAGGTCCAGGACGATGGCCTTGACGCGCTTGCTACCCATAACCGCGCCGACGCCGCCGCGCGCGGCCAGGCGGGAGGGGCGCAGGTCTATGTCGCTGAAGGCGATGCCCGCCAGTAGCCCCTGATACTCGCCGACCGGCCCGCACAGAGCGATGGCGACTTTGCGGCCATACTTCCCGTACAGCAGGCCCGCCGCCTCGAAGTTGCCCTTGCCCATGTACGGCGCGGCATCGTCGAAGTCAATGCCGCCATCCTTCTTGAAGTGGATGACGACCCAGTCCGGCGATGCGCCATGCAGGATGAAGCTGCTGACGCGCAGGTGGCCCATACCATAGCCGAACGTCCCGCCGCCGTTGGCCTCCTTGATTCCGCCGGTCAGGGGGCTTTTGCAGCCGACGCTCGTGCGGTTGGCGTTGGAGAACGTGCTGCCGGCGAACGGCCCGGCCGAGAAGATGAGCGGGTTATCCGGCGACAGGGGGTCTACCTGTGCCACGTCCATGTCGAGCAGCGTCCTGGCGATGAGGTAGCGCCCCGCCTTCACAGCCTCCATGCCGCTCACCGCGCGGCTCTCAGTGTGGCGATCTGCCAGATACACATCAATATGCTTACGCATAAATTCATTCCTCTCACTCAAGGATAAGTCTGTCCTCAATCGACCCAGTTGACAAGGCGCAGCCTCGGCACCTGACGGAAGTGGCGCAAGTTGCGAGTGACCAGTGTGGCGTCGTGCGCCAAAGCGATACTTGCGATGAGCAGGTCAGCTCGGCCGATCTTCCGCAGTGCAGCAACGGTTCTCATGTCGTCGAAGCGACGCGCGGCTTGTTCGTCAAACGGTACAACATTTATCTGGGCCAGGAGTTCCTCGGTTCGATACAACAGGTACTGTGCTCGGAGTACGTCGCCGCCTGTCGCCGCCTTGAGTACGTAGTCGAAGCGTCCACGCAAGAGTTCGATGCGCGTGACGATCGTGGTTCCGACGTCCGGATCGGCTTGAGCGCGCAGATTCTCAATGACTCGCGCATGCCCGACATACAAGTGCGTGAGCGTGTCCGTGTCGAGTAGATGCATCAGCGCACGACGTCCTCTTCCGTCTCAGTCCGGCCGCGTTGCGCGTAAATCGAGGCCCGCAGTTCGGATAGCGATTCATCGTCTGCGAGTGCGCCAGCTTGCTGAAGCAGACGTGTTCGACTATCGTAGCTTCGCAGCCAATCGTCAATGGCGGTTCGCAGAAAGCGCCACGTGTCCTCGATGCGGCGGCCGGGAAGGTGGCCCTGCACGGCTTCGCGCTCGACTGCTTCCGGCGGCAGACGCAAATAATCTGCGACCTCGTCCAGCGTAAGGACATCGTGGGCGAAAACTGTATCGCTCATGCCGCCTCCTCAACCTACTCAGCGGCGACCGGGTGCAGGCTGCTCCACAGGCGCTCGGGCTTCAGGGGCAGGTCGCACACACGAACCCCGGTCGCCGCCTTGACGGCGTTGCCGACGGCCGCCGCGCCAGCGACGATGGACGGCTCGCCGACGCCGCGCGCGCCGAAGGGGCCGTTTGGCGACGGGTTCTCGACGATGATGACCTCGTAGTGCGGCACCGTGGATGTGCGAGGCATGACGTAGTCCATGAAGCTGGCCGTGATGAGCTGGCCCGTCTCGTCGTAGACAAGCTCTTCCCACAGCCCGTAGCCGAGGCCCTGGGTCGCGCCGCCGTGAACCTGGCCCTCGACCATCAGCGGGTTGATGGCGCGGCCAACGTCCTGCACGACAACGTTCGTCAACACCGAAATCTCGCCCGTGTTCGTGTCAACCTCGATCTCGGCCAGCTGCGCGGTGAAGCCGGGCGCCTGCATGCTGATGGCGGAGCCGCCATTGCCGACGATGGGCGGGAACTTGCTGCCGCCGCGCCACGTGCGCTCGGCGATGTCGGCGATGGACTGGCGCTTGTTCGGCACGCCGCGCACTGAGACGTAGCCGTCGGCCAGCTCAAGGTCCTGCGGGTCAGCCTCGAACATGTCGGAGGCGACGGCGAGAATCTGCTCCTTGACGTCCTCGGCGGCCTTGAGGACCGCTGCGCCGACGGTGTAGGTGATCTGGCTGCCGCCGCTCGGCGGCGCGTAGGGGACGGTGTCCGTGCCGCCGGAGATGATGCGTACCGCGTCCGGCGAGACGCCTAGCACCTCGGCGGCCAGGGCGACCATCGAGGTGTTGGAGCCGCTGACGTCCACCGAGCCGATGTGGACATTGATCGTGCCGTCGGAGTCGACGCGGCAGACGGCCGACGCGGGGGAGGTGCCGCCGGGCCAGCCGCCAATGGCGAGGCCGACGCCGCGCTTCTTGCTGCCCCCGTTGGCGTCTGCCGCCCCCCGATTCTGCCATAGCGGGTGGTCGGCGATGCGGTCAATGCACTCTCGCAGGCCAACGCTCGGCCACGG
The DNA here is from genome assembly GCA_046328535.1 of Anaerolineae bacterium. Taxonomy (GTDB): domain Bacteria; phylum Chloroflexota; class Anaerolineae; order Epilineales; family JAHCIE01; genus JBDHWG01. The sequence goes on from JAXLWJ010000012.1 coordinate 91,079, forward strand.
TCGGCCGTCGGGCATCGGGTCGCCGGTTTGGATGGCGTTCTGGCGGCGGAACTCCAGCGGGTCGAGGCCTAGCTCGTCGGCCATGTCGCCCATGTTGGATTCGATGGCGAAGGTGGCCTGGGGCGCGCCCGGCGCGCGGTACGCGCCGACTTGCGGCTTGTGGGTCAGCACCTCGAAGCCGCGTACTTCCAGGTTCGGGAAGCGGTAGTAGCCGGCCAGGAGGGTGCAGACGATGCCGGCGAGGCCGAAGGGGAACGCGCCGGTGTCTACGAGGACGCGCGCCTGGAGCGCCGTCAGGCTGCCGTCCCGCTTCGCGCCGGTCTTGAGGTGGATGACCGTGGCGGGCGAGGGCGTCGTGGTGAGGAAGTCCTCGCTGCGGGTGAGCACCAGGCGCACCGGCTTGCCGAGGGCCACCGACGTCGCCGCCACCAGCGGCTCGATGATGCCGTACTTGGCGCCGAAGCCGCCGCCGACCTTCGTCGGAATGACCGTCACCTTGCTCTTGGGCAGCTTGAGCAGCCGCGCCGACTCGTCGCGCACGCCAAACTGGCCCTGGGTGGCTGTCCAGATCGTTAGCTCTCCGCGGATGGCGTCCCACGACGCGACCGCCGCGTGTGGCTCCAGGTAGGCCTGGTGGACAATGCCGATGCGGTAGGTGCGCTCGATGATCACGTCTGACTGGGCGAAGCCCTCACCGATGTCACCGCGATCAAAGTTGACCGTCCCCGACAGGTTGCCGTGGGACGTTGGCTTCTCGTCGTCGGCGACTGCGCCGGCGTGGATTTCCGCCAGGTTGACCTCGTCCTTCGGGACGCCGTTCGGCCAGACGAGGGGCGCATCCGGCTCCAGCGCCAGCTCCGGGTCTATGATCGCCGGCAGCTCTTCATAGTCCACGAACACGGTATCGGCCCCGTCGGCTGCGGCTCCCTCTGTCTCGCCGACGACGATGACAACGGGCTGCCCCCGAAACACGACGCGGTCTTTGGCGAGCGTCGCGCTGTTGCGGTTGGTCGGCAGCCGGCCGCGCGTCGGCAGGTCGCCGGCGGTCAGCACCGCGACGACGCCGGGGATTTCGAGGGCGGGCGCCTTGTCAATGGACAGGATGCGCGCGTGAGCGTAGGGACTCAGGACAAGCCGCGCGTGCAACATGCCCGGCAGCGCGCTGTCAGCGGAATAGCGCGCCTGGCCGGTCACCTTTTCGAGGCCATCGGCCAGGGGAATTCGGCGTCCGACGGTCTTGAGGTCGGGTTGAGCAGTCATTCAGAGGCTCCCTTGCTGTGAACTTGCGACGGGTCAACGGCGATTGATGCGCAGAGAATACTCCTAGATTCTAGTCTACAGCTGCAAGTTTGCAACGGCGCGCTACAAATGGGCCGTGCGTGATTGCCTCGGTATCCCGCTCGCGGTGGAGTGCCAACTCCACCGCTGTCGAGGCGCTGGAGATGGCTCTCCACCGCGAGCGTCATTGCGGCGACAAGCACACACGCTACTTCAGGTCCTGCGCCAGTTCGATGAACGGCTTGAGCGCGTCCGGGTTGCTCATCGAGTCGGTATTGGCGGCGCGATCCACTGGCATGCCCATCAGAATCTTCTTGATGGGGACTTCGAGCTTCTTGCCGTTGAGCGTGCGGGGGATCTCCGAGACGGGGTAGATCTCGTCCGGCACGTGGCGCGGCGACAGCGTCTCGCGGATGCGCGCCTTGATGCGGGCCTTGAGCGCGTCGTCGAGCGTCACACCGGGGCGCAGCACGACGAACAGCGGCATGAACGAGCGCCCGTGTAGCCCCTCCAGGTCAATGACGAGGCTATCCACCACCTCCGGCACGCCCTCCACGGCGCTGTACAGCTCGCTCGTCCCCATGCGCACGCCCATGCGGTTGAGCGTCGAGTCCGAGCGGCCATAGATGACGGCGCCGCCGTGGGGCGTAATCTTGATCCAGTCGCCGTGTCGCCAGATGCCGGGGTACATGGCGTAGTAGGCATCGGTGTAGCGGCGCATGTCGGGGTCATTCCAGAAGTAGAGCGGCATGGACGGCATCGGCTCGGTCACGACAAGCTCGCCGACCTCGCCGTCGAGCGGCCGCCCCTCCTCGTCGAACGCTTCGACTTTGCAGCCCAGGGCGCGGCACTGAAGCTCGCCGGCGCGGACGGGCAGCAGGGGCGAGGCCGAGATGAAGGCGGTACACACATCGGTGCCGCCGCTGACGGAGGCCAGCCACAGCGGCTTGACGTGCTCGAACACCCACAGGAACCCTTCCACTGGCAGGGGTGAGCCTGTCGAGCCGAGACCGTGCAGCGCGCTAAGGTCGTACTGTCCTGGCTCCACGCCGGCCTTGATGCACGACAAGATATAGCTCGCGCTCGTCCCAAATACACTCATTTTCGAGTCGGCGGCGAAGCGCCATAGGACGGACATGTCAGGGTAGGCCGGGCTGCCATCGTAGAGCAGCACCGTCGAGCCGACGAGCAGGCCGCCGATGAGGAGGTTCCACATCATCCAGCCGGTTGTTGTGAACCAGAAGAAACGGTCGCCGGGCTTGAGGTTGTGCTGCAACGCGAGCGCCTTGATGTGCTCTAGCAGGATGCCGCCCTGCCCCTGCACGATAGGCTTGGGGAGGCCGGTCGTGCCAGAGGAGTAGAGCACCCACAAGGGGTGGTCGAATGGCACGGCCTCGTATGTCAGCTCGGCGTCGGGCGCCGCGTCGAGGAGCGATTGCCAGAGGCTGCCGTTGAGCGCGGCGGCGACAGCCGGGTCCTCAGACAGGTAGGGAATGACGATGGTTTGCTCCAGCGTCGGGAGCGCGCGCTGGATCTCCGCAACTGTCTCGCGGCGGTCGAACGTCTTGCCGCCGTACTGGTAGCCGTCCACCGCGAACAGCACCTTCGGCTCGATCTGCTTGAAGCGGTCCACCACGCTGCCGCTGCCGAAGTCGGGCGAGCAGCTCGACCAGACAGCGCCGAGGCTGGCGCAGGCCAGGAAGGCGACGAGCGCCTGGGGAATGTTGGGCATGTAGGCGACGACGCGGTCGCCGCTCTGGACGCCCATCTCGCGCAGCGCCCTGGCGATGGCGGCCGTCTGGCGGTAGAGTGTGTCCCAGGCGACTTCGATCAGCGGGTGGCGCTCGGACTGGAAAATGACGGCCGGATAAGCCGGTGTGCGGTTGCGAAACACGTGGGCGGCGTAGTTCAGGCGGGCGCCGGGGAACCAGTGCGCGCCGGGCATGGCGTGGGACTCGATGACGGCGCTGTACGGGGTCGCCTCGATGTGGAAATACTCCCACACCGACGCCCAAAACGCTTCGATGTCGTCCACGGACCACTGCCACAATTCGCCATACGTGGCAAAGTCAAGGCCGCGCGTCGCCTTGAGCCAGTCGAGGTAGGCGCGAACGATGGCGTTCGATTGTAGCTCCTCCGATGGCTCCCACAAAATCGTGCCTTCAGCCAGTTTCGTCATGCCGTCCGCCTCCGTGCGTCGCCCTGGATGCCGCGTTTCATTCTACGAGCAGGGGCGGCGATTGTCAAAGCGCCATCTCACGTTGTGACCTTGCGCGGGCGGGCGCTGTGGCGTAGAATGAGGGGCGAATAGAGCCGACGCGGCGGAGGGATGCCATGATTGACACGGAGTGGCTGGACAAACCAGGGCAGGTGCGGCAGGGCGAAGAGCTTGACACGGCGCGCCTGGCGGCGTACCTGCGCTCAGTGATCCCGGATGCGAGCGGGGCGCTGGACGTGGAACAGTTCCCGGCCGGCTTCTCGAATCTGACCTACATGGTGCGCCTAGGCGAGCGGGAGATGGTGTTGCGCCGTCCGCCCTTTGGCTCGAACGTCAAGACTGCCCACGACATGGGCCGCGAGTACCGCATCCTCAGCGCGCTCATCCGCGTCTACCCGAAAGTCCCGCGCCCGCTGGCGTACTGCGACGACCTCGACGTGATCGGCGCGCCGTTCTATGTCATGGAGCGCGTGCGCGGCGTTGTGCTGCGGACGCCGCTGCCGCCCGGCGTTGACCTGGAGCCGGGACTGATGCGCGACCTGTGCCTGGCGCTGATTGACACGCTGGTGGAGCTGCACGGCCTGGACTACGTGGCGGCGGGCCTGGGCGACCTGGGCAAGCCGGAGGGCTACCCGACGCGGCAGGTCCACGGCTGGCTCAGGCGCTACGAGAATTCGCGCACCGACGACATAGCGGCGATGGATCGGGTCGCGGCGTGGCTGGCGGCGAACATTCCCGCCGAGCGTGGCGCGTCCCTGATTCACAACGACTACCGCTACGACAATGTGATTCTCGACCCGGCCGATCTCATGCAGATCAAAGCGATCCTCGATTGGGAGATGTCCACACTGGGCGACCCACTGATGGATGTCGGCACGACGCTGGCGTACTGGCCGGAGGCGAACGACCCGCCGGAGCTTCAGCGCTTCGGCCTGACGAGCCGCCCCGGCAATCTGGACCGGCGTGGCTTCGTCGAGCGGTATGGGCAGCGCAGTGGGCGCGACGTGTCCGGCATCCTGTTCTATTACGTCTACGGTCTGTACAAGAACGCCGTGATTATCCAGCAGATCTACTACCGCTATCGCCAGGGGCATACCCAGGACCCGCGTTTCGCCGACCTGCTGCGCCTTGTGCAAGGCTACGCCGACATGGCTGAGCGCGCCATCGAGAAGGATCGCATAGACAGCTTGTACTAGAGGTCGTGTAACGCCGAGTTGGTGCCGCATTCCGCTGGCGGTGGAGCGCCAACTCCACCGCTCTCTCGGAGGCGCTGGAGATGGCTCTCCAGCGCCAGCATAATTGCGGCGACAATTCGGTCGTGTTCATCAGGCGGCGTTACGTGGGCGGTGCAAAAGGTGGAGGCGCAGGCCCCATGCGGAGCCTGCGCCTCTTGCATTGCGCGTTCTGTGATGACTGCGATTAGTGGCCGCTGCCGCCGCCATTGATGCTCGACTTGGCCGGGTCGGCGAAGAAGATGTCGGGCTTCGGGTCGCCGTCCACCATCAGGTAGCCTGACAGCCCGCGCTCCATGCGCGACAGGGCGTGGTCCACCAGGATGAAGCGGCCGGGTACGTCCACCTTGAACTCGACCGCCGTCGCGCCGCCGGGAGCAACCGTTGTCGTCTGGACGTTGGTTAGTGGCGCGGAGGTCAGAGACGCCTGGTTGTACACCTTGTCGAAGATCTCGCCGATGACGTGGAAGGACGAGGTCGCGTCCGGGCCGCCGACGCCGAAGTAGATGCGCACCGTCTCCCCGACCTTGGCCTTCAGCGGGTATTTCTTGGTCAGCGCGTCCGTCGAGCCGTTGAACGTGTAGTAGGTCGGCTGCTCGTCGAGGAGCTTGTCCACCGAGAACTCTTGATGGCCCTGCTGCTTGAGCGCGCCCTGGGTGTAGACCTCGCCCTGCATGACGTAGTACTCGTGGTCCACCTTGGGCAGACCGTTGGCCGGCTCGACCAGGATCATGCCGTACATGCCGTTGGCGATGTGGTGGGCGACCATCGGCGTCGCGCAGTGGTAGACATACAGGCCGGGGTTGAGCGCCTTGAACGTGAACTCCGTCTCGCCGCCGGCCTGCGTCTGCGTCGCCACCGCGCCGCCGCCGGGGCCGGTCACGGCATGGAAGTCCACCGAGTGCGCCATCTTGCTGCCCGCGCGGTTCTTGAGATGCACCTCGACCGTGTCGCCCTCGCGGACGCGGATGAACGGGCCGGGGATCTTGCCGTTGAATGTCCAGAAGGTGTAGGTCACACCGTCGGCGAGCTGGCCCTCAAGCTCCACCGTCTCCAGGTCTACGCGCACGGTCTGCGGCTGAGTGCGGTTCAGCGGGCCGGGCAGGTCGGACGGGTCGCGGCTGATGTCCGCGCCCTGGGCCACGGCCGCCACATCGCCCACCGTGATCTTGCCTTCCATGCCCGCCTGGCGGTGGCCCGGCACGGAGCAGTAGTAGGCGAAGTCGCCGGCCTTGTCGGCCTTGAACACGGTGACGCTGCTGCCGCCCTTGGTCGTGACCTTGTCCGTCTGCGCCTTGAGGTCGGGGCTGACCCAGTCGTGCTCGGCGCCGTCGCCGTTGATAAGGGTCACCTGGACCGTGTCGCCCGGCTTGGCGCGGAGCGTGGGGTTGAGCTTGCCGTCAATGTCGCCGCCGACACCCATGAAGCCGAGCTTGCCGTCGGCGATGCTCGTGCGCAGCGTGTACGACACGTTGGCGACGACGCCGATGCCGGACGGCCCGCCCTGTTGCGGGGGCGCGGCGGGCTGGCCGCCTTGCGGGGTGTTGCTCTTGGCCTGGGCCGCTGAGCCGGGCATCTGCATAGCGCCCATGCCGCCGGCGTTGTTGGCTGGCATCGGCATAGCGCCCATGCCGCTGGCATTGTTGGACGCGGGGGCCGCCTGACCGGCGGCCGGCGCTGGCGCGCTCGCCGGCGTCGCCGTGGCGAGCACCAAGCGCGACAGTTCCTGCTCGGTGATCTGCGCCGGGCGCGTCTGCGAGGCGGGTCGAGCCGCGGCTGTCGCCCCGTCGCTGCTCTGGCCGCAGGCGGCGGCGAGGGCGGCGACGAGCATGAGAATCGCGGCGATGATGATCGGGCGAGTCTTGGAACTGAATTGATGACTCATGGCTAGGTATCCTTCCTCCTGAGATTTCACCCGACGATTGTCGGATTGATCGCATTGCTTAGCTCGGCCAGGAAGGCCGTAAGGTCGAGACCATAGATTGCCACGGCTTCGGCCAGCGTCTCGAAACCGGCCAGGTCGCAGCCGACGCAGGCCATGCGGTGCTGCATGAAGACCGGAACTGTGGCAGGCCACTGATTCAGAATCTCCTCGACGGTCATGTCAGCCATTGGGCGCTCCATGCGTGTCTCCTTCACCGCTATCGTACAGCAAATGGAGGTCGCCGTCTTTGCGCAAGCGCAAACACGGCGGCTCGCTGTAGCGCCGACTTGAGTCGGCATCCCAAGAGCCGACTGATGGAATTCAACAAAATAGTGCCGCTACCCATTCCCCGCTGGCGGTGGAGTGACAACTCCACCGCCCCTCGGAGGCGCTGGAGATGGCTCTCCAGCGCGAGCACGATAGCTCTTCCTCGCTAAACTGCGGAGCTACCCGTAACGAGCCTTCGGTTGGAAGCGGTCGCTATTCTTTGGTAGGGGGGGTGAGGTCGTCGGCGATGAGGACGAGGCGGTGCGGGACGCGCAGCAAGATGCGCTCGCGCCCGCTCTCGACGATGCCCTGCTGCTCCCACTGACTGAGGACGCGGCTGACAGTGTAGAGGGTGGTGCCGGTCAGCTCGGCGAGGTCCTGGCGCGATAGGGGCATGTCTATGAGAATGCCATTCTCGACCCGGCGGCCCATCTGGCGGGCCAGTCGAGTGAGGGCGCGGGCGATGCGGCGTTCGGCGCGCTCTGTCGCCAGCTCGCGCACCTGGTCTTGAAGCTGGCGCACCATCGTCGTGAGGATCGTCGTGAGGTTCAGGGCGAACTTGCCGTTGGCCGCCATGAGCTGCTGCATGGTGTCGCGGTCCCACGTGAGGACCACGCATCGTTCGACGGCTTCCACGGAGACGGGATAGACGGTGCCGGGCGTGACAGCAATTGCGCCGAACGTGTCCCCCGGTCCCAGGTAGCGAAACGTCACTTCCTGGCCTTCTGGCGTGACCTGGCCCAGCTTGGCGCGGCCTTCGTCCATGTAGAAGATGCTCGTGGCCGGGTCGCCCTGGTGAACGAGAAAAGCGCCGCGCTCAACGGCGCGGCGCCTGCCATGCTCGCGGATGTGTGCCTCTTCGGCAGGACTCAGGCCCGAGAAAAGTCGTAGGTCGTTCGAGTTCATGTGGGAGCTGCGCCAGACTTGAGGATGCGCTCCCATAAGTATATCACCGACCGTTCATCCGTTCAACCATCTGCGCCGTCAGATTAGCGGCGCCAGCCATTCCGGCGGCGAGATCCGGCGGCCGGACGAGGAGCAGCGGCGTGTTCGCAAAGTGCAGCACATCCTGGGCGACACTCCCGAACAGCATCTCGCGCATGCCTGTGTGCCCGTGGGTCGCCATGACTACCGCGCCGATGCGGGCCGACTCGCTCTCCTCCAGCACCGTCGGCGCCGGAATGCCGGGGCGGACGACCAGTTGTACGTCGAGGCCAAGCGGAAGGAGCCGCTCGGCGACATGAGCGAGGTAGTGCTCGGCGCTTGCCGGCGTGTCCGTATGCTCTCGCAGCAGCGGGCTTTCCTGGCTCGGCTCGACGACGATGTGCATCAACTCCACGCGCCAGTTGAGCGTCTGGGCCAGCTCGACGGCATACGGCACGACGGCTTCGGCGAAGGGGGAGCCGTCTAGCGGGACGAGGAGCGTGTCGGCGTTGGGCTTCGGCATCATTGTCGGCGAGCCGAGGCCCTTGCGGATCAGGAGCACCGGGACGCGGCTGGCGGCGACAACGGCGCGCGCGACCGAACCGAATATGTTGGCCTCCGGCGTGTCGGCCCCATGCGTACTCATCACGACGATATCGGCATGCCGCAGCTCGATCTCCCGCAGAATGCCCTCGTGGGGCAGGGCGAAGGGAACGAACGTCTCAACAGGGATCTTGAAGGCGCTCAGGTTGGCGGCGACCGTCTCCAGGTAGGCGCGCGCCTCGCGGGCGGCCCACATTTGGGATGCGATGGGATCGAGGCCTGGGTCGTCGGGGACCCACGCGGTCCGAACGAGAACCATGCTGGCTTTCGTGGCCCGCGCCAGACACACAGCGATCGGCAACGCGCACTCGCTCAGGTTGGAGCCATCGAGGGGAACCAGAACCGTGCGGTACATTGCGAGAGTCTCCTTTCGTCAGGCGATCGGCGCGTCGCCTTTGGGCGCGGGCTAACCCGGCGCGTGTTCCAATTCACCCTCGTCTTCAATCTCGTTCGGCGCGGCCTCCGAGTGTCTCATCGGGTGGACGAGCAGGATCGGCAGCCGCGCATGATGCAGCACGGCCATGGCGACACTTCCGAACATCACGCGCCCGAGGCCGTGGCGGCAGTGGGTCGCCATGACGACAAGGCGGACGTTGGAGCCACAGCACGAATCCAGAATGGCATCCGCGGCCCCGTCGTTGGCGACGCGCGTGCGAACCTCGCACCCCTCCGCCTCGAGCTGCGCCTTCAGCCGGAGCAGGTAGGTGTGGGCTTCCTCGTCATTGCGGGCGACGACCTCCTCGGTCGGATACGGGGCGACAACCATCGGGTCAATCCACTGGGGTGGGCGCACCACGACGCGCTGGAGCAGGAGCGAGCCGTTGAACAGGCGAGCCATCTCCGTGGCATAGGGCAGCACGGTCTCGGAGAAGGGCGAGCCATCCAGGGGAACGAGAATCTCCGGCCGCTCGATATCGCCGAGGGTCATGGGGTTGTCGGTCGTCGCGCGAATGAGCAGCACGGGGGCCGGGCTGTCCGTCAACACGGCTTCGGCGACGGAGCCGTAGACCAGGCGCGACAGCCCCGAACGGCCGTGGGTGGACATGATAATAATATCCGCCTGCCGCAGCTTTGCTTCCATGAGGATGCCCTCACCGGCCGCCGCGAAGGGAACGCCTGTTTCGACCGTCAGGCCCGAATGGATCAGGGGCGCAGCGATCCCGGCCAGGTAATCCTCGGCTTCTTTCACGCACTTGACTTCTGCTTGAACCGATTCGAGGTCCAGGATATGCGGCACCCACGCGGCGCGCACCAGAACGAGCCTGGCGTTCGCGGTGCGCGCGAGGGTAGCGGCAAGAGGCAAGGCCCGCTCGCTCAGCGGCGAGCCATCCAGCGGGACCAGCACAGTGCGAAACATGGTAGATTTTCTCCATTCAGTCATGTGTCCCTGCGCCAATTCACGAACGTGCAGGCAGAGACACAATACTCCATTGCCCCTATTGTAAGCCAAAAGACGCGCGAATGGGGGGAGATAATGTACTGTGGGGTGAAGGTATCACCACCCAGGGCGGGCGTGGTTGCGCTGGCGCAAAGACGCGCTCGCCCATTGACGCTATAGTAGACAGGCGACGAATGAACGGACGCCTGCTGGCGCGATGCGCGACGAGCCTGGCCGATGGGAGATGTCAGATGCGGGACGGACAGCGATTCTGGTATATCTTGCTGGCAGTGGGCGCGGTGTCACTGCTGCTGGGCATGTGGGGTGGGCTGCTTCGAATGGGGTGGCCGTGGCCTGCCGTCACTCCGGTGACGGTCGCCGCGCATGGCGCGCTCATGGTGTGCGGCTTCCTGGGAACCGTGATTGGTCTCGAACGGGCCGTCGCGCTGCGCATGTGGTGGGTCTATCTGGCCCCGCTACTGGGCGCCGTGGCGACGGTGGCCCTGCTCGCCGGCGCGCCGACGACCGTGGGCGCGCTGGGGATGGTGGCGGCGGCGGCCATGCTCGTGGCGGCGCTGGCGCTCATTGTGCATCGGCATCCGGCGCTATACACCGTTATCATGCTTGTCGGCGGCGCTGCGTGGCTCGTCGGTAACGTTCTGTGGCTGGCCGGGTTTCCTATCTACCGCGTCGTCCTGTTCTGGCTGGCCTTCCTCGTGTTGACGGTGGCCGGCGAGCGCCTGGAGCTGACTCGGTTTACGCGAACGTCGCCGCTGCGCCGCGAGACCTTCGTCGGCGCGATCGGCGTCCTCCTTGGTGGCGTGGCCCTGAGCATCTGGTCATTCGACGGCGGCGTGCGGGTCGCGGGCCTGGGCATGCTGCTGCTCGCGGTGTGGCTTTTGCGCTATGACATCGCGCTGCGCACGATTCGCCGCGCCGGGGTGACGCGGTTCATCGCTATCGCCCTCTTGAGTGGCTACGTTTGGCTGGGGGTCGGCGGTCTGTTGGAGATGGGAGTTGGCGCGGCGTCGGCCGGCTATCTCTACGACGCCGCGCTGCACGCCGTATTTGTCGGCTTTATCATGAGCATGATCTTCGGCCACGCCCTCATCATCATCCCCGCCCTTACCCGCCGCGCGATTCCCTTCCGCCCCATCCTGTACGTTCCGCTGGCCCTGCTCGATCTGTCCCTGGTTTTGCGCGTGGCCGGTGACCTCGCGGCTCAGGCCGCGCTGCGCATGGCGGGCGGCTTGCTGAACGCGGCGTCGATCGTGCTGTTCATCGGGCTTGTCGCCTATTGCGCGCTCGTCCCCGCGCCTGCCAGAACCGAACGCGTCAGAGACTCTGGCGCCCGCAGAGATGCCGTTTGACGGCTGTAAATAAGCCTCAACGCAAGGGCGCAACGACGCAAAGAGAGATGAGTGGTGTTAGTTGGCGTTGGCGCAGGGGGCGGTGCGGGGAGCGCCGCGTTCACGATGGCGATGATCTCGGAGAGGGAGGCAGGCTTCTCAATGTAGGCGTCCACATTGAGCCGCCGCAGGTCGCGGCGGAGGCCGGGTGTGCGCGCGGAGGCCAGGATGATGACGCAGGCGTGGACGCACTGCCCCTTGAGCGCCTGGATGAGCCAGGCGCTCGCAAGGCCGTATGGCGCGGGATCAATGATGAGGACGTCGGGGCGGTGGTGTTTCATGCTGATCCAACCGCACTCCGGGTTGGTCTCGACAGCCAGGGTGACACCGGGCAGGGCGCGTTCCAGGCCTGCCCGTGTCACTTGGGCTGAAGTCGCATCGGCGTCGAGGATAAGAATGTGCGGCGCCGTGCTCCTGTCAGGACGGGTCATAGCACGTCTATGATGACTTCACTCACGCGACGCCGGGGCGTCGGGCGGACGTCCGGACCGTAACCCAGGCGCAGCAGAAGCTGCGGGTAACCGAATCCGTCCAGCAGGCGGCTGAGCTGGGCACGGAGCGGGGGAATCTCGATGGGCTGGTTCAGGTACGACGCCCAGACACCGGCGGCGCGGGCGCGCAGAAGGATGCGCTCGAGCGCCTGTCCGGCGGCCAGCCAGGCGGTTGGCGTATCGGCGTCGGTGCCCAGGACAACCAGGGCCGGCGAAGAGAGGGCGATCTCGCGGTCCTTGGCGGCCTCGCCGTTGCCCATGTCGAAGGTGCGCAGCACATTCGGGCCGGCATACGCGGCCGTCTCCGACACGCCTTTGGCGTAGCCGGGAATGCCGTCGCGGCGCATCTGGCGGCTGGAGTGGGTCCAACTGGCAAGCTCGCGCCGGAAGCTCTCGTCCTGCCACTGCTGGCGGTCGCCCTCGGCGATGAGATCGGCGACGGCGGTGCGCACATCGTCGCGCTGGATAACGTGGAGCCACGCGCCCTCCTGGGCGGCGGCGACCTGAAGCTCGGAGAGCAAAATTTCCGGGACTTCGCGATCCTCGAACTTATTGCGGTTCGTGCGGCGCTTCGGAATCGCCGCAAACAACATCTTGTCTTCAGCAGACGGCTCGCGGCTGGGGCCGAGCCTGACCTCGGCCAGCAGGTCTGGGTCGCTAGGCTTGGGGAATGTCTGGACATCGCACTTGTACCCAAAGTAGCGAAGGGCAACCCGGAGGTTGAAGAGCGCCGCGCCGCAGCTCATGGTCAATTCGCGATCCTCGGGATCAATCACAGGCAGGGCTGCCGTTCGGTCAGCGTAAAGCTCGATGCAGTCATCGGTAAGCCTGAACTGCCAGGGCTGAGTGTTGTGCCCGGATGGCGCCATCACCGCGTAGTTCAGGATGAACGCGAGCTTCTCGGCAGTCGAGCCAGTCGCAGGGAAGTCAGCCTCGGACACTTCCCAGGGATCGAGGACAGAATTGGTCATTTACGGCTTCTCCTTTCAGAGTCTCGCTTCGAGCTTCCCCACGATGCGGCAGCGCCAGAGAAACCCAGTCAGCGGGCAAATACTACTCCCCAAAGTTTAGCAGAATTATGGGCCAATGGGGTAGCGGTTAGACAACCGACGGCGTAGATTCGGCTACGCGGCCGGCGAGACACTCGCCGCGCGGCCCGGCCGCAGTCTCACGTAGGCGACGACGAACAGGATGCCCATGATCAGCCCCCAGACCCAGAACGGCCAGCGCGGGCCGAGCGCCTGCCAGATGAGGCCGCCCATCACCGGGGCAATGGCGTTGGCGGCGCTGACGAAGGCGGCGCTAATACCGAGGATGCCGCCAACCTCGGTCGCGTCTACGCTCTTCGTGATGCGGCTGTTGATGGATGGGGACAGGACGCCGCCGCCGACTGACACGGGGATCATGGCGAGCAACACCCACGCCAGACCCAGCCAGCCGCTGTTCTCGCCGCTCGGCACGTCCACCTGGATGCCCTGCGTCGGCGGCGTCTCGCCAGCCAGCCGCCGCTCCGAGGTCATTTCCTGCGTCAGTTTGGCTTTGGAGTACCACGGGACGGCCTGCTGCGGTGTCATGGCGACCATGACCAGGCCGATGGTCAGCAAGCCCAGACCGGCGATGATGAGGCGGCGGTCGCCGAAGCGGCGGCTCCAGCGGCCGATGAAGAACCCTTGCACCAGGACGACCAGGATGCCGACGAAGACGAAGATGATCGCCGTTCCCGAGGCGTCCAGGCCCAGGCGGTTGAGGCTGAAGAGGGCGAGGAACTGCTGAAGGCCGCCGAACGCGATCTGCTGGCAGAAGATGAGGATGAGCAGGATGCCGACGGCGGGGTGACGCACCGCTTCGATCATCGCACCGAAGGAGAAGCGCCGCCGCTGGCTGTCCTTCGTGCGCTGGTCGGCGGGGAGTGTTTCCTTGAACAGGAACCACGTCAGGAGGATCGAGGCGACTGAGAACGCGGCGGCGATGAACGCGGGCCAGCGATAGTCATTGCCGCTGATGGCGAGCGTCGCGAAGGCGATGATGGGGCCGAGCACGAATCCGATGCCAAAGGCGGCGCCAACGAGGCCGAGGCCCTGGGTGCGTGTCTTCTCGTTGGTCGAGTCGGTGATGGCCGCCTGCGCCGTCGAGATGTTGGCGCCGGACAGCCCGTCTATCAGGCGCGACAGGTACAGCATCGGCAAACTGCCGGCGAGGCCAAGCAGCAGGAAGCCGAGTAGCGTGCCGACCTGGCTGATGAGCAGGATCGGCTTGCGGCCATAGCGGTCCGACAGGCGGCCGAGGATGGGCGCGGCCAGGAATTGCATCATCGGGTAGGTGGCGCCGAGCAGTCCGATCATGAACGGCGACGCCCCGAACGCGGTGGCGTAGAGCGGCAACAACGGAATGATGATGGTGACGCCGAGCAGGTCTATCAGAACGATGACGAATATCGGCAGGACGCGCTTGAAGTCGAGCTTGTCCTCGGCGGCCGGGTTTTCGGGGACGGGAACTGCGGTCATGTGTGACTCCATGGTGGTAGTGGGTGAGATAGTGGCGTTGGGGCGGCAGGGCTACATGCGGAACGTCCAGCGGCCGACACCCAGGACGGAGACGCCGATGAAGATGAGCGCCAGGACGCCGATGAGAATGAACGTGTATGCGCGGGCCTGCTCGATAGGTTCGGCCCCCCGCCAGCGTCCGGAGGCGTGGGCGACACCTAGGGCCACCAGCATGGTGATGGCGTGTTCGATGCGCGACAGGGGAAAGCCTTGGCCGAGGGCGATGGCGTCCCAGAGAATCAGGATGATGCCTAGCAACACCTGGGTGTCCAGCGAGATGGTGAACCACCGCATCCAGCGATTCTGCCGCTGCGCGTCGCCGCGCTTCCGCGCCCAGGCAACCGCAAACAACACGAGGGCGACGATGCCCAGGATGACGACAATCCAGCGCACGAGGGAGTGGATGATGAGAAGCGCTAATCCGAGAGACACAACGAACCTCCTCAGGAATGGGTCTCGGTCGAGGCGGCGCGGGCGCTGATTTCATCCAGCCAGCGCAGCTCGGACTCGAGATGATACACATGATGGTCAATGAGCCACTGGAGGGTACCGTGATGGGGTGGCGTGGCGCGGGCCTCGTCCAGGGCGGCAGCCAGCGCCGCGCGGCGCTCGGCCAGCAAATCGCCCAGCTCGCCCCTGTCGAGCGTGTCGGCGAAGGCCAGGCCGATGTCGCCGGCGAACCGCGTCGGTGTGTACGCGGCCAGATTGAGGCGCAGCAGCCGCTCGAATTGCTGCTCGCCTTCGGTGGTGATGCGATAGACGTGGCGTGGCGGGCGGTTGCCCTCGCGCTCCTCGTGCGCGGTGATCCAGCCCTGGCCGACCATCTTTTCGAGCAGGGCGTACGCGGTCGGTTTCTTGATCTCGATGCACGTCGCCATCTCGCGCTCGATGAACTCGTTCAAGCGGTAGCCGTGCATCTCGGCCTGGCGCAGCGCGCCGAGCAGGAGCAGCTCGCGGTCCATCCCGTACTCCATTCGCGTCGCCTGAGACATTCTTCACTACTCAATAGTCAGAATTGATTATTCATATTCTACATCAGGACAGGGGTGAAGTCAAGACTCCATTGGCTCGAATTTGAGAAACTGGCTCCCCCGCGCTAGAATTTCGTTGACCACCTGCATCTTCGCTACTACCGGAGACCGACCATGAAGGTTCAGTTTTACGCGACCCTGCGCCAGGTCGTCGGCGCTAAGACAGTCGAGGTTCCCGTTCCGCCAGGCGTGACCCTTCAAACCCTCGTGGATACTGTAGTCGTGCAGTACCCCGACATGCGCACCATGCTGCTGGATGACGAGGGCGGCCTGCTCGGCAACGTTCACGTCTTCCTGAACGGCCGCGACGGTCATTATCTTGATAAGGGGATGGAAACGGTCGTGGCCGCGACGGACGTGGTGGACATCTTTCCGGCAGTGGGCGGCGGCTGAGGTGGCGAGGTACGTCCGCGACGTGCGGGCCGTGCCGCTGTGGCTGCTGCGCGAGTATCTGATGGAGCTAGGGGGACAGGGTGACGGGGAGGACCTCGTCGGCGACGGCTGGCGCGCGTCTTTGCTTTGGCTAGGAACCTATCGCATTGGCTCCCTTGTCGTGGGCGAGGCGCGTGTCGAGATCGAGGGCGAGGCGACGGCTGTCGAACGCACCGCCGCCGCGCTCGACTTGAGACTCTCAACGCGCGGCGGCGGGTGAAACACCGTCTTTGAGTGGCGGCCCTTCGCTTTGCTCAGGGCGACAAGGGAGGCTTTTAGCGCCCCGGCGGGAAGATCGCCAGGGTGTCGCCCTCACCGACGGGCAGTGTCAGACCACCACTGTAGCGTACATCGCGGCCGTTGAGCAGGACACGCCAGCCGCTACGCGGCGCGTAGCGCGTCTCCACCTTAGTCCACAGTGACGGGCCTTCCTCGCTAGACTGCCAGACCCGCTCCAGAGCTTCGTCGCGCACCTGGGGAAAGTAGTTGAAGAACTTGGTCAGCAGATCGCTGACCGGCGCTCCCGGCTCGGCGTGGACGTGGATTTCCTGGACGCCCAACAGCGGGCGCAGCCGCCCGTAGACGGTGCACGGGATGTCCAGCGGCCCTTTCTCGAGCGCCTGCGCGACCCGGTAGCCGAACGCCATCTGGTTCGACTGGACGGAGAGGTAGCGGCTCCAGGCGTCCATCGCTTCGGCGATGACATTCGCCCCTAGCTCCGCCTCGCGCATATAGCGGGCGAAGCTGGCGAGGACGAGACCAATGGAGGCGGTGACGTAGCCCGGCGGGGTGTGGATGTGGCGCGGGCCGTGGCCGGCGTGGAACTTGCCGGCGCGGAACAGGTACATGGCAAACTCGTCGCTGGTGTCCATGCCGATGGTGCGCGCGACCCAGATGGTGAAGAAGCGGCGGCGCTCTTCCAGGTGCGCCTGGTCAGCGCCGTGTTCCCAGCCAAGGATCTCCGCCGTCTCAGGGACATTGAGCAGGTAGTCGTAGGTCCCGACGACAAGCTCGTGGGCGCGGGCGAGCAGCGTCTCGGCCGACCGGGCCGCCGCCGCCAGCGAGGCCTCGTTCCAGCCGGCGAAGCGCAGCATGCGCCGCCACTCCTGCTGAGGCTCCGGTTCCAGGTTGTGTAGCTCAAGCTGTGGCGCCATTCGTTCTCTCCGTCGCTCCTGCAGTTTGCGTCAGGGCAGCCGCCTTGTCGAGCGAATTCAGTTGGTGATCGAGTATAGCAGCTTCGGCATGACAGCTCACGCTGACCTTTGGTGTAGACGCAGAGAACACAGAGAATGAAGGCGTATTCGTCTTTCTCCTCTGTGTCCTCTGCGCCTCTGTGGCAGTATTGCGCGTCGCCGGTTGGCGCAGCCACGCGCCCTCGCGGACGATGCTACGATTGCGCTAGTCGGCGGAGACACCCTCCAGGATGCCCAGCTGCACCAGCTTCGACTCCGGCACGACGCCGTTGACCCAGCCGCGCACTGCGTAGTACTCCTCGAGCATCAAGTCCAACTCGCAGACGTGGCCCTCGGAGCCGGGCATGGTGGACGGCTCCTTGACGAAGCGCTCCGGCAGGTAGTCACTGCCCTCGCGGAAGCCGCACAGGTTGTTGTAGTAGCGCTCCAGGTTGTAGATGCGCTCGCCCGCCAGCATCACGTCCTCGATGCTGAAGAACTGGCCGGTCATCGCGCCGTACTGCATCGCGTATTCCTCGGCGCCCTCGGCGAAGGCGCTGAACTTGCACAGGTCGAGGCTGTCGGAGAAGGCGTGCAGGTCCTGGAATGCCTTCGTCAGGTCGCCCTTGCCCTTCCAGGCCAGCGGGTCGGTCTTGAGGGGGATCAGGCCCAGCTCGCTCGCCGGGGTGTAGGCGCGCAGGTGGCAGGCGCCGCGGTTGCTGGTCGCGTAGGCGATGCCCATGCCCTTGAGGCCGCGCGGGTCATAGGCCGGGATCGCCTGGCCCTTGACGGTCAGGGCGCACTCTGGATGACCGAAGTACTCGCCGACGCGAGCCGGACCCTCGGCCAGGATGTCGCCGACGCCCTCGCGGAAGGCGATCTTGCGGCACATGTCAACCATGGCCGGCACATCACCCCAGGCCAGCGGCTCCATGTCGCCGTTGTAGCCCTTCTCGCAGATTTCCATGTAGCAGCTCAGGGCGAGACCGATCTCGATGGCGTCGAAGCCGTAGTCGTTCGCCATGTCAATCATCTTGGCGACGGCGGTGACATCGTCGTTCAGGACGTTCGCGCCGAGGGACCAGGCAGGCTCGTACTCGACGCTCTCCATGCGCAGCCCGGCGTATGGGCCGCTGGTGATCTCGACTTCCTTCTTGCATGCGACGGGGCAGGCGTGACACGTCGGGTCGTCCACCAGCAGGTTTTCCTTGACGTACTCGCCGCTGAGCGTCTCCGCGCGGGGGCCGAAGGACGTCAGAGAGCCGTTCTTCGTCGGCATCGCGCCCATCGTGTTGGTGACGTTCGTCAGCACGTTCGTGCCGTAGACCGACAGGCCGCCCTTGCGGGGACTGGTGATGTTGGCCTCGTCCATGATGACGTGCAGGGCGCGCTGGCCGGCCGGCTTCCAGGCATCGCGGTTGGCAGCGCGGATGATGGCCTTCGGCGCTTTGATGACGACGGCCTTGAGGTTCTTCGAGCCGCCGACCGCGCCGGTGCCACCGCGACCGCTCGCACGGTCGTCTTCGTTGACCCAGGCGCCGAAGCGGTTGAGCCGCTCGCCGGCGGGGCCGATGGCGATGACGCTGAGGTCCTTCGCGCCGTATTGCGCCTGGAAGTGCTTCACGGTGTCATGAACACCAACGCCCCACAGATCGGAGGCGTCGAGGATCTCGACGATGCCGTCGTGGACGTAGGCGTAGACAGGCTTCTCGGCCTTGCCCGCGAAGATCAGGCCGTCGAAGCCGGCCCAGCGCAGCCGGGCCGCCGACCAGCCGCCGTGGTGCGCGTCGGTCACCGTACCCGTCAGGGGGGACTTCGTGACGATAGCCATGCGGCCGCTCATCTGCGCTTCACTGCCGGTCAGCGGGCCGTTCATGAAGCACAGGATGTTGTCGGGCGATAGAGGCTCAACCTGAGGCCCGTTCTCGAACACGTATCGTACACCGAGGCCTCGAGCGCCGATGTATTTCCTGGCCCATTCATCCGGGATGGATTCGTAGCCGATTGATCCGGAGGTCAGGTCAATACGAGCAATGCGATCCGCGTAGCCACCGAGTGTTGTCACGAGCAGTCTCCTTTTGATACAAGCCGGTTGGTGGTACAGGGTGATTGAGATGGGGGCCTGAATCAGAAACGGCGTTATGCTCGGATTGCATAACGCCGTTCGCTATTTCAGGCTCTGTCTTGCAGAGGGCGAGGAAGCAGGGTAGGTGTCTACCGCCCATCATTGATGCGAGCCGATTCCTCTTCGTATGGCTGATTCCTCAGCGCCGAGACATCAAGAAACCGCGTCACGGCCGTGACGCTGACGACATTAGATAGAGTATACCACACAAAACAAAATTGCGCATAGTCGAATCGCCACGTAACGTTGAGAAATTGCAACCCCCTCGCCTGGCTTGGTAGCTCCGCACTATAGCGTGGAAACCCCCTGCTGGCAGTGGAGTTCTCACTCCACTGCCTCTGGGAGGCGCTGGAGATGGCTCTCCAGCGCCAGCACGATGGCTTCTCCACGCTGAACTGCGGAGCTACCCCTGGCGCAGCAGGCCTATCTGCGGCGGGACAGCGCCCGTCGCCTAAACACGAGTGTCAGACCGAGCAGACCCAGCGTCGCTATCGGCCAGACCCAGTCCAGGTCGGCGGGGCCACCGGGGCCGGTGCAGGCCGCGATGCGCTGGATACGCACAAGGCGATAGCTGGCGGCGGTCTCGGCGAGAGATTGATCTGTCATGCGACGCGGATCAACGCCGGCCAGCACAGCCGCGAAGCCGCTGGCGATCAGCACTTGACGCAGGATGAACAGGCGGGTGGGCGCGTCGGAGACATCTTCCGCCACGCCCGCCCACCAGCCGCTCGGCAGCCAGATTTCGACGTCCGGATGGACCAGGAGATTGCGATACCAGTCGGAGACGCTGCCGAAGCCGGCGGTACAGTAGATGGCGCCGTCAATCTCGGCGTAGTTGACGGGCGTCCGCCGCCGAAGCCCGCTCTTGCGCCCGGTGTGTGTCAACACCATGATGCGCCCGCCGACCGACGGCCACACATTCACCCAACCGCCGAGGCCGAGACGCCAGAGGAGCAGCATGAAGAGGTTGAAACGCTTGAAAGCCTGGCGAACTAATTCCTCTGTGGGCGAGAGGGTTGCCCCGTTGGTCAGGCTCATACCGGCTTATCCACCTGCGTCAGTCTCTTAGTGGCGCTGCGGGTTCGCCATGCGCCGACGCCGAGTACCCACGCCAGCATGAGACCCTGGACGAACGAGTCGGCGGTAATCTCCGCGCCATGCACGACGCGCAGGGTCATCGGGAGGAAGAATGCGCCCAGCATCGGCGCCCAGCCGGCAAGCGCGGCGACCGTCAGCCCAAGCCAGAAAGCGGTGCGCCAGCGGGGGCCGCGCAGCAGGGCGACCAGCGGAAACATGGCGAACGCGAACAATAATCCGCGACCCACCTCCAGCGGAATCATGACCGAAAACGGCGGGATCTTGAGTGGCAAACCCAGGGCCGTGTAGTACGGGATGACAATGGGCGAGATAAGCGTGCCGAAGAACAGGTAGATTGGCACGTACAGCACGCCCGCCAGGGCGAAGCGCCACAACCAGCCCCAGGCGCTCCGCTCAGTCAGAGTCGCGCGAATACCCTGCCACAGCGTCTCGTTGACCTGCTCAGGTGGGAATAGCCAGGCGACGACGAGGGCGAGGAGCGCCTCGGTGAGCGCCTGCATCGGCAGCGCCGCCACGTTTGCCGTTGTCACGAAGGTGGTGAAGAATACGGCTTCGATCGTGCTCAATAGCGTCATCACCACGAAGATGGCGAGGAACAACGTGATAGCGCGATCAAAGCGGGGGACGCGCAGCCGGGTCGAGAGCGGGCCGAGGGTCAGCCCGATGACGACTCCTGCCAGCGCCGTCCCGATGAGAATCTGCGTGTAGTCCATCGGTAGGTTGGACACGTCTATGTGGACCCCGAGCATGGTGTTGAACATGCCCGCGCCGATTGTCAAGACGACGTAGGCGATACCGACGATGAGGCTGCGCCAGATGACGCCGAATGGGTGAATTGAGTGCTGCGGGCGCACTATAACAGTTGTCATAATATTACCACCTATTTAGTTTCATGCCGGGGCGACAGGTTGCCGGAGAACGGTCTTCATCTTTTCCGGTGCGGCCCGCCGTGGGTCGCTCAGATAAACCTCGTGGTGCTTGCCGCGCAGTGCGTAGCCCCGGTGGTGAATGAAAGCGTGCAGGCGCGCGATGGTCGGTGGCTCCGCCGAGTAGGGGCCGAGGTGCATGATTTGCGCCGCCAGGCCCTCCGCGAACCGTTCAAGCCGCACGTCGGCGACCGCTGCCACGTCCTTTTTGCGCGCCGCGTCGCTGATGGCGCGGGCGAGTTGCTCGGGCGCGACGACGACGGGCTGCATGATCATCGCGGTCCACCTCCAGTTGTCGCGCCTGGCGTTCAGGAAGTCGGTCATCTCGTCGGCCCACCACAGGGCGGACATCGGGGGAACGCTGTACTTGACGCCAAGCTCCTTCTGGAGCATGAACTTGAGGGTATAGGCGACGCTGTAGAGGGCCTGGGTGGCCTCGGCGAACGCCGCGCCGCTCGGGTCGCCCTGCCCGTCAAGCATCAGGTAGTCCAGCGGAGGAACTTCGATGAGCACCGGCGTCTTCGACGGCGGATTGTACAGGTCTTTGTAGAGTTTCTTGACGTCAATGGTCTCGACCATGAGGAGCCTCCTTCGCCGCCACGGGCGCCTGGCCGTGGCCGGCGACCTTCGGGCTTGCGATGCGCACCGCGCACACCTTGAACTCCGGAATCTTCGCTATCGGGTCGAGGCTGAAATCCTGGGTCAGGGCATTGGCGGGGGCTTCCTTCCAGTGAAAAGAGAGGAAGATCGTACCCGGCTGGACGCGCTCGCTGACGCGAGCCTGTGCGCGCACCTGGCCGCGGCGGCTCGTGATGAGCAGGGGGCCGCCGTCGCGGATGCCCGCCGCCGCCGCGTCTGCTGCGCTAATCTCGGCATAGGGACGCGACTCGCGCCAGGCCAGCGGCTCACTGCGGCGGGTCATCGTGCCGGTATGGTAGTGGTACAGGATGCGGCCGGTCGTCAGCGTGAGCGGGTACTCCGCGTCCGGCTGCTCGGCCGGCTCTTGAATGGCGATGGCGGCGAACTTGCCCAGGCCGCGGCTAAACCCCTGAGTGTGCAGCACCGGCGTGCCGGGATGCTCGATCGTGGGACACGGCCAGGTGAGGCCCTGGCCCACGAGCCGCGCATGGCGCACGCCGCCGTAGATCGGCGTCACACGCGCCATCTCGGCCATAATCGCCGCTGTCGAAGGGTAGTCCCAGAGGGTCAGCGGTGCGCCTGGCCGCAGCTTTTCTTCAAGCCTGACCGCGAGCGCGCACAGAATTTGCCAGTCGGGGCGGGCCTCGCCCGGCGCGGCAATGACGGGATGGATGAGCTGCACGCGGCGCTCGGTGTTGGTGACCGTGCCGTCCTTCTCGAGATGCGATGCGGCGGGTAGGACGACGTCGGCGAGCTGCGCCGTCTCGCTGAGGAAGATGTCCTGGACGACCAGGAAGTCGAGGGCGCGCAGCGCCGCCTCGACGTGGCTCAGGTTCGGGTCGGAGAGCATGGGGTTCTCGCCCATGACGAACATCGCCCGCACGCGCTTTTCAAGGGCGGCGTGCATCAGCTCGACCACGGTTAGCCCCGGCTGCGCTGGCAGATCGGCCAGTCCCCACCCCTGGGCGACGGCCTTGCGCTTCAGTGCGTCGCTCACGAGCTGGTAGCCGGGCAGGAAGTTGGGCAGTGCGCCCATGTCGCACGCGCCCTGCACATTGGACTGGCCGCGCAGCGGGTTGACGCCGGTCGAGGGCTTGCCGACCTGGCCGCACAACAGCGCCAGGTTCGCCAGCGTCATAACCAGCTCGGTGCCGTTGCGCCGCTGGGTGATGCCCATCGCGTACAGGATCGTGGAGCGGCCGCGCAGGGACGACAATTCGGCCGGGCCGACGCCATCTGCGGCAGGGGCGGTGTCCCGCGCGCGCTCACCCAGGGCGTACACCCGCGCGGCGCGCTCGATTAGCTCGGCTGGGACGCCCGAGGCCAGCGCCGCGACCTCCGGCGTGTAGGCCTTGACGCTCTCGGCGAAGGCGTCGAAGCCTTCGGTTCGCGCGGCGATGAAGTCGCGGTCGGCCCAGCCTTCGCGCAAGATAACGTGGGCCAGGGCGAAGAAGACATAGCTATCTGTGCCGGGCCGAGGCTGGAGGAACAGCGTCGCGTGGTCTACCAGGGGGACGCGGCGCGGGTCAATGATGACGACGTGGGCGCCCTTCCGCGCCGCCCGCACGACCTCGTAGCCGATGACCGGGTGCGATTCGGCGGTGTTGGAGCCGGTGATAAGGATGCAATCGGCGTCGCGGATGTCGCGGATCGGGTTGGTCATCGCGCCGCTGCCGAACGACGCGCCGAGGCCGGAGACCGAGCTGGCGTGGCACAGGCGCGCGCAGTGATCCACGTTGTTCGTCCCCAGGGTGGCCCGCATCAGCTTCTGGAACAGGTAATTCTCCTCGTTGGTGCAGCGGGCCGAGGCCAGCCCGGCGACGGCGTCCGGCCCATCCGCTGCGACCGTGGCGGCGAGCTTCGTCGCTACGATGTCGAGGGCCGTATCCCACGCCACCGGGACGAAATCCGCTCCGTCCGACAGGACAAGCCCGCGCTTGCCAGCCTTTGGCCCTGGCGCCCCCGCGCCGGCCGCTGTTGGCTCCGGCGCCACAATGCCTAGCTCGTCCAGGAGCGCCCGGCGCACGAGCGGATGGGTGAGGCGGTCGGGGTGGTTGGCGTAGTCCCAGCCGAAGCGCCCCTTGACGCACAGGAACTCGCCGTTGACAGGCGCCGCAGGGTAGCCCTGGGCGTAGACGATGCTCCCGTCCTTCACGGCGTACTCCAGGGCGCAGCCGACGCCGCAGTAGCCGCAGACGGTGCGCACGCGCTCCATCTCCCACTCGCGGCCTTTGCCGACCCGCATGGCTGGCATGAGCGCCGCCGTTGGGCAGACCTGGACGCAGTTGCCGCAGAAGACGCAGGTGGAATCCACCAGGGGGCCGTCGAAGGGGGTTGCGACGTGGCTGGTAAAGCCGCGGCCGGCGATTTCGATGGCGTTCGCTCCGACGATCTCATCGCACACCCGGACGCAGCGGCTGCACAGGATGCAGTACTGGTGGTCGCGGATGAAAAACGGGTTGTCGTCCTGGTACAGCAGGCGCGAGTATTCAACATCGAAGCTCGACTCGGCGATGCCATACTGGTAGGCGTAGCGCTGAAGGTCGCAGTGTCCGTTCTTGTCGCAGATGACGCAGCGCAGCGGATGGTCAGATACGAACAGGTCAATGATCTCGCGGCGAAGGGTCGTCAGCCGCTCGCTCTGGGTGTGAACCACCAGGCCGTCGGCGCAGAGCATGCCGCAGCTTGGTTGCGGCGCTGGTCGGCCTTCGACTTCGATGAGGCACAGGCGGCAGCCGCCGGACGGCGCAAGCTCCGGGTGGTAGCACAGGCGCGGGATGTCAATCCCGTGGGCGAGCGCCGCTTCCATCACGGTAGCGCCCGGCGCGGCCTGGATAATCCGCCCATCAATCGTCAAGGTGATCATCTGGCCCCCTCCACGCGCGCCGCAGCTGCATCGGCCTTTGCTCGACCGTCGCTCGCCGCGTGCAGCGGGCAGACACCCGCCGGGCAGCGCCCCTCCTCGACGTGCGCCATGTATTCGTCCCTGAAGTAGCGCAGGGTTGTGAGAACGGGGTTCGGCGCCGTCTGGCCGAGGCCGCACAGGGATGCGGCGCTCACGGTTCGGCATAGATCGAGCAGCTTGTCAATGTCGCGCGCCGTCGCCTCGCCGCGCGTGATGTGGGTCAGGATGCCCAGCATCTTGCGCGTACCGACGCGGCAGGGGACGCACTTGCCGCAAGACTCTGACTGGGTGAACGTCAGGAAGTAGCGGGCGAGGTCCACCATGCAGGTTGTGTCGTCTACGACGACCATGCCGCCGGAGCCCATGATCGCGCCGGTGGCCTTGAGGTCTTCGTAGTCAATGCGGGTGTCAATCAGCGCGGCCGGAATGCAGCCGCCGGACGGCCCGCCGAGCTGCACGGCCTTGAACGGCCGCCCGCCCTTGCACCCGCCGCCGAGGTCGAAGATCATCTCGCGCAACGTCATGCCGATGGGAACTTCCACAAGGCCGGAGTTCTTGATGGCGCCGGTCAGGGCGAACGCCTTCGTGCCGCCACTCTTAGGCGTGCCGAGGTTGGCGAACCACGTCGGGCCGTTTAGCAGGATGGCCGGGGCGCTGGCATAGGTCTCGACGTTATTGATGTTCGTCGGGTGGCCCCACAGGCCATGCTCCGATGGGTACGGCGGGCGCATGCGCGGCACGCCGCGCTGACCTTCGATGGAGTGCATCAGCGCGGTCTCCTCGCCGCACACGAACGCGCCCGCGCCTTCCTTGATAGTGATGTCGAAGCTCAGGGGGCTGCCGAGGATATTTGTTCCTAGCATGCCGTGCTCGTGGGCCTGCCCGATGGCGCGGCGCAGCGCCTTGACCGCGAGCGGGTACTCGGCGCGCACGTAGATGTAGCCCCTGGTAGCGCCGATGGCCCAGGCCGCGATCAGCATGCCCTCGATGAGCCGGTGGGGGTCGCCCTCAATCATGGTGCGGTCCATGAACGCGCCCGGGTCGCCTTCGTCCGCGTTGCAGATGACGTATTTCAGCGCGCCGGGCTGCTGGCGTGTCATCGCCCACTTCAACCCGGCCGGGAACCCGGCGCCGCCGCGTCCCCGCAGGTGCGAATCTTTGATAATCTGGATCACCGCGTCGGGCGACATGCCGAGGGCGAGACGAAGGGCCTGGTAGCCGCTGTGGGCGAGGTAGTCGTCGAGGGACGCGGGGTCAATCACGCCGCACAACGGTGTCGTGACCTTAACCTGGCGACCCAGGAAGGGGTAGTCGGCCTTGTCGTCGCGCCGGCTCACCACCCAATCCGAGGCGATGGTGCGCGCCGCCGGGCTGAAGTGCTGGTCGAGGATGGGCCGAACGCGCTCCGGCGTGACCGGGCCGTAGAGCGTGGCAGCGCCCTCGCTGATGATCTCAACAAGTGGCTCGCGGTGGCACGCGCCGAGGCAGCCGGTGCGCTGAAGCTCGATGGGCTGCTGGCGGCGGTGGAGGTAGGCGTCTATGGCGGAATAGACGGCTTCTGCCCCGGCGGCCAGGCCGCACGTGGACGTGCCGACACGGATGGTGGCGCTCACGATGCTCCCTCCTCTTTCGCCTCGGCCGCGAGCGCTGCGACGACATCCTCGGCCAGGTCGGGCGACATGCGGCCGTAGGTGCGGTCGTTGACGACGACGACGGGCGCCAGGCTGCACGCGCCAACGCAGGCCACCGTCTGCAAGGTGAACAGGTGGTCCGCGGTGGTCTCGTCCTCTTTGATGCCGAGCCTGGCCTTGATCAGCTGGAGGATGTCGTCGGAGCGGTTGACGTGGCACGCCGTCCCGCGGCATACGCGGACAACGTAGCGCCCCGGCGGGTTGAGCTGGAAGAGGTTGTAAAACGTCACGATGCCATAGACCCGGCTAAGCGGAAAGCCCAGCTCGCGCGAGACGTATTCCAGCGCCTCTTTGGGGAGGTAGCCGTAGTGGTCTTGGAGGTCTTCAAGCACGGTGATGAGGGCGTCGGGCTGCCCCTTGTGCCGGTCGAGGATAAGCGCGAGGTCGGGCGGGGGCGGGGCGAGCAGCGGGTCGCCCTGGTAGATGTAGCGGCGAGTCGCGGCTTCCTTCACTTGCGCGGACATAGCTCACCCCTTTGGCTGATTTACTGAGTAGCGATGTCAGGGCGTCTCGGCGACTTTCACCCGCGCGTCGCCGATCCAGACGCCCCCGTCGCCGGGTCGAGCGAAGACCGGATTGAGGTCAATCTCCGCGATCTCCGGTATGCCCTCGACGAGCATGGATACGCGCAACAGAAGGTCGGTAATCGTATCCACATCTGTGGCGTCCCGCCCCTCGGCGCCGGCCAGCAGTGGATAGCCGCGCATCCCTTGCACAAGCTCCACGGCGTCGCGGCTCGTCAGCGGCGTGACAGCCGAGCAGCACTCCTCCAGAAGCTCCACATTCTCACCGCCCAGGCCAAACGTGATGATGGGGCCAAATTTCGGGTCCTCGGTGACGCTGATGCGCAGCTCCACGGCGTCCCTGACCATCGGCTGCACCATCACGCCTTCGTGACTCTCCGCCCCGTCGTGGCGAGCGATGCCATCCATGATGGTGCGGAAGGCGCGCTGGACGCCCGCCCCCGACGGCACATTGAGCTGCACGCCGTCCACGGCGCTCTTGTGGGGGTGCGACGACGCCAGCTTGACAGCGAC